>DASQMJ010000028.1:0-15832 GCA_035645535.1 Microvirga sp. | reverse complement strand
CGACCACGATCAGGTCGTCGGTCAGATCCCGGACGGCACGGATCGTCTCGCCGATCCTGTCGGCCTCGTTCCTGGCGATGATGAAGACGGAGACGGGTAGCATTTACGGGGCGCGCCTTGTTGGGGCTGCCTAACCGCCCGGCGAGCCTCTGGCAAGGGTTCTTGAGCCTGGCCTCGGCGCCATCCGGGTTTGCGGAGCCGCAGCGGCGGCGATCCTCATGCGGCCGCCTTGGCGAGGCCTTCCGCCTCCAGCGCCCGCCTGACCCCCGGGCGGGCGGCGACGCGCCTCAGATAGGCGCCGAGTTGGGAATACGCGGAAATGTCGATCTTGTGGAAGAAGGTCCAGTTCAGCACCGCGAAGCCGTAGGCGTCCGCGACCGTGAACGTCTCCCCCATCAGGTAGGAGCGGCCCTCCAGGTGCCGGTTCAGATAACCGAAGCGCTGGTGCAGGTGCTCGACCGCCATCCTCCGGGCCGCATCCGGGTAGGTCGACTTCCAGAGAGGGCCGAATCCCTTGTGCAGTTCCGTGCTGATGAAGCCGAGCCATTCCTGCACGCGGTAACGCTCCAGGGAACCCGGCTCCGGGATGAGACGCGCCTGGGGCGCCTGATCGGCCAGGAACTGGATCACGACGGACGCCTCCGTCAGCACCTGTCCGTCGCCCAGGGCCAGGGCCGGCACATAACCTTTGGGATTGATTTTGATGAAGTCGCGGCCGGAAGCGGTCGTCCGGTGCTTCAGGTCGACCTTGTCGTAGTCGAGATCGAGGCCGGCCTCGCAGGCCACGATCCGGGAAGCGAGGGAGCAGGATCCGGGCGTATAATAGAGCTTCACGGAGACCCCTTCCCCTACGGCCTTGCCTGAATGTTATAGAGTATTGCCAATGTAATTGAATTCGCCGACAACGGCAACGCTTGATGTACGCTTGCGCCGCCGCGGCTTCAGAGCAGCTCGTCCTGGGAGGCGGGCGAGCGCTCCCCCCCGGCCTTTCCGACCCGGCTGCGCACACGCAGTTCCGCCAGTAGTGGAAAGTGATCCGACGCGACCCGCGTCAGCGGATTTCGAACCGGCGCGGCCTTCACCACCTCCACGGAATCGGTGACGAAGACATGATCGAGCCGCAGGATCGGCGCACGGGTATGGAAGGTCGGCAGCGGCTCTCCGGCAGGGTTTGAAAGCTGGGCGTCGCGCAGGCGGTCGGCGATAAGGCGGTAGGATCGGGAATAGGGAGGAGCGTTGAAGTCGCCGAGCAGGATGGCCGGATCGGCACAGTCGGGATGTCCGAGCCAGTCGGGCCCCAACAAGGCGGCCGCCTGGGTCCGGCGCTCGCCCGACCGCAGGGAGAGATGGGCATTGACGACCTGCACCTCCTGCCCGCCGAGGTCGGCCGCGACCCAGAGGGCGCAGCGCTTCTCGAAGGCGGGGTTCTGCGCGAGGGTGGGAAGACGGCCCGACCTCACGATCCGGGAGGGATGCCGCGAGAGGATCGCGATTCCGTACTGCTCGCCCAGGATTCGGATCGTCGGCTGGAAATGGAGGTCCATGCCGAGCTGGGCCGCCACAGCGGCGGCTTGGTCGGAGGCTCCCGCGTGGACGCGCCCGACGCGCACCTCCTGCAGAGCCACGAGGTCCGGCTCGCACGATGCGATGACCTCCGCGATTCGGGCTGGTGCAATCTTGCGGTCTGTCCCGAGCCAGCGGTGAACGTTGTAGGTCAGGATACGAACGGTTCGCTCCTGTTTTTCGATGTGCTTCAAAGGTCAGTACCGGCTTGAAAGAACGAGACTACTGGTAGGCGGCCATTCCTGTCGGTACAAGCGGAGATGTCCTCGTGCCTGAACCATGGCCGAAACATTGGGGTCAATGGACCGGAACCGATCACGGTTCCAGACCGGTCGCGGGAGCGGTCTCGCGTCTGTCTCCATACAACGTGACCGGATTAAGACACGGGCGTCGTTTCGAGACCGGCCGGATCAAACGGCAGTCGCGCAATAGCACAGGTTGGGCTCAATCCACAGAAATGTAGCTTTATAACATATGTGTGCCAAATGATGCTTCCCTTTACTGAATATTTACCTTAAGTGACAACCAATGCTTAAGCTTCGGCTTTGTGAGGCACTGTAACCTGCTGCCATGCATGACACGTCAGGAAATCGTCCGGGAGAGGATCCGCTTGCCAGAGTTCTGGATTGGGTCGGACTGGTATTCAGCCTGAGCGTGATCCTGTTCGTGACCAAGTTCTCCCTCATTCCGGTCTGAGTCACGCCTGCATTTCCCATTCTGCCCGCTGCCTCCGGTCCCGCTGGGGCCGCCCGTCGCCGAGTGCCGTGGTGCCATCCTTCTGGGCTTCCCTTGAAGCAGACGCTTGACCTTCCCATCATTGGAAGGCCCACAACATCGGCAGTTGATGTTGAATCAGGAGTTTCGTCATGGCTGTGGCCGAACGTGCGGCGTCGGGCCCGACCCTCGATATTCCCATCGAAGGCATGACCTGCGCCTCCTGCGTGGGACGGGTCGAGAAGGCCCTGAACGCCGTTGAGGGAGTTCAATCCGCGAGCGTGAACTTGGCGACCGGGCGTGCGCGGGTCGCGCTGGCCCCCTCCCCCGCCTCGCCGCAAAGCATTGCCGACGCCGTCCGACGCGTCGGCTACGAACCAACCGACACGACGGTCGACCTCGCAATCGAGGGCATGACCTGCGCCTCCTGCGTCGCCCGGGTCGAGAAGGCCCTGAGGCGGGTGCCGGGCGTGATCGACGCGTCCGTCAATCTCGCGACCGAGCGCGCCTCCGTACGATTCTTCGGCGGAGCCGACATGGTGGGCCGCCTGATCGGGGCGGTCGAGCAAACCGGCTATGAGGCAAGGGAGATCAGGGTCGACAATCAGGCCGACCGGCGGGAGACCGTGCGGGAGGTCGAGATGGCGCGCCTCCGGCTTTCCCTGATCCTGGCTGCTCTCCTGACCCTGCCGGTCTTTGCCGTCGAGATGGGCTCGCACTTCATTCCGGGCGTGCACGGATGGGTCTTCGAAACCATCGGTCATCGGGAGAGCTGGTACCTGCAGTTCGCGCTCACGATGGTCGTCCTGTTCGGGCCCGGCCTGCGTTTCTTCCGCAAGGGCGTTCCCGCCCTCCTGCGCCTTGCGCCGGACATGGATTCCCTCGTGGTGCTCGGCACGAGCGCGGCCTATGGCTATTCGGTCGTGGCGACCTTCCTGCCGGGGCTGCTCCCGGCAGGCACGGCCAATGTCTATTACGAGGCCGCCGCCGTCATCGTGACGCTGATCCTGCTCGGCCGTTACCTCGAGGCGAAGGCCAAGGGCCGCACCTCCCAAGCGATCAAGCGCCTTCTCGGCCTCCAGCCGAAGACGGCGCGGGTGGTGCGGGACGGCAACCCCGTCGAGATACCCGTCGAGCAGGTGGTAATTGGGGATGTCGTTCAGGTCCGGCCGGGCGAGAGGGTGCCGGTGGACGGCGAGGTCCTCGAAGGCTCCTCCTTCGTGGACGAATCCATGATCACCGGCGAGCCCGTGCCGGTGCAGAAGGGGCAAGGAAACGAGGTGGTCGGCGGGACGATCAACAAGACGGGCAGCTTCAGCTTCCGGGCCACCCGGATCGGCGCCGACACGGTGCTGGCGCAGATCGTCCGCATGGTCGAGCAGGCGCAGGGCTCCAAGCTGCCGATCCAGGCGCTGGTCGACAAGGTCACGGCCTGGTTCGTGCCGGCCGTGATGGCAGCGGCCGCCCTCACCTTCCTGGTCTGGCTCGTCTTCGGCCCCGAACCGGCGCTCGGCCTCGCGCTCGTCAACGCGGTGGCGGTGCTGATCATCGCCTGCCCCTGCGCCATGGGGCTCGCGACGCCTACGTCCATCATGGTCGGGACCGGTCGCGCGGCGGAGCTCGGCGTGCTGTTCCGCCAGGGCGATGCGCTGCAGAGCCTCAAAGAGGTCGGGGTCGTGGCCCTCGACAAGACCGGCACGCTGACCAAAGGCCGTCCCGACCTGACGGATTTCGTCGCCGCCCCCGAATTTTCGGAGGACGACGTGTTGCGGCTCGTGGCGTCGGTGGAGAGCCGCTCGGAGCACCCCATCGCGGAAGCCATCGTGCAAGGCGCGAGGCGCCGCGGGCTGTCCCTTGCGGCTCCCGAGGCTTTCGAGGCCGTGCCCGGCTACGGCATCTCGGCCCGGGTCGAAGGCCGCAGAGTGGACGTGGGAGCCGACCGCTTCATGACGCGGCTCGGACATGCGGTGACAGACTTCACTGAGACGGCGGCCCGTCTCGGCCGGGAGGGCAAGAGCCCTCTCTACGCCGCCGTCGACGGACGCATCGCGGCGATCATTGCGGTGGCGGATCCGATCAAGCCCTCGACGCCCGAGGCGGTTGCCGCTCTCCACGCGCTCGGCCTGAAGGTGGCGATGATCACCGGCGACAACCGCGGGACGGCCGAGGCCATCGCGCGCCAGATCGGCATCGACGCGGTGGAGGCGGAGGTCCTGCCGGACGGCAAGGTTGAGGCGGTGAAGCGCCTGCGCAGGCACGGCAAGGTGGCCTTCGTGGGTGACGGCATCAACGACGCTCCAGCGCTGGCGGAAGCCGATATCGGCATCGCCATCGGCACCGGCACGGACATCGCTATCGAGAGCGCCGACGTGGTGCTCATGTCCGGCGACGTGCGCGGCGTCGTCAACGCCATCGCCCTGTCGAAGGCGACGATCCGCAACATCCGGCAGAACCTGTTCTGGGCCTTCGCCTACAACGTGCTGCTGATCCCCGTGGCGGCCGGCATTCTCTATCCGGTCGACGGAACGCTTTTGTCCCCGATGCTAGCCGCCAGCGCCATGGCGCTGTCGAGCGTCTTCGTGGTCGGCAACGCGCTCCGCCTGCGCCGCGTGGAGGCGCCGGTTCGGGCCGAAGGCGACACGGGCAACGCTCTGCAACCCCTGGAGGGACGGGCATGAACATCGGACAGGCCGCCGAGGCTTCGGGCGTCTCGGCGAAGATGATCCGCTACTACGAGTCCATCGGTCTGGTCCCGAAGCCCGTGCGGACGGAGGCCGGCTATCGCGTCTACTCGGACAAGGACGTGCACACCTTGCGCTTCATCCGCCGCGCCCGGGATCTCGGCTTCTCGGTCGAGCAGATCGCTGACCTGCTGTCTCTCTGGCAGGATCGCGCCCGCGCCAGCAAGGACGTGAAGCGCGTCGCGCTGGAGCATGTGGAGACCCTCGAGCGCAAGATCGCGGAGCTGCAGGAGATGGCTGGGACCTTGAAGCACTTGGCCAAGACCTGCCACGGCGACAACCGGCCCGACTGCCCGATCATCGAGTCGCTCGCGAGCGACGACGCCGCGAGTGCACCGCCGCGGGCCGCCCCGAAATTCGGCGCCCTGGGAAGGTGACCGCCCGCTCCTGACGCTCGCGCGTCAGGCCGCCATGTCCACCTCGCGACCGCGACCGAGCTCGCGCATCCACTGGGCCAGACGCGGATCGCGGCGGATCTGGCGGCCGTAATGACGCCGAAGGGCTTCGGTCAGCTGCCCTTTGCGAGACAGGAATTCGTCTGCGAACTGCACCATCCTGGAATTGGGCCAAGCCTGCGGCCGAAGCTCCGCGAGCCTCGCCATGAGCGCATCCTCGCTCTCATGCGGATGGGTCTGCGCCAGGAGGGTGACCATGGCGGCGGTCGAGCGCGAGATGCCCATGTGGCAATGGACCAGGAGATGCCCCTCGACTCGCGCCGGATCCCTGCTCGCCAGTTCGTCGCCGAACTTCAGCACCGCCTCCACATGCTCCGGTTCCGGTAGAACCATGCCGGGAATGGGATCGATGATGTCGTGAAAGCGCAACACGGTCCGGTGATGGGCCTCGTAAGTCAGAAAAGCGTCCGGATCGGGATGATCGGGATCGAGAATCGACAGCACGTGCGTGGCGGAGCGCGGTCCTTCGTCGGGAAGCTCCGAGATCCCGCAGATCGTCAGCATTGAGATGGTGAGAGGCTTCATCGGCAAGCGGATCCCTTCACGAAGAGATGAGCAGCATCGCCTGCCCGTCGGGTTACAGTCTTGTAGACCATTTCCCGGTCCGGATGGACCCGGTCCAATGAGGAAAAACAGCGTCACAAACCTGTGACCTGGAAACCACAGGGGGAACCTTGCCACATTTCGGCCATTAACGATCCACCATGCGGCCACGGCCGCGCTTTCTCAAAGTCCTCGTCTTCTCCCTCCGAACGCCTTCGTACAAGGCTAAACCAACAACAGAAACTGTGAGTTCTCCCCGATGTCTGCGATTGCCCCAGCCTTGAGCTCTTCCGCCCTGCACAAGCTGCTCCGCCTGGGTGCCCTTCTCATGACCATGGTCGTGGCCGGCTGCGTGTCCACCTCGCCACCGCCGCAGAGCGCCGCCCCGACCATCCATCCGACCTATGTGGCGATGTATGCGGCCCGGCCCGACGAGCCCCATCCCCTGCCGGCGCTCGACTTCTCACAGGTCGACACCCGCTACCTGCGCCGCGAGGTGCCCTATCGTGGCCGCGAGGAGCCCGGCACCATCGTAGTCGATACCGCCGCACGCTATCTGTACCTTGTGCGGGAGAACGGCCGCGCCCTCCGCTACGGGATCGGCGTCGGCGACGAGGGCATGGCCTGGAGCGGCCGCGCCAGGGTCGGCCGCAAGGCAGCGTGGCCACGCTGGACTCCGACGCCGGCCATGATCAGGCGTGAGCCGGAACGCAACGCCCCATGGGCCGGCGGCATGCCGGGCGGCCTCCAGAACCCGCTCGGGGCCCGGGCCCTCTATCTCTACGACAACGGCCGCGACACCCTCTACCGCATCCACGGCACCAACGAACCCTGGTCCATCGGCCAAGCGGTCTCCTCCGGCTGCATCCGGATGTTCAATCACGACATCATCGATCTCTACAGCCGCGTCCCAGTCGGCTCGCCAGTCGTGGTGCTGAACGGCCCGAGTCCATTCGACGAGGCGGACGAGTTCCAGGTCTTGGGCTTCTAGCCTGAGCGAATTGAACGGATCGACGACGCGGCCCGCCGGCGAATGCCGACGGGCCGCTTCCTTTTGCCGGGCAGTTCAGGAACCGGCGATCTGCTTGTGGAACACCGTCGTGTCGCAGAATCCGCCCTCGGGCCACATTGCGTAGTTCGGGATGACCCCGACCTTCGACCAGCCGAGGCGGGCGTAGAGACGCTCCGCATCCCCGCCCGTCACCGTGTCGAGCACCAGCACGGTCTTGCCGGCCGCCCGCGCGGCTTCCTCGGCGGCGCGCATCAGAGCGGCGCCGACACCTCGTTTCCTCGCACGGCGATGCACCAGCATCTTGGCGATGTCGGCGCGGTGGGGCTGGTTCTCCGGCTGCGCGAACACCACCTGCACGATGCCGACGATCTGCCGGTCCGAGCGATCCCGCGCCACGAGGAGGACCCGGTCGCCTGCCGCGACGCCCACCGCGACGGCACTCCAGAACGCCTCCGCACGCTCCCGCGTCAGTGGCGCCATGAAGCTCACCGACGCGCCGGCCTCGACGCAGTCCAAAAGAACCGCCGCCAGGGCACCGATCTCCTCCCTCGCCTCCTGTGGCGACAGGGCGACGATGTTGACTTGCTCGTGCATGAAATTTCCTCAGCGCGAAGAATTGCCGGGCCCACCCCGCGTGGGATGGGTGGCGAGGGCCACCAGATAGCGGGCGGACTGGGCGGCGGGATTGCGGAAGACGGTGTGATGATCGATGTCCATGGACAGGCAGTCGCCCGTCTCCAGCCGGTAGGTGTCGTGGCCGACCGTCAGCTCAATGCAGCCTTCGACGATCCACACCTGCTGGGCGACGCCGACGACGCGCGGACCCGTATCGTAGGCGACCCGAGCGCCCGGCGGCAGGATCACTTCCACCAGTTCGAGCGGGGACGGGTAGCCGGGGGCCGAGAGGTTGCGGCGGAGATACCCCGTCTCCGGATCGCGCCACGTGCGCTGGTCGGCACGGCGCGCGAGAGGAGAAGCATCGGCGCTCTCCCGTTCGGCGAACAGGGAGGCGAGCGTCACGCCGAGTCCAGCCGCCAGCTTGTCGAGGACGACGGCCGTGGGGCTGCTCTCCCCGCGCTCGATGAGGGAGATCATGGATCGGCTCACGCCCGTGCGCTCGGCCAGACCGTCGAGGGTCAGGCCCCGCTCCGTCCGCAGGCCGCGGAGTCGCTCGGCGAGATGTATGTTAATGTCCGAACACGTTTCCATTAAATTAGAATCTTTTTCCAATATATCGGAGTCAAGCGGGCGGCGACCGGGGCTTTGCCGACGCGTCATCCCGCCTAGATCCTTCCTGGGGAAGCGGGAGCGTTTCATGGGCGACTGGCATCTGCCGCTGCTGACGGCGACGATCCGCATCATCGAGATCGGTGGCATCGCCGTGATCGTCCTCGGAATCGTGGGGGCGAGCATCGCCGCGCTCTGGCAGATCGCCGGAGGCGGGCACTCGGCCTCGGAAGCCTTCAATCTCTATCGGTCGAACATCGGCCGGGCGATTCTTCTCGGCCTTGAGCTTCTGGTCGCCGCCGACATCATCAATACGGTTGCTATCGAACCATCCCTACAGAGCCTTCTCGTGCTCGCCGGCATCGTCCTCATCCGCACGTTCCTGAGCTTCTCGCTCGAAGTCGAGATCGAGGGACGCTGGCCGTGGCACCGGCACAGGGCCGAGACTGCGTCGAGGCCGCCGACTGAGTCCGCTTCTAGCTGACGTCGGCGATCTCCGCGATGCGGCCGCCGGCGAGTTTGAAGAACGACACCCCTTGCAGGTCGAGAATTTGTCCCGCCTTCCAGCCGTTCGGCATATCCGCTGCCACCACGGCGCGGTACCGCACCTTGATGGCAATCCGGTCGCCCTCGGCGATGCAGTTGGTCGCCACCTGCTCCCGCTCCGAGAAGAGGTGGACGCTCTGCCGGGCGAGGCTTTCGAAGGCTGCGCGATCTGTCGTGCGCACGTTGACGGTGCCGCCGGATACGTTCTCGAACACGACGTCTTCCGTGAGGCAGGCGACCAGCCCGTCCACGTCCCTGACGTTGTAGGCATCGAGATAGCGGCGCACGATGGGCGGAACGGTATCCATAGGGTCCTCGACTTGATTTGCATCCACCCCAATCTCGCCGCCAAGAGCGGACTAAGCAACCGGAGCAGTCCTGCGGTCGGATCCGTACATTGGGGGCATTGACCGCCGCGCGCGCAGCTTTTACGAAGCGGATGCCGCGCCCTGCCGCCGCCGCCCTTCCGCGTCCGTCGGCTCAATCCATGCTTTCGATCCGCTCCGCCAGCACCGGCTGCGCACCTTGTCGCGCATCCCCGGCGACCAGCGAAAGCATCCCTCATTCCATCACCTCAGCACCGCTCCTGCATGCTCCGTTTCGCCGGAAAGCGGGTGTCGGGCTGGCTCCTTGCGACGGTTCATCATGAGCAAATTCGAGACGGGCCTGTTCCTGAGCAGGATTCCATACGTCAAGGCGGGCTCCGGCCCGGACCCGATCGTCGTCTTCAACGGCGGACAGGCATTCGTGCGGCGCCCCAGCCCGGCGAGGGCGAGCCGCGACGCAAGGCGTATCGCGCGCCTGCTCCCGGAGGGCAGGCCGATCTACATCCTCGGCTACGATCCCGCGCCGCCTGCCGACTACCGGATCGAGACCATCGTTCGCGACTTCGCCGAGATCCTTCGGACGGAGATCGGTCCCGCGACCGTCATGGGGATCTCGTTCGGCGGCTTCGTGGCCGCGCGGCTTGCGGCCGAGCATCCCGACCTGGCGAAGGAACTGATCCTGATGGTCAGCGCCCACCGCTTCTCGTCGGAGGGCCGCCGCAGCATCGAGCGGCAGATCGAATGCGCCCGCCGTCACGATTTTCAGGCACTGCTGGCGGAATTCGGCTTGGTGTTCCGGCGGCCCTGGCTGAACTGGCTGATCCGCCTGCGTTTCTGGATGGAGGGCAAACGCCTCGACGAGAAGATGAACGACCCGGACGTGATCGTGCGCGGCTTGAGCGCCGTCGCGTCCGAGGAGTTCGGGCGCGATCCGGAATGGCTGGCGCGAATAGAGGCACCGACCCTGATCGTCGGCGGCACGCGAGACCAGTTCTTCGACGTGCAGGCCATGCAGGAGACCGCGCGCCTGATCCCGTGCGCCCGCCTGGAGCTGTTCGAACGCGAGACGCACATGCTCCCGGTGGAGCGTCCGCGCGACGTCGCCCGAACCGTCGCAACCTTCCTGGCGCGCGGGTGACGGGCCCCTTTCTCAACAGCCGACTTCAGGCGCGGCGTCGATTTTCGCCGCGCCCGCCTTATCTTGTGGTCATGTCGCGTGCGTAGAGGATACGGACTATGTCGAAAGAGCCCAAGGCAGCCAAACTGGTCATCCCGCCTACGGAGGCGGCGATCGTGACGGCCAGCAACATGACGGAGCTGGAGCTGGTGCTGCCGGATCTCGGGGACGAGGACCTGCCGGAGATCGCGATCTTCCTGGTCGCCTGCGCCATGCGCTTCCACAGTGACCCCGGCTTCGTGCAGGAGCAGCTGGAATGGCTTGTCCGCATGCACGATACCGAGGTTGACGAGGGCCTGAAGCCGAGCGAGCTCAACTCCTCGAACGACGACTGACGGACGGCTAAAGGGCGTCAGTCGAGGAACGCCACCTCGGCGCCCCTCCTGACCATCTTCGCCAGTTCCTCGACGTCCCAGTTCGTCAGCCGGACGCAGCCCTGGGAATAGGCCTTGCCGACCTTGTCGGGATCGGGAGTGCCGTGGATCCCGAACGACTCGACGGAGAGGTCGATCCAGACCGAGCCGACCGGGTTGTTCGGACCCGGCTTGACCACGAACTTCTCCTTCGCGTCCACGCCCTTGAAGGCGTATTTCGGGTCGTAGGTGTAGGTCGGATTCCGGGCGATGCCCTTCACCTTGTGGGTGCCGTTCGGGGCGGGCTTCTCCTCGCTGCCGATGGAGGCTGGATAGACGGCGATCAACGATCCGTCCTCGGCGAGCGCACGCAGGACGCGCTCGCTCTTCACCACCTCGATCTTCGCGACCTTCCCGGGCTCGCCGCTCGATTCCACGTCCACATTGGCCACGAGGACGGACGTCCCCGCCTTGTCGAAGCTCTTGCCCGGATTGAGCGCCTTCAGCAGATCCGCATCCATGTGGAATTTCTCGGCCAGCAATTCCTCAGCGCTCGTGTAGCCGAGGCGATCGAGGTGAGCCTGCTCCTCCAGCTTGTCGGGGATCCTCTCGACGAAGGGGCCTTTCACGTCTTCGTCCGTGATGGCGTATTCGATCAGAACCGGATCGGACGAGGTCTCGGTCAACTTTGTCCAAAGCTCCTCGTCGAGCTTGCCGTCGACGGTCAAACCCTTCTCCTTCTCGAAGGCCTTGATGGCGTTCTGCACGTTCTCGCCGTCGCGGCCGTCGATCACCCCGGGCGAGAATCGGGCGCGGTCGAGCAGGACCTGCGCCTTGATGACGGCCGGGCTGATGCCCTTCTCGACCTTCGCCTTGAGATCGGCGTCGTTCACCGTGGCGAGATCGAAGGCCTGTGCATGCGCAGGCATCGCCATCCTCGCAAGGCTCAATAGGCCGAGAAACGCAACCGCCGCCGTCTTCATTCCGCTCTCCCTGTCGAGTGTCCGCTCTGACAAGGGCCGAAGCCGGCTTCCTGTTCCGCTTGCTCTCACTGGCAGATGCGGTAATCCCCCTTGCGCTCCCGCATGTCGAGATGGAGATGATCGCCGTGAGCGGCATCGGAACCCGGGCCCAGCACGGTCGTGAAGACGGGGCAAGCCCCCTGTCGCACCGCGTTCTGGAATGCGGCCTCGGGCGAACCTTCAGCGTGGGGGCCGACGAGCAGCGGCGGCCTCTTGGCGAACTCGAAGCCCATCACGTCCACTCCGTTGCCGAAGGCATGCTCGCTGAGCTTGCCGCCGGAGCGCTGGTCCCGGCACTGATAGGACGTGCCGATGAGAAGCTTCGTCGGCTTCGACTGGAAGTTCTTCTCCGCCTCGACCGTGAGCACGTCCCTCGCCCAGGTGACGAGGCTTTCCGCAAGCTGGCACGTCATCAGGGAGGCAGGCGAGACGGCGAGATCGTCCGGAAGGGACGACACCAGAACCGGATCCTTGACCCTGCAGGCATTCTCCTCGATGTCCTGCTTCTTCTCGAAGCGTACGCCCAGACGCGTGAGACGGTCGGGGCAGGTCTCCTCCGGCTTCCCCCGAGCCTCCTTGCTCTTGGGACCGTCCGGCGGCTTCGGCGCCTCATCCGGCACGGGAGCGGCCGTGCGGTCCGGGCGCGGGGGTGGCAGGGGCGGCGCCATATCCTCGGCGGCCTCGACCGACGCGAGCCCCGCCATCGTGAGGGCAAACAGGCCCCCAATCCATCGTGCTGCCGGTTTCCGGCGCATCGGCATATCGACTCCGAATCTTCCCGGAGGCCTCGAAGGACCCCTCTTCTCATGGAACAACCCGGATTCCGGCAGCGCTGTTCCTGAACGAGCCCGTGCCTTCCCAACCGTCGGTAAGAATTCGTGATCGCGCCGGGAAGGCGCATCCGCTGGTCAAGGGACCGTTTGAGCGGTAGCATCAGGAAGATTTGCCGTGGAAGGACAGACGATGCTTCGCGCGCTCTCCCTCGTTATCCTGATGATCTCCGCCGGCCCGTCGCTGGCGGTCGATTCGACCGACGGCACGACCGTAGCTCAACAGCAGCAGCAAACCGCACCGCAATCGACGCCGCGGCGCGGCTGCGAGAAGAATCAAGAAGGGATCAGCTGACGGCGTCCCTGCGCCGCACGCTGTTCTCCTCGTGATTTCAGGGGCCACCGGTACAGCTCGGCCGCCTGGCCGGCGTTGTATCAGCCGCGCCTGAGGCGTCGGACGTTCGCCTTCACGTGGCGGCGATAGCCTCTCACGACCTTGTGGGCGGAGCCGCCGGTCGCAATCGTGGTCGCCGCCTCGGCGAACGCGAAGGCCTTCTCTGTCACCATCAGCATGGCTTCCGCCGGGGTGCCTCGGCCCATGGCGATCTGCGTCAGCCGCGCACAGATCACGGCTTGGGATTCCATAGCCAGCAGGGACGTATCCGCAGCCAGCTTCAACCAGGGCACGATCATCGGAGTTCCTTTTCGGCGAGAGACCTGGCTCTCTAACCTTGGCGCGGGGTGTTGGATCCCTCGGAGGCCGATTTTCATCCGAACGGATCGGGCTGAAGGAAGGCCAGCCACCTGTCTCCATCAAGCGTAAGCCAGTGTCAAATCGACGAAAGACGGCCCCGGCTCCACCATTGGGTCGTGAGGAACCTCACGCCCGGATTTGCGATAGATCAACGCAGCCGTTCGCCTCGATGGCGCCTTTCGGCCACCGCCGGGAGGGACCATGAGATCCGGCCGGTGCAGGGGGACAGAGACAGGGCAGCAGACTGGTCCCCTGGAAGGGGCCAGCCCTGCCGATCCTGGCGCTCGCCCGAAAGGTCGGAAGCCGACATGATCGTCATCGGCGGCTACGGTCACTCGCGCCTGCGCCAGATCGTGCTCGGCGGCACGACCCGGGGTATCCTGCGCTCATGACGGTTCCGGTGATGTCGCATTAGGCATTCGTCAAGGCTAAGAGGAACAGGGCCTGCGACATCTGCGACTGCAACGGGTCGCGCCGTGGTACGTTTTGAAGGTGCGGCACGACACAGCCGCTAGACTCCGGACGTGATGACTTGCCGGGGTTCGGAGAACGACCGATGCGCCCCCTCATTGTCGGCTTGATCCTCGGCCTGTCCGGTGTCCTCGGCGCTACGGCGGAACCGGCGAACACCCGGACTGCCACGATGCCGTTCGAGGAGTGCCTCGCCATCATCGCCGAGACCGCGCAGGAGATCGGCGAGGAGCCCGTGCGCCTCGTAAGCTCGGCCGACGAGGTTGCAGTGCGCATCAATGCGTCGGATGGCTTCGTCACCGTCTCGTGCAGCCGCCCCGACAACCGGATGGTCCTCAGCAAGAGTCCCGTCCCGGCGGCGGCAGGCCTGTCGGCCGCGGCCGAGCAGCCTGCACCGCAGAATGCCGAGTAGGACCGTTCACACCCGGAGATAATCGAAGCAGCCCGGCGGGAGCCCTGCCCCGCTGACCAGGATCGCGCCCTGGCGAAAGAGGCCGAGCCCCGATTTCCCGCCCGCGATCCGGACCACCACCAGTTCGCCGGTTCGGTCCGTCCATACCAGCTCTCCATCCACGGAAGCGACGGCCTGCAGGACGCGTTCCTGGCTCGTGCCGGGCGCGAACAGCACCGTGGTGAACTCGTTGCCCTGCGGCGCCTTCAGCGCCTGCATCCCGCCACCCAGCACGAGAACGGCCACGATGGAGCGCACGACGGTCGGAGTCCGGGGCAAACGGTCCCCGTCCCGCGGCCAGCGCATCAGCCAGCCGAGGATCAGGGGCATGATGCCGAAGATGCCGAGCCACAGGAGGTCCCAGAAGAGGGGATTTCCCCGATCCATGCGGATGCGGTGGATGCCCAGCAACCAATGCGACAGTACCGCATCGATGACGTGCCAGGCGCCGAACCCGATGAGGACGTTCGCCAGAAGCAGGCGGCCGGACGCAGAGGATTCGTCCTTCGATGCCCACAGCAGCCACAGGCCAGCCGCCCCGATGACATACATCAAGGCGTGGAAATAGCCGTCCGCCGCTACCTGGAAGCGGATGTCGTCGCCGTTGATCGCGCTCAGGAGATGATGCCACTGGAGGATCTGGTGGAGCAGGATCCCGTCGAAGAGGCCACCGAGCGCGAAGCCCAGCAGGTAGCCCGACCACCGATAGCGGCCACTGTCCCCGGCACGTGTCACTTTTCGCCCTCTGTAGCAAGCGGTAGCATTCGGGATCGCGCCCCGCGGACGCCACCCCATTCGTCAACCGGCAAGCCCCGGGGGATGTTTCCTGCGCCGGCGCCCGGAACCTCCTCCTCCGGTTCACATTGCCCGGAAGTCCACCCATTCGATCGGCAAGGGAGCCTAATGTTCGACTGGATCGCCAACCTCGTGGAGAAGACCGGGTATCTCGGCATCGCTTTCCTGATGTTCGCCGAGAACGTCTTCCCGCCGATTCCCTCCGAACTCATCATGCCGCTGGCGGGCTTCACGGCGGCCCAGGGCGAACTGAACCTCGTCCTCGTCCTCCTGGCGGGAACGATAGGATCGGTGGCGGGCACCCTGCTCTGGTACTTCGTCGGCCGCTGGGTCACGCTCGAGCGGCTCAAGCGGTTCGCTGCGAAGCATGGCCGCTGGTTGACCCTCTCGCCCGAGGAACTCGACCGGGCGCAGAACTTCTTCTCGCGCCATTGTGGCAAGGCGGTGTTTGTCGGCCGCCTCGTTCCGGCGATCAGGACGCTGATCTCGGTCCCGGCCGGCATTGTCGGAATGGCTCTGTCGAAGTTCCTTCTCTACTCCACCCTCGGCAGCCTTCTTTGGAACTCCATCTTGGCCGGCGCGGGATACATTCTGGAATCCCAGTATCGGGAGGTCTCGCAATGGCTGAACCCGGCGACGAACGTCATCCTCGGCCTGGCGGTCGCGGTCTATCTCTACCGGGTGGCGACGTTCCGGTCTCAAGCTCCTGGGAAGGCAGCCGACCTGCAGCGCTCCCCGCCGTAGGCAAAGCCGGCATACGCGGTCCGCTCGTCAGATGACGAAGAAGTCCTTGTGGGAGAGCTTCAGCTTCTTCGACAGGGTGGCGAACTGCACCGCAGCGCCGCTGCCGGAGCCGTCGGCGTCGTAGTAGAGCACGCCCTTCTTGCTGTCGTAGACGAGATAGTCGTTCTT
>DASQMJ010000027.1:0-35983 GCA_035645535.1 Microvirga sp. | reverse complement strand
ATCCATCGCCAGCGAAGCGAGAATATCGAAGGGTGCCATCAGCAGAAGCGCTGTCGGCAGGGAATGGACCCATACAGGGTGCTTTGGAGACATGATGAGGCATCCGCTCAAATGAGGCACATTTGGCGGCGATCTGCCTGTCAGCATGGGCTGGAATTGGTCCGACAGACGCCGCAACAACAAGGAACGTGTTGTTGCGGCTTACTTGTCTGACGACTTAGGGGCTCCCATGCCACGTCTCCGGGTCGGAAGGTATGAGAGGGGCTCATTATCATGACGCATCGGATCCAGCAATTCCGTTGCGCCACCTGCATCAGCTTACCTTCAACCTCTCCACTCTCTTGCAAAGGCTAACCTGAACGTGGAAATTCATCTCATGCAATGATATAGCAATTGGGAACCCCAGAAGGCCCCGCTTGCTGACCCGATTCACCACGCTCAACCGCATTCCCTGGATCAAGTCCGCCCCGATTGCCATTGCAGCCGTCGGTGTGGCGATGCTCGTGCGCTACGGGCTCGTCCGCTTCTCGGCGACGAACTGCCCTACATCACGCTTTATCCGGCCGTGCTCGTCACCGCCATCGTGGCCGGGGGAGGGGCCGGGATGCTGGCCCTGGTGCTGGGAGCGGCGGCGACCTTCGGGTTCCTGGCCCTCGTCCACGGGCCGGCGCCGCTCAGTCCCGCGTCGTTCGCGGGGCTTGGCCTCTATCTCTTCGGCGGCGGGCTCTCGGTGGCGGCGGCGGCCTCCCTGCGCAATGCGGCGGCGCGACTGGAGGTGGCGCAGGAGCGGCTGGTAGCGACTCTCGAGGCCTCGGGCGCGGGAACCTGGCGCTGGGACTTCCGCGCCAATGCGGTCGACTGGGACCCGGCCCTGGTGCGCCTCTTCGGCCTCGACCCGTCCAAGGCGCCGCGCAAGCGCACGGATTTCCGGCGCTACGTGCATCCCGACGATCAGGAGCACATCAACCGGGTCATCGAGGAAGCCATCGAGAGCGGCAGCACGGCGGATTACGAGTTCCGCGCCATCCTGGAGGACGGCTCCCAGCGCTGGATGTACACCCGCAGCCGGCTCCTGCGCGACGCCAGGGGCGGACCCGCCCTGATGGTGGGCGCCTGCCTCGACATTACCGAGCGCAAACGCGCCCAGGAGCGGCAGGCGCTGCTGGTGCAGGAGCTGAACCACCGAGTAAAGAACACGCTGTCCGTGGTGCAGTCGCTGGCGCTGCACACCAAGCGCGGCAGCCGCGACCTCGCGGGCTTCTACGAGAACTTTGAATCGCGCCTCATGGCGCTCTCGGCCACGCACAACATCCTGACCCGGGAGCTGTGGGAGAGCGCGTCCCTCCAGGACATCCTCAACGCCGAGATGATCCCCTACGGGGGCCTCGACAACGGCCGCGTGAACGTGTCGGGCGAGCCGATCCGGCTCAAGCCGCAGCAGGCCCTCGGCTTCGGCCTCGCCCTGCACGAACTCGCCACGAATGCGGCGAAGTACGGCGCGCTCTCGGTGCCGCACGGGCGGCTCGACATTTCCTGGCGGGCCGAGGCCGACGCGACCGGTCAGACCCGGCTCGCGGTCGATTGGGTGGAGCAGGGCGGTCCCGCGGTCGAGCCCCCCAGCGCCTCGGCTTCGGCTCACGCCTCATCGAGCGCAGCATCAGGGACGAACTCGGCGGCCTGCTGGAAATGCGCTTCCAACCCGAGGGCCTGCGCTGTTCGTTGAGCTTGCCGCTTTGAGTTGACTGGGCGCCGGATCAGCGCCCCTTGCGCCCCTTGTATTTCGGTTTCTGTCCGCCGTGGCCTTGCGTCGAGCGCGGCAGCGGGCGTTCGCGGAAGTTCAGGGGCACCTCCCGGTCCGTGCCGGGCCCCATCTCGTCGAGGCCGGGCTTGCGGATGCGGGTGCCCTCGTCGGAGCGGCCCTGACCGAGCGGACCGTAGGTCCTGGAAACCTCGTCGCCCGCGCTGGCGCCTTCGCCCGAGGGCGGCAGTCCCTTCGGTGGCAGGTTGGCGTTGCGGCCGTATTTGCGCGAGCCGCCGTAGCGGCCGGCCTCGCGCTCCACTTCCGTCTGGCGCGCCATCGGGTCGTCGCTGAGCGCGAGCTCCGTCGCCTGCAGGCGCTTGAGTTCGTCGCGCAGCCGCGCGGCCTCCTCGAACTCGAGGTTGGCGGCGGCCTCGCGCATGCGCTTCTCCATGTCGGCGATGACGGCCTTGAGGTTGTGGCCGACCGTCTCGCCGGCCTTGGCGAGGCCGGTATCGACGGTGACGTGATCGCGCTCGTAGACGCTCTCCAGGATGTCGGCGATGTTGCGCTTCACGCTCTGCGGCGTGATGCCGTGCTCGGCGTTGTAGGCGAGCTGCTTCTCGCGGCGGCGGTTGGTCTCGGCGATGGCGCGCTCCATCGAGCCCGTCATGTTGTCGGCATAGAGGATCGCCTTGCCTTCCACGTTGCGGGCGGCGCGGCCGATGGTCTGCACCAGCGATGTCTCGGAGCGCAGGAAACCCTCCTTGTCGGCGTCGAGAATGGCGACCAGCGCGCATTCCGGAATGTCGAGGCCCTCGCGCAGCAGGTTGATCCCGATGAGCACGTCGAAGGCGCCGAGCCGCAGGTCGCGGATGATCTCGATGCGCTCCAGCGTGTCGATGTCCGAGTGCATGTAGCGCACGCGCACGCCATTCTCATGCATGTATTCGGTGAGGTCCTCAGCCATGCGCTTGGTGAGCGTGGTCACGAGGGCGCGATAGCCCTTGGCCGACAGCTCCTTCACCTCGTGCAGCAGGTCGTCCACCTGGCTGCGCGCGGGGCGGATCTCCACCACCGGGTCGACGAGGCCGGTGGGGCGGATGACCTGCTCGACGAAGACGCCGCCCGTCTGCTCCATCTCCCACTTGCCGGGCGTCGCCGACACGTGGATCGATTGCGGCCGCATGGCGTCCCATTCCTCGAAGCGCAAGGGACGGTTGTCCATGCAGGAGGGGAGGCGGAAGCCGTACTCGGCAAGCGTTGCCTTGCGGCGGAAGTCGCCGCGATACATGCCGCCGATCTGCGGGATGGTGACGTGGCTCTCGTCGGTGAAGATGAGCGCGTTGTCGGGCAGGTATTCGAAGAGCGTCGGAGGCGGCTCGCCGGGCTTGCGGCCGGTGAGGTAGCGCGAATAGTTCTCGATGCCGTTGCACACGCCGGTCGCCTCGATCATCTCGAGGTCGAACTGGGTGCGCTGCTCCAACCGCTGCGCCTCCAGGAGGCGCCCCATGCGGGTGAGTTCCTGCAGGCGTTGCTGCAGCTCCTCCTGGATGCCCTTCACGGCCTGCTGCAGGGTCGGGCGCGGCGTCACGTAGTGCGAGTTGGCGTAGACCTTCACGAAGGACAGGTCATTGGTCTTCTTGCCGGTGAGTGGGTCGAACTCGACAATGGACTCGATCTCGTCGCCGAAGAGGCCGATGCGCCAGGCGCGGTCCTCCAAGTGGGCCGGAAACAGCTCGATCACGTCACCGCGCACCCGGAAGGTGCCGCGGGCGAAGTCGTTCTGGATGCGCTTGTACTGCAGGGCCACGAGGTCGGCGATGAGCTGGCGCTGCTCGATGCGTTCGCCCACCTTCACCGAGAAGGTCATAGCCGTATAGGTCTCGACCGAGCCGATACCGTAGATGCACGACACCGACGCCACGATGATCACGTCGTCGCGCTCCAGCAGGGCGCGCGTCGCCGCGTGGCGCATGCGGTCGATCTGCTCGTTGATGGAGCTTTCCTTCTCGATATACGTGTCCGAGCGCGGCACGTAGGCCTCGGGCTGGTAGTAGTCGTAATACGAGACGAAGTACTCGACCGCGTTGTCGGGGAAGAACGACTTGAACTCGCCGTAGAGCTGAGCGGCCAGCGTCTTGTTCGGCGCGAGGATCAGGGCCGGGCGCTGCGTCTCCTCGATCACCTTGGCCATGGTGAAGGTTTTGCCCGAGCCGGTGACGCCGAGGAGCACTTGGTCGCGCTCGTTGCGGCGCACGCCGTCCACCAGTTCCGCGATCGCCTGCGGCTGGTCGCCCGAGGGCGTGAAGTCGGACTTGATTCTGAACGGGATGCCGCCTTCCGACTTGTCCGGGCGCGGCGGGCGGTGCGGCACCCAGGGTTTGCCGTCCTTGAAGCGCGGATCGCCCTCGGTGAGCAGCTTGGTCAGCGCATCTACCGTGGCCGAAACGCCGCTCGTGCCGAGCGGGCCGGTATCGCCCAGCTCCTCCGGCGCATCCGGTCCGTCGTCCGGTCCTTTGAGGCCGAGCCTCTTCGCCAGCGCCGGGTCTACGTCCGCCACATCGCCGTGGATGAAGGTCTCCTGCGCGCGCTCGGCGAAGCCTTCCGCCGCCTCCCGCTCCCGGTTGACCGCCGGGTTGAGAAGATCGGCCAGATAGGTATCCAGCGGCTTGAGCTCGGGTTTGGACGCCTTCCCGGTGGAAAGCTTGGGCTTCTTGGGTGATTTGGCCATGGAACGAATATGGTACAAAGCCGCCAGGATGGAAAGGGCGGGGCGTACCGCCGGCCGGTTCAGGGATGCTCGGCGGCGCCCCGTCCGGAGCCCCTGACCCGCTTCAGCACGGGGGCGGCGACATATTGCACCAGGGGGATGAGGGCCGCGCCAACGGCGAGGCCGAACACGCCTGAAGCGGCTGCCGAGACGAGCCATTCCACCAGCCCGCCCACGGCCGGCACTGCATGGCCGGCGGCGGCCGCGAGGTCGTGCACCCAATGGCCAATGGCCGCGAAGCCGAACTCCTCGAGCCCGTGGATGATGATGCCGCCGCCGACCCACACCATGGCGGCGGTGCCGACGATGCCGAGCACCTTCAGGAAGACCGGCATGCCCTTCACGAGGCCGCGTCCGAACGCCCGGGTCACGGGCGCCACGGCGCGATCCACGGCCGACGGTTCACCGCCACGCAGCAGGCCGGAGATCGGCCGTTCGCTTGCGGCAAGCGCCACGCCGGCATCGTCGGCCTTCACGATGAGCGCCACGCCGCCATAGACCAGAAGCGTGATGCCGATGCCGACGACGGCCAGCACCGCCGCCTGGCTCCAGAACGAGAGATCGGGAATCGTCGCCAGGGAGATCGCCATGATCTCGGCCGAGAGGATGAAGTCGGTCTTGATGGCGCCGTTCACCTTCTCGTCTTCGAGGCTCTGGGCGGTCTGCGCCGCGGCCGCCACCGTCGCCTCGTGCTCGTGGGCATGATGCGGGAGGAGGGCTTCGAACACCTTCTCCGAGCCCTCGTAGCAGAGATAGGCGCCGCCGATCATCAGCAGCGGCGTGATCGCCCAGGGAGCGAAAAGGCTTAAGATGAGCGCGGCAGGCAGCAGGTAGAGCAGCTTGTTCTTGAGCGACCCGACCGTGATCTTGCCGATGATCGGCAACTCCCGGCTGGCCGCGAAGCCCACCACGTAGCGGGGCGTGACGGCGGCATCGTCGATTACGATCCCGGCCGCCTTGACGCCAGCCCGCCCGGCCTGCGCCGTCACGTCGTCGATGGACGCCGCCGCGACCTTCGCCAGTCCCGCGATGTCGTCCAATAGCGCGATCAAGCCGATGCTCATGAAAGCTCCTGTCTCAGAGGTCCTTTGGGAGACCTATAGGGAGCCTCCCGTTTCCGACAAAGCCCCGGGGCGGCTCAAGTTTCAGTCTGCGATCCGAGTCCTTCACGGTCACCCCTTCTTCACCGCCTTGAGCGAGAACGCCAGGGGCATCGGCACTGCGCCGTCGGGGAGGCGGAACATGCGCTCGCCGGCTGTGACCATGCTCGGAAAAAGCTTCCAGGGCAGGCGCTCGTGCTCGTGCAGGAATTCCAGGGTGAGGCCGGCTTCGATGAGGCCGGTGACGATGTCCGAGAGCGGGTGGAGCCAGTTGTAGTCGGTGACCGGCTCGGCGAACTCGTCGCCCGTGTAGGACTTGGCGTCCGTGAAGGCGTCGGGCCTGTCCTGCGGGGTGCGCCAGCCATAGGTCGGCCGGATCACGCCGTCTCGCTCGTCGAGCACCAGGGCGAAGGGGTGGGAATCGGCGAAGTAGAAGGTGCCGCCGGGCTCCAGCATGCCGGCCACGACTTGAGCCCAGGCGCGGATGTCCGGCAGCCAGCAGATCGTGCCCCAGCTCGTGTAGACCATGTCGAACGTACCTTCGATGGCCTGCCGAGCCTCGTAGAGGTCCGCCTGCACGAAGGTGGCGGGAAGTCCTGCCTTCTCGGCCAGCTCCCGTGCGCCCTCAATGGCGACCGGCGAGAAGTCGAGCCCCGTCACGACGGCGCCCCTGCGGGCGAGCGAGAGGGTGTCGAGACCGAAATGGCACTGCAGGTGCAGGAGCGTCTTGCCCTGCAGGTCGCCGATCTCCGGCACCTCGATCGGGCACAGGGTGTCGCCCCCGGCGAGGAAGCCCTCCACGTCGTAGAAGCCCGAGCGGTCGCGGATATGCAGGGCAGCCCGGCTGTTCCAGCTCGCCAAATTCGCCTGCTGCCAAGGGGTGTTCATGTGAGCTCCAGGAGGATGACGCGGAGCGGCCAAGCTAGCAGGCCGAACGATCCTGCATAGACATCTTCTCACCATCGCGTTACAAGATTACGTAAAGGACGTTTTTTAACGATGCTGGAGCTTATTCCTGGCTGCAGGCCTCTAGAAGCCTTGCTGGGCAAGGAAAACCGGCCATAAGGAGTGGCTCCTGGCCGTCCGAGCGGCAATGCTCGGCGGCCTTGGGCTAAGAACAGAACAATCGCGCGGGCCCTTCGATGCTCACCGTCTACGACTGCCTCGTCACCCAGCACGATCTGCGTCTGGTCGCCCTCGCGGTCGTCGTCTGCGCGCTCGCGTCCTTCACGGCCCTCAACCTGCTCGCCCACGTCCGGCGCTCGGCCGGGAGGAGTCGGCAGGCCTGGCTCTACGTGGCGGCGGTCTCCAGCGGCTTCGGCATCTGGGCGACGCACTTCATCGCCATGCTCGCCTTCTCGCCGGATCTGTCCACCGGCTACGACATGGCCCTGACGGCGGTCTCCCTCGCGGCGGCGATCGCCGTCACCGGGCTCGGCATGAGCGCGGCGCTCCTCGGCGAGGCACGGCGGTTCGCATGGGTCGGCGGCGCGATCCTCGGCGGCGGCATCGCGATCATGCACTATACCGGCATGGCGGCCTTCCAGGTGCCCGGCCATCTGAGCTGGGACGGCACGCTCGTCGCCGCCTCCATCGCGGCCGGCGTCGCGCTCGGCGGGCTTGCGCTCCGCGTCGGCCTGCGCCGCGGCAGCATGAGGTCGCGGAGCCTCGGGGCGGGCCTGCTGACGCTCGCCATCTGCAGCCATCACTTCATCGCCATGGGGGCGGTCGCCATCGCGCCCGATCCGAGCGTGCGGGTCTCGTCCTCGGTCCTGTCGGCCGGCTGGCTCGCGGCCGCGGTGGCGCTGGCGAGCTTCACGATCCTGCTTCTGAGCTTCGCGGGCGTGATCCTCGACCTGCGCGACCGCAGGCGCATCAGAGTCGAGACGGAGCGGATGCGCAGCCTCGCCGATGCGGCCGTGGAAGGGCTCCTCGTGTGCGACGGCAAGACCATCGTGTCCGCCAACGGCAGCTTCGTGGCGCTTTCCGGCTTCGCTCTCGACAGCATTGTCGGCACGGACCTGAAGGCCTACCTGCCCATGCCGGGCGTGGTGACGCGGCTCCTCGGCCATCCCGACGAGGCCATCGAGGCGGAGCTCGCCCACCGCAGCGGCAGGACGATCCCGGTCGAACTGATCGTGCGCAAGGTCGCCTACGCGGACAAGCCGCACAACGTGATCGCCGTGCGCGACCTGCGCGACCGCAAGCAGGCGGAGGCGCGCATTCATTTTCTCGCCCACCACGACCCGCTGACGGGACTGGCGAACCGGGCGAGCTTCGACCAGCGGCTCGACGTCGAGATCGAGGCGCACCGCAAGCGGCAGCAGCGGTTGGCGGTCCTCTGCCTCGACCTTGACCGGTTCAAGGAGGTGAACGACCTCTTCGGCCATTCGGCGGGCGACGCTCTTCTCCAGGAAGCGGCGCGGCGCCTCTCGGCGGTCCTCAAGGACGGGCAGATGATCGCCCGGCGCGGCGGCGACGAGTTCGCCGTGGTCATGCCGAACCTCGCCGATCCCGTCCAGGCGGGGCGCATGGCCGAGGCGATGCTGCAGGCCCTCGATGGCAAGGACGGCGAGACCGCGTTCGATCTCGTGTCGGTGAGCATCGGCATCGCCGTCTATCCGGACGATGCCCCCGACCGGGCCGGGCTCCTGTCGAATGCGGATGCGGCGCTCTATCGCGCCAAGAAGGAGGGAAGGGCGACCTACCGCTTCTTCGAGGCCGCCATGAGCGAGGAGGTGCGTGAGCGGCGGGGCATCGAGCACGATCTGCGCCAGGCCATCGACAAGGGAGAGCTCTCCATCGCCTATCAGCCCCAGACCCATATCGACACCCGGGAGGTCACCGGCTTCGAGGCGCTGCTGCGCTGGCGGCACCCGGTGAGGGGCAACGTCTCGCTGGCGCTCTTCATTCCCATCGCCGAGGAGAGCGGTGCGATCCTGAAGATCGGCGAGTGGGTGCTGCGCACCGCGTGCCGGGAGGCGGCGAGCTGGGACCGTCCGCTCAAGATCGCCGTCAACGTCTCGGCGATCCAGATCAACAATCCGGGTTTCGTGACGCTCGTGCGCGACATCCTCGCCGAGACCGGTCTCGATCCCGCTCGCCTCGAGCTGGAGATCACCGAGACGGTGCTGATCCGCGATCCGGAGCGCGCCCTGCACACCCTGACCGAGCTGAAGGCGGTCGGCCTGTCCGTCGCCATGGACGATTTCGGCACGGGCTACTCGTCCCTGTCGAACCTGAGGAACTTCCCCTTCGACAAGATCAAAATCGACGGCTCCTTCGTCCGCGCCATCGACATGAACAGGCAGGCCGCCACCATCGTGCGGGCGGTCCTTGGTCTAGGGCGCGGGCTCGGGCTGCCGGTCGTCGCCGAGGGCGTCGAGACGACGGGCGAACTCGCCTTCCTCGATGCGGAGGGCTGCAAGCAGGCGCAGGGCTACCTGTTCGGCCGGCCCGCCCCTATCGAGGCGTTCCGTAACGTCACCCACGCTCAGGCAGTTGCCTGAGGCGCTTCGTCCAGGATGGCGGGCGCAGGATGCTCAGGCCGTGAAGGCCGTCGGGCCTCTCAGATACATGGCGAGGCGGTCTTCCTCTTCGGTCGGCTTCGACGGGTCGGCATCCTCCTTGGCGGCCTCGGCGTGTTTCGCGTCGGATTGCGGATCGCGCGCGGCTGCGGTGCTTCCGGCGTCGGAAGCATCCTCGTCCGAGGATTGGACAGGCTGGCGAGGGGTCATGTGCAGCCTCCTGGAATCGTTGGCCGGGGAGTGTCTGCGCGATCCGTGTCGCAATTGCGGCATCTTCGCTTGAGCCGCCCTCAGCCAACATCTTCGTGATGAACCGGACGGCTGCGGCTTCGCCCCGGTGTCCCGGTGCGGCGCACCTTAGGTGCAGCTGCGTCCCATGGCGGTGAGGCCCTCGTCCCACAGGTCCGCCAGATTGGGGATCCCGAGCAGCCAATCGGCGGTCGATAGAGCATTGGCGCTTTCGCGCTCGCGGGCGAGGCGGACCGCCGCGCCCCATTCCTCCGGCTCCATATCGCCGCGGCCTATGTACACGAGGGCGATCAGGTCGGCGCGCTCGTCGTCGTTGAGGCCCGCGATCACGTCCCGGAACTCGTCCTCCGTGGCGTCGTCCGGAGCGGAGGTGAGGGAGTCGATGCTGCCGTCGTCGATGGGATTCGAGCCCGAGGCCGGGTCGGTGACACCCTCCTTCACGTCGATGGCTCTCGCCCGGAGAATGAGTTCGCAGACCTTGTCGAGCGCGATGTCCATGGAAGTCCTCTTGGGAAAAATCTCTTCTACACTCTAGCGATAGGGAAACCCGGAAGACGGCTTTCGGTTCGGCGACGGTTCTACAGGCTCATGAGCCACGCCTTCGCCGTGGCCCCAGCTTGCGAGGATTTCATGAAGCGGTTTCGCAGCGCGCGTGATAAAGGAGCACTTCCATTCGCGATTCGATCATGTCCGGACTAGAAATCCTCGGCTTCGTTGCCGCCATCCTGACGACTGTGTGCTGGCTGCCGCAGGCCTTGAGGACCATTCGGACCAAGGACACCAAGTCGCTTTCACTCCTGACGCAGAGCGTCTTCACCCTCGGTGTCGCGCTCTGGCTGATCTACGGCATCCTGGCCGGGAACGCGCCGATCATCTTCGCCAACAGCGTGACCTTCGTGCTCGTGGCGGCAATCCTCGCCATGAAACTCCGTTATGGGTAGAATGGCCCGGCGCCAGGAGATCACGATGCGCCGGTTGCTTGCCTTCTGCCTTCTCGCCCTTGCCATAGCGGCCGGGCTGCCGGCCGAGGTTCTCGGGCAGAGTTCCCGTGGATCCGCCGCCTTCAAGGTCGAGCCGCACCGGCCCGGCGAGACCGATGCCTACATTCTGTCCTTCGGCCTCTGGGGACCGCAGAGCGTCTTCGAGAGCGAGGCGAAGGGGGCCGCACGCATCCTGGAGGCCCGGCTCGGCGCCAAGGGGCGCACAATCGTGCGCTACAACTCCAAGCGTGTCTCCCATGCCACTCCCGCGGACATGCTGGCCGCCGCGCGGTCGGTCGGGCAGGCGCTCGACCCGGCAGAGGATGTGGTGGTGTTCGTCCTGACTTCCCACGGAGCTCCTGAGGGCATCGGCGTCGTCACCCGACGCAGCGAACAGCTCATGACCCCCGACGACGTCCGCCATCTCCTGAATGAGGCGAAGGCGCAGCACCGGGTGGTTATCGTGTCCGCCTGCTACTCGGGCGTCTTCGCCAAGGCCCTCGCCGACGAGCGGACCCTCGTGATCACCGCCGCCGCCGAGGATAAGCCTTCCTTCGGCTGCCGGGACGGTGCCACCTGGACCTATTTCGGCGACGCCTTCTTCAACAGGGCAATGCGGGCCGAGAGCCGCCTCGACAAGGCCTTCGAGAAGGCCCGCGGCTTCGTCACCCTGCGCGAGAAACGGGAAGGCTTCGACCCCTCCGACCCGCAGATCGCCGGCGGTTCCCAGGTGTTGGAACGCCTCAGCGCGCGCTGTCAGGCCGCTCGGCCTCAACCGACCTGCTGACGCGCGCGAGCCAGCGCCGGAGCCGCCTCGCATTCGTCCCGAAATCCGACCGGCCGATCTGGCTCCGGGAATAGAGCGCCAGGGTCGAGCGGTCGTCGCCGAGGCCGATGACCGTCATGTCGACCGTATCCGGAAAGCGCATGAGCGGCGTCCGCACGAGAAAGCGGTCCTGACCGGCATCGGAATGCACGAGTTCGGTATTAGGCTCCTCCAGGATGGCGCGGGAGGCGACGGCGCGCAGGCGCCAAGCCGGAAGGGCGAAGACCGGCG
This sequence comes from Microvirga sp., assembly GCA_035645535.1. Taxonomy (GTDB): domain Bacteria; phylum Pseudomonadota; class Alphaproteobacteria; order Rhizobiales; family Beijerinckiaceae; genus Microvirga. The sequence goes on along the minus strand of DASQMJ010000027.1, from coordinate 24,559 downwards.
GCTCGAAGTCCGGCGCCGCTCCCGGGCAGAAGTCCTTCGGGCAGACGAGGCAGTCGTTTGGGGTGCTGCGGCGTTCCAGGGTCGCGAAATCCACCGGGCCAAGATCCGGCGGGCCGAAGAGCCCCTGCCAGACCCGCTCCATGACAGCCGCAGGCTTGATCGATCTTTTCATCCGGCCGTCCGCATCGGAGCTTGACACTCGGCCGGAGAAGAATAGGGCAGGGCGCATCCTTGTCACCTCGTCCCCGCCCATGAATCCTCACGTCGCGCCCGTCGCCCTGCTGATCGCCTCGAACGTCTTCATGACCTTCGCCTGGTACGGCCATCTCAAGTTCAAGACGGCGCCCCTGTGGATCGCCGTCTTCGCCAGCTGGGGCATCGCCTTCGTCGAATACTGGTTCGCCGTTCCGGCCAACCGCATCGGGTCCGCCGTCTATTCGGCAGCGGAGCTGAAGACCATGCAGGAGGTGATCACACTCGTGGTCTTCGCCGGCTTCTCGGTCTTCTACCTGAAGGAGACGCTCGGCTGGAACCACCTCGTCGGCTTCGCGCTGATCGCCGCCGGCGCCGCGTTCATCTTCCAGGGACGCTGACCGCATTCAGTCCGCGGGCCGCATCCGCAGGATTCTCCCCTGCGACGAATCCGTCAGGAGGTAGACGAGCCCGTCCGGCCCCTGGCGCACGTCGCGGATGCGTTCGCCCAGGTTCCGCAGCATGCGCTCCTCGCCGGTCACCCGGTTGCCGTCGGTCTCCAGGCGGGAGACCAGCTTGCCGGCGAGCGCGCCCACGAGGATGCTGCCGCGCCACTGGGGAAACCGGTCGCCCGTGTAGAAGGCCATGCCGGAGGGCGCAATCGACGGGTCCCAATAATAGACCGGCTGCTCCATGCCGGCCTTCCTCGTGCCCTCACCGATCTTCTCGCCGGAATAGTGGACGCCGTAGGAGATTACCGGCCAGCCGTAGTTCTTGCCCTTTGCGGGGATGTTGACCTCGTCGCCGCCGCGGGCGCCGTGCTCCACCGTCCATAGCTCGCCCGTCGAGGGATTGAGAGCTGCCGCCTGGATGTTGCGGTGGCCGAGGGACCAGATCTCCGGCTGCGCGCCTTCCCGGCTCAGGAAGGGATTGCCGGGAGCCGCACCGCCGTCCGGCTTGATGTGCACGATCTTGCCGATGTGGTTCGCCGGGTTCTGAGCCTGCTCGCGCAGGTCGAAACGGTCGCCGAGGGTGACGAAGAGATTGCCGCTGCGGTCGAAGACGAGGCGCGAGCCATAGTGATTGCCGCCGCTGTAAGACGGCTGTTGCCGGAAGATGACCTGAAGGGATTCCAGCGCCGACCCGTCCTGGCTGAGGCGGGCCCTTGCGACGCTGGTACCGGCCTGGCCGTCGCCGCGATCCTCCGCGTAGCTCAGATAGACGAGGCGGTTCTGGGAGAAGTTCGGATCGAGGGCGACGTCCAGCAATCCACCCTGCCTCCGCGCGGCGATCCGCGGCAGGCCCCTCACCGGCGCAGAGAGCTGGCCATCCGCCGACACGATCCGCAGGCGGCCCGGCCGTTCGGTCACTAGCATCCGGTCGTCGGGCAAGAACGCGAGACCCCAGGGATAGTCGAGGCCGCGGGCGACCGTCTCGACGATGACCTCGACCTTGTCCGTGCGAACCCGCTGGGTGTCCTGGGCCAGGGCGGCGGAGGCCGATCCGACGAACAGGGCGCAAGCAAGGGCTAGGGGCAATCTCATCTGTACCTCTCCGTCATCCGTTCCGACGGAGAGCTAAAGGTTCGGCGCAGGGCGTCAACCTGTGTCGGCTATCACTCACGCGTTACTGCAGGACATAAGTGGAGGTTGCCCCCGCATTCCGGTCCGTCAGGTATTCGGTGGTCGCCATGACGGAGAGGGTCGCAAGCCCCATCAGCAGGACCAGCGCCAGGGAGAACCGGCTTTCCTGACGAGGGTCGAGGCGGTGGGCACGGGATGGGACGTGGTGGTGATGTCTCGTGCGGAAGGTATTCATCGTACTTTCCCTCGACAGGAACGCGGTGTGCAGAGAAAAAACCTGTTCGAATCGAGAAAGTTCCAACGGCGGGTGCACTCATTGCTTTCAGAGACTTCGCTAAGTGGCCGCGTTAACTATTCATTAACCTTTTCGGTGCCGGTTCAGGCTTTCGGCTGTACAACGACGGAAGCGGCGGATCGTTCGGCCGGGCCGTGATAGACCGCCTCGATATTGTTGCCGTCGGGGTCGAACGCGAATGCTCCGTAATAGCCGGGATGGTAGGGCCGCTCCCCGGGAGGTCCGTTATCGCGCCCGCCATTGGCGAGCGCCGCCTGATGGAAGGCGTGGACCGCCTCCCTGTCCTTGGCTTGGAAGGCTAGATGCACCCGAGAGACGGGACCGTCCGCCTTGTCCACCCAGAGTTCGTCGCAGGAGAAATGGTTCGGGCTCTCCGACGTGAAGCCCAGCCCCACGGCCTGCAGGACGGCGCGGTAGAATCGCCTGCTCGCCTCGAGATCCGAAACGCGCAGATGGATGTGGTCGATCAGGCGGCCCTGATGGAACTGCATGGCCGGCGCCTCCGCAGGTGCGATCGAAAGTTGTCGTCCCGGCCGGGGAAGGGGAGCCGCCGTCGCGCGACGGCGGCTCCCTTTAGCGGTCTTACTCCACTTTGATGTTCGCCGTCCTGATCACGTCGGCCCAGGTCTGGATCTCCTTGGAGAGATACGGTTTGAAGGCCTCCGGATCGCGGACGTTGAGGGTAAAGCCGAGCTTGGTGATGCGCTCCTTCACGTCGGGCTTGTTCAGGATCGCGATGATGGTGCCGGAAAGCTTGTCGAGGATGGGCTTAGGCGTGTTCACCGGGGCGAAGAAGGCCGCCCAGGATTCCGCATCCGCATCGGTGATTCCCTGCTCGCGCAGAGTCGGCACGTCGGGGGCCTGCGGGTTGCGTTGAGGGCTGGCGATGCCGATGGCGCGCATCTCGCCGGCCTGGAACTGGGCGAGCACGCTGGGGAGCGTGGAGTTCGACACGTCGATGCGCCCGGCCATCAGTTCTGTGACCAGTGGGGCGGCGCCGCGGAACGGCACGTGGGTCATCTTGATACCGGTGCGGGTCATGAAGAGCTCGGTCGCGAGATGCGATCCGGAGCCCACGCCGGTGGAGCCGTAATTGAGCTTGCCCGGCTCCTTCTTGGCCATGGCGATCAGGTCCTGCATCGACTTCACGGGCAGCGAGTTCGGCACCACGAAGACGTGCTCGAAGGCGCCTGCGCCGGCCAGCGGCGCGAAGTCCTTGATCGCGTCGTAGCCCGGGTCCTTCAGCAGGAACATGTTGTTGCCGTGCGTCTGGTTGTTGCCGAACACGATGGTGTAGCCGTCGGGCTCGGCGCGGGCGACCGTCCGGGTGCCGACCGCTCCCGAGGCGCCGGCCAGGTTCTCGACGACCACGTTCTGGCCGAGGCTCTTGCCCATCTCCTCGGCCACGATGCGGGCGATCACATCGGTCGGTCCGCCCGCCGGATAGGGCACCACCATCTTGATGACGCGGTTCGGGAAGTCCTGGGCGCCTGCGGCGGAGGCCAGGAGGGTGGCGCCGGCGAACAGGCCGAGCGCGAGGCGGCGGGTTACGGAAGTGATCACGGCAAGGCGTCTCCTCGAAAAACCCATCGGAAATGGGCTGTTTTGCTTGCTTGGACGGCTCTGCCGGACTAGGGTCCGGCGCCGTCACAGCACCCTTCTAACGCCCCGACTGGAGGATTCCCATGGGCTTTTTGTCTGACGCCCTCTCGCGCATCAAGCCGTCTGCCACGATCGTCATCACGCAGAAGGCGCGGGATCTGAAAGCTCAGGGTCGGGACGTGATCAGCCTCTCCGTCGGCGAGCCGGATTTCGACACGCCGGACAACATCAAGGAGGCCGCCATCGCGGCCATCCGCCGCGGCGAGACCAAGTACACCCCTGTGTCCGGCATCGTGCCCCTGCGCGAAGCCATTGCCCGCAAGTTCAAGCGCGAGAACGGTCTCGACTACAAGCCGTCCCAGACCATCGTGTCGACCGGCGGAAAGCACGTGATCTACAACGCGCTGCTCGCGACCCTGAACCCCGGCGACGAGGTGATCGTCCCGGCACCGTACTGGGTGTCGTACCCCGAGATGGTGGTGCTCTGCGGCGGCAAGCCCGTCTTCGTGGACTGCACGATGGAGCACAACTTCAAGCTCCAGCCGGAGCCGCTCGAGCGCGCCATCACGCCGAAGACCAAGTGGATCATCCTCAACTCGCCCTCGAACCCGACCGGCGCCGCCTATTCTCGTGAGGAGATGAAGGCGATCACCGACGTTCTGATGCGCCATCCCCATGTCTGGGTGCTCACCGACGACATGTACGAGCACCTGACCTACGGCGACTTCGAGTTCGTGACGCCGGCCCAGGTCGAGCCCAACCTCTACGAACGCACGCTCACCATGAACGGCGTGTCGAAGGCCTATGCCATGACCGGCTGGCGCATCGGCTATGCGGGTGGCCCGGAGCATCTGATCAAGGCCATGGACTTCGTGCAGGGCCAGCAGACCTCCGGAACGAGCGCGATTTCGCAATGGGCTGCTGTCGAGGCGCTCGACGGCCCGCAGGACCACCTACCGCGCTTCAAGAAGGCTTTCGAGGAGCGCCGCGATCTCGTGGTCTCCATGCTCAACCAGACGAAGTACCTGAAGTGCCCGATGCCGGAGGGCGCGTTCTACGTCTATCCGTCCTGCGCCGAGGCCATCGGCAAGACCGCGCCCTCAGGCAAGGTCATCGCGACCGACGAGGACTTCGTGTCCGAGTTGCTGGAAGCCGAGGGCGTTGCCGCCGTGCACGGCTCCTCCTTCGGACTCGGACCGAACTTCCGCATCTCCTACGCCACGTCCAATGCGGCCCTGGAGGAAGCCTGCAACCGCATCCAGCGTTTCTGCGGGTCCCTGCGATGACCGGCCTGCCTCGGACCTTCCATCCGGATCCCGAGGCAGCGCCGTATCGGCTGAACCAGCAGTCGCCCTTCCGAGTGAAGGCGGACTTCCGGGTCGACTTCACCAATGGCGGCTATGTGGAGGCGAAGGATTTCCTCCTCGACATCGAGGGCGACAGCGTCACGCCGGAGCGGCTCGCCGAAATGGTCGTGTCGGCCCTCAACCTTCTGCGGGCGGGGCCGGTCACGATCCAGGCCATGAGGATCGTGTGCCGCGGCGAGCATCAGGATGCGGAGCCGGCGGCCGTGCCGCCTTCCGTCCGAGGAAGCGAGGGCTGAGAAGGCGAAATTCTCGTGAGGCCAGGCGCGAGCCTGGCCTTTCCTTTTGGGGTGGTGCCACGAGAGACCGCTTGCCAAAGCCGCCCAATCGGCAGAGCATTCACGAAAACGCGACCGCAATGAGCGCGCTGACGGGGGTGGGGAAGGAGACTCTCATGGCACCCAACGGCAGAGGAGCGGCGGGCCCGCGATGCATCGCCATCGTCGGCCCATTCCAGAGCGGCAAAACTTCACTCCTCGAGGCGATCCTCGAACGCACCGGCACGATCGGACGGGCCGGGCGCGTCGCCGACGGCGACACGGTGGGCGACGGGAGCCAGGAGGCTCGCGCACACGGGATGAGCATCGAGCCCAACGTGGCGACCGTCGATTTCCTCGGCGAGAGGATGACCTTCGTCGACTGTCCCGGCTCTATGGAATTCATGCACGAGATGCGCAACGTCACGCCGGTCTGCGACGCGGCGATCGTTGTGTGCGAGGCGGACGACCGCAAGATCCCGGCCCTGCAGATCATCCTGAGGGAGCTGGAGGAAGCCGACATCCCGCGCTTCCTCTTCATCAACAAGATCGATACCGCGACCCGGCGCGTCCGCGAGACCCTGGCCCTCCTGCAGCAGGCTTCTCGCACGCCGCTGCTCCTGCGCCAGATTCCTCTCTGGAAGGACGGTATCGCGGTCGGGTTCATCGATCTGGCGTTGGAGCGCGCCTTCATCTATCGCGAGCACGCCCCGAGCGAGGTCGTGGAGCTGCCGGGCGACGAGGCGCCCCGGGAGCGCGAGGCCCGGTTCTCGATGCTCGAGCGCCTCGCCGATTACGACGACGCTCTCATGGAGGAACTAATCTCCGAAATTGAACCGCCTCGCGACAGGATCTTCGACGATCTGGCGCGCGAACTGAGGGAGCGGCACGTGGTGCCCGTCCTCATCGGGTCGGCGGAGCGAGGAAACGGCGTCACCCGGCTGCTGAAGGCGATTCGGCATGAAGCCCCGACACTAGAGGAAACGCGGGTGCGGCTTGGTGTTTCCGAGGATGGGCCACCCCTGGCCCAGGTCATGAAGACCCTTCACCTCGGGCAGGGCGGCAAGCTCTCGCTTGCGCGCGCCATGCGCGGCACCTTCCATGAGGGCGACACGGTCCTCGGATCGCGCGGCACGGAGGCTCGCATCGGCAGCCTCCTGACCGTGGTGGGCGGCAACACCACCCGCGTGCAGGAGGCGCAGCCCGGCGACACCCTCGGCTTCGGCCGCCTCGAGGGCATCGGCACGGGAGACGCCTTTTCGGCCGGCAAGACCCGCCCCGAGGCCATCGTCTCGGTTGCCCCGCCCGAGCCCGTCTACGCGGTGGCCCTCAAGGTGAAGGACCGCAAGGACGATGTGCGCCTCTCCAGCGCGCTCACCAAGATCACCGAGGAGGATCCCTCCCTCGTGGTGGAGAGCCGGCCCGACATGGGCGAGATCAGATTGCTGGGGCAGGGCGAGATGCACCTGCGCGTCGCCGTGAAGCGGCTCGCCTCCCGGTTCCAGGTCGGCGTCGAGACCGGCAAGCCGCAGGTCGCCTATCGCGAGACGATCCGTGCGCCCGCTTCCGCCAGGGGACGGCACCGCAAGCAGACCGGCGGCCACGGCCAGTTCGGCGACGTGATGATCGAGATCGCGCCGCTGCCGCGCGGGGAGGGCTTCGTCTTCCACGACAAGATCACGGGCGGTGTGGTCCCGCGTCAGTACATCCCGTCCGTCGAGACGGGCGTCCGGGACGCGCTCAAGAGCGGTCCCCTCGGGTTTCCGGTCGTCGATCTTGCGGTGACCCTGACCGACGGCTCCTACCACACGGTCGATTCCTCGGATGCCGCCTTCCAGGCGGCCGCGAAGCTCGCCATCGCTGAGGCGCTGCCGAAGGCGAAGCCTGTCCTGCTCGAGCCGATCCTCTCGGCAGAGATCGCGATCCCGACGGAGGCCCTGTCCAAGGCCACCGGGCTCGTGACGGCGCGGCGCGGCCAGATCCTCGGCTACAACGCCCGCCCGGGCTGGGAGGGTTGGGACGTCATCAGCGCCACCATCCCGGAGGCTGAGATCGGGGACCTCATCGTGGAGCTGCGCTCGGTCACGGCCGGCGTCGGCACCTTCTCGACCCGGTTCGACCATATGGCGGAACTGAGCGGCAGGCCCGCCGAGCAGGTCCTGCAGAAGGCCCATTGAGCCACATGATCTGAACGATCCGGGAAATCGGATCGTTCAGATCTAAACTATCCCATCGACAAACGTGATCTTCCGCGCCAAGGTAATCTTTCCGGAGACGCCATCTCCCAAAGCAACCTCGCCATGAAGCGGAGGAACATGATGAACGCCACCAATCCGGCGGCAGAAACCATCGGCGCCGCGGATTCCTACGCAGCACGCCCCTGGCTGAACTCCTATCCCGCCCAGGTTCCGAAGACGATCGAAGAGGCCCGCGTCGGAACCCTCGCGGACATCTTCCGGGAGGCCGTCTCGGCTTATTCGTCCAGGCCCGCGGCCGAAAGCTTCGGCAAGCGCATCACCTATGGGGAACTGGGCCGACATGCGGACGCGGTCGCGTCGTGGCTCCAGGCCCAGGGGCTCCAGAAGGGCGACCGGGTCGCCATCATGATGCCGAACGTGATGGCCTACCCGGCCGTCCTCTTCGGGATCCTGACCGCAGGCTACACGGTCGTGAACGTCAACCCGCTCTATACGGCACGCGAGTTGACCCATCAGCTGCAGGATTCGGGGGCCCGCGTCCTGTTCGTGCTGGAGAATTTCGGCGCCACCGTGCAGGAATCGCTGGCCGAGGTGACACTCGACCGGGTGGTGGTGGTGAAGCCCGGCGATCTCCTCGGCCTGAAGGGATCGATCATCAACCTGGTGTCGCGGCACGTGAAGAAAGCCGTGAAGCCCTTCAGCCTTCCCGACGTGGTGAGCTTCAAGAGCGTGCTGGCGCAGGGCGCGAAGCAGGCGCCGAAGTCCGTCAACGTCTCCCCCGACGACATCGCCTTCCTGCAATATACCGGCGGCACTACGGGCGTTTCCAAGGGAGCGGTCCTGCTGCACCGGAACGTCGTCGCCAACGTGCTCCAGTGCGAGGCGTGGATGCGCCCGTTCTTCGGCGAGCGCACCGATCACGTGATGGTCACGGCGCTGCCGCTCTACCATATCTTCGGCTTGACGGTCTGCGCCCTTCTGATGACCCGGATCGGCGGGTGCCAGCTCCTCATTGCCAATCCCCGCGACATCGCAGGTTTCGTCAAGATCCTGAAGTCGAGCCGCATCACCCTCATGTCGGGCGTGAACACGCTCTACAACGCCCTGGCAAACGCTCCCGGCATCGAGGAGGTGGATTTCTCCCAGCTCGTCTTCGCCGTCTCCGGCGGCATGGCCACCCAGGCGGTCGTCGCCAAGAAGTGGAAGGCCGTGACGGGCCAGCCCATCGTCGAGGGCTACGGCCTGTCGGAAACCTCGCCCGTGGTCTGCGCCAACAGGCTCGACATCGAGGAGTTCACCGGCACCATCGGCTACCCGCTGCCCTCGACCGACGTGTCGATCCGCGCCCAGGACGGCGCGCCACTGCCTTTCGGCGAGAGGGGCGAGCTGTGCGTGAAGGGGCCGCAGGTCATGGCCGGTTACTGGCAGCGGCCTGACGAGACTGCGAAAGTGATGACGAGCGACGGCTTCTTCCGCACCGGCGACGTGGCGGTGATCCTGCCCCACGGCGAGGTGAAGATCGTCGACCGAATGAAGGACATGATCCTCGTGTCCGGCTTCAACGTCTATCCGAACGAGGTCGAGGACGTGCTGGTGCAGCATCCCGGTGTGACCGAAGCGGCCGTCATCGGCCTGCCCGACAAGAACGCCGGCGAGGTGGTGGTCGCCTATGTGGTGCGCAAGGACCCCTCGCTGACCGCGGACGACCTGCGCCAGTTCTGCCGGGAGAACCTGACCCCTTACAAGGTGCCACGGCGGATCGAGTTTCGCGAGACGCTGCCCAAGACCAATGTGGGGAAGGTGCTCCGTCGCGTGCTCAAGGACGAGGTCACGCAATCCCAGTGAGACGCCTCCTCGGAGCGGGCGGACTGGCTCCGCCCGCTTCGGCTGCACATGGGCAAAAAAAAGCCGGGCGAGCGCCCGGCTTGAAGTAGAGGTCCGACAAAAGTCAAAACCTTCCAGAGGGAACGGCCGACGCGGCAGCGCCGGGAGGAAGAAAGCGGTGCCGCGTTGAAATCAGCCGTGGCTTATATCGCGGGCATCGAGCCTCTTTGCAATGCAACATGCCTCATGAAAGGGCTGCGCCGGTTGCATGGCTACGGCCGCAAAACTGTCAAGTTTCGCGCAAGTCTCTGAGTCTGAACGCGAAGCCGTTCAGACGATGATCTCACTCTAAGGAGAAGACATCGGATTGGACCCAAAAGTGCAAATCCACTTTTGGGTCCGATGCTCTAGAAGGTCCAGCGCTGGGCCTTGCTGATCAGGAAGTCCCGGAAGGCCTGGACGCGGGCGACGGACCGCATCTCCTCCGCATAGACGAGATAGCTGTCGAGGGACGGCATCTCCACGTCGCGCAGGATCTGGACCAGGTTCGGATTGCCCACCACCGTGTAGTCGGGCAGCACGGCGATGCCCGCTCCGGTCTCGACGGCGATTTTCAGGGCAGTGATGTTGTTCACCACATAATGGTACTGGCGCGGCTCGCGTCCCTCGCGCCCGGCGGTCGAGAGCCAGTGCACCGCCATGAGGTAGGACGGCTGGTCGCCGCCGAACGAGACGATGCGGTGCTCGTCGAGTTCCTCCAGGGTCTTGGGCTCGCCGAAGCGCTTGAGATATTCGCTCGATGCATAGACGTGGAAATGCACCGTGAAGAGGCGCCGCTGGATCAGGTCCGGCTGGGCCGGGCGGCGCAGGCGGATCGCCACGTCGGCCTCGCGCATGGCAAGGTCGAGCTCCTCGTTGCTGAGGATGAGCTGGACCCGCACGTCCGGATAGAGGTCGAGGAATTCGGCGACGCGCTGGGCGAGCCAGATGGAGCCCAGGCCGACCGTGGTCGTCACCTTCAATTCGCCCGACGGCCGCTCGCTGGTCTCTACGAGACGGGCCTTTGTGGTCTCCAGGCGCATGCGCATGTCGCGGGCCGCCCTGAACAGCAGGTCGCCTTGCTCGGTCAGGATGAGGCCCCGGGCGTGACGGTGGAAGAGGGGCGCCTTCAGCTCCCGTTCGAGGGCGCTGATCTGCCGGCTGACCGCAGACTGGCTCAAGCCGAGATCGTCACCGGCGCGCGTGAAGCTTCCAGCCTCCGCGACCGTATAGAAAATCCGGATCTTGTCCCAATCCACGGCATTCCCCTGGCGATCCGCCTTCCCTCACGGCGGGCCGTCCTATCTCTGATGAGCCATTCGGCAGGAGGCAACAGGAATTCGAGCTGAAGGCTAACCAGTTGTTTATAAATTCATTCCGCCGCCTGCTGCGTCACCTCGAGTGCGGCCAGATAGCGCTCCGTCTCCAGGGCCGCCATGCAGCCCATCCCGGCTGCGGTCACGGCCTGGCGATACACGTCGTCGGCCACGTCGCCGGCGGCGAAGACGCCCGGAACGTTCGTTTCGGTCGAGCCGGGCTTCGTCAGCAGGTAGCCGCCCGGCTTCATGTCGAGCTGGCCGGCGAAGAGTTCCGTCGAAGGCTTGTGCCCGATGGCGATGAAGACGCCGTCGGTCTTCAGCTCCGAAACCTGGCCCGAAACGAGGTTCTTCAGGCGCACGTGCGTCACCGAGGTCGGGTTCTGGGTGCCGCAGATCTCCTCCACGGCGGAGTTCCACACCACCTCGACCTTGGGATGCTTGAACAGGCGGTCCTGGAGGATGCGCTCGGCGCGCAGGGAATCCCGCCGGTGGACCAGGGTCACCTTGGACGCGAGGTTGGCGAGGTAGAGGGCCTCCTCGACGGCCGTATTGCCGCCGCCCACCACCACGACCTCCTTGCCGCGGAAGAAGAAGCCGTCGCAGGTGGCGCAGGCGGAGACGCCGAAGCCCTGGAACAGGCCCTCCGAGGGGAGGCCCAGCCACTTGGCCTGGGCGCCGGTCGCCACGATGAGCGCGTCGCAGGTATAGACCTCGCCGGAATCCCCCTCCAGGCGGAAGGGTCGCTGCTTGAGGTCGACCTTGACGATGTGGTCGGAGATCATGCGGGTGCCCACGTGCTCCGCCTGCATGCGCATCTGCTCCATGAGCCAGGGGCCCTGGATCACGTCGGCGAAGCCCGGATAGTTCTCCACGTCGGTGGTGATCATGAGCTGCCCGCCCGGCTGGAAGCCGGAGATCAGGACGGGCTCGAGCATGGCGCGCGCCGCGTAGATCGCCGCCGTGTAGCCGGCCGGCCCAGAGCCGATGATGATGAGCTTGGCGTGGGTATGGGCCATCAAGAACTCTCCAGTGAAAGGGCCGCGTCCGGCAGTCCGAGGGTGCCGCGGTGGCGCGCCAGTCCTTCGGCGATGGCGCGCGCGATCTGAGGGGTTGAATTTAAGGGCTGATAGGCTTCGCCTTCAAGCCGGCCTTCGAAGGGATGCACAATTCCAAGGGCCCGCATCCCGTCGAGGAAGACCTTCAGCTTGGGGTGTCCGCCCGAGGGCTCGAAGACCAGGATCGGAACCCCCGTCGCGGCCGCCTCGCCGATCATGTTGAAGGAATCCGCCGTGACCACGACAGCCTCCGCGAGGGCAAGCATCGCCACATAGGGATTGTCCCCGCTGCCGTCCCAGAGGAAGCCGCCATGGCGTGCCGCGAGCCCGGCCAGGGCCTGCCGCAGGGCCGGAGGGGTCCGGCGCGAGGTGGTCATCATCAGCCCGGCGCCGGTTCCGGCGAGGGCCGTCAGGTGCTGCACGAGGCGGGCGACGTCCGCCTCGGTAAAGCGGTGATGGCGGCTGTCGCCGCCCACGAGCACCGCGACCCGCGGGCGGGCGAGGGGGGCAAGGCGCGGGTCCGGGTCCGCGCGGGCCTCCCCCAGGCGGCGAGCCGAAACACGGTGCGGCGGCGTGAGGGTGTTGAGCACGTTCGGCCCCCGCAGCCGGTCGTAGGACGGAGACCAGATGAAATCGGCCGCTCCCGCGCCCGTGCGGGGATCCTTGAGGAAGACCGTGTAGGTCCGCCCGCCGGAGGCGCGCTTCACGAAGCGAAGGTAGGGCACGGCGCGGCGGCCGGAGGCGATGAGGATGTCCGGGAAGGGCGGCGCCAGGGGGCTGTTGCAGGCGCCGGGCCGCTCGCGCGGGTCCACAGGTCCCCATGGCATGAGCCAGGCAAAGGGTGCGCGCGGCCTCACGCGGCGGATCTCAGGTTCGAGCCCCAGGGCCTCGGCGACGCTCAAGGACTGCAACTCGTCCCCGGCCTTGCCGTCGGACAGGACCCATGAGGTCAGGCCGGAGGCCTCGGGCAGGCTTGAGTTGTTGCGCAACATTTGATCAATGAGCCTGTGGAGTGCATGAAGTTCGTTGCGACTTAATCGCCAGCCCTTCTTGTGCAGACCCCTTACACCGTCTACTCAGCCGAGACGAGCCTTTCCCGGAGTTAACGTGCGCGGACGCCTCGATTCCATTGACTGGGCCATCCTGAAGGAGCTGCAGGCCGACGGCAGCATCACCAATGTGGAGCTGGCCCGCCGTGTCGGCCTGTCGGCTCCCCCATGCCTGCGTCGCGTGAGGGCGCTGGAGAGCGCCGGCATCATCAAGGCCTACAGGGCGATGCTCGACCCCAAGGGACTGGGCTTCGAGATCGTCTGCTTCGCTATGGTGCAGCTGGACATCCAGGGCAAGAAAGAGCTCAGGGAGTTCGAGGACCGGATCAAGGGCTGGTCCATGGTCCGGGAGTGCTGGACGCTGTCGGGCGACATCGACTTCATCATGAAGTGCGTCGCCCCGAACCTCGCCGCCTTCCAGGGCCTTGTGTCCGAGCTCACGTCCCTGCCGAACGTGCGCAACGTGCGCACCGCGCTCACCCTTGACCTGATCAAGGACGAGCCGCTGGTGCCGATCGAGGACGTGCCGGAGGCAGCGGTCTAGGCGATGAGCTGACGCCTCAGCCAGCGGACGTAGTGCTGCGCCACGGCTGCGGCACGGCCCGGCTCGTCGGGATCGAGAATGCTCCGGCGCACGTCGAGGACGGCGAGCTGTGGATGGCGGGCGAGGATCTCGCCCCTCGGGCCGACCGCCAGGGCCTCTCCCTCCAGGGTATCGCTGCCCCCGCCGCCGCCTCCGCGCCGCCAGTGGCCGCCGCCGCCCCCGTCCGGGTTGGGCGTCAGGAAGATGCCGGTCAGGCGCACGACGAGGCGCGGACCGCGCGGATCGACCCGGTCGGCGAAGGAGCGCCGCAACTCGTCTAACGTCGCCGCCGCGATCCAGTCGGCGAAGGGGCCGAGGCCCTTGGCCCTCAGCACGCTCACGTCGACCGCGAAGGAGGAGAAAGCCTGCGGGAACGCCTGCGCCCAGGCAGGCGCGATGCCTGCGCCGGCAAGGCCGGCCCAGGCGAGACCCGTCAGGAAGGTACGGCGGGACAGGGGGGACATGGTCTGATCTCTCATCTTTTGCCCCCGCTGCTGGATTAGCCGAACCGGACACCGACGACTTCGTAGGACTTGCCGCCGCCGGGCGTGGAGACCTCCACCGTGTCGCCGACCGTCTTGCCCATGAGGGCCCGGGCGATGGGGGATGAGACCGAGACGCGGCCGGAGCGCACGTCGGCCTCGGGTTCGCCGACGATCTGGTAGGTCTTCTCTTCTTCCGTATCCTCGTCGACGAGCTTCACGGTCGCGCCGAACTTGATACGGTCGCCCGAGAGCTTCGTGATGTCGATGATCTCGGCCCGGGAAATCAGGCTTTCCAGCTCCAGGATGCGGCCCTCGTTGAGGGACTGAGCTTCCTTGGCCGCGTGATACTCCGCGTTCTCCGACAGGTCGCCCAGGGCGCGCGCTTCCGAGATCGCCTGGATGATCCGGGGGCGCTCAACCTGTTGCCGGTGCTTGAGCTCTTCCTCGAGCGCCGCGAAACCTTTGATCGTCAGAGGGACCTTGTCCATCATTCGTCTCTTCCAAAAAGAGGTACGAGGCCGCCGTTTCCGGCGTCCTCGCATGTCAACGAAAACTTCCTTGAAGCTTCGCAGTTCCGATTTTTAGCCCGGCTTCAGGCGAAATAGTCCTGAAGGGCCCGGACCTCGAGATCGCCGCCGAGATAGGCCTTGATGCCCTCGGCCGCGGCGATCGCTCCTGCAAGAGTGGTGTAGTAAGGTATCTTATGCAAGAGGGCAGCTTGTCTTAGGGAGCGGGAATCCGACAGGGCGCCCGCCCCCTCGGTGGTGTTGAAGACCAGCTGGATGTCGCCGTTCTTGATGGCGTCCACCACGTGGGGGCGGCCTTCCAGCACCTTGTTGATCCGCTTCGCCTTGACGCCGTTCTCCACCAGGAACCTCTGGGTACCCCCCGTCGCCAGGATCTCGAAACCGATCTCCTCCAGCATCCGAACGGTCGGCAGGATCCGGGGCTTGTCCGAATCGCGCACCGACACGAACAGGGTGCCGGTCTTCGGCACTTGGCTGCCCGCGCCGAGCTGGCTCTTGGCGAAGGCGACGCCGAAGCTCCGGTCGAGGCCGATGACTTCGCCCGTGGAGCGCATCTCCGGGCCGAGAAGCACATCCACGCCCGGGAAGCGGGCGAAGGGGAAGACCGCCTCCTTCACGCCGATATGGGGCAGCTCCTTCGGAGCCAGGCCGAACTTGGCCAGGCTCTCGCCGGCCATGATCCGGGCCGCGATCTTGGCGATGGGCTCGCCGATCACCTTGGCGACGAACGGGACCGTGCGCGAGGCGCGGGGGTTGACCTCCAGGACGTAGATGGTGTCGTCCTTGATGGCGTACTGGACGTTCATCAGGCCGCCCACGTCGAGGGCGAGCGCCAGGGCCTTGGTCTGGCGCTCCAGCTCGGCGACGAGCTCGGGCGCCAGCGACCGGGGCGGCAGGGAGCAGGCGGAGTCGCCCGAATGGATGCCCGCCTCCTCGATATGCTCCATGATGCCGGCGATGAACGCATCCTTGCCGTCCGCGAGGCAGTCCACGTCCACCTCGATGGCATCGGAGAGATAGCGGTCGAATAGCAGCGGGTTCTGGCCCAGCACCGTGTTGATCTGGCCGGTCTTGTCGTTGGGGTAGCGGGCTTTCACGTCGGACGGGATCAGGCTCGGCAGGGTGCCGAGCAGGTAGTCCTCGAACTGGGCCTCGTCACGGATGATCGCCATGGCGCGGCCGCCGAGCACGTAGGAGGGGCGCACCACGAAGGGCAGGCCGAGATCGGCCGCCACCAGGCGCGCCTGCTCCACCGAATAGGCGATGCCGTTCTTCGGCTGCTTCAGGTGCAGCTTGTCGAGCAGGCGCTTGAACCGGTCCCGGTCCTCGGCGAGGTCGATGGCGTCCGGCGAGGTGCCGAGGATCGGCACGTCCGCCTCCTCCAGGGCCCGGGCGAGCTTGAGCGGGGTCTGGCCGCCGAACTGGACGATGACCCCGTGCAGGGTGCCCTTCTGGCGCTCGGTCTCGACGATCTCGAGCACGTCCTCCTGAGTCAGGGGCTCGAAATAGAGCCGGTCGGAGGTGTCGTAGTCGGTCGAGACGGTCTCCGGGTTGCAGTTGACCATGATGGTCTCGTAGCCCGCATCCTTCAGGGCGAAGCAGGCGTGGCAGCAGCAATAGTCGAATTCGATGCCCTGGCCGATCCGGTTCGGGCCGCCGCCGAGGATGATGACCTTCTTGGAGTCCGAGGGCTGGGCCTCGTCCGCCGGCTTGCCGGCGAAGGGCGCCGCGTAGGTCGAGTACATGTAGGCGGTCGGCGACGCGAACTCGGCCGCGCAGGTGTCGATGCGCTTGAAGACCGGGCGCACCCCGAGGGAGCGGCGGAGGTTGCGCACCTCGGCCTCGGTCTTGCCCGCAAGCACGGCGAGACGGGCGTCGGAGAAGCCCAGCGCCTTCAGCTGGCGGAAGGCGCCCGGGGTCTGCGGCAGGCCATAGGCCTTCACCTTGTCTTCCATATCGACGATCGCCTGGAGCTGCTCCAGGAACCAGCGGTCGATCTTGCAGGACTCATAGACCTCGTCGTGGCTGATGCCGAGGCGCAGCGCCTGGGCGACCTTCAGCAGCCGATCCGGGGTCGGGGTGCCCAGCGCCGCCTTGATGGCGTTCTTGTCGTCGCCCTTGCCAAGGCCCTCGATTTCGATCTCGTCGAGGCCGGTGAGGCCGGTCTCGAGGGAGCGCAGGGCCTTCTGGAGCGATTCCGGCAGGGTGCGGCCGATGGCCATGGCCTCGCCCACGGACTTCATGGCGGTGGTCAGCGTCGGCTCGGCGCCGGGGAACTTCTCGAAGGCGAAGCGCGGGATCTTGGTGACCACGTAGTCGATGGTCGGCTCGAAGGAGGCAGGGGTCGCGCCGCCGGTGATGTCATTGGCGATCTCGTCGAGGGTGTATCCCACGGCGAGCTTGGCCGCGACCCTGGCGATGGGGAAGCCCGTGGCCTTGGAGGCCAGCGCCGAGGAGCGCGACACGCGCGGGTTCATCTCGATCACGATCATGCGGCCGTTCTGGGGGTTCACCGCGAATTGCACGTTCGAGCCGCCGGTCTCGACGCCGATCTCGCGCAGGACTGCGAGCGAGGCGTCGCGCATGATCTGGTATTCCTTGTCGGTGAGCGTCAGGGCCGGCGCGACGGTGATCGAGTCACCCGTATGGACGCCCATCGGGTCGATGTTCTCGATGGAGCAGACGATGATGCAGTTGTCGTTCCTGTCGCGGACGACCTCCATCTCGTATTCCTTCCAGCCGAGCACGCTCTCCTCGATCAGCACCTCGTTGGTGGGCGAGGCATCGAGGCCGCGCTCCACGATGTCGAGGAATTCCTCGCGGTTGTAGGCGATGCCGCCGCCGGTGCCGCCCATGGTAAAGGACGGGCGGATGATCGCCGGCAGGCCCACCTCGGCGAGCGCCAGCAGCGCCTCGCCCATGGCGTGCTCCTGGTAGCGCTTGCGGCGCTCGTTCTCGCCGGCGGCCCATTTGAGCTCGTAGGCGGCGATCATGCGCTTCTTGTCGCCCGGATGGACGTCCAGGGCCTCCAGGCGGGCGATCTCGGCCAGATAGGCGTCCCGGTCGGCCTTCTTGAGGGCGGAGGCGTTGGCAAGCCGCGATTTCGGCGTGTCGAGGCCGATCTTGGTCATGGCCTCGCGGAACAGCTGGCGGTCCTCGGCCTTGTCGATGGCCTCCGCCGTGGCGCCGATCATCTCGACGCCGAATTTCTCCAGCACGCCCATCTTCTTCAAGGACAGGGCGCAGTTCAGCGCCGTCTGGCCTCCCATGGTGGGCAGGAGCGCGTCGGGGCGCTCCTTCTCGATGATCTTGGCCACGATCTCCGGCGTGATCGGCTCCACGTAGGTGGCGTCCGCCAGATCCGGGTCGGTCATGATCGTGGCCGGGTTCGAGTTCACCAGGATGACTCGGTAGCCCTCCTCTTTCAGGGCCTTCACGGCCTGCGTGCCCGAATAGTCGAACTCGCAGGCCTGGCCGATGATGATCGGTCCGGCGCCGATGATGAGGATGGAGGAGATGTCTGTCCGCTTCGGCATTGGGCCACCCAGGCGTGTCCAGCCGCGCGGCCGTGAGGTACGGCGCTTCGAGCGCAGCTGGCGTGTATCGGATTGAAGGTTGAGAGAGGCTCTTACACGGCCTTATCACGTAAAGAAAGGCCTAAGAGGACGCGTCCACGGACGAAGCGCGTGGACCGCGCCGCCGCGACGCGGTATCGAGGGCCCGTGACGACCTATCCCGCCCTCCAGCGCCTCACCCGCCAGTTCGCCGCCTTCTTCGGGGTCGGCATCGCCGCGGCCGTGGCCCATTACGGGCTCCTGATCGGCCTCGTGGAAGGCGGGCTGGCCTCGCCGGTCCCAGCCACGCTCGCCGGCTACATCGCCGGCGGCCTCGTCTCCTACGGCCTCAACCGGACCCATACCTACCGGAGCAGCCGCCCGCACCGGGAGGCCACCTGGCGCTTCGCCCTCGTGGCCCTGGTGGGCTTCCTGCTGACCTGGGTCTTCATGCACCTTTTGGTCGAGTGGCTCGGCGCGCCGTACATCCCGGCCCAGCTCGTGACGACGGGGATCGTGATGCTGTGGAGCTTCCTGGCCCACAAGGCCTGGACCTTCGCGTGAGAGACCTCAGACCGGCCGCGCCAGGAAGGTCATGCGGGCCTGATTGTGCCCCATGTTGCGGGGCAGGCGCTCGGCGCCGAAGCCCGCCTCGTCGAGGAGATCGCGCATGTCCTCCTCCGTGTATTGGGACAGGCCGATCTCCTCGCGGATCTTGCGGTATTCGGAGAAGGCCGTGCGGGCGAGGCCGAGGAGGGCGGATTTCAGGAAACCGCCCTGCCAGGCGAACGACAGGAGCGCCCTGGCATCCGTCACGGGACTGACGTCCGGCGGAATCACGTCGGCGAGGACAAGCTTGCCGTCGCCCTTGAGCTTGCTGCGCCAGAGCTTCAGCAGGTCACGCAGCTCCTCGAGCGTGAGGTACTGCAGGAGCGAATTGACCACAATCAGGTCGAGGGATGCGTCCGCCAGGGTCGAAAGATCCTCCGGCGCCAGAATCGTGATCCGGTCGTCGCCCTCGAACCTGCCGCACAGGCGTTCCCGCACCAGGGGAGCCGCATCGCAGAGGTAGAGATGGCCGCACTTGCCTGCGACCCGATCCGCGAACAGGGCTTCGCCGCATCCGTGATCCAGCACTGCCGCTTCGGCCGAAGGGATCAGACCGATGACGTCATTGGCCACGAGCCGATAGTGCAGCAGCTTGTGCCGCTCCCCCGAATAGATCGGGGTGTCCTGATTCCAGTAGTCTCGCCAGTTCATGGCGAGACTTCATAACCGAACGTCAGCTCGGCGTCATCACCTGTTGTACCACAGTTTCATCAACGGTCCGTCCGGTCCGTCCACAGGATCCGCATCCGGCAGCGGCACGGTCGCGATGCGCTGGCGGGCTGCGGCGATGGCCTGCGCATCGTCCCGGATTTCGTCCCAGTCGCGGCCGTCCGCGTAGGCGCCGACCACGAGGAGATCGTCGCTGGCCCTGATGAGCGCATGACCCACCCCTGCGGGAACGACCACCACGTCGCCTGCCGTCAGGGCAATGAGCTCGCCGTCCTCGCCGCCGAAGCGCACCGTCGCCGAACCCATGGCGATGCCGAGCACTTCGTGGGCGGTGGAGTGATAATGGTGATACTGATGGATGCCGTTGCGCCAGGAATTGGTCCAGCCGTTCTTCTGGAATGTGTTCTCGAACGCCTTGGCCGGGTCGGGATTCGAGGGGCGGATCGCGCCCTGGCGGACGATCAGCGGCAGGGAGCTGTTCGGGATGAAGCCGTTGTCCTTGAAGACGTAGGTGTCCGTCTTGAGGGGCGCGTTGTACTCGCCTGGCGCGCCGTATCCTTTTGCTCGGGCCATTCTCGTCCTCCTGTGAAGCGGAGGAAGAACGCACGGGGGGAGCGAAAGATCGAGCGTGGCCGCTCTTTCGTGGCGCCCTCTCCGGCCGGTGCCGGAGAGGGCGGGTTCCTCATCCCTTGAGGGGAAGGAGGATCTCGGTCAGCAGCTCCGGCGGCGGCACCGTCCGGGCGTCGTTGATGTAGTGCTCGAAACAGGGCCGGTCGGACGGCTCCTCGCCGCTGGCCGGGAGCCACTCGCTGAAGAGCTGCCGGTAGGTGCGCTCCAGCTCCGCATAGGGTCCCTTGTGGACGATGCTCGCCACGCGCGCAGGCGGGATCTCGCGCCGGACCATGCCGTCGGCGAGCGGCGTTTCGGGGTCGACTTCGACAGCTGCCTCCGACCGCAGCTGCGCCACCGGGACGCTGGCCGGATCGTCGTAGTAGATGCCGAACCAGCGGCGCGGGCTGTCCATGAGGCCGTGGCTCGCCGCCCAGGCCGCCAGCTGGTCGAAGCTCCGCCCGATGGTCTGGTAATCGCCGCGGTGCTCGATGGCCGCGAGGCTCGCTCCGGAAAAGGTCTTGATGGTGACAGGGGGCATGGGGGCGTCTCCGTTCTGGATTGGATAGAACGGAGTGAGCCGCGACCGGTAGGCTGCCGGTGGCTCGCCGTTATCGGCCCCGAAGGCTCGGGTGAAGGCCTCGACGGACGAATAGCCGGCCCGCCGGGCGACCCGCCCGATCGGCATGCCCGACCGCGTCAGCTCGTAGGCGGCCCGCTGGAGCCGCAGGCGCCGGATGGTGTCGCTTGCCGTCTCGCCCGCGATTCCCCGGTAGATCCGGTGGAAATGGTGGGGCGAGAAGCAGGCTATCTCCGCCATGCGTTCGAGCGTGAGCTCTTCGTCCAGGTGGTCGTTGATGTAGGCCATCACGCGTGCCACCCGGCGGCCGTAGTCGATTCGTGTCGTGGGCTTGGGGCTGGTCTTGGTCATGGATCACTCCGCGACCAGGACCCTATGGCACCCGGATTGATCGTGGTTGCGAAGTTACTGGCCGATCAGCATCGCCGCGACGGCGCGGTCGATGGACAGATAGAACACCACGAAGGCGACGGCGCCCGCGATGGCGAATTCGACCGTCTGGTTCCGCATGATCTGGAACTGGCGCAGGACGTTCTGGCCGAAGATCGTCAGCAGCCAGGCGACCGTGAGGACCACGGGGAAGATGAACAGGAACGACCAGGTGCTCTCCACCTGACCCGCGTCGGACGGGTCGATCAGGGGCCGGATGTTGCGCACCCAGGGGGCGTAGAGGGAGGCGTAGAGCGACGTCAGCCAGGACAGCCCAACGGCGACGCCGAGATGGAACGTGAAAATGGAGTGAAGGCGGTTGAACTGGCCGGACTCGTCGTCGAACGACATCTGGAAACCCCCAAATCAAGAATCGATGGTCAATTTTTATGGTTACCGACCGGTTAACGTGATTTGGGTGGGGAGCGCAATGCCCGGTTTGTCGCAGAATTGAAATTATATTGCAGTATCCACCGCAGCCGGCGGATAGGACGGCGGGAGACGGCGCCCCCGCCGGAAAGAGCTCAGGCCTGGACCCGTCGCTTCGCCTTCTCCTCCTCGATCATCTTCACGAAGCGATCGAAGAGATAATGGCTGTCCTGCGGGCCAGGGGAGGCCTCCGGGTGGTACTGGACCGAGAAGGCGGGACGGTCAGTCAGCGCGATGCCGCAGTTCGACCCGTCGAACAGGGAGACGTGGGTCTCGACCGCATTCTCGGGCAGCGTCTGCGGATCCACCGCGAAGCCGTGGTTCATGGAGGTGATCTCGACCTTGCCGGTGGTCTTGTCCTTCACCGGGTGGTTCGCCCCGTGGTGTCCCTGGTGCATCTTCTTGGTCTTGCCGCCCACCGCCAGGCTCAGCATCTGATGGCCGAGGCAGATGCCGAAGGTCGGGATCTTCTCCTCCAGCACTTTGCGGATGACCGGAACCGCGTATTCGCCCGTGGCCGCCGGGTCGCCGGGACCGTTCGACAGGAAGACGCCGTCGGGCTTGAGGGCCAGGATGTCCTCGGCGGACGCGGTGGCGGGCACGACCGTGACCTTGCAGCCGGCGCGGGCGAGCAGGCGCAGGATGTTGCGCTTCACCCCATAGTCGATGGCGACCACGTGGTACTTGGCTTCCGTCTGCTTCTCGTAGCCCTTGCCGAGCTTCCAGGTGCCTTCCTCCCAGTTGAAGCGCTGGCCGCTCGTGACCATGGGCACGAGGTCGAGGCCGTCCATGGACGGAAGCGAGGCGGCGCGGGCCTTCAGGGCCTCGAGGTCGAACTGGCCGGCCGGGTCGTGGGCGATGACCGCGTTCGGCATGCCCTTTTCGCGGATGAGGGCCGTGAGCGCCCGGGTGTCGATGCCGGTCAGGCCGATGATGCCGCGGCTCTTGAGCCAGGCATCGAGGTGGCGGGAGGCACGCCAGTTGGACGGGTCCGTCACGGAAGCCGCGAGGATCGCCCCACGCACGCCGGACGACGAGGCGGCGTTGACGCTCTCGATGTCCTCGTCGTTGGCGCCTACGTTGCCGATGTGCGGGAACGTGAAGGTGATGATCTGCCCGGCATAGGACGGGTCGGTCAGGATCTCCTGGTAGCCCGTCATCGCGGTGTTGAAGCAGACCTCGCCGGTGGCCTCGCCGACGGCGCCGATGCCGAAGCCCTCCAGCACGGTGCCGTCCTGGAGCACGAGGACGGCGGTTGCGCGCGGCTCTTCCCAGCCACCCGCGGTGTCTTTGTCTTGCAGCATCGTCATGATCTCTTGTAAGTCCGGGGCCAACAGGCCGTGCTTGAGCTGGCCTTCCCGGGCCGCCTTTGAACTATCCCCGTGACTTAAGGGGCCGTTCGCGTTCCGTCAACGCTCAAGAGCTTAAAGATTCAAGGAGATATCCATGCTGCGCGAACGTTTTACCGCCGACATGAAGGAAGCCATGAAGGCCGGCGACAAGCGCAGGCTTGGCGCCATCCGGCTGATCCAGGCCGCCCTCAAGGACAAGGACATCGAGGCCCGCGGCGGCGGCAAGGAGCCGCTCTCCGACGAGGAGATCCTGGCCCTGCTCCAGAAGATGGTGAAGCAGCGCCAGGAATCGATCGCCATGTACGAGCAGGGCGGCCGGGCCGAGCTGGCCCAGGCCGAGAAGGACGAGGTCGAGGTCATCACCTCCTACCTGCCCAAGCAGATGGACGAGGCCGAGGTGAAGGCCGCCATTCAAGCCGCCATCGCCGAGACCGGCGCCGCCTCCATGAAGGACATGGGCAAGGTCGTGAGCGCCCTGCGGGCCAAATACGCCGGCCGGATGGATTTCGGCAAGGCGAGCGGGCTGGTGAAGGAGATGCTGCCGAAGGGCTGAATACCCATACGTCAGGCGGCCGTCGCCGTGCCGGCGGCCGCCATTTCTGCCAAGACCTCCCGCGTCGTCACCACCTCGGCGAACTCGAACCGCAGCGTCGCCACGTGGGCTCGGTGGCTCTGCCGGGCCGGGATCGTGCCGCCGGCGCCGTCGGGCAGGTCGAAGCAGTCGCAGGCATCCTCGACCAGCACCATGTCGTAGCCGAGATTCGCCCCGGTCCTGACGGTCGTGGACACGCACATGTCCGTGGTGATGCCGAAGACCACCACCTTCCTGATGCCCAGCCGCTTCAGCCTCAGGTCGAGATCGGTGCCGATGAAGGCGGAGTTGACGCTCTTCGACACCAGCGCCTCGCCGACCTTCGGCCCGAAGCCCGGCCGGAAGGCGTTGCCCGCATGGTCCGGCGCAAGCGTCGAGCCCGGCGTCACGGAATCGTGCCGCACGTGGATGATCGGCAGGCCGCGCGAGCGCCACGCCTCGATCAGGGCGAGGCCGTTGCTGTCGACCGCTTCGTTCCAGCGGCGCGGCCAGGAGGGCAGGTCGAAAGCCTGCTGCATGTCGACGGGCAGAAGAACCGAATTCGCGTAATCCATGGGAAAACCTCCGTTCGTCCCGTTGTGGCGCGTTGCGGTGCCGGTTTCACTCGACAAGATGACCGGCCGGCCGGCTAAGTGTCGGTGGGATTGAGCTTCGGGAGGGCGGTTTGAGCACGATGCTGGACGACAAGGACCGGATTCTCGTCGCGTCGCTGCGGAAGAATGCCCGGGAGAGCCTCGTGGGGCTCGCCCGCAGCGTCGGGCTGTCGCGCAGCGCCACCCAGGAGCGCATGCGCCGCCTCGAGCGCGAAGGCGTCATCAAGGGCTACACGGTCCGGCTCGCGGCCGCGAACGACCCGTCCGTGCGCGCCATGATCGCCGTCACCTTCGAGCCGGGCTTCCGCTGCAAGCAGGTGGTGCCGAAGCTCGCCGGCATCCCGGAGATCGTGGCCTGCCATTCGCTCACCGGCGCCATCGACCTCATGGTGATGGTGGCCTGCGAGTCCAACGCGGCCCTCGACCGGGTCCGCGACGCCGTCGCGGCCGCGCCCGGCGTCGCCACCGCCACGACCCACATCGTGCTCGATACGCCGCTCGCGCGGGAATAGGCGAGGGGACGGCATCACGGATGCCGGAGCGACGCCCTCACGCTGGCGCGGGTGCGGGCCCAGCGGTCGCGATGCTCGTCCATGCGCCCGCCGACCGCCTCGGCGAAGAACGCGCGCTTCTCGAAATAGCACGGCGGCCCGTAGCCGCCCTGGCAGCTTTCCGCCCGGCGGCAGGCGCGCCTGCGGCAGGTCTCGTGCATCCGCAGCACGTCGGCGAGGCGGCGCAGCACGTCGTCGGGATCGGGCAGGCGGGACAGGA
>DASQMJ010000026.1:0-36427 GCA_035645535.1 Microvirga sp. | reverse complement strand
ATCGACCCGAGCCTCATCGGCGGCCTCATCGTGAAGATGGGCTCCCGCATGGTGGATGCCTCGGTGCGCACCAAACTCAATTCCATTCGTCTAGCGATGAAAGAGGTCCGCTGATGGACATTCGAGCCGCTGAGATCTCCGCGATCCTCAAAGAGCAGATCAAGAACTTCGGCACCGAGGCCGAGGTCACCGAAGTCGGTCAGGTCCTGTCCGTCGGCGACGGCATTGCCCGGTGCTACGGCCTCGACAACGTCCAGGCCGGCGAAATGGTCGAATTCGAGAGCGGCGTGCGCGGCATGGCCCTCAACCTCGAGACCGACAACGTCGGCGTCGTGATCTTCGGCTCCGACCGCGAGATCGCCGAGGGCCAGACCGTGAAGCGGACCGGCGCCATCGTGGACGTGCCGGTCGGCAAGGGCCTCCTCGGCCGCGTCGTGGACGCGCTCGGCAACCCGATCGACGGCAAGGGCCCGATCCAGTCGACCGAGCGTCGCCGCGTCGACGTAAAGGCCCCTGGCATCATTCCGCGCAAGTCGGTGCACGAGCCGATGGCGACCGGCCTCAAGGCCATCGACGCCCTCATCCCGGTCGGCCGCGGCCAGCGCGAGCTGATCATCGGCGACCGCCAGACCGGCAAGACCGCCATCGCCCTCGACACGATCCTGAACCAGAAGCCGCTGAACCAGGGCAACGACGAGTCGCAGAAGCTCTACTGCGTCTACGTGGCCGTCGGTCAGAAGCGCTCGACGGTGGCCCAGTTCGTGAAGGCCCTGGAGGAGAACGGCGCGCTGGAATACTCCATCGTGGTCGCCGCCACGGCTTCCGATCCGGCCCCGATGCAGTTCCTGGCACCCTTCTCGGGCTGCGCCATGGGCGAGTTCTTCCGCGACAACGGCATGCACGCCGTGATCGTGTACGACGACCTGTCCAAGCAGGCCGTCGCCTACCGCCAGATGTCGCTGCTCCTGCGCCGTCCGCCGGGCCGCGAGGCTTACCCGGGCGACGTGTTCTACCTGCACTCCCGCCTGCTGGAGCGCGCCGCGAAGCTCAATGACGACAACGGCGCCGGCTCGCTCACGGCTCTCCCGGTCATCGAGACCCAGGCGAACGACGTGTCGGCCTACATCCCGACCAACGTGATCTCGATCACCGACGGCCAGATCTTCCTCGAGACGGATCTGTTCTACCAGGGCATCCGTCCGGCCGTGAACGTCGGCCTCTCGGTCTCGCGCGTGGGATCCTCGGCTCAGACGAAGGCGATGAAGAAGGTCGCCGGCAAGATCAAGGGCGAGCTGGCCCAGTACCGCGAGATGGCGGCCTTCGCCCAGTTCGGCTCCGACCTCGACGCCACGACCCAGCGCCTGCTGAACCGCGGCTCGCGTCTGACCGAGCTCCTGAAGCAGCCGCAGTTCTCGCCGCTGAAGATGGAGGAGCAGGTCGCCGTGATCTACGCCGGCGTGAACGGCTATCTGGATACGCTGCCGCTCAACCGCGTGCGCGCCTTCGAGGACGGCCTGCTCGGCCTGCTCCGCGGCAAGCATGCGGACATCCTGGAGGCCATCCGCGCCTCGAAGGATCTGTCGAGCGACACGGAGGCGAAGCTCAAGGACGTCGTCCAGTCCTTCGCCAAGTCGTTCTCGTAAGATCCAGCCCGGTTTCACCGGAGAGGGTAGGGCCGCTCGATGCCGAGCTTGAAAGACCTTCGTAACCGCATCGCCTCCGTCAAGGCGACGCAGAAGATCACCAAGGCCATGCAGATGGTGGCCGCCGCGAAGCTGCGCCGCGCGCAGAACGCGGCGGAGGCCGCGCGTCCCTATGCGCAGCGCATGGCTACGGTGCTCGGCAACCTCGCGTCCGGCATCACGGTCGGACCCGAGACGCCGCGTCTCCTGGCCGGCACCGGTTCCGACCAAGTTCACCTGCTGATCGTGTGCACCGCGGAGCGTGGCCTCTGCGGCGCCTTCAACTCCTCGATCGCCCGTCTCGCCCGCGAGCACGCCACCCGGCTCATGGCCGAGGGCAAGACGGTCAAGATCATCTGCGTCGGGAAGAAGGGCTACGACATCCTGCGTCGCCAGTTCAGCCAGCAGATCATCGAGTTCATCGATCTGCGCGCCGTGCGTCAGGTCGGCTTCGAACAGGCGGACATGATCGCCCAGAAGGTGCTCGGCCTGTTCGAGCAGGGCGAGTTCGACGTCGCTACCGTGTTCTACTCCCAGTTCCGGTCCGTGATCGCCCAGATCCCGACGGCGCAGCAGATCGTGCCGGCGCAGATCGAGGCTCCGGCTGCCACCGATGCCGTCTACGATTACGAGCCCGAGGAAGGCGAGATTCTGGCGACGCTCCTGCCGCGGAACCTCACCGTGCAGATCTTCCGCGCGCTCCTGGAGAACGCAGCCTCCGAGCAGGGCGCCCGCATGAGCGCCATGGACAACGCGACCCGCAACGCGGGCGAAATGATCAGGAAGCAGACGATGACCTACAACAGGTCGCGTCAGGCGATGATCACCAAGGAACTGATCGAAATCATCTCGGGCGCCGAGGCGCTCTGACGACATCCGAGAGGAGCCAATTATGGCCAACACCGCTACCACCGGAAAAGCGACCGGTCACATCACCCAGGTCATCGGCGCCGTCGTGGACGTGCAGTTCGACGGTCACCTGCCGGAGATCCTGAACGCTCTCGAGACCACCAACCAGGGCAACCGCCTGGTGCTCGAAGTGGCGCAGCAGCTCGGCGAGAACACCGTCCGCTGCATCGCCATGGACACCTCGGAGGGTCTCGTACGCGGTCAGCCGGTCACCGACACCGGCGCTCCGATCTCGGTGCCGGTCGGTGCCGCCACGCTCGGCCGCATCATGAACGTCATCGGCGAGCCCGTGGACGAGGCCGGCCCCATTGAGGGCGAGGCCCTGCGCGCCATCCACCAGCCCGCTCCGTCCTACGCCGAGCAGTCCACCGAGGGTCAGATCCTCGTGACGGGCATCAAGGTGGTCGACCTGCTCGCTCCCTACGCCAAGGGCGGTAAGATCGGCCTGTTCGGCGGCGCGGGCGTCGGCAAGACCGTGCTCATCATGGAGCTCATCAACAACGTCGCGAAGGCGCACGGCGGCTACTCCGTGTTCGCCGGGGTCGGCGAGCGCACCCGCGAGGGTAACGACCTCTACCACGAGATGATCGAGTCGAAGGTGAACGTGGATCCGCGCGAGGCCGGTTCGGCCGCCGGTTCCAAGTGCGCCCTCGTGTACGGCCAGATGAACGAGCCTCCGGGCGCCCGCGCCCGCGTGGCGCTCACCGGCCTCACGGTCGCCGAGCACTTCCGCGATCAGGGCCAGGACGTGCTGTTCTTCGTGGACAACATCTTCCGCTTCACTCAGGCGGGCTCCGAGGTGTCGGCGCTCCTGGGCCGCATCCCCTCGGCGGTGGGCTACCAGCCGACGCTTGCCACGGACATGGGCGCCCTGCAGGAGCGCATCACCACCACCACCAAGGGCTCGATCACCTCGGTCCAGGCCATCTACGTGCCGGCCGACGACCTGACCGACCCCGCCCCGGCCACGTCCTTCGCCCACCTCGACGCCACGACCGTGCTGTCGCGCTCGATCGCCGAGAAGGGCATCTACCCGGCCGTGGACCCGCTCGACTCGACCTCCCGCATGCTCGATCCCCGCATCGTCGGCGAGGAGCACTACGAGGTGGCCCGCCGCGTCCAGTCGACCCTGCAGCGCTACAAGTCGCTCCAGGACATCATCGCGATCCTGGGCATGGACGAGCTCTCCGAAGAAGACAAGCTGACCGTGGCCCGCGCCCGCAAGATCGAGCGCTTCCTGAGCCAGCCGTTCCACGTGGCCGAGGTGTTCACCGGCTCCCCCGGCAAGCTCGTCGCCCTCGAGGACACGATCAAGGGCTTCAAGGGGCTCGTCGACGGCCAGTACGACCATCTCCCCGAGGCTGCCTTCTACATGGTCGGCACCATCGAGGAGGCAGTCGAGAAGGCTCAGCGCCTCGCTGCCGAAGCAGCGTAAGCTTCAAAAACCCTTCGCCCGGGGCGCGCCGTCGCTCCGGGCGGACCACGACCAGGTAAACTCCCGAACCAAACCTGAGCCGCGGCCTGCGGCCGACAGGGTGACGAAGAGCTAAGATGGCCACCTTCAATTTCGAACTCGTCTCTCCCGAGCGTGTGCTGTTCTCAGGTGACGTCGATGCGGTCGTTCTGCCGGCGACCGAGGGCGACATGACGGTTCTGGCCGGTCACGCCCCGACGATGACGGCCCTCAAGATCGGGTTCCTCGTCATCACGAACACGCCCGGCAACGGCAAGCGCGTCCTGATCCGCGGCGGCTTCGCCGACATCAACCAGAACGGCCTCACCGTCCTGGCCGAGCGAGCGCTCCCGGAGGAAGAGCTGACTCAGGAGATCCTCGACCACGAGATCCTGACGGCCGAGATGCAGTGGGACGCGACCGACGATCCGGTCGCCAAGCACGCGGCCGAAGCCACGGTCGCACAACTCCGCGAAGCCAAGGCGGCGCTGAACTTCTGATCCTGAAACAACCCGGCCCCGAGCCGGGTTTTTCTTTGCCATGACCTCAGATGCGCCGCTCATCCTGACTCTCGCCCTCAATGAGGGCGCCTTCGCGTTCTTCGACGAACAGAGGCGGCGCTACTTCCCGCCGGAACGCAATTTCATCCCGGCCCACCTGACACTCTTCCATAAGCTGCCCGCAGAACGTGCGGCCGCCATCGTTGCCGCGCTGGAAGGGGCGGCCGCGCAGCAGG
The DNA here is from genome assembly GCA_035645535.1 of Microvirga sp. Lineage (GTDB taxonomy): Bacteria > Pseudomonadota > Alphaproteobacteria > Rhizobiales > Beijerinckiaceae > Microvirga. Next base: position 31,647 of record DASQMJ010000026.1, on the reverse strand, counting down.
CCCCGATTTCCATGAGGGTGACGGGGTTGAGATCGCTCGGCCGCGGAGTCGCCTACACGCTGGCCTCACCCGAGCTCGCCAGCTTCCGCCATGCCCTCGCGACGCAATGGGCACTCTGGCTCGCCCCTCAGGACCGGCAGAAGCATCAGCCGCACGTGACGATCCAGAACAAGGTCGACACGAAGGCCGCTGCCGCATTGCTGTCGGAACTCGCCGCGAGCTTCAGACCCTTCAGCGTCACGGGCACCGGTCTCGACCTGTGGCGCTATCACGGCGGTCCGTGGGAAAAGGTCCGCCGCGTGCCGTTCGGGTGACCGGCACCCCCTCCCGGTGCTGGAGAGGAGGAGCTCTCGTCTCACTCTCCCATGGCGATCAGGTTGGCGTTGCCGCCCGCGGCCGCCGTGTTGATCGTCACGGTCTGCTCGGTGGCGAAGCGCAGCAGGTAGTGCGGCCCGCCCGCCTTGGGACCGGTGCCGGAGAGACCGTGGCCGCCGAACGGCTGCACGCCGACCACCGCGCCGATCATGTTGCGGTTCACATAGACGTTGCCGACGGAAAGCCGCTCGATCACCCGCTCCACCGTCGCGTCGATGCGCGAGTGCACGCCGAGCGTCAGGCCATAGCCCGACGCTTCGATGGCCTCCAGCACCTCGCCCAACCGGTCGGCCTTGTAGCGAACAACGTGCAGGACCGGCCCGAACACCTCTTCGGCCAGGTCGTGCGGCCGGTTCAGCTCGAAGATATGCGGCGCCACATAGGTGCCCGCGGCCGGCGCTTCGCCCGCGTAGTGCACCTTCGCGGAACGCTTCATGGCATTCACGTGCGCCTCGAGCTTCTCTTTCGCCTCCCGGTCGATGACCGGCCCGATCTGGGTCGACGCTTCGCGCGGGTCCGCGAGCTTCAGCTCCCGGGCGCTGCCGGCGATCATCTCGATCATGCGGTCCGCCACATCCTCCTGCACGCACAGGAGCCGGAGGGCGGAGCAGCGTTGGCCGGCGGACCGGAAAGCCGACATGGTCACGTCGTCGGCGACCTGCTCGGGCAGGGCGGTAGCGTCGACGACCATGGCGTTGATGCCGCCGGTCTCGGCGATGAGCGGCACGATGGCCGCGTCCTTCGCCGCGAGCGTCCGGTTAATGATCCGCGCCACCTCGGTCGAGCCGGTGAAGACTACGCCGGCCACGTCCCTGTGCTCGACGAGCCGCGCCCCGACGCGCCCGTCGCCCGGCACCAGATGAAGGGCCGTCTCCGGCACCCCCGCCTCGTGCAGGATCTGGACCGCCAAGGCAGCGATCAGCGGCGTCTGCTCAGCGGGCTTGGCTACAACGGAATTGCCGGCCATGAGGGCGGCCGCCACCTGCCCGAGAAAGATCGCGAGAGGGAAGTTCCAGGGCGAGATCGCCACGAAGACGCCGCGCCCGCGCAGGCGCAGCACGTTGCTCTCGCCGGTCGGGCCCGGCATGAGCTCGCCCTCGCCGAAGAGTCTTTCCCCTTGAGCCGCATAGTAGCGGCAGAAGTCGACCGCCTCACGCACCTCGGAGAGGGCATCGTCGAGGGTCTTGCCGGCTTCGGCCTGAAGCAGATGCAGCAGCGGACCACGCCGGGCTTCGAGCAGGTCAGCCGCGCGCCTCAGGGCGGCCGCGCGAGCCTTCGCGTCCGTGCGGCTCCAGGCCGGGAAGCCGGCCCGCGCCGCGGCCATTGCCCGATCGGCGGTATCGGGCGAGGCCTCGGTGACCTGGCCGACCGCGGCGGCGCCGTCGATGGGACTGATCACCGGGCGCGCCTGTCCGGACGCAGGCCTGCCGTCGATCAGGGGGGTGGCGCTATAGCTCTGCTGCCCGCCTTGCCGGATCTCCGCCAGGAGAGAATCGAGGGAGGCCTTGTGGCCGAACTCCACGCCCCTCGAATTGGGTCGCTCCGGCCCGTAAAGATCCCGAGGCAGGGGAAGCTTCGGATGCCGCGCCCGCTCGGGCGACACGATGATGTCGGCAGGCCGCTTCAGGAGCGTTTCAACCGGCACGGCCGGATCGGCCGCCACCGACACGAAGGACGAGTTCGCCCCGTTCTCCAGCAGGCGCCGCACCAGATAGGCCAAAAGATCGCGGTGGCCCCCGACCGGCGCATAGGTGCGGCAGGCGAGCCCCGGCTCGTCCTCGAGCAGTCGGCCGTAGAGGATCTCGCCCATCCCGTGCAGGCGCTGGAACTCGTAGCCCTCAGTCCCGCCGGCGCGTTCAAGGATCGATGCGACCGTAAGCGCGTTGTGGGTGGCGAATTGCGGGTAGATGCGCGGACGCAAGGCCAGGAGCTTCTCGGCGCAGGCCATGTAGTTGAGGTCGGTCATCGCCTTGCGGGTGAAGACCGGATAGTCGTCGAGGCCGCGCTCCTGGGCGCGCTTCACCTCCGTGTCCCAATAGGCGCCCTTGACGAGGCGCACCATCATCTGCCGGTCGTAGCGCTCGGCCATGGCCGCGACGGCGTCGATCACGGCGGCTGCGCGCTTCTGGTAGCCCTGGATGGCGAGGCCGAAGCCGCCCCAGCCGGCAAGGGTCGGGTCCGCCAGCACGGCCTCGATCACCTCCAGCGACAATTCGAGACGGTCCGCCTCTTCCGCGTCGACCGTGAAGTTGAGCTCGTATTCCTTCGCCTTCCGGGCAAGCTGGATCACGAGAGGCACGAGTTCGCGCATCACGCGCTCGCGGCTTACTGCCTCGTAGCGCGGGTGCAGCGCGGAGAGCTTCACCGAGATGCCTGGGCGGTTGGGTAGCGGCTCGTTGCCGGCGGAGCGGCCGATGGCATCGATGGCGGCCGCATAGGACTCCCAGTATCGGCGCGCGTCGTCCGCCGTGCGGGCTCCTTCGCCCAGCATGTCGAACGAATAGCGGTAGACCCGGCCCTTGGCGGAGCCGGCGCGCTTCAAGGCTTCCTCGATGGTCTGGCCCAGCACGAAATGGTTGCCCATGACCCGCATGGCCTGTCGGGTCGCGGTGCGAACGGCCGGCAGGCCGAGTCGCTTGGTGAGCTGACGCAGGATTCCCTCCGGGGTCTCGCCCGGCTGGATGATACGGGCCGTGATCCCGAGCGCCCACGCGGAGGCGGAAACCAGGAAGGCCTCGGACTTGGCCTCGTGGTCGGCGAAATTGCCCTGTCCCAGCTTGTCCTCGATCAGCCGGTCCGCCGTGGCGGCGTCCGGCACCCGGAGCAGCGCCTCGGCGAGTACCATGAGGGCGAGGCCCTCTTTGGTGGAGAGCGCGTATTCCCGCAGCATTTCCTCGACGCCGCCCAGGCCTCCGCCCTTGGCGCGGATCGCCTCGATCAGGCGCGTGGCGCGCTCGTCGATCCGCTTCTCGCGCTCCGGCGACAGACTTGAGCCGCCGAGCAGCCGGGCGGCAATGGCCTTGTCGTCCTCGGCATAGGGAGGGCTGAAGGGCAGGGGATTGGTCGGGCTCAGGGTCATGGCGTCCTCCGGAATTCGGTGAAATATAGGAGGCCGCCTGCCGAGATACGATGGCGATATTCGTCGATTTGCCTTAGATTTCCCGGTAGCGAGCCAGAAGGGCCGAGAAAATGACGGAAATCGACCGGATCGATCGCAAGATCCTGAAATTCCTTCAGGACGACGGCCGCATCGCGACCGTGGACTTGGCCGAGAAGGTGGGGCTGTCGCCTACCTCGACGAGCGAGCGCATGAAGCGCCTGCAGCGGGAGGGGTACATCGCGGGCTTCGGTGCCCGGCTCGACCCGCACCGGCTCGGGCTCGAACTCCTCGTCTTCGTCGAGGTCTCCCTCGACAAGACGACGCCCGACGTTTTCGAGAAATTCGCCGCCGCCGTCCGGCGCGCGCCGGAGGTGCTGGAATGCCACATGGTGGCGGGTGGCTTCGATTACCTAGTCAAGACCCGCGTCGCCGACATGGCCGCCTATCGCCGCTTCCTGGGCGAAATCCTCCTGGCGCTGCCCGGCGTTAAGGAGACTCGCACCTATGCGGTGATGGAGGAGGTCAAGAGCGACGGCCTGCTGCCGGTCTAGACGCGGAAGAGGCGGCTTGCGCCGCCTCCCCATCTGACGAAGTGCGTCCCCGGGCTCAGCCCGAAATCGCCTCCTGCTCGTCCCTCGTCTTCCAGAGCGAGAAGACGACGCCGCCGGCGATCAGCGCAAGGGTCACGCCGAGAGAGATGGTGGGGTCGAGCTTGCCGAAGATCTGATTCCAGAAGATCTTGGCTCCGATGAAGACGAGCACCAGCGCCAGGGCGTATTTCAGGTAGTGGAACCGGTGCACCATGGCGGCGAGGGCGAAGTACAGCGCCCTCAGGCCAAGGATCGCCATGATGTTCGCCGTGTAGACCACGAAGGTATCCGTGGTGATGGCGAAGATCGCCGGCACCGAGTCGACCGCGAAGATCAGGTCGGCGACGTTGATCACCACGAGCGCCAGGAAGAGCGGCGTCGCCCAGAGGACGATCCGGCCCGTCTTCGGATCCGGCTCGCGCACGAAGAAGTGCTGGTCGTGGAGCCGGTGGGACACCCGCAGGTGCTTGCGCAGGAAGCGCACCATGGGGTTCTTCTCGATGTCGGGATCGCTCTCGGGCACGACCAGCATCTTGACGCCCGTGACGATCAGGAAGGCGCCGAAGAGGTAGAGAACCCAGTCGTATTCCTGCACCAGGGCGGCGCCGAGCGCGATCATGATCCCGCGCAGCACGATGACGCCGATAATGCCCCAGACGAGGGCGCGGTACTGGTATTTCCTGGGTATCGCGAAATAGCTGAAGATCAGCGAGATCACGAAGACGTTGTCGATGGACAGGGACTTCTCGATGAAGAAGCCCGTGAAGTACGCGATGCCTGCGTGGCTTCCGTCCTCGGTGACCAGGAGGCCGCTCTCGAACGACCACCAGATATAGGCGCCGAAGAGCGCCGCGATGCCGATATAGAAGGCGGACAGCAGGAGGCTCTCCTTCACGCCGAGCTCCTTGTCCTTCCTGTTGAGGACGCCGAGATCGAAGGCGAGGAGAAAAACGACGAGGCTCAAGAAGGCCGTCCACATCCAGACGGGCTTCCCCAGCCATTCCATGAGCAGGAATTCTGGCATAACCGGACCTATGATTGCTTTGTTTCCAAGCATCGGCTCCGACATCACAGGCGCATGTCGCGTCCTGCCAGAGGGGCCCGGTCGCCGATGGGGTGCAGGTAGGAAGCCTTCCTTCGAGCGTCAAGGCCCCATCTTGAGCAGCCGATGTCGTTTTCTTGTTCAGGGAGTGCCTTGACGTTCCGTCCAATTCTGCTTGCATGAACGGCACTTAGGAAATCTGGCATAGAATTGCCGGCAGCCGCAGGGCTCCGACCGTTCGACGATGCCGGGCACGAAAAACAGAGGTAACGGTAATGGTTTCGGATCGTTCGACAGGACCCGGATGGTGGATGAGGGGGATCCTCGCCGGCACGGCCATGCTTCTCGGCTTGGTCGGCGCGCAGGCGCAGACGCCAGTGCGCTTCAGCCTCGACTGGCGCTGGGAGGGGCCGGCCGCCCCCTTCGCGGTCGCCCTCGACAAGGGCTACTTCAAGGCCGAGGGCCTCGACGTGACGATCGATCCATCCGCCGGATCCCGCGAGCCAATCTCCCGGGTAGCGTCCGGCACCTACGACATGGGCTTCGGCGACGTGAACTCGCTGGTGCGATTCCGTGACGAGAATCCGGAATCCGGCATCAAGGCCATCATGGTGATCTATGACCGGCCGCCCTTCGCCATCATCGGCCGCAAGAGCCGCGGCATCTCGAAGGACGTTTCCAGCCTTCAGGGCAAGAAGTTCGGCGCACCCGCCGCGGATGGCGCCTATGCGCAGTGGCCGATCTTCAAGTCGGTGAACAACATCGACGATTCCAGCATGAAGTTCGAGAACGTGGGCTTCCCGGTCCGCGAGCCGATGCTGGCCCAGGGCGAGGTCGACGCGGTCTTCGGCTTTGCCATGTCGTCCTTCATCAACCTGAAGTCCCGGGGCGTCCCGGCGGACGACATCGTCGTCCTGCTCATGAGCGACTACGGCGTCGACCTCTACGGCAACACCATCATGGTGTCGGAGAAGTTCGCCAAGGAGAAGCCGGAAGCCGTGAAAGGCTTCCTGAGGGCCCTCATGAAGGGCGTCCAGGACACGGTGAGGGACCCGGCGGCGGCGGTCGATTCCGTCATCAAGCGCAACGACGTGGCCAAGAAGGACGTGGAGCTGGAGCGCCTCAAGATGGTGCTCGAGCAGAACATGATCACCCCCTGGGTGAAGCAGAACGGCTTCGGCGGCATCGACAAGGAGCGCTTCGCCAAGTCCCTCGATCAGATCGGCCTGACCTTCCAGTACAAGCGCAAGCCTCAGGCCGAGGACGTGTTCACCGAGGAGTTCCTGCCTCCGGCCGACCAGCGAAAGGTGAACTGAGCCCAAGCCCGGTCGCCGATGCGATCGGGCATTCTTCTCTCCGGCCGATCAAAATCCATGAAAACCTTCGTCGACATTCACGACGTCACCCACGTCTATGCCCGGGCCGAGGACGGCATTCCGGCCGTCGAGCACCTCGACATCAAGGTCCGGGAGGGCGAGTTCGCCGCCATCGTCGGCCCCTCGGGCTGCGGCAAGTCCACCCTCATGAAGCTCGCCACGGGCCTGCAGTTTCCCAAGAAGGGAACCGTGATCGTGGACGGCAGGCAGGTCGGTGCGCCCCTGAAGATCGCCGGCATGGCGTTTCAGAACCCCACCATGCTGCCCTGGCGCACCACCCTCGACAACATCCTGCTGCCGCTCGAGATCGTGGAGCCGCACCGCTCGCGCCTGCGCAGGCACAAGGCGGATTACGTCGCCAAGGCCGAGGCCCTGCTGGCCCAGGTCGGGCTGAAGGGGCAGGGCCACAAGTTTCCCTGGCAGCTCTCCGGCGGCATGCAGCAGCGCGCCTCCCTGTGCCGCGCCCTGATCCACGAGCCCAAGCTCCTCATGCTTGACGAACCCTTCGGGGCGCTCGATTCCTTCACCCGCGAGGAGCTGTGGTGCGTGATCCGCGATCTGCACGCCGCGCAGGGGGTGACGGTGATCCTCGTAACGCACGACCTGCGCGAGGCGGCGTTCCTGGCCGACCGGATCTTCTGCATGAGCGCCCGTCCCGGGCGAATCATCGCCGAGCGGACGGTGGAATTCCCGCGTCCGCGGGACCTCGACATCACCTATGCGCCCGAGTTCTCGGCTCTCGTGCAGGAACTGCGCGGCCGCATCGCACAGGCCAGGATGGCGGCGTGAGGATGCGCGTGTCCACGAAGCATCAGCTCGCCCTCGCGCCCTGGATCTTCACCGTCGGGTTCTTCGCCCTGTGGGAGTTCGTTTGCCGGGCCTTCGGCATCTCCGGGTTCATCCTGCCGGCGCCCTCCACCATCATGGCGGCGACCTGGGAATACAGGAACCAGCTCGCCTACCACGCCATGCACACGCTCTGGATGACCCTTGCCGGCTTTGGCCTAGCGGTCGTCTTCGGGCTGCTGCTCGGCGTCGCGCTCGGGGCGTCGCGGCTCGTCAACGCCGGAACCTATCCGCTGCTGGTCGGCTTCAACTCGATCCCGAAGGTCGCCGTGGTGCCGATCCTGGTGTTCTGGTTCGGGGTGGGCTGGGTGCCGCCGGTGATGACCGCCTTCCTGATCTCGTTCTTCCCGATCATCGTGAACGTCGCCACCGGCATCTCGACGGTGGAGCCCGAGATGGAGGACGTGCTGCGGGCGCTCGGCGCCTCGAAGCGCGACATCATCGTGAAGGTGGGGCTGCCGCGGGCGATGCCCTATTTCTTCGGCTCCCTGAAGGTCGCGATCACGCTCGCCTATGTGGGCTCCGTCATCGGCGAGCAGAACGCCTCGAACGTGGGCATCGGCAACCTGCTGACCCGGGCCTCCGCCGCCTTCGAGGTGCCGCTCGTCTGGGCGGCCCTGCTGGTCCTGGCGGTGCTCGGCGTCGTCATGTACGTGATCACCGCGCTCGCCGAACGGTCGATGACCGGTTGGGCGCAGCGCTCGCAGATGGCGAACGCCTGAGCGGGTTATCGGCGCAGCGAGAGGGGATTGTCGGACAGAGCCGCCGCGTCCGGCTGGTCGATGCTGGGCCTGCCGAGGAAGGCGTTCCAGAGCCTGTCGACGACGCTGCGGTCGAGATCGTCCACGATGAAGACGAGGCGGCTGCGCCGGTCCTCGCTCGGCCAGCGCGGCAGCACGGCCGGCACGTGGATCACGTGCTGGACCCCGTGGATGACGACCGGATGCTCCGGATCCTCGGCCAGCGCCACAAGCCCCTTCACCCGCAGGAGCTTGGCCCCCTGCGAGGAGCGCAGGAGGTCGAGGAACATGTCCAGCGTGCCCTGCCGGATGGGCTCGTCGCTCGTCAGGCAGAAAGCGCGGATGCGCTCGTCGTGCCGGTTCACGTCATGGTGATGGTGGCCATGGTCGTGATGCCCGTGGCCGTGATGATGCCCGTGCTGATGCGCATGGCTTTCCCGCTCGGCCTCCTCGACGGCTTCCGCCTTCAGCCATTCGCGCACGTCGGCGATCTTGCCGTCGAGGCCGAAGAGGCCGCCGGCGATGACCGCATCCGCGGGAGCATCGGCTGAAAGGAGGGCCGCGCCCGGATTGAGCTGGCGCAGCCTCTCGCTGAGTGCGGACAGACGATCCTGATCGGTGACGAGGTCTGTCTTGCTGAGGACGATCCGCTCGGCGACCGCCGCCTGCTTCACGGCCTCTCTGTGCGCGTCGAGGGTGGCAGCACCGTTCACCGCGTCGATCACCGTCACCACGCCCTCGACCGCATAGCGCATGGAGAGATAGGGATGGTAGAGCACCGCGTGCAGGATCGGGGCAGGGTCCGCCAAGCCGGTGGTCTCGATGACGACGCGCCGGAACGGTGCGATCCGCCCGTTGTCGCGCTTGCGCAGGAGATCCTCCAGGGTGGCGATGAGGTCGCCCCGGACCGTGCAGCAGAGGCAACCGGCCGAGAGCAGCACCATCCCCTCGTCGACGGTCTCCACGAGAAGATGGTCGAGGCCGATCTCGCCGAATTCGTTGATGATGACCACCGTGTCCTGCAGCGCCGGATCCTGGAGGAGCCTGTTGAGGAGGGTGGTCTTTCCCGCGCCCAGGAATCCGGTCAGCACTGTCAGGGGAACCGGCGCAGGAGGCGTGAGGGACGTATCCGTCATGGGTCAATCCGCGATGGGAACGATGGGTGCGTTCTTGAGGCGGCGCTGCTCCAGCAGGACATTGGCCACGATGGCCGACAGCACCAGGGCGCCGCCCATCATCTGGGGAGGGCTCAAGGTCTCGCCAAGGAGAACGGCCGACGACACCGCGGCGACGACCGGCTCGGTACAGTAGATGATCCCGGCCGCCACGGCGGTGATGCGGCCAAGGGCCAGGAACTGCAGCATGAAGCCGAGCACGTAGCCGCCGATGGTCATGCCGACCGCGAAGGGCGCCAGGGCGAGGGTCGACGGCGGGGCGAGCTGTCCCGTGACGAGGCCGATGAGGGCCGCCGTCGGCAGCACGAGCACATGGATCCAGAAAACCTTGGCGACGACCCCCGTCCGGCGGCAGCGGGCGGCGGCGAAGAACTGGGTGGCCGTGGCGACGCTCGCCGCCAGGGCGAGGGCGAGGCCGCGCCAGTCGAGGTCCCCGAGGGCGGGGCCGACCACCATGACCACTCCCGTGATCGCCACGGCAACGACCCCGAGCAGCGAGGGCGTCAGCCGAGTCCCTTCGACGAAGGGACTCGCCAGCACGATGAAGATGGGAAAGGTGTAGAACACGACGGCCGCCACCGTCACCGGAATGAACGCCACGGACGAGAGATAGCAGACACCCACGAGGGCGGTGGCGACCCCGAGGAGAAGCATGATGCCGCGCTCCTCCCGGGCCATGGCGAGGGAGCGCCGCATCACGACGGCCGCGATGCCGACGAGCACGAGCATCAGGAACACGCGGTAGACGACGATCGCCGAGCCGCTCGCGCCCGCGAAGGAGGCCAGCCGGGCATAGACGATGTTGAGACCGTAGAACGTCGCCGACACGAGGGCGAACAGCATTCCGTTGGCGGGAGAGGAGCGATGGGGCATGGCGCAATCGGTTCAGAGGCCAGCACCGTTCGCGCGGATTGGCGCCGATTGCAAGGGGAGACGATCCACAAAGAAATCGGGCGGTCCCTTGTCTGGGGATCCGCCCGGTCGTGTCGATTCGCGGCGATCAGTTCTTGGACGACTTGGACTTGGTCGAAGCATCGGCCTTCTGGGGCTGGGGCTTGCCTCCGGCCTTGGAGGCGTTCTTGCCCTCGCCGCTCACGGGCTTGAGGCTGACGCTCGACCGCGGCTCGCCCTTGCCCTGAGCCTGGGTCTTCTTGTCGGCTGCGTCGTCGCCTGTCTCCTCGGCGTCGTCGGCCTTGGCGGCAGCGCTCTTCGCATCCTTCTTCGCGGGAGCGGCCTTCTTTTTCTTGGCCTTGCGGGCCTCTTCCTCGGCCTTCTCCCTGGCCGCCTCAGCGGCAAGCTCGGCCTCGGAGGGCGGCATCAGGCCGACCCAGACGCGCTCCGGCTGAACCGCGGAGCGCGGGCCGAGCGTGGTACGCATGGGCTTCGCAGTTCCGCCCGCGAAAGCCATCACGCCCGAGGAGAAGAGGTTCGGAACGCCGATGTTCGTATTCTCGTCGGCCACCGTCGTCGGGCTGTCCTCTTCCTTCGGCATGGGGCCGCGCCGGTCGCAGATCACCGAACGCATGTCCGGCGGCGTGTGGCTGGCGGATGCCGGCAACGCCGTCAGCACCGGATTGGTGAAGTTCACCGTGGAATTGAAGCCGCGGTCGAACAGCTCGGCCGCCTTCATGGTTCGCTCGTTGGCGGAGGGGGCGCCGAACACCACCGTGATGAGGCTGCGGCCGTTGCGGGTGGCGCTCGCGACCACGTTGAAGCCGGACGAGCAGATGAAGCCGGTCTTCATGCCGTTGGCGCCCGGATAACGGCCGATGAGACCGTTGGTGTTCCGCATGATGCGGCGGCCGAACTGGACGGCCCCGATATGGAACAGGTCCTCGTGCTCCGGAAACTCCAGCAGGAGCGCGCGGGCCAGGATCGCCATGTCGCGGGCGGTGGTCTGGTTGCGCTCGTCCGGGAGGCCGTGCGGGTTGGCGAAATGGCTGTCGTTCATGCCCAGGCGCCGGGCATGGGCGTTCATCAGCTCGGAGAAGCCGTCGATCGAGCCGCCGATGTTCTCCGCGATGGTCGCAGCCACGTCGTTGGCCGACTTCACCATCATGATCTTGAGGGCATTGTCGAGGCGGATCTGGGTGCCGGGCTTGAATCCCATCTTGGACGGCGGCTGCGCAGCCGCGGCCTCCGAGACGGTCAGGAGGGTTTCCATGTTCATCCGCCCGGTGCGGATCAGGTCCAGTGCCACATAGGCGGTCATCAGCTTGGTGACGGAGGCCGGATACCACGGATCCGTCGCCCGCTCCGCATGGAGGACGCGACCGGTTTCGACTTCGACGACGAGGGCCGGACTACTGGCCAGGGCCGATCCGCCCAGGAGGACGGCGACGGCGAAGGCTGTCATACGGAGAACTCGACTTGCGTTCATACGGAACGGCTCCATGGAGGCAAAATGGCGGAGGGGATACGAAGCCCCGCTTGCGCCAGCTAGGCTATTTTTAGTCCCGAACCGCAGGATTGACCAGGGTCGGGACTGCTTATTATCCCTGACTGTCCATCCTTTCTAAGGAATCCATGGCAAGAGAGTGGCAAGAGCCGCGCGCTTTGAAGATCAACCGATGAATTTATCCCTCCTCTGGATTCCCGTGACGCTCGCGGCTGCGGCGGCCCAAACGGGCCGAAATGCCACCCAGCGCCGCCTGACCGAGCAGATCGGAACCGTGGGCGCGACCCAGGTGCGGTTCCTCTATGGCTTTCCCTTCGCGCTGCTGGCGCTCGCCGGAGTCAGGCTCGCCACGTCGGAAGCGATACCGGGCCCCGGCGCGACCTTCCTGCTCTACGTGCTCGCCGGCGCTGCGACGCAGATCCTGGCGACCGCTCTCATGCTCTCCGCCATGCGCGAGCGCGCCTTCTCGGTGGTGACCGCCTACACCAAGACCGAGCCGGTCCAGGTCGCCCTGTTCGGGCTCGTCCTGCTGGGGGATCCGCTGACGCCGCCGACGGCGCTTGCGATCCTCATCGCCACCTGCGGCGTCCTCCTGATGTCCGTGAAGCCCGGCACGAGCCTGACCTCGGCGGGCCTGCGGCCGGTCGCTTCCGGCATTGCCGCGGGAGCCTTCTTCGCCCTCGCGGCCATCGGTTTCCGGGGCGCCATCCTGTCCCTGCCGGACGGCTCCTTCCTCATGCGGGCCACGACAACCCTGGTCTGGGGGCTCGGGCTGCAGACGGCCATCCTTCTCGTCTGGCTCGGTCTGTTCGACCGCCGGGCGCTTCTGGCGAGCTTCGAGGCGTGGCGGCCTTCCCTCGGGGCAGGGTTCCTAGGTGCGCTCGCCTCCCAGTTCTGGTTCATCGGCTTCGCCCTGACGAGCGCCTCCAACGTGCGCACGCTTGCCCTCGTCGAGGTGCTGATGGCGCAGGCGGTGTCCCACCGTTTCCTGGCCCAGGCCACGACGCGCCGGGAGATCGTCGGCATGGGCCTCATCCTGGGGGGCGTCGCCCTTCTGCTGCTGGCGCAAGCCTAGTTGCGGCCCGCCGCTGTCGGTGAATAATGGATCCCGCAACCTTCTTCGCCACGCTTTCGGGGTCCGGCCGATGTCCGTAGCTGCTGCTCAACCTGCTTACCGCGCACTCCATGTCGGTGATCCCGCGCCTTCGTTTCGCCAGAAGTGCACGAGCAATCCGGGCTACGCCTTCGACATGGCGGCGGGGCGCTACGTGGTCCTCTGCTTCTACGGAACGGCCTCGGATGCGGTCGGGCGGGAGACGCTTGCCGCAGCGAACGGCCCCTACCGGGCCCTCTTCGACGACGAGCGCATCGCGCTGTTCGGGGTGAGCGTCGATCCGGCCGACCTCTCGGAAGGGAGGGCCCGCGAGAGCCTTCCCGGAATCCGGCAGTTCTGGGATTTCGACGGCACTGTCAGCCGTCTCTACGGTGCGCTTCCGCTCGAGGCGGCCGCCGGCGGGTCACTCGCGCTACGGCGCTTCTGGCTCGTGCTCAACCCGACCCTGCGGATCCGGGCCATCTTCCCCTTCAAGGAGGACGGCAGCGATCGGGCGGAAGTTGCGGCCTACCTGCGCGATCTGCCGCCCGTCGACCGCTTCGCCGGTTTCGAGGTGCAGGCTCCCGTCCTGATCATCCCGGACGTGTTCGAGCCCGGCTTCTGCCAGCATATGATCGGCCTCTACGAGGCGCATGGGGGCGAGGAATCAGGCTTCATGCGCGAAATCGATGGCAAGACCGTCGCGGTTCATAACCCGGACCACAAGCGCCGCAAGGACTATACCATTACGGATCCGGGGCTGATCCGGCAGGTCCAGGACCGCATCATCCGTCGCATCAACCCCGAGATCCAGAAGATCCACTTCTTCAAGCCGACTCGCATGGAGCGCTACATCGTGTCCTGCTACGCGGCCGAGGACGGCGGGCATTTCCGGGCCCACCGGGACAATACCACGAAGGGGACCGCCCACCGCCGCTTCGCGGTCTCCATCAATCTCAACGCCGATTTCGACGGCGGCGAGGTCAGCTTTCCCGAATACGGCCCGAGGAGCTACAAGGCGCCGCCTGGAGGGGCGGTGGTGTTCTCCTGTTCGCTTCTCCATGCGGTCTCGAAGGTTACCAGGGGGCGGCGCTTCGCCTTCCTGCCCTTCCTCTACGATGAGGAGGCGGCCAAGATCCGGGAGGCCAACAATGCCCATCTCGGGGATCATGTCGGCTCCTACAGGGCCTGAGCGGCGGCACTCAACGGGAGAGCCAAGGGAAGGCCAGGTCCCCATTCCGGATCAGGGTCGCCACGACGCCGATTATCGCTCCCCCGCCTTGATCCACTTGGTGACTGCCGGCGGCTCATAGGTCCGGACGACTTCGATGAGCCGACCGGGATCCTCCTCGACGATGAGCATGGAACGGTGGACCGGCTTGACGAAACCACGTTCCACCACGTCGTCCAGGAAGCCGGCGAGCTTGTCGTAGAAGCCGTTCACGTTGAGCAGGGCGCAGGGCTTGCGGTGGTAGCCGAGCTGGGCCCAGGTCCAGACTTCGAACAGCTCCTCGAAGGTGCCGAGGCCGCCGGGAAGCGCCACGAAGCCGTCGCTGAGCTCGGCCATGAGCGCCTTGCGTTCGTGCATGGAGCCCACGATCCTGAGATCCGGCAGACCCTTATGGGCGATCTCCTTGTCGACCAGCGACTGGGGCATTACGCCCACAACCTCTCCGCCCCCGTCCAGGACCGCGTCCGCGACGACGCCCATCAGGCCGACGGAGGCGCCGCCATAGACGAGGCCGATCTTTTCCCGCGCCAGGGTTTCGCCCAGGGCGCGGGCAGCATCGACATAGGACGAATCACGGCCCGGGCTGGAGCCGCAGAAAACGCACAGGCGCATGGGAAAACCTCGACTGGGAGGCTCTATGAACCACGAGCCATGAAGCCGAGGCAAGTCACCTCTTCATATTCCGCCATTCGGGCCAGCCTTCTCTTGCTGCCCTGCCGAAACGACCCCATCTTTCCCTCGGAAAAGAGATTCGCGAGGAACCCCATGACTGCCTGCATCGTCGGCTGGGCCCATACGCCCTTCGGCAAGCTCGACAACGAGACCGTCGAGAGCCTCATCGTGCGCGTCACCAACGAGGCGCTGGAGCATGCGGGCCTCGGGCCCGAGGACATCGACGAGGTGGTGCTCGGCCACTTCAATGGCGGGTTCTCGCCCCAGGACTTCACGGCGTCGCTCGTGTTCCAGGCCAGCGACAAGTTCCGCTTCAAGCCGGCGACTCGGGTCGAGAATGCCTGCGCCACGGGATCGGCGGCAGTGCATCAGGCCATCAAGACCATCGAGGCGCGGCGCGCCAGGACGGTTCTCGTGGTCGGCGTCGAGCAGATGACCCGCACGCCGGGGCCGGAGATCGGCAACATCCTGCTCAAGGCCTCCTACCTGCCGGAGGACGGCGAGACCAAGGGCGGCTTCGCGGGCGTGTTCGGGCAGATCGCGGGCCGGTACTTCCAGCGCCATGGCGACCAGTCGGACGCGCTGGCCATGATCGCCGCCAAGAACCACAAGAACGGGGTCGACAACCCCTATGCTCAGATGCGCAAGGACCTCGGCTTCGAGTTCTGCCGCGCCGAGAGCGACAAGAACCCCTTCGTGGCCGGTCCCCTGAAGCGCACGGACTGTTCGCTGGTGTCCGACGGCGCGGCGGCCCTCGTGATCGCCGACACCGAGACGGCCCTGCGCATGAAGCGGGCGGTCGCGTTCCGGGCCACCGCCCACGCGCAGGATTTCCTGCCCATGTCGAAGCGCGACATCATCCAGTTCGAGGGGTGCGCGGAAGCCTGGCGGCGGGCCCTGGACCAGGCGGGAATCCAGCTTTCGGACCTCTCCTTCGTCGAGACCCACGACTGCTTCACCATCGCGGAGCTGATCGAGTACGAGGCCATGGGCCTGACGCCTCCCGGTCAGGGCGCCACGGCGATCAAGGAAGGCTGGACGCAGCGGGACGGCAAGCTGCCGGTGAACCCCTCCGGCGGCCTCAAGGCCAAGGGGCACCCGATCGGCGCCACGGGCGTCTCCATGCATGCGCTCTCGGCCATGCAGCTCTGCGAGGAGGCCGGCGGCATCCAGGTGAAGAACCCCACGCTCGGCGGCATCTTCAACATGGGCGGCGCCGCGGTGGCGAACTACGTAAGCGTGCTCGAGCGGATCAAGTGACCGAGCGCGCAGCGTGGGAAGCGGATCCGAAACCGGCTATTCCCCCGGCGCCTTCGCCTGAATGGCCAGGGCGTGCAGGCCGCGGGCGAAGGCGCCGCCGAGAGCCTCGTTGACCAGCCGGTGACGCTCGACCCGGCTCTTGCCGGCGAAGGCCGCCGATACGATATGAATACGGAAGTGGGTTTCGCCTCCTTCGCGCCATCCGGCGTGGCCGCGGTGCTGCTCCGACTCGTCGACGACGGTCAGTTCGGCGGGGTTCAGGCGGTTCTGCAATTCCTGCGTGATCCAGGCGGCAAGGGTCATGCTGTCGTAAGCCTTTTTGAACGGGTCTGCGGCGAAAAGCGCTGAGGCCTTGGCTCCTGGCCTCGGGCCACTCATAATCGCTGTATCATGGATCTCAACTCGCCTCTTTTCGACCGCATCCGCATCAAGCCGTCCTGCGACGAACCGCGGGAGACCAAGGGCCCCGTCTGCGAGCATCCGTCCTGCAAGGCAGAGGGGCAGTATCGCGCGCCCAAGGGGCGCAACGCCGAGGGGCAGTACTGGCACTTCTGCCTCGATCACGTGCGCGAGTACAACGCGTCGTACAATTATTTCGCCGGCATGTCCGACAGCGCCGTGGCGGCCTACCAGAAGGACGCCATCGTCGGCCACCGCCCGACCTGGACCATGGGCGTGAACGCCGCCGGCAAGAGCGAGGGCACGGGCCGCGGCGCCGGAGAGGCTCGCGACTGGGCCTATTTCGATCCGCTGGGAATCCTGCGGGGCGAGGATTTCAGGCAGGGGCGGCAGCGCCGCCAACCGGTCGAGCCGAAACGGCCCCGCTACACCGGCGCCGTGCGCCGGGCCCTGGACGTGCTGGGGCTCGACGAGACCGCCGACGGTCCCGCCATCAAGGCCCAGTACAAGACCCTCGTGAAGCAGTTCCATCCGGATGCCAACGGCGGCGACCGCTCCTTCGAGGACAGGCTGCGCGACATCATCAAGGCGCACGACGTCCTCAAGACCGCCGGCCTCTGCTGAGCCTGGGCGGGTTCCATGCGACCCAGACAAGCGCTTGGGAAATTGCGCCATCCTGCCGCGGGCGATAAGAAGTCCTTGGCATAGTTAGAAATGAAACGTTCCAAATCCGATCGAGAGGCCCCTATGACGGCAGCAACCGAGACAGCGATCCAAACTCCGGACATGAAAGTGTCCGTGCGACAGGTCTTCGGCATCGATTCGGATCTTGAGGTTCCCGCCTTCTCCCAGACCGAGGAGCACGTGCCGGATCTCGATCCGGACTACCTGTTCGACCGGGAGACCACCCTGGCCATCCTGGCGGGCTTCGCGCGCAACCGCCGCGTGATGATCACCGGCTACCACGGCACCGGCAAGTCGACCCATATCGAGCAGGTGGCGGCGCGCCTCAACTGGCCCTGCGTGCGTGTCAACCTGGACAGCCACGTGTCCCGCATCGACCTCGTCGGCAAGGACGCCATCGTGCTCCAGGAGGGCAAGCAGGTCACCGCCTTCCAGGACGGCATCCTGCCCTGGGCCCTGCAGAACAACGTGGCGCTGGTCTTCGACGAGTACGACGCCGGCCGTCCCGACGTGATGTTCGTGATCCAGCGCGTGCTGGAGCAGTCGGGCAAGCTGACGCTCCTCGATCAGAAGCGGGTCATCCGGCCTCACCCGGCCTTCCGGCTCTTCGCCACCGCCAACACGGTCGGCCTCGGCGACACCTCGGGCCTCTATCACGGCACGCAGCAGATCAACCAGGGCCAGATGGACCGCTGGTCCATCGTGACGACCCTGAACTACCTGCCGCACGACAAGGAGGTGGACATCGTCCTCTCCAAGGCCAAGCACTACCAGGACAGCCCGGAAGGCCGCGACATCGTCAACAAGATGGTGCGCGTGGCGGACCTCACCCGCAGCGCCTTCATGAACGGCGACCTCTCGACCGTCATGAGCCCGCGCACGGTGATCACCTGGGCGGAGAACGCCGAAATCTTCGGCGACACCGGCTTCGCGTTCCGGGTCACGTTCCTGAACAAGTGCGACGAGCTCGAGCGGCCGCTGGTGGCCGAGTTCTACCAGCGCTCCTTCGGCAGGGACCTGCCGGAGAGCGCCGTGAACGTGGCGCTGTCCTAGTGCATTGTCATTCCGGGACGGCGGTGCCGTTCCGGAACCCATAAAGGCCGGCAGCGCCCGATGCCGCCCTGCCGGAGATTATGGATCCCCGCTCCACGGGGATGACAGGGGAAGTGAGATGTCGATCTCGAACCGCAAGCCAAGTGACAAGAAGGAAGCGCCGGCGGAGCCGCTGAAGCGCTCCATCGCCGGCTGCATGAAGGCCATCGCGCGAAAGCCCGATCTCGAGATCACCTTCGCGTCCGACCGGCCGGCCCTCATGGGCGACAAGGCCCGTCTGCCGGAGCCGCCGCGGCGGCTGACCTCGCAGGACGTGGCGGTGCTGCGGGGCAACGCGGACGCCATGGCCCTGCGGCTCGCCTGCCACGACGCGGCCCTGCACCGGCGCCTCGCCCCCGAGGGGCAGGCGGCGCGGGCGGTGTTCGATGCGGTCGAGCAGGCGCGGGTCGAATCCATCGGCTCCCGGCGCATGAAGGGCGTCGCGTCCAACATCGCCGCCATGCTGGAGGACCGCTACCACCGGGGCGGCAAGTACGAGGACATCACCGACCGGGCCGACGCGCCGATCGAGGACGCCGTGGCCCTCATGGTGCGCGAGCGCCTCACGGGCGAGAGGCCGCCGCCGGCGGCCAGCAGGATCGTCGAACTCTGGCGCGACTTCATCGAGGATCGCGCCGGCCGGGACCTCGACGGCCTGCTCAAGAACATTGAAAGCCAGCGCGATTTCGCCCGCTCCATCCGCGAGCTGCTCTCCTCCCTGGACATGGCCGACGACGCGGCCCTCAACCCGGAGGACGACGAGAACGAGGAGGAGAACGAGTCCGATCAGGACCAGCAGCAGGGCGAGGGCGAGTCGGAGCAGGAGGCCCAGGGCGACCGGGCCGAGGCCGAGGTCAGCGAGGATGCCACCGACGAGATGGAGGACGGCGCCACGGAGGATGCGGACGGTCCGACCGGCGAGATGGCCGAGGAGGCGGACGAGGCCGATTCCGAGGAGGCCGCGGAGGCCTGGCGCCCGCCGTCGCGCCACAACGAGGCGCGGGGGCCGGACTACAAGCCCTTCACGACCCGGTTCGACGAGGTCATTCATGCGGAGGACCTCTGCGACTCGGACGAGCTGACGCGCCTTCGCGCCTATCTGGACAAGCAGCTCGCCCATCTCCAGGGCGTGGTCGGGCGGCTGGCGAACCGCCTTCAGCGCCGCCTCATGGCGCAGCAGAACCGCGCCTGGGAGTTCGATCTGGAGGAGGGGACCCTCGACCCGGCGCGCCTGCCGCGGGTAGTCATGGATCCGTTCCAGCCCCTGAGCTTCAAGCAGGAGCAGGACACCAACTTCCGCGACACGGTCGTGACGCTCCTCCTCGACAATTCCGGCTCCATGCGCGGCCGTCCGATCACCGTGGCGGCGACCTGCGCCGACATCCTCGCCCGTACCCTCGAGCGCTGCGGCGTGAAGGTCGAGATCCTCGGCTTCACGACCCGGGCCTGGAAGGGAGGGCAGGCACGCGAATCCTGGCTCCAGAGCGGCAAGCCGGCCAATCCCGGCCGCCTCAACGACCTGCGCCACATCATCTACAAGTCGGCGGACGCCCCCTGGCGCCGGGCGCGTAAGAACCTCGGCCTGATGATGCGCGAGGGCCTGCTCAAGGAGAACATCGACGGCGAGGCCCTCGACTGGGCGCACAAGCGCCTGCTCGGCCGGCCCGAGCAGCGCCGCATCCTGATGGTGATCTCCGACGGCGCGCCGGTGGACGACTCGACCCTGTCGGTCAACCCGGGCAACTACCTGGAGCGGCACCTGCGCCACATCATCGACGAGATCGAGACCCGCTCGCCCGTGGAGCTCATCGCCATCGGCATCGGCCACGACGTGACGCGCTACTACCGCCGCGCCGTCACCATCGTGGATGCCGAGGAACTCGGCGGCGTCATGACCGAGAAGCTGGCGGAACTCTTCGACGAGACCCCGCCTCCGGTGATGCGCGCTCCCCGGCGCAGGCTGCACGCTTGAGGCCGAGCCGCCGCTCGCTGTTGATCGGCGGCGGCGCGCTCGCGACGACAACGGTCGCGGGCGGCTTCAGCCGGGCGCTCGTACCCCGGCCCGGGCCGCTCGCAGGCGCCACGCCCATCGCCGTCACGGCGACGCCCATCGACCGTCTCTCCGCCGCCGATCCCGACCGCACCCGTTTTGGTGCCCTCATGTTCCGTTCCGGCCTGGAACTGCGCTCCGAAACCTGGGGCTTCGGCGGCTTCTCGGCCCTTTGGCGCTCACCGGACGGGCGGAACCTAGTCGCGATCGCCGACCATGCCCATTGGCTGCGGGCCAGGATCGAAACGGCCGAGGGGCGGCTTGCCGGTCTGTCGGATGCGGTGCTGTCGCCCCTGCGTCTCGAGGGCGGCAAGGCCCTGGCCCTGTCGCGCTTCTTCGACACGGAAAGCCTCGCCGTCGCCGGCCGGACGGCCTTTGTGGGCGTCGAGCGCAGCCACGACGTCATCCGCTTCGCCTGGGACGGCAAGGGATTGCTGGAGCAAGGGCGCCCCGTCGCCATTCCCGAGGAGGTCAAGGAGCTTTCAGGCAACGGCGGCCTGGAAGCCATGGGCATCGCGCCGCGGCGGTCCCCCCTTGCGGGAGCCCTCGTGGCAGTGGCCGAGCGCGGGCCGGGTTGGGGGTGGGGCGATGCGCCCACGCGGGGCTTCATCCTTAGCGGCCCGAGGCAGGGTGCCTTCGACATCGTCCGCTCAGGCGGCTATGAGATTTCGGACCTCGCCTTCCTGCCCGAGGGGGAACTTCTGCTATTGGAGCGGCGCTTTTCGTATCTCGCGGGCTTCGCCATCCGCCTCAGGCGGATCGCGCGGGATGCGGTGAAGCCCGGGGCGCTGGTGGACGGCGCGGTGATCTTCGAGAGCGACGCCACGCAGCAGATCGGCAACCTGGAGGGGCTCGCCGTTCACCGGGAGGGGCGCGAGACGATCCTCACCCTGATCTCGGACGACAACTTCAATCCGCTGCAGCGGACCCTCCTGCTGGAATTCGCCCTCGTGGCCTGAGGGGCTCAGGCCCGTTGCGGCATGGCCCGCATCAGGCTCAGGACGGCTCCGTAGGGCGCAATCGACAGGGCTGCAAGCGCAAGCTTCACCATATAGTCGGCAACCGCCAGGCTGACCCATGGCAGGGCGACGCATTCGTCCGCAATCCCGAGCGAGCCGAACCCCTCGGTGATGGTGAGCCCTAAGCCCGGCACGGCGCCGCAATAGAACGCGAACGAGAAGAAGATCGCCGTGTCGAGGGCCGACGAGATCACGGAGGAGACGAAGGGCGGCAGCCACCAGGCTTTCCGGCGCAGGCTCGCGAAGATGCGGATGTCCAGGAGCTGGGCCACCAGGAAGGCCATGCCCGACGCGATGGCGATGCGTGGCGTCGCCAGAATCACCGACAGGGTCACGGCCAGCACGAAGCCGACATAGACCACCCGCCGCGCGCCTGTCTGGCCGAACCGCCGGTTCGAGAGGTCGGTCACCAGGAACGAGAACGGATAGGTGAAGGCGCCCCAGGTCAGGTAGTCGCCTAGGCCCATATGGGTGAACGGATGCTGGACTAGGATGTTGGAGGCGAGCACGACCAGGGTCATCGCCGCAAGGGCGATCACGAAATCGCGACGGTCGATGGAGGTCATGGCCTGCGTCTCCGACTTGCCAGGTCTTGCGAGACAACGCAAAACGGGCGGCTGTGAGGCCGCCCGCAGCGCAGAATCTGCAACAGTCCGAGCTTAGCTCGCGGCAGCGAGCTTCTTCTCGATCTCGCGCTTGATTGCGAGGGCGCCCGTGGACAGCTCGTCCGCCTTGGCCTTGGCCAGGAAGGCATCGAGACCGCCGCGGTGCTCGACCGAGCGGAGCGCATGAGCGGAGACGCGCAGGCGCACGGAGCGCTGCAGGGCGTCGGACTGGAGCGTGACGTTGCAGAGGTTCGGCAGGAACTTCCGCTTCGTCTTGCGGTTCGAGTGGCTCACCAGATGGCCACTCAGCACGGCCTTGCCGGTCAGTTCGCAACGGCGCGACATGGGTTCAATCCTATCGTATCGAGGGGTCGCGGCCTCAGTCTTCGCGGGTTTGCCTAAAGCGCAGATCCCGCGTGGCCGGACACCAGAAGTCCTTGGAAGAGTGCGTGCCTATAGGCCGAAACACGCCCCCACGTCAAGAATAGCAGGGTGTCGCATCTCGATTTTTTGCAGCATCGTAGCCACGATATAAACTGATTCCCATGAAAGGGAACCGGACTGACCTCCAGGAAAGCCCCATGCGCCTCTTCGCCACCGCCTTCATGACCTTGGCCATTGCCGGGGTCGGCTTGCCCGCCGGGGCGCAGACCCTTCGGGTCGAGTACGATGTGTCCCTCATGGGCATTCCCCTGGGAAAAGCCGATCTTGCCTCCACCTTCCAGGGCTCGAAGTACAAGATGGAGGCCGGCGTGAAGCTGACCGGCCTCGCCAGGATCCTCACCGGCGGCAAGGGCGCAGCCACGGCTGCGGGCGCCATTGTCGGCCCCCAGCCCCGGCCGACTGCCTTCGCGGTCACGTCCCGCTCCTCCAGCGACCAGCGCACAGTGCGCATGGGCCTGAATTCCGGCAACGTGGCGGCCGTCGACATCGATCCCCCCATCGATGAGAAGCCCGACCGGGTGCCGGTCAAGGACGATCACAAGAAAGGCGTGGTCGACCCGGTTAGCGCCCTGCTCATGCCGGCTGTGGTCTCGGGAAGCCTCACGGATCCGGCCAACTGCAACCGCACCATCCCGGTCTTCGACGGCGCGTCGCGCTTCGACGTGGTGCTCAGCTACGCGGACACGAAGGCGGCCGAGCTTCCGGGCTATTCCGGGACGGTTCTGGTCTGCAATGCCCGCTATGTGCCGATCTCCGGCCATCGCGCCCTGCGCCCCTCCACCAAGTTCATGACGGAGAACGAGGACATGTCGGTCTGGCTCGCGCCCGTGGACGGGCGGCGCCTGCTCTTTCCCGTGCGGGTCGCCGTCCGTACGATGGTCGGCATGAGCGTGGTCGAGGCGGCCAACTGGGCCCTCGAAGGGGACGCTAAGGTGGTCCCCACCTCGGCGGGGCGCTGAGGACCGGACCCGGAAGGGCGGTGCATCGCCGCGCAGGTGGCGTTTCCCGAACGAAACACCATATAAGAAGCTAGCCTGCGGTCTGGCCTTGAGGGTCCGGCTGCATTTCCGAAGGGGCAGCGTGTGCCGGCCGATGGCCATGGGACCTCTTCAGTTTGTCATTCGGGACGACCCGCACTTCGTATCCAGGCATGCCCCGCCGTTCCCTTCTCCCGCAAATGCGCGCGCGCGGCGTCACGGCCGTGCTCGGCCCCACCAATACCGGCAAGACCCACCTCGCTATCGAGCGGATGCTCGGCCATGAAAGCGGGATGATCGGGCTGCCGCTGCGCCTGCTTGCCCGCGAGGTCTACAGCCGCGTCGTCGAGAAGGCCGGCGCCCACAACGTGGCGCTCGTGACCGGCGAGGAGAAGATCAAGCCGGACCGGCCGCGCTACTGGATCTCCACCGTCGAGGCCATGCCGAGGGACCTGGACCTCGCCTTCGTGGCCGTGGACGAAATCCAGCTCGCCAGCGACCTCGACCGGGGCCACGTCTTCACCGATCGGCTGCTGAACCAGCGCGGCCGGGAGGAGACCCTGCTCATCGGCTCCAACACCATGCGGCCGCTGATCGAGGCGCTGATCCCCAACGTCCACGTCATCACCCGGCCGCGCCTGTCGAAGCTCACCTTCGCGGGCGAGAAGAAGGTCTCGCGCCTGCCGCGCCGTACGGCCATTGTGGCCTTCTCGGCCGAGGAGGTCTACGCCATCGCGGAGCTGATCCGGCGTCAGCGCGGCGGCGCGGCGGTGGTCTTGGGCGCCCTTTCGCCCCGCACCCGCAACGCCCAGGTCGAACTCTACCAGTCCGGCGACGTGGAGTACCTCGTGGCGACCGATGCGGTCGGCATGGGGCTCAACCTCGACGTCGACCACGTGGCCTTCGCGTCGGACAAGAAATTCGACGGCTTTCGATTCCGGAAGCTTTACCCTGCGGAACTGGCCCAGATCGCCGGCCGCGCCGGCCGCCACATGCGCGACGGCACCTTCGGGACCACGGGGCGCTGCCCGCCTTTTGACGCGGAAACCGTCGAGGCGCTGGAGAACCACACCTTCGACCCGCAGCGCATCCTGCAGTGGCGCAATCCCGACCTCGACTTTTCCTCCCTGGGCCGCCTGCGCGACAGCCTGGCGGACCAGCCCCGCGAGCACGGTCTGGTGCGCGCCCCCATGGGCGAGGACGTGGCGGCGCTCGAACTCCTGGCCCGCGACGATGACATCCAGGCCTTCGCCCGCTCCCACGCGTCGGTCGAGCGGCTCTGGCAGGTCTGCCAGGTGCCCGATTACAGAAAAGTGTCCCCGCAGACCCATGCGGATTTGGTCGGACAGCTCTATCGTTTCCTGATGAAGGAGGGGGCGGTCCCGGCGGATTGGTTTTCCAGGCATTTATCGGCTATGGACCGCACGGATGGCGACATCGACACCCTCTCCAACCGGATCGCCCAGGTCCGGACCTGGTCCTTCGTCGCTAACCGTCCCGACTGGTTGAAGGATCCGGAGCATTGGCAGGGTGTTGCGCGTCAGGTAGAGGACAAGCTATCGGACGCGCTCCATGAACGTCTCGCCCAGCGCTTTGTCGACAGGCGAACCAGCGTTCTCATGCGGCGCTTGAGAGAGAACACGATGCTCGAAGCGGAAATTACGACCACCGGCGACGTTACGGTCGAGGGTCAGCACATCGGCCACCTGCACGGCTTCCATTTCGTGCCTGATCCCCAGGCCGACACGGCGGAGGCCAAGACCCTGCGGAATGCCGCCAGCAAGGCCCTGGCCGGAGAGATCGAGGCCCGTGCCGACCGATTCGCCGAGACGCCGGACACCACGCTCGTCCTCTCGAACGACGGCACCATCCGCTGGCTGGGCGATCCCGTCGCCAAGCTGGAGCCTGGCGACAAGCTCTTCGAGCCGCGCCTGCGCATCCTCTCGGACGAGCAGCTGACCGGTCCTGCCCGCGACAAGGTGGAAAATCGCCTGCGCGCCTGGCTCAAGGCCTACATCGTGCGCCTCCTCGGGCCGCTGATGCAGCTGGAGGAGAGCGCCGAGCTCACCGGGCTCGCCCGCGGCATCGCGTTCCAGATCGGCGAGGCGCTCGGCGTGCTCGAGCGCGCCAAGGTGCTCAACGAGGTGCGCAGCCTTGACCAGGACGCACGCGCGGCCCTGCGGAAGGCCGGCGTGCGGTTCGGCGCCTACCATCTCTATCTGCCGGCCCTTTTGAAGCCGGCGCCCCGGACCCTGGCGGCCCAGCTCTGGGCCCTGCAGAACGGCGGCTTGGAGCAGAAGGGCATCGACGAGATCGCGCATCTGGCCCAGTCGGGCCGGACCTCGATTCCTGTCGATCCCGACATCGCGTCGGGGCTCTACCGGGCGGCCGGCTTCCGGGTCTGCGGCGGACGTGCCGTGCGCGTCGACATCTTGGAGCGTCTGGCCGATCTCATCCGGCCGGCCATGACCTACCGTCCGGGCGTCACCCCTGGCGAACCGCCTCCGGGCGCCGCCGATGGGGACAGCTTCGTGGCGACGGTGGCCATGACGTCGCTCGTCGGCTGCGCCGGCGAGGATTTCGCTACTATTCTCAAGTCCCTGGGCTACGTGGCCGAGCGCCGGCCCGGGCCGGCGATTACCGTGCCGCTCGTCCCGGCCCAGCAGCCCGCCGAGCCTGCGGCTCCGGCTGTCGAGGATGAGCAAGCGCCTCCGGCCGGTCAGGAGTCCCCTTCAGAAGCGTCCGAGGAGGTCGCGTCAGAGGCTCCGGTCCTGACCCAGGAGGTCGGGGCTGTGGCGGCGGAGGCACCCGAGGGGGCCGCCACGGTCAACGAGGCGGTCGAGGTCGCCCAGGAGGCTCCCGCTCCCGCCGCGGAGCAGACGGAGGCGGCGCCGGAAGTGGCCGCGGCACCCGTCGAGCCCGAAACGATCGAGGTCTGGCGCCAGCACCGCCGCCACGAGGGCGGGCAGGCCCGCCATGGCCGCGGGCGCGACCAGCGCCGTCAGCGTCATGGCGGCGAGGCCCAGGGCGAACGCCCGGCTCGCCAGGGGCAGCGCCCTGACCGCAGGGCGGAGCCGCGGGAAGGACAGGGCGAAGGCGGACGGCCGCAGAACCGGCCGCCGCGGGGGCCCGGGCGTCCGGACGAGCGTCGCGGTCCCCGGCCCGAGAAGCGCGCGGAGGGACGCCGCGACGGCGGCCACGAGCGCCGCGAGAAGCAGCCCGATCCGAACTCGCCCTTCGCCAAGCTGATGGCCCTCAAGGCTCAGCTCGAGGACAAGAAGTGAGGCCATGACGCTTGCGTGAGGACCGGCAGCGGCTCGACAAGTGGCTCTGGTTCGCACGGTTTGCGAAAACCCGGACGCTCGCCGCCAAGCTCGTGGCGAGCGGTTTCGTCCGCGTCAACGGCCAGCGTGCCGACAGCCCGGCCAAGGCGCTCGCGGTCGGCGACGTCGTTACCGTGGCCCTCGCCCGCGCCACCCTCGTGGTCCGGGTCGAGGGGCTCGGCCAGCGCCGGGGCCCTGCAACGGAAGCAAGGCTGCTCTACATGAACCTGGAGCCTGGCGACGGAACCCTTGTCAGCGACGACGACAGCCGCTAGAGCGACTCCAGCCCTTTCGAACTGACCCTCTCAAAGGACCGTTCATGACCTACGTCGTCACGGAAAATTGCATCAAGTGCAAATACATGGACTGCGTCGAGGTGTGCCCGGTCGACTGTTTCTACGAGGGTGAGAACATGCTCGTCATCCATCCCGACGAGTGCATCGATTGCGGCGTCTGCGAGCCGGAGTGTCCGGCGGAGGCCATCAAGCCCGACGCCGAGCCGGGGCTGGAGCAGTGGCTGAAGCTCAATGCCGATCTGGCCAAGACCTGGCCCAACATCACCCAGAAGAAGGACCCGCCGCCGGACGCCAAGGAGTTCGACGGCCTACCGGGGAAATACGAGAAGTTCTTCTCGCCCAATCCCGGGGAAGGCGATTAGGCCGCGAGCTTGGGCATAATCGCAATATCTTAACATTGTTTCTGAAATATTTTTGCTTTTTAGGGCAGGGTGTGATAGGGTCCCTGCCAATGCCGTCGCATGCGCCCATTTCGTGCGCCGACCCCGCAGGTAGGCTGTTCACACGATGAAGCAATGATGCGTGGCCAATGACATAAGGTTGAGAGAAGGCCTTATGTCACGGGCCTTGGGCGTTCTCTAGCTACTGGCTTAATCAGGGAGTCGAGCGGAACAGTCAAGTTCCGCAGCCATTCATTCTCGTTCCTCCGGGGCCCTGCCCGATGGAATACAAGCTCCCTCGCCGTGAGGCGAGGACCATGCAAGGAGGCCTCTCTCGCATGACGACCGCCAAGAAGTCCACCCAGCGCCTGGGTTTCAAAGCCGGCGAAGCTATTGTGTACCCCGCTCACGGCGTCGGCCGCATCACGGCCGTCGAGGAGCAGGAGATCGCGGGCTTTAAACTGGAGCTTTTCGTGGTGTCCTTCGACAAGGACAAGATGGTCCTGCGGGTCCCCACTGCGAAAGCCGCGAGCGTCGGCATGCGCAAGCTCGCCGAGCCGGCCCTGGTGCAGAAGGCCCTGGACGTCCTGACCGGTCGTGCCCGCATCAAGCGCACCATGTGGTCGCGCCGTGCCCAGGAGTATGAAGCCAAGATCAATTCCGGCGACCTGATCGCCGTGACCGAGGTCGTACGTGACCTCTACCGCTCCGAGGCCCAGCCCGAGCAGTCCTACAGCGAGCGCCAGCTCTACGAATCCGCCCTCGACCGCGTCGTCCGCGAGATCGCAGCGGTGAACAAGATTACGGATACGGAAGCCCTGAAGCTGATCGAGCAGAGCCTCGCCAAGTCGCCGCGCCGGGCCAAGGGCGCCGATGCCGAGACCGACGGCGACGACCTCCAGGAAGAGGCCGCCTGATCGCGGGTCCCGCGGATCCGCGCCCTGAACCAGAGTATGAGAAAAGCCCGGCTTCAGGCCGGGCTTTTTTTCTTTGCCGCCCTTGTCTTCGAGAGGCGGGAATCTAATTTTGCGATCTTAGCAGTCTCCGGCTGAACTTTTTCCGGCGTCGCTCGTTGTGTCTCTGCCAAGGGAGGACACAATGGGAGAAATCTCTGGGGTTCGTCGCCGGTTCGTCCGCGCCGCCATGAATGCTCCTTTCCTCGAAAGGGAAGAAGAGCATCAACTTGCCGTGCGCTGGAAGGAAAATCGCGACGAGACCGCTCTTCACCAACTGACTGCCGCGCATATGCGCCTCGTCATCGCTCTGGCCGCCCGCTTCCGTCACTATGGGCTGCCGATGGCCGACCTCGTCCAAGAGGGCCATGTGGGGCTCCTCGAGGCCGCCGCCCGCTTCGAGCCCGAACGTGACGTCCGCTTCTCGACCTACGCGACCTGGTGGATTCGGGCCTCCGTTCAGGATTATATCCTTCGCAACTGGTCAATTGTTCGCGGCGGAACGAGTTCCGCCCAGAAGGCACTTTTCTTCAACCTGCGCCGCCTGCGCGCCCGCCTGACGCGAGGCGGCGAGGAGCGCATCGCCTCCGACGTACACGAGAAGATCGCCGAGGCCATCGGCGTCTCGAGTGCGGACGTGGCCCTCATGGATGCCCGCCTCTCGGCGCCCGACGCTTCCCTCAATGCCCCCGTGCTCGACGCGGACGCGTCGAATTCCGCTGAGCGGGTCGAGTTCCTGGTCGACACGAGCCCGCTGCCCGACGAGAGCGCCAGCGACGTCATCGACACGGAGCGCCGCGTGCGCTGGCTCCAGCAGGCACTGGAGGTCCTCAACGAACGGGAACTGCGCATCCTGCGCGCCCGGCGCCTCGACGAGGAGCAGGTGACCCTGGAGTTTCTCGGCGACCGGCTCGGCATCTCGAAGGAGCGCGTGCGCCAGATCGAGAACCGCGCCCTGGAGAAGCTCAAGCGCGCCCTGATGGAGCGGTACCCTCAGGCCTCCGGCGCCTTCGTCTGACGTATCGGCCCAGGAGCAGTGTTAACTCTTGGGGTTATCCGAGGTGCCGGGAAGTCCCGCTATTCCACCACGATCTTGTAGCGCTCCCCACTCTTCAGGGGAGCGTTCCGTTCCAGCCCGTTCAGGAGCAGGAAGCGGTCGAGCGCCCGGTCGACCGGCATGGTTTCGGCAAGGCTCTGCGCCGTGTCGCCGTCCCGTGCGGTCACGACCTTAAGCCGAAGGGGACGGATCTGGCGAGCTTCGTCAGGCTGAACCTGACGCACCGTATCGAGGGTGCGCCGGAACATCCCGTCCAGGTCCCCGGTTCCGGAACGTGCCGCCATGATGAGGCGGTAGGTGGTGTTGCCGATGCGGATGGCCGAGAGCCGGAACGACCATTCCTTGCCGTTGGACACGGCGGTCGCGACAGGCAGGCCGTTGACGGTCGTCGTTTCCAGGCTGCCGGGTTCGATGGTGTCGCTCCAGGTAGAGCGGAGCACCTCCTCCAGGCTCTGCCCGTTAGGGGTGTCGGCGGCGTCGAACAGCAGGCGCTTCGAGCCGTCGGGCGACGCGCCGAGCACGGCCTGGGAGGTGTTCTCGAGGGTGAAGCCCTCGGGGGCCTCGAAGGTGACCCCAAGGCGGGCATGGCTGAAGCGCCGGCCCTTGACGACGCCGTCCGCCGGGTCGTCGCCGTAAGGAATCCCGTCGATGGCCGCGAAATATTCAAGCCTGCCGGATTCTCCCGTCCCGGGGGCGCTGGCGCGGCGGGCGGCCTGGAGAGCCTTGGAGATCCGCTCGCTCGTGCTCGGATGAGAGGCCATCATCTCGGCGCTGGACGAGTCGCCCCGCGAGCTGCCCGCCGAGCGGTCGAGGGCCGTGAGGAAGCGGGGCGCCCCATAGGGGTCGAAGCCTGCCCGCGCCAGCACCTTGACGCCGGTCTGGTCGGCCTCGAGCTCCTGCGAGCGAGAGAAGTTCGCCAGTGACGAACGCGCCTGGCTCTGCACCACCGCCGCCTGCTCCGCATCGTTCAGGACGTCCTCGGTCACCCGCTTGATCAGGGCCGAGCGGGCCTGCATCTCGTTGCGCTGCGAGGCGTGGCGCAGGGTAACGTGAGCGATCTCGTGCGAGAGCACCGCCGCAACTTCCGAGGTGTCGTTCGCCAGGGCCAGGAGCCCGCGGGTGACGTAGAGGCGCCCGTTCGGCAGCGCAAAGGCGTTCACGACGGGGGAGTTCAGGATCGTCACCCGATAGGATTCGTCGGGCCTGTCGGTCGCCATCACCAGGCGGTTCGTGATGTCCGTCAGGAGCCGCTGGGCCTGCGGGGCGCGGACCTCGCCCCCGAAGGCGGCGACGAGGCGCTCATGGTCCCGGTCGCGGGGGTTCTCGGAGCCGATGACGCGGGGCGCATCGGACGGCAGCGAGCCGCTCCCGAGGCCGAGGGCGGCGCAGCCGGGCAGCAGGGCCGCAAGCATCACGGCGCAGGCGATTCGAAGTCCGGTTGAATGACGTGTTTCGCTCATGCTCGCTCAGCGTGGCAGGCGCTCGCCTGCGAGGCGTTCGATCATCTCGGGAATGAAAACGGTGAGAGCCGCACCTTGCCAAGGCTCCAAAATGCCTCGGGCCCGGATACGCTGCCCCCTCAGCGCCGCCGGGTCGAGGCCGTGCGCGCGCATCAGCTTCCATGTTCTCGTCGGTATGATGATCGTGAAATCCTCTGACCAATGCTCTCCGAAATTCAAGTAAGTCCGCTGCGACCGCTCGCCGATGCTGCGGATCCGCCCCTCCACCAGCACGAAGCTGCCGAATCGGGCCCGCAGGCGATCCCTATCGTCGCTATCAATGGGCTTATAGCGGTCATCTTGCCAGACACCAAGGCTCAGCTCCCGCGCCTTTCGTTCGAGCGCGAGCAATTCAGGGTGACAGAGCCCCTCCGCCGCGCCCGGATCGACGAGCCCGAGGCCGGCGGCGACGAGACCGCGCCCCAGGTCGTCCGCCTCGGGAGCGTCCAGAAGGCGAAGCCCGACGACGAGCCGGGACCAGCGGTCCCGCTCGGCCGGGCCTTCGACGGCCACCGGCCGTCCTGTTCGGGCGCGGAGCCACGCCAGGGCCTCGTCGCGCCGAGGGCCCTCGTCCGGCAGGCGGATTGCGGCGAGCCTCGCCAGGCGCCCGTTCTCGAGCACGAGGTCGCCTTGGGACGTCACCTCCAGGAGCCGATCCTGCCGGATCTCCGAGCTGCCGCAGGCCTGCCGGGCCCGGGCAAGGGCCGCGCGCTCCTGCCCTGACGCCGGCAGGATCGTCCAGGCCAATGTCATGACAAGAGCACCAATGGTCCGCATCTGCTTGCCCCCGAGGCAGCATAGCCTTTTCCCCAAGGCCGGCCACCCAAGGATTGCCCGGCGCGGCTCCGTCACCCATTTACCTGTGGGCGAAATGTGCTACTCCTCGGTCTACGCGGTCCCGTAGCTCAGCAGGACAGAGCAGCGGTTTCCTAAACCGTTGGTCGGAGGTTCGAGTCCTCCCGGGATCGCCA
>DASQMJ010000025.1:0-40036 GCA_035645535.1 Microvirga sp. | reverse complement strand
TTCGAGGACCGTTTCCTCATCGCGGACGTGAAGATGCAGGGCGATTTTCCGCCCGAGAGATGGTTCTGGTTCGATCCCCCCTTCCACGAGGGACGCTCCGCTCTCCTCCACAAGCAGCCCGACGATGTCTGGCGCATCGACCTCCAGCTCGGCCCCGACGCCGATGCCAAGGCGGAGCAGGAGCCAGAGCGTGTTCTGCCCCGCCTCCGGCAGATGCTGGGACATGACAACTTCACGCTCGAATGGGTGTCGGTCTACACCTTCCAGTGCCGCCGCTTGGAGCGCTTCGTGCACGGGCGCGTGGTCTTCGCTGGAGACTCGGCCCACCAGGTTTCGCCCTTCGGCGCTCGCGGCGCGAATTCCGGCATCCAGGATGCGGAGAACCTCGCCTGGAAGCTCGCTCTCATCCTGAAAGGCGCGGCGCCGGAGCGGCTGATCGAGACCTATGATCTCGAACGCTCTGCGGCCGCGGACGAGAATATCGGCCATTCCACCCGCTCGACCGATTTCATCGCGCCGCGCTCCGCCCAGGAACTACGCTTCCGCGACGCGGCCCTCTCCCTCTCGCGCCATGTGCCCTTTGCCAAGCGCATGGTGAATTCCGGCAGGCTCTCGATGCCCTCCACCTACGAGACCCCCCTGTCCACCCCCGACCGGGATGAATGGGCCGGTTCCGCACGCCTCGGGGCTCCCCTGCCCGATGCACCCATGCGGAGTAAGGACGGCCGACAGGTCTGGCTGCTCGAAGCCATTGGCGGCGAGGAGACGATCATTCACGTGCGGAACGGGAGCCAGCCGCCGGTCGGGAGCCGCATCGTGACCATCGGCGAGGATCTCATCGACGAAGGCGGCTATTTTGCACGGCGCTTCGACGCCACCCCCGGCAGTACCTATCTCGTCCGGCCCGACCAGCACTTGGCCGCCCGCTGGCGCCATGCGGAGCCCGCATCCGTGGAGCGGGCCTCCCGCCGCCTGCGGGGATTCGATGGAGACACCGCATGAATGCCCTCGTCACCGAGAGCCGCTTTCCGGACCCTGATGTGGCCTACCGGGCGCTGATCGACGCGCACCGCGGATTGTCGGACGAGGAGAGCGCCACGCTGAACAGCCGTCTTGTGCTGATCCTCGCCAACCATATCGGAGACCAGGCCGTCCTGCGGGAAGCCCTGGCGCTGGCGAAGCAGAGCATGGAGCAGGCGGGCACCGGAACAACCTGATGCCCGCCCCTTCGGAGGGGTCAATCGATGCCGAGATAGGCCGCCTTCACCTGCGGATCGGCCAGGAGAGCCGACCCCGCGCCGCTATAAGCGACCTTGCCGGTCTCCAGCACGTAGCCGCGATCCGCGATCGCAAGCGCGGCACTCGCATTCTGCTCGACCAGGAGGACCGTGATGCCGTCTCGCCGGAGCGACACAATGGCGTCGAGAATCTGATCGACGAGCAGCGGCGACAGGCCGAGTGAGGGCTCGTCCAGGAGCAGGAGCTTCGGGCGTCCCATAAGGGCCCGGCCGATGGCGAGCATCTGCTGCTGGCCGCCTGACAATCCTCCCGCCAACAGATGCCGTTTCTCTGCGAGCACGGGAAACATGGCATAGACGCGGTCCCGGTCCTGTTCGATTTCCTTGTCACGCCGCCGATAGGCGCCGAGCCGCAGATTGTCCTCGACCGTCAGCGGTCCAAATACCTGCCGGCCCTCCGGCGACTGCGTGATGCCGAGTTCCACCCTCTGGTGAGGAGCGAGGCGGTCGATGCGCGTGCCGCTGAACAGGATCTCGCCGCCTGTGATCGGCTGCACACCCGACAGGGAACGCAGCAGCGTCGTTTTTCCCGCGCCGTTGGAGCCGACCAGCGCCACCACTTCGCCGGCCTTGACATCGAGGCTGATGCCCTTGAGCACCTCGATGCGCCCATACGCGCTTCTGAGACCCTTGACCTCAAGCACGAGCCGCCTCCCGCGCACCATGATGTCCGAGATAGGCTTCCAGGACCTTGGGATCGTCGCGCACTTCCCGCGGCGTTCCCTCGATCAGCGGCCGACCCCGGTCGAGAACGAGAATCCTGTCCGAAATCTTCATCACGAGCTTCATGTCGTGCTCGACGAGGACGACCGCCACGCCCCGGTCGGCGACCTGCTTGATCAGATGATCGATCTCCTCCGTCTCAACGGCATTGCAGCCGGCGGCAGGCTCGTCGAGCAGGAGAACGCGCGGCTCAGCGGCGAGCGCGCGGGCGATCTCAAGCCGCTTGCAGGCGCCGTAGGGAAGCGAACCCGCAGGGACGTCCGCGGAGTCCTTCAGCCCCACATCGGCGAGGAGAGCGAGCGCCGCTTCTCTCGTCTCCCGGTTCTGGCGCGTCACCGACGGTGTCCGAAACAGGGCCGGCAGAAGGCTGCACTTCTCGCGCAGGTGCCGGCCGACCATGACGTTCTCGCACGCGGTCATGCGCTGAAAGATCTGGAGGTTCTGGAAGGTTCGCGAGAGGCCGCGTGCCGCCAGCTTGTGGGGCGGCAGCCCGGTCACGTCCTCGCCCGACAAGTGGATCGTCCCGCCTCCCGCCGTGTAAATCCCCGATACGATGTTGAAGAGCGTCGTCTTGCCGGCGCCGTTCGGACCGATGATCGACAGGATCTGGCCTGGTTCGACAGAAAAGCTCACTCCGTCGACGGCTCGCACGCCACCGAAGGAGATGCCGACATCCGTCGCCTGGAGGATGGTCATGAACGCGCCCTCCGAAGAAGCAGGGCCGACAAAGTCGGCACGATGCCGTTGCGCATGAAGATCATCGACACAATGATGATGAACCCGAGCAGGAGATGCTCGTACTCGTGGAAAATCGTCAGAGCCTGCGGCAGCGTCACCAGGACGGCCGCGCCCACGATGCTGCCAACTACCGATCCGAGGCCGCCGAGCACAACCATGGTGACGAGTTCCACCGAGTGCAGGAAGCCGGCCTGATCCGGATTGATGAAGCCGTTCATGAATGCGAGGGCGGAGCCCGCGAGAGAGGCATAGACGGCCGCGATCACGAAGGCCTGGAGCTTGAAGCGGGCCACGTCGACGCCGACCACCTGCGCCGCCACCTCACTGTCGTGCAGGGCGCGGAAGGCTCTCCCGGTCGGTGTCTCGTCGAGGTTGAGCGCGATCCAGGTTCCCACGAGCAGGAGCCCGCCCGTCACCCAGTACCAGGTGTCGGAGCCCGACACGCGCCAGCCGAACAGGGTCAGCCGCGCTACCGGCATGCCGTCCGGGCCGCCCGTCCACGCGCTTTCGGTGGAGATGATCATTGCAACGAGTACGCCGAGGCCGAGGGTGGCGATGGCGAGATAATGGCCCTTGAGGCGAAGAATGGGGCGGCCCACCAGGTAAGCGAGCCCAGCCGAAAGCGTGGCTCCGATCAGGAGTGCCGCCCAAGGCGGTATGCCAAGATGTGCCGGGCCGATGGCAACCGTATAGGCGCCGATGCCGAAGAAGGCCGCATGGCCGAGGCTGACCTGACCGGCCTGCCCCATGAGAATGTTGAGGCCGATGGCTGCCAGTGCCGACACCCAAACGAGCGATGCCACGCGGAAATAATAGCTCGACGGGAAGACGAAAGGCAGCACAGCAATCACCGCCGCCAATACGGCGAGGATCAGGAAACGCTGGTTCATGAGAGCACGCATACTCATACCCTCTCGACGACGCGCCGCCCGAACAGTCCCTGCGGGGCCGCGAACAGGACGACGAGGATGACCAGGAATGCGAAGGCGTCCTTGTAGGTGGAGCTGAGATAGCCGGCTCCGAAAGCTTCGAGCAGGCCAAGGATAAGGCCGCCGACCACGGCTCCGAGCGGATTGCCCATGCCGCCGAGCATGGCGGCGGCGAAGCCCTTCAGGGCGAGCAGCGTTCCAACATCGTAGCTCGTCAGCGTGATCGGCGTGATCAGGATGCCGGCGACGGCGCCGATCGCTGCGGATCCGCCGAAGGCGAGCGCCATGATGGTTGTCGTGTTGATTCCCACGAGCCGCGCTGCCAGCCGGTTCGCTGCGGTCGCGAGCACGGCCTTCCCGAGCACCGTATGCTCGAGGAAGACGTAGAGCGCGAGGACGACCACCGCGGCCCCTCCTAGAACCCAGAAGCTCTGCGGCTGTACGGCCGCTCCGAGCACATCGACCGGTGTGTCGCCCGAGAATGCCGGCAGCTTGTGGAACTGCTTGTCGAACACGACCTGGGCAATCCCGCGCAGGAGGATCGACGCACCGATGGTAATGATGATGAGCGTCACGGCCGATGCGCCGCGCGCGGGCTCGATGGCGAGCCGGTGCAGAAGAAGACCGACCGCGACAGCGACGCATACGGCGATCACGCCTGCGAGCGGCAGAGGGACGCCGGCAGCCGCAGTGAAGACCGTCACCATGCCGCCGAGCATGACGAACTCGCCCTGCGCGAAGTTCACCACCCCCGACGCGTTGTAGATCAGGGTGAAGCCGAGCGCCACGAGCGCGTAGACGGCTCCGACCGTCAATCCGGAGATGAGGAACTGGAGAAATTCGGCCATTTTGCTGTCCCGCGGCCTCTTGTTGTCCGACCGGCCGCCGACGAGCGGCGGCCTGTCCCGATGGAAGACGGAGGAGCGCTCCCGGACGACGTGACCGCCCGGGGCACCCATGCGAGAGATCAGCTGCCCGACTCGATAAGGTTCCAGTCGCCGTTCTTGATCTCGAGCATGCGGAATGCCGAGAGGTCGAGGCCGAGATGGTCGGTGGGGGACATGTTGACAATCCCGCCTGTGCCGACGAAGCCCTTGGTCTTCTCGATCTCGTCGCGGATCTTCTTAGAATCCGTGGAGTTCGCCCGCTTGATGGCCTCGACCAGGATGAACAGGCCGTCATAGGCGTGACCGCCGAAGGTCGAGACCGGCTGCTTCGTGGCGCTCTCGTAGGCCTGCTTGTATTCGGTCACGACCTTCTTCTGCGGATCGTTCGCCGGCAGCTTGTCCGCGACGAGGAGCGCCGCGGCCGGCAGTCGGACACCCTCGGCAGCCGGACCGGCGAGTTCGATGAAGCTCTTCGAGGCCACGCCATGGCTCTGGTAGAGCGGGACATTAGTCATGCCGAGCTGGGCATAGTTGCGGGTCACGATGGCTGGGCCCTGGCCGAAGCCGGGGTTGACCACCGCCTGCACGCCAGCGGTGTTCTTGATCTTCGTGAGCTGGGCCGTCATGTCGCTGTCGCGCGGGCCGTAGTTCTCGTCGATCAGGATCTGCATGCCGTAGTTTGGAGCGACCTTAAGGCACTGTGCCCGCATGGAGGCGCCGAAGCCGTCGGTGCCAGAGATCATGCCGATCTTGGTGAGGCTGCGCTTCTTCAAATCCTCGAAGATCTTCTCGCACGCCATCTTGTCGGTATGGGGCGTCTTGAAGACATATTTGCGCACGGGCTCGACCACCTCGATGGCGCCGGCGAGTGAGATGAATGGAATCTCCGCCTCCTCGAAGACCGGAACCATCGCCATCGTGGTGCCGGTCGTCGTGCCGCCCACCATGGCGACGACCTCGTCATCCTCGACAAGACGTGTTGCAAAGGTGCGGGCTTTGTTGGCGTCGCCGCCATCGTCATAGACCACCAGCTCGATCTTCTTGCCGTTGACGCCGCCTGCAGCGTTGATCCTGTCGACATAGAGCCGGAGCGTCTTGTCCTCGGGCTCGCCGAGGAACGAAGCCTGTCCCGTGGCAGAGAGAACCGAACCGATCTTGATGGTGTCTTGGGCTAGGGCGCCATGGGAGAAGCCGAAGGCGACCGCACCGGCGGCCAGCGTGTATTTGAGCTTGGACTGGGACTTCATGTGTTTCCTCCTGATTGAGCTGTCGTTTTTTCTTATTGTTGCACAACGGGTCAGGCAGCCATAGGCCTGCGCATCGTCGCGATGTGGAAGCGGTTGGTCACGAAAGCGCTATCCGTGAAACAGGCCGTCCCGGCCGGATTCGCGCCCGTGACGTGATAGTCGCTGAACGCGGCCGACTGATTGACGTAGATCCCGCCGGTCAGATTGACAGAGAGGGCGACGCCCGCCGCGGCGAAGGCCCCGGATGCGCCGTCGATCAATGCTTCGTTGGTGGAATAGAGCGCGGCCGTAATCGCGCCCTTCTCCTTCGCGGAGCGCGCAGCACGCTCGACCGCCTCCTCCGCCGACGCAACGGCGATCACGAAGCTGATCGGGCCGAATCGCTCCTCGAGATAGGCCTGTTCGTCCGCCGCATCGACGGCGACGATGAGGGGTGTGGCCGTCCGGGCGCTTCCCGCCCCGTCCAGGGCTTTGGAGTCGCGCACGATCCGGCCGAGGCGGCGTGCCGCCTCGATGCGCTTGAGCGTGTCCTCGCTCTGGATTGCGCCGAGCACGTTCGCGGCGCGCACGGGATCGCTCAGTAATGCGTCGATAGCGCCAGCGATGCCGGCGGCGACCTCGTCGAAGCTCTTCCGCCCCTCGTCCGTGTCCATGCCGTTCCGCGGCACATAGATGTTCTGCGGAGCCGTACACATCTGGCCCGAATAGAGCGACAGGGAGAAGGCGAGGTTCTGGCACATCCCGGCGAAATCGTCCGTCGAGTCGATGACGACGGAGTTTACGCCCGCCTCCTCCGTGAACAGGACCGCGTGACGCACGTTCTCCCGCAGCCAGCGTCCGAAAACGGGGGAGCCCGTGAAGTCGACAATGCCGATGGCGGGATCGAGTGCGAGCTCCTTGGCGATCGGCGCATCGGGCTCGTCCGCCGCCAGAAGCAGAACATTGGGGTCGAAGCCCGCCTCCCGCAGCACGTCGCGGCCGATGCGCACAGTCAGGGCCAGCGGCAGGATCGCCTGGGGATGCGGCTTGACGATCACCGCATTGCCGGTGACGAGGCTCGCGAAGAGCCCCGGATAGGAATTCCAGGTCGGAAACGTCGCGCAGGCGATCACGAGCGCGATGCCACGAGGGACGATGCGGTAGGCCTTGTCGAGCAGAAGGGACGGGTTCTTGCCCTGCGGCTTCTCCCAACGCGCCTGCCGTGGCACGCGGGTCATCTCGTCATAGGCATAGGCGACGGCCTCGAGCCCACGGTCCTGGGCATGGGGCCCACCCGCCTGGAAGGCCATGGGGAAGGCCTGCCCGCTCGTGTGCATGACGGCGTTGCCGAAAAGGAAGCTCTGCTTGTTGATCCGCGCCAGCATCTCGAGCGCGACCCCGACCCGCTCCTCGATGCTCGCCGCCGCCCATGCGCGGCCGGCATTTCGGGCGGCCCCGATCAGCGCGGCAGGCTCGGATTTTGGGTAGGTGATGCCGAGGGGTTTTCCCAAGGGTGAAATCTCTCGACCGACCCAGCCGTTCGACGGCTGATCGATCTGGAAGGGCCGGTCGAGCAGGCCCGCGAAGGCCGCCTCCCCGTCCGCCTTGGCCGTCTCGCCATAGATCTTGCCGCTCGGAACTTCGGGAAAGGCACTCCAATAGCCGCGCGAACGGGCCGCCTGAAGGGCCTGGACGAGCATGTCCCGATGGTCGTCGAAGAATCCCATCCGTTCTCTCCCTGGGGGCCGACTTTGAGAGCATCGGCACCGTTTCCAGCATCATTATAATTGACCGGACGGTTGGTCAATAGTAAACAAGTGGCAACAGAGGCCGCTGTTGAGCGGCATTTACGGGAGGACCGCGTTGGAGAACGATCTCATCCTCACGGACAGGCGGGAAGGCTACCGCGTCATCACCCTCAACCGGCCGGATCGTCTGAACTCGTTCAACGAGGCCATGCATGCGGCCCTGATGAACGCGCTTCTCGACGCCGAAGCCGACGATGCGTGCCGGGCCCTCGTTCTCACCGGCGCCGGCCGCGGCTTCTGTGCCGGACAGGATCTCTCGGATCGGGTCTTCAGCCCCGGTCAGGTTCCCGACCTCTCCTCGACCCTGGAGCGGCTCTACAATCCCCTCGTCCGCAAGCTCCGCGGTCTCCGCATGCCGGTGGTCTGCGCGGTGAACGGCGTCGCGGCAGGTGCCGGGGCCAACATCGCGTTCGCCTGCGACATCGTCCTGGCGGCTCGCTCGGCGAAGTTCATCCAGGCATTCGCGAAGCTCGGCCTCGTTCCCGATTCCGGCGGGACATGGTTCCTGCCGCGGCTGGTGGGTCCTGCCCGCGCCCGCGCCCTCGCCCTCCTGGCCGAGCCGGTCCCGGCCGAGCAGGCGGAGGCCTGGGGCATGATCTGGAAGGCGGTCGACGATGCCAGCCTCATGGACGAGGCACACAGCCTTGCTGCTCATTTCGCCACCCAGCCGACCGTGGGGCTCGGGCTGATCAAGCATGCCCTCGACGCGGCGGAGACGAACGATCTCGACGCCCAGCTCGACCTGGAGCGTGACTATCAGGGTCAGGCCGGCCGCACGCCGGACTACATGGAAGGCGTGAAGGCCTTCTTCGAGAAACGTCAGCCAAAATTCACCGGGAGGGCCTGATGGACGCGCAACCGACGCTTTCAGTGAAGGAGCCGCAGGAACTCGCGCGAGCCTGTGCCGATGCCATGTGGGCGGAGGATCAGGCAAGCCAGGGGCTCGGCATGGTGGTCGAGCGTGTCTCGCCAGGCGAGGCTCTCCTGTCGATGACCATCCGGCCCGACATGACGAACGGACACGGCATCTGCCACGGCGGCTTCATCTTCACGCTCGCGGACTCCGCCTTCGCCTTCGCGTGTAACACCTACAACCAGCGCACGGTCGCCCAGCACTGCGCCGTGACGTTCCTGCAGCCCGGACGCCGGGGCGACAGGCTCACCGCCCATGCGGTGGAGCGGTCCAGAACCGGCCGCTCCGGCATTTACGACGTGACCGTGCGTGACAGCCGTGGCGAGGTCGTCGCGGAGTTCCGCGGCCACTCGCGCACCATCGCCGGCACGCTCCTGACTTCGGGCGCGGCCGAGAGCCAATAGAACAATTCGAGAATGGGAGGTTTCCTTGCTTCAGATTCCGCTTCGCAAACTCTCCGAGCTCAAGCCTCAGCCGACGGCGCTCGACCGCTTTGAGATGGGAACGAGGGATGAACTCGCGAACTGGCAACGCGAGCGCCTGGCCTGGACCCTGCGGCACGCCTACGAGAACGTGCCTCACTACAAGGCGAAGTTCGACGCAGCCGGCGTCCACCCGGACGATTTCAAAGATCTGAGCGACCTCGCCAAGTTCCCGTTCACCACCAAGGCCGACCTGCGGGACAACTATCCCTTCGGCATGTTCGCCGTACCGCAGAACCAGATTGCCCGGATCCACGGCTCCTCCGGAACGACCGGCAAACCGACTGTCGTCGGCTACACCAAGGGCGACATCGACATCTGGGCGGACGTGGTGGCCCGCTCGATCCGCGCGAGCGGCGGGCGCCCGGGCATGAAGGTGCACGTGGCCTACGGCTACGGCCTCTTCACCGGCGGCCTGGGCGCGCATTACGGAGCCGAGCGCCTCGGCTGCACCGTGATCCCGATGTCGGGCGGCATGACCGAGCGCCAGGTCCAGCTGATCCAGGACTTCCAGCCAGACATCATCATGGTGACGCCGTCTTACATGCTGGCCATCCTCGACGAGTTCCGCAAGCAGGGCCTCGACCCGCGCAAGTCCTCGCTCAAGATCGGCATCTTCGGCGCCGAGCCGTGGACCAACGCCATGCGCAACGAAATCGAAGAGGCCTTCGACATTCACGCGGTGGACATCTACGGCCTGTCGGAAGTCATGGGGCCGGGCGTCGCCTGCGAATGCGTGGAGAGCAAGGATGGCCTGCACATCTGGGAGGATCACTTCTATCCGGAGGTGATCGACCCGCACACCGGAGAGGTGCTGCCGGACGGCCAAGAGGGCGAACTGGTCTTCACCTCGCTCACGAAGGAAGCGATGCCGGTCATCCGCTACCGCACCCGTGACCTCACGCGGCTCATGCCAGGCACGTCCCGGGCGATGCGCCGCATGGAGAAGGTCACCGGCCGGACCGACGACATGATGATCATCCGGGGCGTGAACGTCTTCCCGAGCCAGATCGAGGAAAAGCTCCTGACCATCCCGGCCCTCGCAGGCCACTATCAGATCGTCCTGACCCGAGAGGGCCGCATGGACCAGATGGAGGTCCGGGTCGAGATTCGTCCTGACTCCGATTATCCGGAAACCCGCAAGACCGCCGCCGAGCGCCTCGGCCAGTCGATCAAGGACACGATCGGCATCACCGCCAAGGTGACCGTCGTCGATCCCGAGGGCATCGAACGATCGCTGGGCAAGGCAAGGCGCGTCATCGACCGCAGACCGAAAGAATAGAAGTACCCACATGGCACGAACCCGCGCCAACGACTATGACGAGAAGCGCCGGGCGATCCTCGATCGCTCGGCCGAACTCTTTGCCGAGCACGGTTACGACCGTGCCTCCATGAGCAAGATCGCCGAGGCCTGCGGCGTTTCGAAAGCGAACCTCTACCACTACTACAAGGACAAGGAGGAACTGCTCTTCGACGTCATCCGCTTCCACCTCGAGGAACTGCTAGAAGTGGTGGAGGCGGTCGACCGCCCGGATCTTGCGCCCGAAACACGGCTCAAGGAGCTGATCGCCGCCCTGCTGGAGGCGTACCGGGACGCGGATGCCGAGCACAACGTACAGATCAACGGCCTGCGGCTGCTATCATCCGACCGGCAGGCCGAGCTCAAGGGCATGGAGCGCGAGCTGGTACGGATCTTCTCCGACGCCGTGGCAGGCGTGGCGCCCCAGCTCAAGGGCACCAAGCTGCTCAAGCCGGTGACCATGTCCCTCTTCGGCATGATCAACTGGCACTATCTCTGGTTCAAGGATGGCGGTGAGGTAACCCGTGCCAACTATGCGGAGCTGGTCGCCCAACTGATCGTGGACGGCACCCGTAACGTGCACGTGCAGCAATTCGGAGCGGCACGGCGGGTGAAC
Source organism: Microvirga sp. (assembly GCA_035645535.1). Taxonomy (GTDB): domain Bacteria; phylum Pseudomonadota; class Alphaproteobacteria; order Rhizobiales; family Beijerinckiaceae; genus Microvirga. The sequence continues at coordinate 29,116 of DASQMJ010000025.1, read as the reverse complement.
GCGGCGGAGTAGGCTAGAGCTGCCTCCATTGCGTGAAACGGCTCTTTTCCCTGTCCTGCCGCATTTTGGACGACGAGCCGGATCCACTTCGCCGACAAACGCTCTAGGCCGGAACCCTCCGCCTGTGCGCCTGCTCGGCGCTGCTCCCGGCCAGATCCGGCACGCTCAGGCCGAATTCTTCAATGATCGGGTGGACGCTGCCCTGCCAGAGGGCTAGAAGCTCCTCCCGGCTCCTCTGGCGCAAGCCATACTTCCGATGCTGCTCGAAGTGATCCGAGGAGGAGCGGCCGAAGGTGTCGGCCACGCGCGGATACCAGTAGTTCACCGAGGCTTGGGCATCGACCCTGTCGTGGCCCTTCTCCAGGGCGGCTCGGAGCCCATGCTCGCCGAGTTCCGCATGGCGGCGCTCGGCCGGGAGGATTTCCGCAAGGGTATCGGCCAAGGGCTGATAGGACGAGCGGGTCAGCTCGTCGAGCTGCACCACGGTTGCCTGCCCCATCAGCACGTTCATCACCACCGAGTCGACCCAGCCATTGATCGGGTAGTGGAACACGTTGAGACGCATGTCCCCGCCCATGCGGCGGGTGCCCAGATTGGCGCTCCGGTCGAGGCGAGAGGCCCAGGGATGCGCACCGACATATTGGTCGGTATTGGCGCCGAACTGCTCCATCAGCTCGAGCACCTTCCGGGCATGGTCGAACTTCTCCAGCACGATCCGCGTGGCGACGATCCGCTCCTTCAGGCCAGGCGCCAGATTGATGCAGTCCGCGAAGCCCGAGGCTCCGGCCATCTCCGAATCGACGAAGATCGCCATCAGGCGCATGACCTCGCCGCGATAGCGGGGCGTGACGTTGTCCGGCGCGCTCAGGCGGCCGCCGCCGGCCACGAAGCTGACGAGGCTCTCTTCATCGACCATGGGCCGCACCCTCCGTCACTTGTCGAAATCGACGACAATCTTGTCGGTCACCGGATAGCTCTGGCAGGTCAGGATATAGCCGCGGGCAACCTCGTAGTCCTCCAGCGCGAAGTTGGCGTCCATGTCAACCTCCCCTTCCACAAGCATCGCCCGGCAGGTGGAGCATACGCCGCCCTTGCAGGCATAGGGAAGCTCCAGCCCCTCGGCGGACGCCGCGTCGAGGACAGAGGAAGCGCCCTTCTCGAAGGAGATGGTCCGAGCGCGGCCGTCGATGACTATGGTGGCCTCGCAGAGGTTCTGGCGATCCTCCGTTTTTGCCTCCTCGGGCCGACGCTGGCGGCGGCTCGGGGTCGCCGTGGCGAAGAGCTCGAACTTGATCTGGCGCTTGTCGAGCCCGTGTTCCTCGAGGCTCTGCGCGACACCCAGCATCATGTCCTGCGGACCGCAGATGAAGGCCGTGTCAATCGAGGAAACATCGATCCAATGCTCAAGGAGCTGGTCGCACTTCTCCTTGGTGATGCGGCCGTTGAACAGGTCGATGTCCTGCTGTTCGCGACTGAGGACATGGATGAGGCTGAAGCGGTCGAGGTGCTCGTTCTTCAGGTCCTCCAGCTCCTCGCGGAACATGATGGAGCTCGATGCCCGGTTGCCGTAGAAAAGAGTGAACGACGATTGCGGCTCGGCCACCAGAGTCGTCTTGATGATGCTGAGCAGGGGTGTGATGCCACTGCCGGCCGCGAAGCCCACGAAGTGCCGCTTGCGTTCTGCATCGAGCGGCACGTGGAAATTGCCCATCGGGGGCATGGCCTCGATCGTCTGCCCGGGCTTGAGATGCTCGCTGGCCCAGCTGGAGAACAGGCCTCCCGCGATCTTCTTGATGCCGACCCGGAGATGCCGGTCGTTCGCCGCGGCGCAGATCGAGTAGGACCGCCGGACCTCGTCGCCGTCGATGTTGGTCCGCAGGGTGAGGTACTGCCCCGGCGCGAACCGGAACGCCTCCTTGTAATCGCTCGGCACGTCGAGGGTGATGACGATGGCGTCGCGGGTCTCGCGTCTCACGTCGGCGACGGTTACGGGGTAGAACTTCGTCATGGAGCATCCGCCCGGTTCAAATGCACTTGAAATAGTCGAAAGGTTCGAGGCAGTCGCGGCACTGGTACTGCGCCTTGCAGGGGGTCGAGCCGAACTCGCTGACGCGGAATGTTTTGTCGGAGCCGCAGCGCGGACACTTGATCACCGGCGGCGTGCTGCGGAGGAACCGGTCGAACGGCGAAGGGCTCTGGGCTTTTCCGGCCGGCGGCGCGATGCCGTAGGCCTCGAGCTTGCGCCTGCCGTCCTCGGTGATCCAGTCCGTCGTCCAGGGCGGCGACAGTCGCCGCTCGACCTTCAGGCGGTCGATCCCACGTGCCCTGAGAGCCATCTCGACGTCCAGGGCGATGACGCTCGTGGCGGGACAGCCCGAATAGGTCGGCGTGATCGCCACCACCAGTTCGTCGTCCTGCCATTGCACATCACGCACGATGCCGAGGTCCATGACCGAGACGGCCGGCACCTCCGGATCGGGAACTTCCGCGAGCCAGCTCCGGATCTGGTCGAGACTAGGCCGCGTCACGGTCGGCGTCATGGACCCTGCCTCCTCACCACGTGGCGTTGGGATAGGCCCTCTGGAGGAACTGCAGGTCAGCCAGGATGTAGCCGAGATGCTCCGAGTGAATTCCCTGCTTGCCGCCCCGCTGCGCCCAACCGGGCTGCGGCAGGGTCAGGGTCGCCTCCTGGGCGGTGGCGCGCATGAGGCCGAGCCACGGCTCGTGCAGAGTCGAGACATCCGGCCCGATGCCGGCACGGGCCATCTCCTGGTCGACCGCGTCGGACTCGAACAGCTCGCCCGTGTACATCCAGAGATCGTCGAGCGCATCCTGCATGCGGCGGTGACTCTCCTCGGTGCCGTCGCCGAGCCTCAGCACCCATTCGCGGCTGCGTTCGAGGTGGTACGTCACTTCCTTGAGGGACTTCGCGGCGATCTCAGCGACACGGGAGTCTTTCGAACTCATGAGGCCCTGGAGGAGAAGGTAATGCCAAGCATCGAAATAGAGCTGGCGCGCCATGGTGACGGCAAAGTCGCCGTTCGGCTGCTCGACCAGCAGCACATTGCGGAAATCCCGGGCGTCCCTGAGATAGGCGAGCTTGTCGGCGTCCCGCCCCTTCCCTTCCACCGTGCCGGCGAGGTTCAGCCAAAGCTGGGTCTGCCCGATGAGGTCGAGGGCCACGTTCGACAGGGCCAGATCCTCCTCGAGAGCCGGCGCGTGCCCGCACCATTCCGACAGACGATGCCCGAGGATGAGAGCATTGTCGCCGAGGCGCAGGAGATACTCGAAGAGGGCTTCCTGCTCGTTCATCACATATGCCCCAGCTCTTCGGGAATCTCGTAGAAGGTCGGGTGCCGGTAGACCTTGCTGTTGGCCGGCTCGAACAGCGGCCCCTTCTCGCTGGGCGAGCTGGCTGCGATGTCCGAGGCCTTGACCACCCAGATGCTCACGCCCTCGTTGCGGCGCGTGTAGACGTCGCGGGCGTTCATGATCGCCATCTCGGCATCCGGGGCGTGCAGGCTGCCCACATGCCGGTGGGCGAGGCCGTGCTGGCTGCGGATGAAGACCTCCCAGAGAGGCCATTCCTTCTTTTTGTCGCTCATCCCCGTCCTCCCGCTCACGCAGCCTTCGCCTGAGCCCGGGCGGCCTTCTTGGCCGCATAGGCCTCCGCGGCGTCTCGGACCCAGCGCCCTTCCTCGTAGGCCTTCACCCTGGTCCGCAGGCGCTGGCGGTTGCAGGGGCCGTTGCCGCTGATCACCTGGTAGAACTCCTCCCAGTTGATCTCGCCGAAATCATAGTGGCCGCGCTCGGCGTTCCACTTGAGGTCGGGATCCGGGACGGCGAGGCCAAGGTACTCAGCCTGGGGCACGGTTTGGTCGACGAATTTCTGACGCAGCTCGTCGTTGGAGTTGATCTTGATCTTCCACTTCATCGACTGGGCGCTGTGCACCGAATCCGCGTCGGACGGGCCGAACATCATCAGCGACGGCCACCACCACCGGTTCAGGGCGTCCTGGGCCATCTGCTTCTGCTCGGGCGTTCCGCGCGCGAGCTTCATCATGATGTCGTAACCCTGGCGCTGGTGGAAGCTCTCCTCCTTGCAGATACGGATCATTGCTCGGGAGTACGGGCCGTAGGAGCAGCGCTGCAGCGGCACTTGGTTCATGATTGCGGCACCGTCCACGAGCCAGCCGATGGCGCCGATATCGGCCCAGGTCAGGGTCGGATAGTTGAAGATGCTCGAATACTTGGCCTTGCCGCTGTTGAGCTGCTCCATGAGCTCGTCGCGGGAAACGCCCAGGGTTTCCGCGGCGCAGTAGAGATAAAGACCGTGACCCGCCTCGTCCTGCACCTTGGCGAGCAGGATCGCCTTGCGCTCGAGGGTCGGCGCTCGGGTGATCCAGTTGCCCTCCGGCTGCATGCCGATGATCTCGGAATGGGCGTGCTGGGAAATCTGCCGGACCAGGGTCTTTCGATATGCCTCCGGCATCCACTCCTTCGGCTCGATCTTGACGTCCGCATCGATGCGATCCTGGAAGGCGCGCTCCTCGGGGGACATTTCTTCCCGGGACTGGACGTGGTCGACGCCCGTTTTCACCATCTGCGCATACATGGCGCTCCTCCTAGACTTCGCTGCCTCGTCTGTCGCCTCTAACCCTAAACCCGTTCCCAGCGTAGCTGTTCAACGACCTGGCTGCACGCGGCGCAGGTGCCGAACGGGCGAGCGGCATGGCGCACTCGCACGGGTCGGGCCACGTTGTTTAATATGTCACAAAAAACTCGACGTTCAAGAGTTTTTTGTAACGTATTGACTAGGTCACGCCGATTTGGACGACGGAATGGGCCGCTGCGAAGCGCCTGGCGAAGCTGGGGTCTGCCGCCGGCAGGGGCCCTCTGTCATTCTGGGCATGGGTGTCGATCCACCGCTCCGCGGCGGGCATGAGCGTCTTGTAGATCTTGCCGCAGAGTTCCCTCGCCGCCGTTCCCGTCCAAGGCTTGGGGAGAAGCTGGGGCGGTAGCAGCGGGTCCTTCAGCACGGCCCTGCGGTAGTCGTGGATCAGGAGGATACGGACCAGAAGGGCGTCGAGGTCGCCGAAGGCAACGCCTTTCCCGAGCGCGTCGAGCGTTCCCGAATAGGTGGCGACGAAGCGCTGGTAGCGCCCCTCGATCTCCTCCAGGGGCCAGGCACGCTCCACCAGCCGTTGGGCAGTCGAAAGGTCGGCAGGGGCGGCAGAGAGGCGCAAGAATGGCCCTCCGCCACTCGTTGGTGCCCCTGCGGCGATGAGAAGGTCCGGCCCGAGGGTGCCGTAACCGGCTTCCGACAGGCCGGCCCGTAACACACTCCTGTCCTGGGTGTTCTCGAGCAGAAGGAGATCGAAGGCGCCGCACCAGTCCTGCGGCGGATCGGCATAGATGCGCTGCGTGGCCTGGGCAAAGGCCTCCCGCCCCATGGCCGTCAGCTGGTAGTAGCTGTTGCGGCCGACCTTCCATCGTTCGAACCAGCCGTCGGTGACGAGGCGCGACAGCGCCGTTCGGACGAGCGTATCGCTGATGCGGAAGGCGCGCATGATCTCGTGCAGCGAGCTCAGGGACAGGACGCCGCCGCGCGGAACCACGGCATCGCCAAAGACCGTCACGATCAGCGAGCCTGCCCGGATCGGAGTCCGCTCATGAAACCTGTCGAGGAGCGCATCAACAAACGCAGCCATCCAAACAACTCCGGATCACTCGCATCCGGCGGGCGCTACGTCATGCCCCACCGCTGCCCGAGAGCTTATCCCTTGCCGGCTGCCAGACGCCAAGCCCCTGCCACGGTCCGACGAACTCGAAATTCCTTGACTAACCGGCCGGTCGGTCAATAATGCAGCAAAATCGTGCATCGCCCCTGCACGGGTTGCACTAGGCATTCCAGGGTGTTCAGATGAGACTTGAAAGCTTCGTCCGCGGGAGTTGGATCGCACCGGGCCAGGAGCTGGCCGAGGTCCGCAGCGCAGTAACCAGCGACGTGGTTGCCGAAGTCGTCGGCGGCGGCCTGGATATGGGAGAGGTGCTCGCCTATGCCCGGCAAGTCGGCGGCCCGAACCTGCGCCGCCTCACCTTCCACCAACGTGGAGAGCTTCTGAAGCGCCTCGCCCTCTACCTCACGGAGCGCAAGGAGCAACTCTATCGGCTCTCCTACCAGACCGGCACCACGCGCTCGGACAACTTCATCGACGTCGACGGCGGCATCGGCACCCTCTTCGTCTATGCCTCGAAGGGCCGGCGTGAACTGCCCAACGCAACCTTCCTGCTGGATGGGGGCGCGGAATCCCTGTCGAAGGGTGGCACCTTCGTGGGCCAGCACGTGATGACGTCGCTGCACGGGGTGGCCGTTCACATCAACGCCTTCAACTTCCCGTGCTGGGGCATGCTGGAGAAGCTCGCCCCAGCGATCCTCGCCGGCGTGCCGGTGGTCACGAAGCCTGCCACCATCACGTCCTACGTGGCGCATGCGCTGGTGCGGATGATCGACGAATCCCGCATTCTTCCCGAGGGTGCGCTCCAGTGCATCATCGGCCCCACCGGCGACCTGTTTGACCACCTGACCTGCCAGGACGTGGTATCCTTCACCGGCTCGGCCGACACGGCCCAGAAGCTCCAGCGTCATCCGGTCATCGCAAGAGAGTCGGTTCGGTTCATCGCCGAGCGCGATTCGCTCAACGCCGCGATCCTCGCGCCCGACGCGGGGCCGGGCACGCCGGAATTCGACCTGTTCGTGAAGGAGGTCGCGAAGGAAATGACCGTCAAGGCGGGGCAGAAGTGCACCGCGATCCGCCGCGCTATCGCGCCGAATGCGCATGTGCCGGCCGTCATCGAGGCCCTGCGGGAGCGCCTGTCCAAGGTGACGATCGGCAACCCGGAGCTGGAGGGCGTCCGCATGGGGCCGGTGGTCGGCCTCGGCCAGCGCCGGGACGTCCTGGCGCAGGTCGCGAAGCTGCGTTCCGAGGCGGACATCGTGGTGGGCGATCCCGAGAACTTCACGGTCGAGGGCGCTGACCGCGAGCGCGGCGCCTTTATCCCCCCTCTCCTTCTGCACTGCCCCGATCCGATCCGCGCCACCAACGTGCACAGCATCGAGGCCTTTGGGCCGGTCTGCACGGTGATGGGGTACGATGGGCTCGATCAGGCGGTGGCGCTTGCAAATCGCGGCGACGGCAGCCTCGTCGCGTCCCTCTACACCTACGACGCCAATGCCGCAGCGGACCTCGTGTTCGGCGTCGGCGCCTTCCATGGGCGCCTGGTTCTCATCGACCGGGATTGCGGCAAGGAGCAGACCGGCCACGGCTCGCCGATGCCTCACATGGTCCATGGCGGACCGGGCCGCGCGGGGGGCGGCGAGGAGCTTGGAGGCATGCGCGGTGTCTACCACTACATGCAGCGCACGGCGCTTCAGGGTTCGCCCGCCATGCTGTCGCGTGTGACGCAGAGCTGGATCAAGGGCGCGCCGGCCATCCAGAAGGACCAGCATCCCTTCCGCTACCACTTCGACGATCTGGAGATCGGCCAGACCTTCGTGTCGAAGGAGCGCACGATCACCCTGGAGGACATCGAGCACTTCGCCCACTTCACGGGCGACACCTTCTATGCGCATATGAGCGAGGAGGCGACCAAGGACCATCCGTTCTTCCCGGGACGCGTGGCCCACGGCTATCTTCTCCTGTCCTTCGCGGCCGGCCTCTTCGTCGATCCCGATCCGGGTCCGGTCCTCGCCAATTACGGCCTCGACTCGTTGCGCTTCATCAAGCCCGTGCAGCCGGGCGAGTCCGTCAAGGTCAGGTTGACCACGAAGGCGAAGTCCCCGCGCAACGAGCAGTACGGCGAGGTGCGCTGGGACGTGGAGATCATGACCGGCAAGGGTGAAACGGTCGCCAGCTACGAGCTTCTCACGATGAACGCGGTGCGCAAGTCATGACCCTTTCTTCACCCCTGCCATCGGAACCCGGCGCGAACGGACCCGTACGGCTCGTCGCGACGACGCCCGTGGCCCTGATCGAGATCGACAACCCGCCGGTCAATGCGACCTCGCAGGCTGTGAGGACCGGATTGCTGGAGGCGATCGGGGAGGTCGACCGGAGCCCGCAGATCCAGGCTGCCGTTATTGCCTGCGCCGGGAGAACCTTCGTGGCCGGTGCCGACATCCGCGAGTTCGGGCAGCCCCCGCGCGAGCCGCATCTACCGGACGTGATCAATGCCATCGAGGCCTGTTCCAAGCCGGTGGTCGCGGCCGTTCAGGGCACGGCCCTCGGCGGCGGCTGCGAGATCGCGTTGGCCTGCCACGGACGGGTGGTCGATCCCGGCGCACAGTTTGGCCTGCCCGAGGTGAAGCTCGGACTTGTTCCTGGGGCCGGCGGCACGCAACGGCTTCCCCGGCTGGTCGGCATGGAGGCCGCCGTCGACCTCGTGTCGAGCGGCCGGAATGTGAAAGCGGCGGAAGCCCTGCGGCTCGGCTTGGCGGACCGCATCTCGAGCCAGGACCTTCGTGACGAGGCGATGGACTTCGCCCGGGAACTCATCGGCAAGCCGCTGCGGCGGACGGGCGAATTGTCGGTAGCGGGGATGGATCCCGAGACCGCCACAAAGAAGATTGCCGGAATTCGTCGGAAGGCCCGAGGCGCCGAGGCGCCCAGCCGGGCGGCGGAACTCGCGCTGCTTGCCGCGGAGCTTCCGCTCGCGGATGGCATGGCGCGCGAGCGGGAGACATTTCTGGAGCTTCGCTCCTCCGATCAATCGGCTGCGCTTCGCCATGCCTTCTTTGCGGAGCGCGAGGTGATGCGCGTTCCGGGGGTGGAAAATGTCGAAGCGCGGCCGGTCCAGAAGGTCGGTGTGATCGGTGCTGGGACCATGGGCTCGGGGATTGCCGTGGCCTTCGCGGATGCGGGATTCGACGTGAAGGTCGTCGAGACGAGCGAGCAGGCCCTCTCGGCCGGCCGCGGAAGGATCACCGACATCTACGACAGGCAGGTGGCGAGCGGCCGCCTCACGGACTTCGTGCGGGACGAGCGCCTGAAAGCCATCAGCTACGATGTCGGCCTCTCCAGCCTAGTAGACCGCGACCTCGTCATCGAAGCCGTGTTCGAAGACATGGAGGTCAAGCGCACCCTCTTCCGGGATCTGGACGGCATTCTCCGGCCTGGAGCCATCCTGGCGACGAATACGAGCTATCTCGATGTGGGCGTGATCGGTCAGGCCACGTCTCGCCCGGCCGACGTGGTTGGGCTCCACTTCTTCAGCCCTGCCAACGTTATGAAGCTGGTGGAAATCGTCCGGACCGATGCGACAGCCATAGACGTGGTGGCTACGGGACTCGCCATAGCCAAGCGCCTGCGCAAGATTCCGGTCGTCTGCCGGGTTTGCGAGGGCTTCGTGGGCAACCGCATCCTCACCCGCTATCGTCAGCAGGCCGAGTATCTGCTCGAGGAAGGCGCGCTCCCGCACGAGGTGGATGCCGCCATGGAATCCTTCGGCTTCCCGATGGGTCCCTTCGCCGTGTCGGACCTCGCGGGCCTCGACATCTCCTGGGCCAGGCGCAAGCGCCTCGCGCCGACCCGCGATCCGCGCGAGCGCTATGTGGACGTTGCCGACCGGCTCTGCGAGGCAGGCCGCTTCGGCCGCAAGACCGGCGCCGGCTGGTACCGCTACGAAGGCGGCAAGCGCGAACCCGACCCCTTCGTCACGGAGCTGATCGAAGACGCCTCGCGCCGCCGCGGGCTGACCAGGCGCCCGATTCCGGCGGACGAGATCCAAGCACGCATCCGCGCAGCCATTGTGAACGAAGCCTGCAAGATCCTGGACGAGCGCATCGTCGAGCGTCCGCTCGACGTCGACGTGGTGATGATGCACGGCTACGGCTATCCCGCCTGGCGCGGAGGACCGCTGTTCGAGGCGGACCGGGTCGGCCTGCAAGCCATTCTCGATAAGGTGAACGAGCGCGCCGGCCAAGATGGGCCAGGCTGGGAGCCCGCGGAAGGGCTCGTGAGCCGCGCCGCCTCCGGCGCCCGCTTCTATTCCTGATCCGAGCGACAACGAAGGAGCTTGAGACCATGCCCCATGCCTATCTGGTCGATGGAGTACGGACGCCTATCGGACGCTATGCCGGCAGCCTCGCCGCCGTGAGGCCGGACGACTTGGGCGCGCACGTCATCCGCGAGCTCCTGAAGAAGCTGGCGTCCGTCCAGCCGGACGCTATCGACGAGGTGATCTTCGGCTGCGCCAACCAGGCCGGCGAGGACAACCGCAACGTCGCCCGCATGTCGGCGCTCCTGGCGGGCCTTCCGACGAGCGTGCCGGGCACCACAATCAACCGCCTGTGCGGCTCGGGGCTCGATGCCATCGGCGCCGCCGCGCGGGCAATCAAGGCCGGCGAGATCGATCTCGCCATCGCCGGTGGAACGGAATCCATGACCCGCGCTCCGCTCGTCATGGGCAAGGCGACGGAAGCCTTCTCCCGCTCGGCCGAAATCCACGACACGACCATCGGCTGGCGGTTCGTCAATCCGGTCCTGAAGGCGCAATACGGCATCGACTCCATGCCGGAGACCGCTGAGAACGTGGCCGAGGATTTCCAGATCACCCGCGATGACCAGGACGCCTTCGCGCTGCGCAGCCAGGCCCGCGCCTCGGCCGCCCAGAAGAGCGGCCGCCTCGCCGAGGAGATCGCGCCGGTTTCCATCCCGCAGCGCAAGGGCGATCCCATCCTGGTCGAACGGGACGAGCACCCGCGGGAGACGAGCCTGGAGAAGCTCGCCTCGCTTCCCACCCCGTTCCGGAAGGGCGGTTCGGTCACGGCCGGCAACGCCTCCGGCGTCAACGACGGCGCGGCAGCGGTGCTGGTCGCGTCCGAGGCTGCGGTCGAGCGCTTCGGGCTCCGTCCTCTCGCCCGCATTACGGGGCTCGGGACGGCCGGCGTCGAGCCACGCATCATGGGCATCGGCCCCGTTCCGGCGACGCGGAAGCTGCTCGACCGGCAGGGCCTGAAGATCTCCGACTTCGACCTGGTCGAGCTGAACGAGGCCTTCGCCGCCCAGGCCCTCGCCTGCCTGCGCCAGCTCGGGCTCGCCGACGACGCGGAGCACGTCAATCCAAACGGTGGCGCCATCGCGCTCGGCCATCCGCTCGGCATGTCCGGCGCCCGCCTCGCCCTTACAGCTGCCATCGAGATGAGGCACCGCGACGCGAAACGCGCCCTCGCGACCATGTGCATCGGCGTCGGCCAGGGAATTGCCATGTCCCTCGAAGCAGTTTGAGATTAACCCTCAACCCTTCCCTTCCGAACCAACCTGCGAGGACGACACCGATGACCCTGGGGGCGGCGATCACCGAATTCGACAAGGCCGCGGCCGACGAGATGCTGACCAGCGTCTTCGCGCGCTGGATCCAGGATCTCGATCTCTCGGTCGAGCGCCTGGACACGAACGGCGCCGTCCTGCGCATGCCCTTTTCGGAAAAGCTCTGTCGCGACAACGGCGTCGTGTGCGGGCAGGCGCTCATGAGCCTTGCGGACACCGCGATGGTCTTCGCGGTGTCTTCGGCTGCCGGGGCCTACAAGCCCATGACGACGGTGGACCAGACCATGCACTTCCTCCGTCCCGCCGCCAATGCGGACGTTCTCGCAGAGGCGCGGGTCGTCCGCCTCGGCCGCACCATGGCGTTCGGCAGCGTGACGCTCACGACCGACGGCGACGAGCGCCCCATCGCCATGGCGCAGCTCGCCTATGCGATGCTGCCCGAGAGCAAGTAGCCTGCCTCAGAACGGCAGCGCGACGCTGGTCTTGATTTCCTTCAGGATGACGTTGGTGCGGACGTAGCGGATGCCGGGAAGCCGGAACATGAAGTCGTCGAGAAAATGGTTGTAGGCCTTCATGTCGCGTACGACGACCCGCAGGTGGTAATCGGCGTCCCCGGTGGTCGCGAAGCATTCCAGGACTTCGGCCCGCGCCGTCACCCGTGAGACGAACTCGTCCACGAACTTCGCGTCGTGCCGCTCGAGGGAGACATGGAGGATCGCCGAGGTTGCGAAGCCGGCTTTCTCCCGATCCACCAGGGCTGAATAGCCCTTGATGACCCGAGCCTGCTCCAGGGCGCGCACTCGGCGCCAGCAGGCGGAGGTGGACATGCCCACGTCATCCGCCAGCTGCTGGTTTGTCGCGCGCCCGTCCTTCTGCAGCTGCGCCAGAATGTGCTCGTCCTGCTTTTCGATCATCCGCTCCTCCGTCATTGACAAAAACTGCCAATAGGAAGCTCGTTCTGCAAGCTTCTCCCGCTTCTCGGGTCTCAAGAGGAAGAAATAGGAAACATCTACCAGGCGTTCGGGGTTATCCTTGAGGGGAGCCGGAAGACGGCGCAGCTCGCTACGGGATTGCCCATGGAACGCCGCATGTCACTCGACGCCTACGAGCTCTCCGACCGCTACAATTGCCAGGAAGGCCGGGTTTTCCTCACCGGCACTCAGGCCATCGCCCGCATCGCGCTTGACCAGGCGCGGCGGGATCGGTCCGCGGGCCTCGACACGGCCGGGTTCATCTCCGGCTATCGCGGCTCACCCCTCGGCGGCGTTGACCTTGAGCTCTGGCGCATTCGGGATCAGCTGAAGGCGCATCGGATCGAGTTCATGCCGGCGGTGAACGAGGACCTGGCGGCAACAGCAGTACTGGGGTCGCAACAGGTGGAAACCAGTCCCGACCGGCAGGTGCAGGGCGTGTTCGGCCTCTGGTACGGCAAGGGACCCGGCGTCGACCGCTCTGGCGACGCTCTGAAGCACGGCAACGCCTATGGGTCCTCCCCGCATGGGGGCGTGCTGGTGGTCGCAGGCGACGACCACGGATGCGTCTCGTCTTCCATGCCCCACCAGTCGGATGTTGCGTTCATGAGCTGGTTCATGCCGACCCTGCATCCGGCAGGCGTCGGCGAGTATCTCGAATTCGGCGAATACGGCTATGCGCTCAGCCGCTTCTCGGGGATGTGGGTTGGCTTCAAGGCCGTGTCGGAGATCGTTGAATCGGGTGTCTCCGTCGACCTGCGCCCCCCGCGCATGTTCCGCCAGCCGGATTTCACGCCGCCGCCCGGTGGCCTGCATTACCGCTGGCCGGACCTGCCGGGTCCCCAGATCGAGGAGCGGATGGAGGCGAAGAAGCACGCCGTCTATGCCTTCGCCAAGGCCAACCCTATCGACCGGCGCATCTACGACATTCCCTGGGCCACCTACGGCATCGTCACCACCGGCAAGGCCCATCTCGACCTCATGGAGGCCCTGCGCCTGATCGGCCTCGACGAAGCCGCCTGCCGCCGGCACGGGATCGACATCTACAAGGTCGGCATGGTGTGGCCGCTCCCGCTGCATGACGCCATGGAGTTCGTGAAGGGCAAGCGGGAGATCCTCGTGGTCGAGGAGAAACGCGGCATCATCGAGAGTCAGTTCAAGGAATACTTCTACGACTATCCGGGCTCCAAGCCCGAGCGCATGGTCGGCAAGCATGACGAGAACGGCAACCGGCTCATCCCCTGGACCGGAGAACTGTCGCCGGGTTTCCTCGCCGGCGTCCTGGCCAAGCGCCTCGATCCGATCTTCCCGGATCTGAACCTCGCCGAACGGGTCGCCGCCCTTACGCCCGATCCGGAGCGCATGATCTCCGTGCCGGGCGCGACCCGCACGCCCTATTTCTGCTCAGGCTGTCCGCACAATACCTCGACCAAAGTGCCCGAGGGCTCCAAGGCGCTGGCCGGCATCGGCTGCCATTTCATGGCAAGCTGGATGGACCGGGAAACTTCCTCGCTGATCCAGATGGGCGGCGAGGGCGTCAACTGGGCGGCCTCGTCGAAATTCACCGGCCAAGGCCATATCTTCCAGAACCTGGGCGAGGGCACCTACTACCACTCCGGCTCCATGGCGATCCGGCAGGCCATCGCAGCGGGCGCCAACATCACCTACAAGATCCTGTTCAACGATGCGGTCGCCATGACGGGCGGGCAGCCGGTGGACGGGCCGGTCAGCGTCTATGCCATCGCCCATAGCGTGCGCGCCGAGGGTGTTTCGCGCATTGCGCTGGTATCGGACGATCCTTCCAAGTTCGTGCCGGCGGACCTTCCCGACGGCGTGACGATCCACCCGCGGGAGGATCTGGACGCGGTGCAGAAGGAACTGCGCGAGGTTCCCGGCGTCTCGGTGCTGATCTATGAGCAGACCTGCGCCACGGAAAAGCGACGTCGTCGCAAGCGCGGTCAGATGGAGGACCCTGCCCGCTTCGCCTATATCAACGATCTTGTCTGCGAGGGCTGCGGCGACTGCTCGGTGGAATCGAACTGCCTCAGCGTCGAGCCGAAGGAGACACCGTTCGGACGCAAGCGCAAGATCAACCTTTCGACTTGCAACAAGGACTTCTCCTGCCTGAACGGCTTCTGCCCTAGCTTCGTCACGGTGGAAGGCGCCAAACGCCGGGCGAAGACCGGTTCAGGGATCGATGCCTTCGCGAGAGCCGCCTCGCTACCGCTGCCGACTCTCCCCGACCTCCATGAACCGTTCGACCTCCTGGTGACGGGCGTCGGCGGAACAGGCGTCGTCACGGTCGGGGCGCTGATCAGCATGGCGGCGCATCTGGAGGGCCATGGCGTCTCCGTGCTGGACTTCACCGGCTTCGCGCAGAAGTTCGGCCCCGTCCTGAGTTATCTTCGCATGGCGGAGCGGCCGGCCATGCTCAACCAAGTCCGCATCGACCAGGGTGCGGCGGATGCGCTCATCGGCTGCGACCTCGTCGTCAGCTCCTCGCCGAAGGCGTCCGGAACCTACCGCAACGGAATGAAGGCGGTCGTAAATACGGCCGAGATGCCGACCGGCGACGTGGTGCGCTTTCGGGACGCGGACCTCGCCAGCGCCCTGCGCCTGCGCGCCATCGAGCGGGTGATCGGCACCGGGAATCTCGCGACAATCGATGCCAACGCGGCGGCGGAGGCCCTGCTCGGCGACACCGTTTACGCGAACGTGATGATGCTGGGCTTCGCCTGGCAGCAGGGTCTGGTTCCGGTGTCGCTGGAGGCTCTGCTGCGCGCTATGGAGCTCAACGGCGTCTCGGTCGAGCGCAACAAACAGGCCTTCGCCTGGGGACGGATCGCCAGTGTCGATCCGGAATTCGTGCGGCAGGCCGCTGGCCGCAAGCTGGAAGCGTCCGAAACGCTGGATCAGGTGATCGCCCGCCGCGTGGCCTTCCTCTCGGACTATCAGGACGCCGCCTATGCGGCACGGTACAACGCGAAGGTCGACCGGGTCCGCGCGGCCGAATCGGCTCTGGGCTCTGAGACGCTGACCGAGGCGGTGGCCCGCTCGCTGTTCAAGCTGATGGCCTACAAGGACGAATACGAGGTCGCCCGCCTCCATATGGAGACCGGTTTTCTCGACGAGTTGCGGCGGGAGTTCGAAGGCGACTTCAAGGTGGTCTATCACATGGCGCCGCCTTTCCTGGCGACGCAGAAGGACGCGCGGGGACGCCCGCGAAAACGCGCCTTCGGTCCCTGGCTCCAGACGCCGCTCCGGATCCTGGCGCGGATGAAGTTCCTTCGCGGTACAGCCTTCGACCCGTTCGGCCACACCGCAGAACGTCGGACGGAGCGCGCCCTGATCGGCTGGTACGAGGAGCAGATCGACCGCATCGTAGCCAATCTCGACCCGGGTCGGCTTCCCGACCTGCTGGCAATCGCCCGGGCTCCGATGGACATCCGCGGCTACGGCCCGGTCAAGGAAGCAGCCATCGAGAAGGTGAAGGCGGAGGTCGAGCGCCTGTCGGCCCGCCTTGCCGCCGAGGCGCCGCCTGCCAAGGTACCCGTTCTGGAGGCGGCTCACGCGTGAGGACGCTGACGGTCAGATATCCGGCATCGTAACCGTCACCTCGGGTCGGGCGATCCGGTGCCGGAGGTCGTTGCAGTCCCTGGCTCGGAGACCGTCGAGATACTCCAGCCCCGCCCCTTCCCCATTCTTCGCCAGATGCACGACGAGGCCGTCCGCCTGCCGCTCGACTGTCGCGACGGTGACCATTCCGATGGGCGTCTCGCGGTCGATCCGGCCGCCGAGAACCGGATCGCATTGCAGGCGTAGAATGGCTTCCATCGGGACCTCCCCTCGTTTGCGCCTCTCGATCGTGTGAGGCGTCAGCAGGTTCCAATGCGCGAAGCAGACGCGCTGTCGTCATGTGACCAGCCGAGGGTCGATCAGACAAGAGGTGCAAGAAGACGCAGGACGGCAGGGGCGCCGAGCGAGAGCCCGGAAAGGAACAGCAGCACGAACACGATGCGGCGCATCGTGGCGGGAGCGATGGGAGGCGGCCAGCGGCGGGCGGCGTAGGTCGCGCCCATGACCGCCGGCGCGGCGAGCAGCCCCGAGAGGGTGGAGGCAGGCGGCAGGTCGCCGGAGAGACCCACGAGGCCGATGCGAAAGACGGCATTCAGTGCGAAGACCGTCACCAGGGTCTCGCGAACCCTCACCTGCGGCATGGGTTGGCGATAGAGGTGATAGACGAGCGGCGGGCCCGCCGTGGAGAACATGCCGCCCATGAGGCCGGCGAGCCCACCGAAGAACAGGAGCGAGCCGTCGCCCGATTGCCGGGTCAGAGGCTGGGGCTTTCGCGCAAGCTGGAGGCTCGAGACGACGATCACCAGCCCCAAGATCACCCGCAGGAGGTCGGCGCGGGTGTCGGCCAGCCATTCGAGCAGCCAATAGCCCACGAAAAGCAGCGGGATGCTTGCTGCCATGACGAGCCCGAACTCGCGCCACGCCACGTCTCGCCAGCCCTTCAGGAGCATCTGCGTGGCATTGACCAGGGTGAGCATGCTCACGATCACTGCGGCGTCGGTCAGCGACAGGAGCCCCGTGAGGCCGACGCCTCCCATGGTGATCAGCCCGAAGGCGAAGCCCGTCAGGGTCTGGGCATAGGCGGCCACGCCCGTCAGGATCAGGAAGCCTGCAAGCTCCATCAGAGACATGTTTCGGAATTTCCCTGGGCTCGTAGTCGTTCGGCGGGGCGGAAGGCCCCGCTGCCCGTTGAGGACGAGCGCCCTTTATCACATGGTGGCGCCGACCTGCCAGGGCAGGAACTCGGCGTCGCCGTAGCCGAGGAGTTCCGATTTCGTGCGCTCTCCTGAGGCGACGCGGAGGATCGTGTCGAAGATCTCCCGCCCCTTCTCCTCGATGGATACGCCATCGAGAATGTCGCCGCAATTGATGTCCATGTCGTCGATCATGCGACGGTAGATCTCGCTGTTGGTGGCGAGCTTGATTGAGGGCGTGGGCTTGCAGCCATAGGCCGATCCGCGTCCGGTGGTGAAGCACAGCACGTTGGCACCGCCGGCCACCTGGCCCGTGGCCGAGACGGGATCGTAGCCGGGCGTGTCCATGAACACGAAGCCTTTCGCAGTCACCGGCTCGGCGTAGCGATAGACGCCGGTGAGGGTGGTGGTGCCTCCCTTCGCGGCGGCACCGAGGGACTTTTCGAGAATCGTCGTGAGGCCGCCCGCCTTGTTGCCGGGAGACGGATTATTGTTCATCTCGCCGTGGTTGCGGGCCGTGTAGTCCTCCCACCAGCGGATCCGCTCCACGAGCCTCTCGCCGATCTCCCGGGTAGCGGCGCGGCGCGTCAGGAGGTGCTCGGCTCCGTAGATCTCCGGCGTCTCCGACAGGATGGCGGTGCCGCCATGCCGAACAAGGAGATCGACCGCCGCGCCGAGGGCCGGATTAGCCGTGATGCCGGAATAGCCGTCGGAGCCGCCGCATTGCAGGGCAAGCATCAGCTCGGAGGCGGGAACCGTCTCGCGCCGGGCGTCGCTGGCGCGGGGCAGCATCTCCCTGATCGCCGCCACCCCCGCCTCGACCGTCCTGCGCGTACCGCCGGTCTCCTGGATCGTCATGGTGCGGAAGGTGTCGCTCTCCTCAAGGCCGTAGAGCTCCTTCCAGCGCCCGATCTGGAAAACCTCGCAGCCGAGCCCCACCATCAGCACTCCGGCCATGTTGGGATTGGAGGCGTAGCCCCACTGCGTCCGCTTGAGGATCTCGGCCCCCTCCCCCTTGATGTCCATGCCGCAGCCGGTGCCGTGCACCAGCGGGATGATGCCGTCGATCTGGGGATAGTCGTCGAGCAGGCCCGAACGCTCCACTTCCTTGGCGATGAAGCGCGCCGCGGAGGCCGAGCAATTCACGCTTGTCAGGATGCCGATGTAGTTGCGCGTGCCGACTTTGCCGTTCTGCCGGCGGAAGCCCTCGAACGTCGCCTGCTCTTCGCGGGGCAGAACCGCCTCCTGCCGGGCATCCTCGGCGAAATGGTAGTCGCGGGCGAAGGCATGCATTTCCACGTTGTGCTCATGGAGCCATTCACCCGGTGCCACGGGTTTCGACGCGAAACCGATGATCTGCCCGAACTTCAGGATGGGCTCTCCTTCGGCAATGGGGCGGATGGCCATCTTGTGGCCGCGCGGCACCCGCTCCCTGGCGGCTACCCCATAGAGGACGGAACCGGGATCGATGGGATCGACGGCCACGACCAAGTTGTCGTTCTCGTGAAGGCGCACCGTCCGCGGCATCGGGCAAGGCTTGTCCAGCATATCCATATCCTTGTTGCGCCGTTTCCCGCTTTTCAGGGATCCGCGCGAATCGCGCATGTCAGGCGCTGAGCACTTCCGGCGCGGCCTCAGCTTCCCATTCGAACAGATCAGGATACTGGGCGGCAACTTCCGGCAGGGAGCGCAGGATCTCGCTCATGTGGCTGCGCATGGCCTGCTCGGCTGCGGCAGGGTCGCCGGCCTTGATGGCGTCCACGATCACGGCGTGCTGGGCGATCACAGCATGGCGGGGCATGGCCTTGGTCATATCGAGGAAGCGCACCCGATCCATCTGCGGCTTGATATCTTCGATCATCTGCCACGCCGCCGGCCGCCCCGCGGTCTCCGCCAGAAGGCGATGGAACTCCTCGTCCAGGGCCAGGAACTCTTCCGTGGAACCTGAGCGCTGAGCGCGCCGCTGCCGGGTCAGGCTGCCATTCAGCTCGGCCAGCATGGCTGGAGATGCCTTCAGGGCGGCCTCGCGCACCACGGCGGCCTCGACTGCCTCCCGGATGAAGCGGGCGTCCTCAACGCCTGCGCGCGAGATCTTCACCACCTGCGTACCCCGCTGCGGCAGCACGCGTACGAGTCCCGCCTCACTCAGCTTGATCAAGGCCTCTCGCACCGGCGAACGGCTGACGCCGAAGCGTCGAGCCAAGTCCTGCTCGGACAGCATCTCCCCCGGCGAGAGCTGCATCGTCACGATGGCGTGGCGAAGGGCGCGCGTGATCTGCCGCGCGATTGGCTCCCTGTGGAGATCCAGCTTTTGAAGGGGTTTGTCACTCATGTGTGATACACTACCATACTAGTAGGCCATTGCAAAGAAGCCCCACCCGATCTAGTCTTCTGTCGCAGCGTTGGGAACCGGCCGAGAACAGGCCGGAAGGGACGCTCAGGGAGTACGCGATGCTGATCCACCCGGACCGGCTTTTTCCTGCCGAGCCTGCAGTGCGCGACGTGGCGCGACGCCTCTATGCGGGCATCCAGGACCTGCCGATCGTCTCGCCGCACGGCCATACGGATCCGCGGTGGTACGCGGAGAACGAGCCGTTCCCCGATCCGGCGACTCTGTTCGTCATTCCCGACCACTACATCTTCCGGATGCTCTACAGCCAAGGCGTGCGCCTGGAGGAACTCGGCATCCCAACCCGGGACGGCAGCCCGGTCGAACGCGACCCCAGGACCATCTGGCGCCGCTTCGCCGCTCACTACCACCTCTTCCGCGGCACCCCGACCCGATCCTGGCTCGACCATACCTTCGCGACGCTCTTCGGCTTCACGGAGCGCCTCTCGGCCAAGAACGCGGACGAAAACTACGATCGCATCGACGACGCATTGCGCACCCCAGAATTCCGTCCGCGCGCCCTGTTCGAGCGCTTCGGCATCAAGGCGATTGCCACCACCGAGAGCCCCCTGGACCCGCTTAAGCACCACGAAGCCATCCGGCAGTCCGGCTGGGAAGGCCGCGTGATCACGGCCTATCGGCCTGATCCGGTGATCGATCCGGAATTCGAGGGCTTCCGCCAGAACCTCGCCCGCTTCGGCGAGATCACCGGCTGCGATACGATGACCTGGGGCGGCTATCTCGAAGCCCACCGCAGGCGCCGCGCCTTCTTTCGTCGATACGGCGCGACATCGACCGACCACGGCCATCCGACGGCCCGTACGGCCGACCTTTCACGCCCTGAGGCCGAGGCCCTCTTCCGCCGCGTCTCCACTGCCGACGCGAGTCCCGAGGATGCGGAGCTGTTTCGCGCCCAGATGCTCACCGAGATGGCCGCCATGAGCGTCGAGGACGGCATGGTGATGCAGATCCATCCCGGGTCGTTCCGCAACCACAACCGGGAGATCTTCGCCCGCTTCGGCCGCGACATGGGCGCCGACATCCCCTCGCAAACCGATTACGTGCGGGCCCTCAAGCCTCTGCTCGACCGGTTCGGCAACGAGCGCGACTTCACCCTCATCGTCTTCACCCTCGACGAGACCAGTTACTCGCGGGAGCTGGCGCCTCTCGCCGGGCACTACCCGGCCCTGAAGCTCGGACCGGCATGGTGGTTCTTCGACGCGCCCGAGGGCATGCGCCGCTTCCGCGAGCTCACGACGGAGACGGCCGGATTCTACAATACCGTCGGTTTCAACGACGACACCCGCGCCTATCTGTCAATCCCGGCGCGCCACGACATGGCCCGGCGGGTCGACTGCGCTTTTCTCGCCGATCTCGTGGCCACGCACCGCCTCGACGAGGACGAGGCGCACGAGCTGGCCTACGACCTCGCATATCGCCTCGCAAAGGAGGCCTACAAGCTGTGACGCCCGACCTGGCCCGCATCGGACTAGGTCGCACAGATCAGAACGGGAGGAAGAGAATGACCAACTTGATCACCAGACGGACCTTCGTCGGCGGTGTGGCCGGCGCTGCGGGCGCGGCGGCGCTCGGCGGAACGGCCTTTGCGCAGCAGGGGCTTCCCACGAGTCCAGTTACACTCAACATCATCGACGTCGCGGGCAACTTGGCCCTGACTCAGAAAGCCATCGAGAATTACCGGAAGGCGAAGCCGAACCTCGTCTCGCGCATCACCTTTACCAAGGCTCCTGCCCCGGAACTCGCGGGCAAGATCAAGGCGCAGCAGGACGCCGGCCGCGTCGACATTGACCTTGTGCTCACCGGCACCGATGCGCTCTCCGCCGGCATTGAGCAGAAGCTCTGGGTGGAGCTGCTTCCGGCCCATGCGGGCAGCCTGCCGAAGCTCGACGACATCTATCTCCCGGCCGCAGCCAAGATGCAGACCCTCGCCAAGGGCCAGGGCGTCGTCGTCACCTACTACCCCTCCGGGCCGCTCCTCGAATACATGCCCAACAAGGTGCAGAACGTCCCGACCACCGCGGAGGAGCTTCTGGCCTGGACCAAGGCGAATCCGAACCGGTTCATCTATGCCCGTCCGGCGAATTCCGGCCCCGGCCGCACCTTCATCATGGGCCTGCCGTATATCCTCGGCGACAGCAATCCGCAGGATCCTGCAAAGGGTTGGGACAAGACCTGGGCCTATCTCAAGGAACTGGGCCAGAACATCGAGTACTATCCGTCGGGCACAGGCGCGGTCATGAAGGAGCTGGGCGAAGGGTCCCGCGACATGACTGTGTCGACCACCGGCTGGGACATCAACCCGCGGGTCCTCGGCGTCGTGCCGAAGGAGGCGAAGGTAGCCGCTCTCAAGGGTTTCCACTGGGTCGCGGACGCGCACTACATGTGCATCCCCAAAGGACTGTCGAACGAGAAGACCGCGGTCCTCCTCGACCTGATGAACTTCCTCCTGACGAAGGAGCAGCAGGCCTATACCTACGACGAGGGCTACTTCTATCCGGGTCCGGCCGTGAAGGGCGTCACCCTCGACATGGCCCCTCCCGAGAGCCAAGCGGCGATCAAGGAGTTCGGGCGCCCCGAGTACGAGAAGTGGATTGCCGAGAACCCCATTGAACTGCCGCTCCAGCCCGAACAGATGGTCGTCGCATTCCGCATGTGGGACGAGCAGGTCGGCGGAGCGAAGCGCAAGTAAAGTCAGGGACCCGCGATGACGATAGCTCTATCACAGTTCGACGAACTCCGGCTCGACCGCGTCAGCCGGGTCTTCGGGGCCCTCAACGCCCTGCGGGACATCAATCTCACGATCCGACGGCGCGAGTTCATCGCGCTGCTCGGTCCGTCGGGTTGCGGCAAGTCGACGACGCTGAACTGCATCGCGGGTCTCCTTCCCGTCACGGGGGGAGCGATTTGGCTCGACAAGCATCGCGTCGACACCCTGAAGCCGGAGGAGCGCGGCTTCGGCATGGTGTTCCAGAACTATGCGCTCTTCCCTCATCTCAACGTGCGGCAGAACATCGGCTTCGGCCTCAAGATGCGCGGAACGCCGAAGGCGGAGATGGACCGCAAGATCGACGAGGCCCTGAGCCTCGTGCGGCTCCAGGGGCAGGAGCACAAACTCCCGGGCCAGCTCTCCGGAGGACAGCAGCAGCGCGTGGCAATCGCCCGCGCGATCGTGATCGAGCCGCCGCTCGTCCTAATGGACGAGCCGCTCTCGAATCTCGACGCCAAGCTGCGCCTGGAGATGCGGGCGGAGATCCGCCGCATCCACAACGAACTCGGGGCGACCACGATCTACGTGACGCACGACCAGGACGAGGCCCTGTCGCTGGCCGACAGGATCGTCGTTTTGCGCGACGGCGTCATCCGGCAGGTCGGGGCGCCGAGGGAACTCTATGAGGAACCGGCCCATCTAGACGTGGCCGACTTCATGGGCTTCCGCAACAAGCTTCAAGGCCGCACGGTCGCGGTCGAGGATGGCCATGCCGTCCTCGACGTGGAGGGAGCGAAGATCCGCGGCGTCGCGCGGGAACGGCCGTCTCACGGAGCTGTCGCCTTCGCGGCGATCCGCCCCGACGATCTGATGGTCGGCGAACCGGGACCTAACTCGCTCGCGGTCACGGTCGACACGATGGAGTACCGGGGCCGAGAATTCGTCGGCACCGCTCACTCTGCGGGTGGGTTGGACTTCGTATTCCGCTCCCACCACGCCGTCGAACCGGGAGCGCAGGTTCATCTCCGGGCCGACGAGAAGCGCGTCCTGATCTTCGCCCAGCCCGTCCAGGGGAGGAGCTGATGGAAGCGCTTGCGCCAGCCCCTGCTACCGCGATCCACGGTCCGAGCCTGCGCCAGAGGCTGGCAGCGCGCGGCTTCGATGCGGTGACCCTTCTCGTGGTGCCCGCCGCGATCTTTAGCCTGCTGCTCTTCGTCTATCCCTTCGCCTTCGGGTTCATCCTGTCCTTCGAGCCGAAGGCAGGCGGCGACTGGCTCGCCAACTACCGCCGGTTCTTCTCCGATGCGTTTCTCTACGACACTATCGCCAAGACGCTCTGGCTCGCGGTCCCGGTGACGCTGCTCAACCTCGTCCTGGCAGTCCCTATCGCATTCCGCGTACGGCTGATGCGGCGCCAGCGCCTCCTGACGACGATCCTCGTCCTCCCGATCACTCTGGGCACTGTTCTCGTCGCAGAAGGGCTGCTGAACTATCTCGGGCCTCAGGGATGGTTCAACCGCACCCTGATGACGTTCGGGCTCATCTCCGAGCCGCTGAAGCTCGTCCACAATTACTGGGGCGTCTTCGCTTCGCTCGTGATCACAGGCTTTCCGTTCACGTTTCTGCTGACCTTGTCCTATGTGACCGGCATCGACCCGGCGCTGGAGCAGGCGGGCGCGACGCTCGGGGCCAGTGCCTGGCAGCGCTTCCGCTACATCTACCTGCCGCTGCTGATGCCGGGCTTCGCCATCACCTTCTGCCTGTCCTTCGTGCAGGCCTTCTCGGTCTTCCCCTCGGCGGTGCTCCTCGGCGCGCCGGCGGGTCCCACCCGCGTCATCTCAATCGCCGCCTATCAGGCGGCCTTCGAGGAATACGACTACTCCATGGCCTCGGCCATCGCGATGATCATGGGCTTCGTGCAGCTCGCTATCGTGGTGGCGGTGCTCGCCTCCCGCGGCCTCTTCTACCGCGGCCCGGCCAGCGGCGCGAAAGGATGAGCCGATGATCCGCGACACGACACTCGGAGCCAAACTCTGGGCCGCAGCCATCTGGGCCCTCGTGATCTTCTTCGTGCTCAATCTCTTCGCCATGATCGGCACCGTGGTGACGAGTTCCTTCGCGACACGGTGGCTGGGCACCTGGCTGCCGGTCGGCTGGACGACCCGCTGGTACGACTCCGCCTGGAGCGAGTTCCAGCTCGGGGACGTCCTCCTCGTCACATTCCAGGTGGTCGGTGCCGTGGTGCTGATCTCCGGCGCGCTCGGCGTCACGGCCGCCTACGCCCTCGCCCGCCGCGACTTCCCTGGCAAGCGGCTGCTGGTGCTGCTCTTCCTGCTGCCGCTCCTGATCCCGCCGATCACCTTCGGCATTCCGCTCGCCACGGTCCTCTATCAAACCGGTCTCGCCGGCACGTTCTGGGGCGTGGTCGCGGCCAATCTGGTGCCGACCGTTCCGTTCGTGATCCTGGTGATGATCCCGTTCATCGAGCAGATCGATCCCAAGATCGAGGCAGCGGCGCGGGTGTTCGGGGCCAGCACCTTCAAGCTCTTCGTCCACGTGCTCTTGCCGCTCCTGCTGCCGGGGATCCTGGCCGCCCTCCTCCTGGTCCTGGTGCGCACCATCGCGATGTTCGAGCTGACCTTCCTGGTGGCCGGTCCCACCAGCCAGACCCTCGTGGTCGCGCTCTACTACGCCGTCTTCGCGGCGGGTGTCCGGGCGGTACAGTCCATTGACGCCATGGCGGTGATCTACATGGTGACGACCCTGGTCTGGCTCATCATCGCCTTGCGCTTCATCAACCCGACGCAGATCGTGACCCGCGCGAAGCAGTAACCGGCCTATCGAGGACAGAATGTCGAAGCGTTTGAACGGGGCCGCACTCGCCGACCTCCCGGGCGACATCCAGCAGCCGGCCTATATGCGGGGCGATGTCAAAGCAGGCATCGTGCACCTGGGGGTCGGCGCCTTTCATCGGGCCCATCAAGCGGCCTACACCGACGACGTGCTGCACGAGGACCCAAGCTGGGGGATCGTGGCCGCGAGCCTGCGCAGCCCCGACACCTATGACGCGCTGACACCGCAGGATGGCCTCTACACGCTTTCGGTGAGGTCGCAGGAAGGCGAGGCGCTGCGGATCGTCGGATCGATCCTGCGGATGATCGTGGCTCCGAACGATACCGACGGGCTGCTCCGAGCCATGTCCGACCCGGCGACGCGCGTCGTCACCCTGACCGTCACCGAGAAGGGCTACTGCCACGATCCGGCAACCGGCACCCTCAATGAGGCCCATCCTGATGTGGTGCACGATCTCGCAACACCGCACCGGCCCCGCTCGGCACCGGGTTTCATTGTCGAGGCCCTGCGCCGCCGCTATGCGGACGGGGTACCGCCCTTCACGGTGCTCACCTGCGACAACCTCCCGTCCAACGGACGCACCGTGAAGCGCGTCCTCACCCGCTTCGCGGAGCTGGTGGATCGGCCACTCGGCCGCCTCGTGGCGGAGGAGGTCTCCTGCCCCTGCACCATGGTCGACCGCATCGTTCCCGCGACGAGCGATGAGGACCGGCATCGGATCGGCCGGCGTCTCGGCGCCATCGACGCTTGGCCGGTCGTCACCGAGCCGTTCACGCAATGGGTGATCGAGGACCGCTTCCCGCAGGGCCGCCCCGCCTGGGAGAAGGCGGGAGCCGAGTTCGTCACCGACGTTGAGCCTTACGAGCACATGAAGCTCAGGCTCCTCAACGGAAGCCACTCCACGCTTGCCTATCTCGGCTATCTGGCGGGATACGAGACCGTCGCCGACACCATGGCCGACCCGGCCTTCGTCAGGCTCGTGCAGGGGCTGATGGACGAGGAGGTCACTCCGACCCTGCACATGCCGCCGGGCACCGACCTCTCGTCCTACAAGCGCGCCTTGGTGGAGCGGTTCAGGAATCCGGCTCTGCGGCACCGCACCTGGCAGATCGCGATGGACGGATCGCAGAAGCTGCCGCAGCGCCTTCTCGGGACGATCCGCGACCGGCTTGCCGCCGACGCACCGGTCAAGCGCCTTGCTCTCGGGGTGGCGGCCTGGATGCGCTACGTGACCGGCACCGACGAGAAGGGCGCCCCCATCGACGTGCGCGATCCCATGGTGAGGCGACTGCACGAAGCGGCGGGTCGTGCTGGGCCTTCCGCGGAGCGCCTCGCGCGTGAACTCTTCGCCGTCCGTGAGATCTTCGGCGAAGACCTGCCGGCCGATCCGCGCTTCACAGACGCCGTGACCGCGGCGCTGACCCAGCTCTATGCGCATGGCGCAAGGCAGACTGTTTCCGCACTCACTTCCGGCTGACGCACCTTCCGGGGACCATCATGAAAATCGAAAAGGCCTATTGCATCGTCACCTGCCCTAGCAGGAACTTCGTTACCCTCAAGATCGTCACGGACGAAGGCGTCTACGGCATCGGCGACGCCACCCTCAACGGACGCGAACTGGCCGTCTCAGCCTATCTCGAGGAGCACGTCATCCCCTGCCTCATCGGCCGCGACCCGCAGCAGATCGAGGACATCTGGCAGTACCTCGCCAAGGGCGCCTATTGGCGCCGCGGTCCCGTAACCATGTCGGCCATCGCGGCTGTCGACATGGCCCTGTGGGATATCAAGGCGAAAGTCGCCGGGCTTCCGCTCTACCAGCTCCTTGGTGGCAAGAGCCGCTCCGGCGTGATGGTCTATGGCCATGCCAACGGACGCGACATTGCCGAGACCGTCGATGCCGTCGGCAAGTATCTCGAACTCGGCTACAAGGCCGTGCGGGCGCAGTCCGGCATCCCGGGCCTGGAGACGGCCTACGGCATCGCCCGCGGCAAGCTCTTCTACGAGCCTGCTACCAAAGGACTGCCCGAGGAGCAGATCTGGTCGACGGAGAAATACCTCGCCTTCGCACCCAAGCTCTTCGAGGCGGTGCGGGTCGCCCACGGTCCGGATTTTCACCTCCTCCACGACGTGCACCATCGCCTCACGCCCGTCGAGGCGGCGCGGCTCGGCAAGAGCCTCGAGCCCTATCACCTATTCTGGATGGAAGACCCGACGCCGGCCGAGAATCAGGATTCGCTCAAGCTCATCCGGCAGCATACGGTGACGCCCATCGCCATCGGCGAGATCTTCAACTCGATTCACGATTGCCGCGAGCTGATTCAGAATCAGCTGATCGACTACATCCGCACCACAGTGGTCCGCGCCGGCGGCATCACGCAGTTGCGCAAGATCGCGGCTCTCGCAGAGCTCTATCAGGTGCGCACCGGCTCCCACGGCGCAACGGACTTGTCGCCCGTCTGCATGGGCTCGGCCCTCCACTTCGATCTGTGGGTGCCGAATTTCGGCATCCAGGAATACATGCGCCACACGCCGGAAACCGACGAGGTGTTCCCGCACGCCTATACCTTCGCGGACGGCTATCTATATCCCGGCGACGTCCCGGGCCATGGCGTCGACATCGATGAGAAGCTCGCCGCCAAGTTCCCCTATGAGCGCGCCTATCTCCCAGTTGCCCGCCTTCAGGACGGGACCATGTGGAATTGGTAACAGGAGTCTGACGGGCGCCGATCTCCGGTAAGCTTCGAGAAAGCATATTCCTCGATCATGGGCTCCATTCAGGCTGATTCGGCCTGCCCGTGAGAGGAGAACGCTCCAATGGTCCTGGCGCTGATCGGAATGGTGATCGTCTCGTTCGTGTGCCTCGTAATTCCGCCGCTGGTCCGCATGACAGTCTCGCCGAACGAGACCCGGGCTGCCGTGACGGCCCGGATCGCTTTCGGCGAGAAATAGCGGCAGCATTCGCCGCCGCGGCGGAGATCGCGGCCCGCATGCGATCCGCCGTTTTTCAGGCCGGCTCGAATCGACGAAGCGGAGATACACAAGGCGATAAATTGTGCCGCCGCTTGCCAGCCCTCGGTTCCGTGATGAAGGAATTCCGCCGTTTAGGTCCATAGTCCGAGGCAGTAGAAGGATCTCCACGCATCTTTACCCCACGTTAATCGTATTCGGGCAACTTTCGCGACAATTCGTCCTAGGGGGTTGGCGGTCATGAGCGTTCGGTTCTCGAAGATTCTCGATCAGATGATGAGGGCTGCTCGTACAAAGGAGAGCGCCCGACACCTTCATCCTCAGGAAATCATCCGAGCTCGCGAGGCGGCGGGAGACCGGATCACAATGTTCCTCGGGATGGGGCTCACTGTCACGGCAGTCGCGTTCCCCGTCTATGCGATCAACGCCAATGACGGTCATCCGGACCTGCCGTCCGTGCTTCCTCCGATCAACGGCCCGCTTCCCGTCAACAAGAGCCTCGCCGCCGGACGTCTCCACCTCGTCGAATTCGATCCGGCTACGACGGGTTCGATCTTGCAAGGCGCGAAGGCGGCCGAGAAGGCAAACGACGGCGTTGCCCAGGCAATCGAAGCCAGGGCGCTGCCTCTGCGCTATGTCCTCTGGAGCGTGAACAAGGGCATCGCCCTGGTGGAAGGCCCTGGCGGCTTGCGGGCGGTGGTGCCCGGCGCCATCCTGCCCGGCGCGGGACAGATCCTGTCCATCGAGCAGGCCGAGACCGGATGGGTGGTGGTCACGTCAGAGACGGTCATCGGCGAACAATCCTCCGTGCGGCTCTGAGCCCTGTTCCCCGTCACGTCGCACCCCGATCCATCATCACCATCCTGCTGATGCAGTCGCCAGGAGCTAAAGCAAGAGGGCCCGGCGCATAGGCGCCGAGCCCCTTGTTTCTTGCTGCAGACATTCAAGATTCGTTCACGGCGCGGCGCCCTTTCCCCAGACCTCGTGTGCGATTTCGACGATCATGCGCAGCTTGGCCCATTGCTCCTCCTCGGCCAGGATGTTGCCCTCCTCGGTCGAGGCGAAGCCGCATTGCGGCGACAGGCACAGCTGCTCGAGGTCGACGTATTTCG
>DASQMJ010000024.1:0-27790 GCA_035645535.1 Microvirga sp. | reverse complement strand
CGCCGCTCGAAGGATCGTAGGCGAAGCTGTGGGATTTCTCGGCCGAGACGTACCAGTTGTAGCCGTCGAGCTGGAACGTGTCGTTGTCGTACGCGGTCGGTCGCCACTGCGAGGCGGAAAATGTCATCGTCGTGCCCCTTCACAACCCTCTCTGAACGGAGGGTATTGTTGAAGTATTAAACTTAAACTCTGATATGATTACTCAACTTTACTTGAAGATTCCTGTTCCGATAGATTTCCTTGGCTCAATCTTCAAGATATTTACGATTGTTTCGTCTGAATAAGCATGGCTGACCCCTGTTGTCTTGTGAACTCAGGACAGATCGTTGCTAATCCGCGCCAAAAGAGAATGTCGCCTAGGGCAAATATAGATGACATCTTGTCGAAATGAAGTAATTGTGGCGCGAATTTGGCTTCATTCGGGTGAACATTGGCCGTAGGACTTGCGGCGGGCATCTTCCCGCAGTGAAGCGGGAGCCAATCGAAAGTACCGCGAGCGCAGCACCCATGCTCGGCCGGTCGCGGACGAGCCGATATCCTTGTGGACGATGTCGCCGACCAGGGTTCTCACCTGCTTTGCGGCCCCGCAACCGGGGTGTGCAAGGCTCTGCTAGGCTGGGCATGCCCGGCCGAGGATCTGGTCTCGCCTTCATTCGGAGAATTCGCGCTGCGGCAGCTGCGTCACGCAACAGCAAGAAACCAAGAAATTCTTGGTGCCCCTGGCCGGGATCGAACCAGCACTCCTTGCGGAACTCGATTTTGAGTCGAGCGCGTCTACCAATTCCGCCACAGGGGCAAGGACGTGCCGAGTACCATGCATGAGGAAGTATGGTCAATGAGGGACTGTGAAGGCACGCCGCACCAAAGCCTCTCGCCAGCGGCGGTCGCATGTGCTCAAAGGGGCGACGAGTTTCGGCCCGCAGCTCAACGTACATCCCTACGGTCTTTCCATGCTCAGACGCCTTTACGACTGGACTCTCTCCCTCGCGGCCCGACCCTCGGCGCCTTATGCCCTTGCGGCGGTATCCTTCGCGGAGAGCTCCTTTTTCCCCGTGCCGCCGGATGTGATGCTCCTCCCGATGATGCTGGCGCGGCCGGACAAGGCGTGGGCCTATGCCCTGATCTGTACGATTACCTCCGTGCTGGGTGGCGTCTTCGGTTATGCGATCGGGGCGCTGACCTACGATACGGTCGGGCTCGCGTTGATCGAGTTCTACGGCCTTGCCGGCAAGGTCACCGAATTCCAGTCCTGGTATGACGAATACGGAGCCCTCGTCATCCTGATCGCTGGCCTGACCCCCTTGCCCTACAAGCTCATCACCATCACGTCGGGATTCGCAGGTTACAGCCTGGTGTGGTTCGTCGTGCTCTCGTTTGCCGCACGGGGAGCCCGGTTCTACTTCATCGGCCTGCTCATGAGCCGGTTTGGACCATTCATCAAATCGGTCATCGACCGTCACTTCAACCTTGTCGCAACGGCCGGCATCGTCGCGCTCGTTGGCGGCTTCGTCGCCTTCCGGTATCTTTTCTAGGGGAGGGGCCCATGCGTCCAAGCCTGACCGTTCGCCAGGCGGCTCTTGCCATCGCCTTGGCGGCGTCGTCCACGGTTGGCGGCGCGCTCGTCTTCGAGCATGTCTGGGGCTATGTGCCGTGCAAGCTCTGCCTGACGCAGCGGAATCCCTACTATCTCGCGATTCCGCTGGCGCTCGCGACCGCCGTCCTCCCGCCGAGATGGGCGCGCGGGGGCCTGGGGCTCCTGGCCGCCATCTTCATCGTGAGCGCAGGACTGGGCGCATATCACGCCGGGGTTGAATGGGGCTTCTGGACCGGGCCCAGCGATTGCGGCGGCGCGCCAGCGCCGGGCGCCGGCAATATGGGCGATTTCCTCAACCAGCTTCAGACAACCCGCGTCGTCAGCTGCACGGAAGCCGCCTGGCGCTTCCTCGGCCTGTCGCTCGCGGGCTGGAACGTGCTGATTTCGCTGGGGATCGCGGCTTTCGCCGCCTGGGCGGCAGGGCGGGACATCCTGGCCGGGAGCGCGGCCGGAAAAGGGGCTTACGGCTCGAGTTCGCTGTCCCAGTAGAGATAATCCATCCAACTGTCGTGCAGATAGTTCGGCGGGAAGAGGCGGCCGTTGGAATGCAGATCGTGGATGGTCGGGGCGAAGGGGTTCTGCCGCGGCCACATCTCCACCTCCCGGGGCAGGCGGTCGGCTTTCCTCAAATTGCAGGGAGCGCAGGCGGCGACGACGTTTTCCCAGGTCGTCTGCCCCCCCTTGGACCGGGGGATCACGTGGTCGAAGGTCAGATCCTCGCGGGCGCCACAATATTGGCAGGTGAAACGGTCGCGGAGGAAGACGTTGAAGCGGGTGAAGGCCGGATGGCGCGAGGGTTTGACGTAGGTCTTGAGCGAGATGACCGAAGGAAGGCGGATCTCGAAGGTCGGACTTCGGACGACCTTGTCGTATTCGGAGACGATGTTTACCCGATCCAGGAAAACCGCCTTGATCGCATCCTGCCAGCACCAGATGGACAGGGGATAGTAACTCAAGGGCCGGAAGTCGGCATTGAGGACGAGGGCCGGGCAGGCCTCCGGTCGCACAACAGGCTGGACGTGTATCGTCACCTCACCTCCTCGAGAAGAGAAGAGCTGCATCCCGCTCCATAAGACTAGGCCACTGTGACAATGTTGTGAAGCCGGCAGGCGCAGGCGTCTATGACGCACCCACAGAAAAATGCCGGATGAAATTCCGGGTTCCGGCTGGTATGTGAGGGCTCCTCTTCCGACCTTCGTCATCGCTCGCCGATGATTTCTGCCGGTGTGCCGATGAGTTTGCTTCAGCAGGGCTTGGCCTGGATCGAACCCGCCGTCGCTGCCTACGGGGTGATGGCCCTCTTCCTCATCATATACTTCGAGTCCTTCGGGGCGCCGCTCCCCGGAGAGAGCGCCCTCCTAGCGGCGGCTCTTCTGGCCGAGCGGGGGGATCTCGCCGTCGGGCATGTGTTCCTCGCCGCATGGATAGGCGGGGTGCTCGGCGACAGCACCGGCTATCTCATCGGCCGTTACGGTGGGCGCCTGCTGCTGCAGCGGTTCGGCCCGCTCGTCAAGCTGACGCCGGAGCGCCTGGAGCACCTGGAAGCTGTGGCGCGCAAGCGCGGCTTCGTGATGGTCATGACGGCGCGCTTCGTGGTGCTGCTGCGGCAGCTCAACGGCATCGTGGCCGGCTCCATCGTGATGCCGTGGCGCCATTTCGTGCTGGCCAATGCCATCGGGGCGGCGCTCTGGGCGGGACTCTGGACCTTCGGGCCCTATTACTTCACGGATCTCTTCCACCGCTGGCTTTGACCGGCGCCGCTTCCCGGGCTGCCTTCAGGCGGGCCAGCTCCGCCCGGATCGGCCCGAAGGGGCCGTAGACGTGCTGCTCGCGGCTGAACCCGTCGGCATAGGGACCGTAGGGCGTATCGGCCGGCTTCTGCAGGAGGTCTGGATAGTCCCTCTCGCGATCCGCCTTGTGCGGGCGGGGCTGCGATACCACGAAGGCGGCCACGTCCCAGGCATCCTCCGGGGACAGTCGCGGCAGGACGTAGCTCACCCCATTCGGCATGTTGAAGTGCACGAAATTGGCGAGCGTCGCCAGGCGGTTCATGCCGGCGGCATCGTTGAAGCTGTCCGGGCCCCAGAGCGGCGGCACCATGTAGCCGAGAGCCGCCGCCGAAGGGTTGCGGCGGATGCCCTCGCCGTTATCCCCGTGGCAGATGGCGCAGGTCTGCCGGAAGATGCCCTGCCCCCGCTGCGGGTCGGCGGGCCGGTCCAGTTCCGGCATATGGCCGGCGCCGTATCCCGCGAGCGCCTCTCCGGCCTTCACCCCCGTCGACAGGAACCGGATGTAGGCCGCCATGGCCTTCATCTCGGGCGCGTCGAGGGGCAGGGGACGGCCGTTCATGCTGCGGGTCATGCAGGCGTTGATCCGCTGCTCGATGGTGATGGTGGTGCCCGTCTCGGCATCGTATTGCGGGAACTGGCCGGCGAGACCCCAGAGCGGGTTGCCGAGCTTCTTCATCCCGGCATCGAGATGGCAGTTCCGACAGGCCAAGTTGTTGCCCGCGTAGCGCTTGGCCGGGTCCGTCACGGACGGACCAACATGGGCGTAGGTCGCCGTGATCAGATCGCGCCCGCGGCGCACGAGGCGTCCATGGTCGTCGTCCGGCAGGGAGCCGATATCCGGAATGCTCCAGAACGGATCGACGGCAGGGGCCGGTGCCTGCGCCAGGGCCGGGCTGCCGGGCGGAACGACAGCGGCCAGAAGCACCCATGCGGCGAGGGCCGCCAAAGATCGTTTCCCATTCCGGACCATGATGCCCCTCGGTCTTTCCCTGTCAGATTGAAGGAAAAGAAGCCCGACGTACAGGCGGAAGGAGACTTCAGCGGGTCGGAACCGGCTTCTCGCCGCGATAGTCGTAGAACCCGCGCTTCGCCTTGCGGCCGAGCCAACCGGCTTCGACGTATTTCACCAGGAGCGGGCAGGGGCGGTACTTGGTGTCCGCGAGGCCCTCGTGCAGCACCTGCATGATCGAAAGGCAGGTATCGAGGCCGATGAAGTCCGCGAGCTGGAGCGGCCCCATCGGGTGATTCGCGCCGAGGCGCATGGCGGTGTCGATGGCGTCGACCGAGCCTACGCCCTCGTAGAGGGTGTAGATCGCCTCGTTGATCATCGGCAGCAGGATCCGGTTGACGATGAAGGCCGGAAAGTCCTCCGATACCGTCGCGGTCTTGCCGAGCTTGCCGACGAACTCCTTCGCGGACTCGAAGGTCGGATCTTCAGTCGCGATGCCGCGGATCAGCTCCACGAGTTGCATCACCGGGACCGGGTTCATGAAATGGATGCCGATGAAGCGCTCCGGCCGGTCCGTCGCGGCGGCGAGGCGCGTGATGGAGATCGACGAGGTGTTCGTGGCGATCATCGCGTCCGGGCGAAGGGACGGGCAGAGATTCATGAAGATCTTGCGCTTGATCTCCTCGTTCTCAGTTGCGGCTTCGATCACGAGGTCGCAGCCGGAGAGGTCGTCGTAGGAGAGGGCGGGCTGGATGCGGTCGAGGGCTTCGCGGCGGGCGGCGTCGGTGATCACCTCCTTGGCGACCTGGCGGGCCATGTTGCCGTTGATGGTGGCGAGCCCGGCATTGACGCGCTCCTCCGACAGGTCGTTGATGCGGACGTCGAAGCCTGCGAGCGAGCAAACATGGGCAATGCCGCTGCCCATCTGACCGGCGCCGATAACGCCAACTGTTTTGATCGTCATACCCATCGTGCCTGCTGCCTCGGACACTCTGCCCGTGCCCCGAAAACGACCGGGCGGGAAACCCGCCCGGCTAGCGTTTATTCCTGACCTCAATGACCGGCTTTGGTCAACTCCTCCTGGAGTTGGGGCAGGATCTGGAAGAGATCTCCGACGAGGCCGTAGTCGGCCACCTGGAAGATCGGCGCTTCCTCGTCCTTGTTGATCGCCACGATCACCTTGGAGTCCTTCATGCCGGCCAGATGCTGAATGGCCCCTGAAATGCCGACCGCGATGTAGAGATCGGGCGCCACCACCTTGCCGGTCTGGCCCACCTGCCAGTCGTTGGGCGCATAGCCTGCATCCACCGCTGCGCGCGATGCACCCATCGCGGCCCCGAGCTTGTCGGCGATGGGCTCGATGTACTTGGTGAAGTTCTCGGCCGAACCCAGCGAGCGGCCGCCCGAGATGATGATCCGCGCCGAGGTCAGCTCCGGCCGGTCGCTTTGCGCAATCTCTTCGCCCTTGAACTGCGACACGCCCGGATCCTCGGCTGTGCCGACGGCCTCGATCTGAGCGGAGCCGCCCTCGCCGGCCGCCGGGAAGGCCGCCGTGCGCACGGTGATCACCTTCTTGGTGTCGGAGGCCTGCACGGTCTGGATGGCGTTGCCGGCATAGATCGGGCGCTCGAAGGTGTCGGGCGACACCACCTTGATGATGTCGGAGACCTGCATCACGTCGAGCAGGGCGGCCACGCGCGGCATCACGTTCTTGCCGGTGGTGGTGGCGGGCGCCACCAGGGCGTCGTAGGAGCCCGCGAGCGACACGATGAGCGCTGCGGTCGGCTCGGCGAGCTGATGCTCGTAGGCCGGGCTGTCGGCGAGCAGCACCTTCTCGACGCCTTCGAGCTTGGAGGCGGCCTCCGCAGCGGCGCGGGCGTTGGAGCCGGCCACCAGCACGTGCACGGGAGCGCCCAGGGCCTTTGCGGCGGAGAGCGCCTTGTGGGTGGCGTCCTTCAGGTGAGCGTTATCGTGCTCGGCAATCAGCAATGTGGTCATTGTCTTCGTTCTCCCTTAGAGCACGCCGGCTTCGATCTTCAGCTTCTGCACCAGTTCGGCCACGGAGCCGACCTTAACGCCCGCCTTGCGGCCGCCGGGCTCGGCGGTCTTGAGCACCTTCAGGCGCGGGCTCACGTCGACGCCGAGGGTCTCAGGCGACGTCTCGTCGAGGGGCTTCTTCTTGGCCTTCATGATGTTGGGGAGCGACGCGTAGCGCGGCTCGTTGAGGCGCAGGTCCGTGGTCACGATGGCGGGCAGCTTGAGGCCCACCGTCTGCAGGCCGCCGTCGACCTCGCGGGTCACGTCGACGGATCCCTCGCTTAACGAGACCTTGTAGGCGAAGGTGCCCTGCGGCCAACCCAGCAGCGCCGCGAGCATCTGGCCGGTCTGGTTGGAGTCGTCGTCGATGGCCTGCTTGCCCAGGATGACGAGATCCGGCTTCTCCTGCTCGACCACCTTGGCGAGGATCTTGGCGACGGCGAGCGGCTCGACGGTCGCGTCGGTCTTCACCAGGATGCCGCGGTCGGCCCCCATGGCGAGCGCGGTGCGGATGGTCTCGCCCGCCTGCTGCGGACCAATGGAAACTGCAACGATCTCGGTGGCCTTGCCGGCTTCCTTCAGGCGAACGGCTTCCTCGACGGCGATCTCGTCGAAGGGGTTCATGGACATCTTGACGTTGGCGAGCTCCACGCCCGACCCGTCGCTCTTCACCCGGATCTTCACGTTGTAGTCAACGACACGCTTCACGCACACCAGAAGCTTCATTCGTCTGTCCTCATTGAAAGGTCAGATCCGGGTTCGGTCGGCGACCGGCTCTCCGGACGGATAGGGAAAAGATGGAACGGACCGTAGCGGGCGGCTCCCGATTGTCAACGCGGCGCCTGCAGTTCCTGCGCCTCGACCCGCGCCAGAACGGGATCGTAGCGATGCCGCATGAGAGGCGTGAGGGCGGCGCCGGCCACGAAGCCGCCGAGATGGGCGAACCAGCCGACGCTGTCGTCCCCGCCGAGGAAGGCCGCGAGGAACTGCAGCACGAACCAGAAGCCGATGGCCCAATAGGCCGGCAGCCGCAGGGGTATGCCTTTCAGGAAGAGGCCCCAGATGCGCACGCGCGGATAGAGAATGAGATAGGCCGCGACCACGCCCGAGACGCCGCCGGACGCGCCGATCAGGGGACGATGCGATTCCGGGTCGATGAAGGCGTGGGTCAGGCTCGCCGCGGTCCCGCACACCAGAAAGAACGCGAGGAAGCGCAGGTGCCCCATGGCGTCCTCCACGTTGTCGCCGAACACCCAGAGGAACAGCATGTTGCCGACGAGGTGAAGCAGGGAGCCGTGCAGGAAGATGTTGGTCGCCAGCGTCAGGGGTTCCGGCACGAACGGGAAGCCGGGCGGCAGCACTTCGATGCCGAACAGGACGGCGGGGATCATCCCGAGACCCGCCACCATGGCATCAGGTCCGGGAGGACCGTAGAAGGTGAGGAGGTAGACCGCCACGCAGGTTCCCAGCAGGGAGCGCGTCACGACCGGCGTCTTCAGGTGCCGCAGGGGGACGCCGTCGTGAAGCGGCAGAAACATGACCTGGTCCTCAGCGGTTCTGGCCCGGTATCCAAAGTACGTCGAGTGCGCCCCTGTCGTTGATGTAGCGTGAGGCGACGAAAAGGAAATCGGACAGCCGGTTGAGATATTTCACCGCCTCGGGCGACACCTTCTCGTCCGGCCTCGCGGCGAGCTCCACCACCCGGCGCTCGGCCCGCCGGCAAACCGTGCGAGCGAGGTGAAGGGAGGCCGCCGCGGCGGTGCCGCCCGGGAGAACGAAGGAGCGGAGCGGCGCCAGGCTCTCGTTCAGCTGGTCAATCTCGCGCTCAAGCCGATCGACCTGAGCCTGCGCGATGCGCAACGGCTCGTAGGGGAGGGGCTTGTCGGTCTCGACGGTGGCGAGATCCGCGCCGAGGTCGAAGAGATCGTTCTGGATCCGGCCCAGCATGGGGTCGATCTCATGCCCGGCGGTATGGAGCCGGACCATGCCGAGGCAGGCATTGGTCTCGTCCACCGTGCCGAAGGCCTCGATGCGGAGATCGTGCTTCGGGCGGCGTCCGCCGGCGGCCAAAGCGGTCGTGCCTTGGTCGCCCGTGCGGGTGTAGATTCGATTGAGTACGACCATTCCGGGCCCGGGGGTTTGAGGATTCCGTCAGAAGGAATACCCAACCCGCGCGCCGATATTCGTCAAGCCCCGATTCTCCGAGCAGGAGCCGGCATTCGAGAGATGCTCGATGGTCGCCATGACGCTCCAGTTCGCCGAGAGCCGCACGCCCACCGAACCCGATTCCCGGAACAGCGGCGAGCACCCGAGCGCCTGGTGCCGGTCGAGAGCGTTGGTCGGATGGTCCTTGCCGTTGTGGATGGCGCCGCCGAGGCTGCCTTCGACGAAGAGATTCGGCGTCACGTCGATGGTCCAGGTCAGGCCCGCATAGGCGAAGCTCGTCCGCCCGTCGAAATTCACGCTGCCGCCCACATGCGGCCGTGGAATGAAGTAGCTCGTGAAGAGATCGGAGGCCGTGAACGGCTTGGCGAAGAGGAGTTCGCCCGTGAGGTTCGCCGACCCGTCCCGGCCCTCGGATCCCCAGGGATCCTGGGCAGAGAGGCCGAATCGGAATTCCGAGATGAAGCTTGGTGCTCTGGGCGCTGGGGCAGGGGCCGCGACGCCGGATCTATCCTTGAAATCGGCCCCTGATGCGCTCGTTGCCCCTAAGAGGGCGACCACAAGACTCAGGCCGAGGACAGCACCGGCACGCATACGGGATCCACATCATTCAAAAGGAATCGGGCCACCGGGGGCACCGGTTATGGCTAACGACCTCTATAGAGAACAATGGCGGAAAAGTGTCAATATGGAGCAAGCTAGGCGGCTTTCCACCAGATCACGCCCATGATTACCACGATTGCGATGAACTGCAGGAGGACGCGGAGGCGCATGAGGTGCTGGGAGCGGCTGGGACTTCCGCCGCGGAGCATGTTGACGAGGCCGAGGAGCAGGACGAATGCGACAGCAAGCGTCGCCACCGGCACGAGAAGATCGATGAAGCTGTTCATGACGATTCCATAGGAGGATTGGGCCGGACCGTGGCCCGAACCCGACCCTGAGGCAAGAGGACCGGTCCGCGCGCCTCAGTTCCTCCGCAGCAGCCGGTCGAAGTAGTCCAGTTCCTCCTGGGGCCTGGTTGGGTCGCCGAGCTTGCGCCGGAGTTCCTCCAGGATGCGCTGAGCCCGTTGGGCTGCCGATTCGCCGGCTTCCGGCACATGGACGCGGCCGTCCGAAAAATCCCGGTTCCGAGTCGGGCGACCGAGGGGGTCGTTGTCGCGCTGCGATGCTTGGCCTCGTCCCTGCGGATCTCCCTGGCCGGGCTGGTCGCCGGCCTGCTGGTTGCCGTCGCCCTGCTGCATCTGCTGCATCTGCTGGGCCATCCCCTGCATGCCGCGGCGCAGGTTCTCGAGGGCGCGCCCCTGCGCGTCGACGGCGGGGCCGTCCTGCCCCTGGCCGAGGGCGTTTTCCGCCTCGCGCATGTCCTGCTCGGCCTCACCGAGGCCCTGCTCGCCCTGCATGCCCATGCCCTGCATGCGCCTCTGCAGCTCCTCGAGCCGCTCCCGCAGCGCCTGTTGCCGCTGCTGGAGGCCCAAGGGATCCTCGTCGCCCTGGCCGTTCTGGCCCTGCTCCTGACCCTGCTCGCCCTGCTGTCCCTGTTGTCCGCGCTGACGCTGTCCCTGTTGCCGCGGGCCTTGACGCTGGCGGTTGCGGTCTCCCTGCTGCATCCGCTGGTTCTGGCCCTCGCGGAAGGTCTCGTCGCGCAGGTTCTGCTGCTCCCGCGCCATGTCCTCCAAGTCGCGCATGGCCTGGTTCATCTCGCGGCCGAGCGGATCGCTCATGCGGCTGTTCGGCTGGGCGGTCTGAAGGTTCTCCAGGATGTTGCGCAGCTGGTCGAGGAGGCGCTGCGCCTCGGCCATGTCGCCGCGGCGCAGCGCCTCCTCCATCTGCTGCAGCATGCGGTTGAGATCGTCCTGCGAGATGACCCTGTCGGGCGAGCGCTGGTTCTGGGCCTGGTCCTGGCTCTGCGGGTTCTGCTGCATCCGCTGGGCGAATTCACGCAGGAACTTGTCCATGGCCTGGCGCAGCTCTTCGGTCAGGCGCTTGATCTCCTCGTTGGAAGCACCGCGTTCCATCGCCTCCTTCAGGCGATCCTGAGCGGCGCGCAGCTCCCGTTCCGCATCGGAAAGCCCGCCATCCTCGATCTGGAGCGCCATGGCCCAGAGCCAGTCGGCCACGTCGATCAGATCCTGGTCGGTCTTGGCGACGCGCAGGCGCTCGGCTCCCATGCGCAGGCCCATGAACACGCCCCATTGTGGCGTGAACTCTTCGGGCGCGATGAGGAGCGCATCGAGGGCGATCTGCACCCGCTTCCGGTCGTCGGGGTCCAGAACCAGATTGCGCCGCTGCTCCACCAGGGCCTTCGCCAGCGGATTGGTGAAAGGCCGCTGAGGCAGGGTGACGCTGATTGGCTCGCTCAGACCCTCCTGGCCGGCCTCGTCCTTGACCCGCAGCCGGATGGTCACCTTGGCGCCCGCCCACGGATGATTGGTGAGATCGACCGGGGAGCGGGTTTCGGGGGCGCTCTCCTCGTGGCCCGGATTGGCCAGAGCCAATTGGGGCGCGTCCACGAGCGACCGGCCCTTGCCGCCTTCCGCCTTCTCGACGATGCCCTCGGTGGAGGTGATGCCGTAATCGTCCTGGCCCTTGTAGCTGAGGGTGAAGGTGCCGCGGGCGTTGATCTCGGGCGGGTTGGCGAAGGCGACAATGGGGGGATCGTCGGGGATCGCCTCGATGGTGAGCTTCACGCCCTGCGCGAAGCCGGTGCGGATCGAGAGTTCGCCGCTGCCCTGGAGGGTGAAGCGCTCCTCGCGCAGGTCGACCCGCTGGTTGCCCTTGGCCGGCAGGGGCACCAGGCCCTGCCCGGGCGTCACCTCGGCATTGCCCTCGCCGGCGATGCGGACAACGACCGTCGAATTGATCGGCGCGCGCATGTTCTGCCCCTTCGCCAGATCGATCATCAGGGGCGGCATGCGGGTATAAAGGGGCGGATCGATCCAGCCGTCGATGCGGAAGGCGGGCGCCGAAGCTTCGAGCTGCCTCCAGTCGAAGGCGGCGGCGAGGCGCGAGCCGATCTCGGGCCCGGCCACGAAGGCGCTCGCCACCAGGGCCAGGAGGCCGGCGGCCCGCAGGGCATAGCGGTCGTGCCGCGGCATGTCCGGGCTCGGCGGCGCGACGCGCATGCGCGCGACGGCCTCCTCGGCCCGCTTTCGGTGCAGGGCCCAGAGGGCGCGCGACCCGAGGTCGCCGGAGCCGAGCGCAAGCTTGTCGTCCAAGACCCGGGCGGGGCCGTGGCCGAGACCCGTGTCGCGGTCGAGACGGTCGAGGGCACGCGTGCGGCTGGGCCAGCGAAGACGCGCGAGGGGCCAGAGGGAGACCAGGAACGCTACCGCGAAGGCGCTCAGGCCCACGGCCCGCCAGAACGGGGAGGCGTCGAGCCAGAGGCCGAACCAGGATAGGGTCAGGAACAGGCCGACGATGGTGAGCGGCAGCCAGATGCGCGGCCATGCCTGCTCCCACCAGAGGGACCAGCGCGCACGCCCGACGAGACGCGTGAACCGCCTGTCGAGGGGGCTCTGCGTCGGAAACGGGTTGGGCCCTTCGCTCATGCCATGGTCTCCCGCGAACGCGGTCCTCGCCTACAAGCCCCCTGTGGAAAGCTAGCACGGCTTTCCCGGATGACCACCCGTCAAATGCCGCAGGCCCGACTCCGCGCTGGTTTAACGCGCGAGGAGCCGATCACTTCCTCGTCAGGTGACAAAAAGAGATTGGAGATTTCATGACCCGGCGCGGCGGGAGCCTCAGGCCAGCCAGTCGGGAACCCGGTCGAGGGCGATCAGGTCGTCGTAGGTGGGGCGCGGGCGGACGAGGGCGTAATCGGGGCCGCGGACCAGCACCTCGGGCACGAGCCGGCGGGTGTTGTAGGTGTTGGCCTGGACTGCCCCGTAGGCGCCGGCCGTCATGACGGCCAGGAGATCGCCACGCTTCACGCTCGGCAGGTCGCGGGACAAGGCGAGATAATCGCCGGTCTCGCAGACCGGGCCGACCACGTCGGCGACGATGCGGCCGGCATTCCGGCCGGGCTCCGCGACCGGCTTGATGTCATGATGGGCGTCGTAGAGGGTCGGGCGGATGAGGTCGTTCATCGCGGCATCCACGATGATGAAATTCTTGCCGGCGCCCTCCTTCACATAGATCACCTGCGTGACCAGGATGCCGGCATTGCCGGCGATCATCCGGCCCATCTCGAAGACGAGCTTCAGGCCGAGATCCTTTGCGTGGCTCTTGATGATCTGCGCATAGGCCTGCGGGTCCGGAGGGGGCTCGTTGTCCTCCCGGTAGGGGACGCCGAGGCCGCCGCCGAAATCGATGTGGTGGAGCCTGTGGCCCGCTCCCATGAGATCCCGCGCCAGCTCGGCGAGAAGGGCGGCCGCGTTGTCGAAGGGCTGAAGATCCGTGATCTGGCTGCCGATATGCATGTCGACGCCGGTCACCTCGACGCCCTTCAGCCGCGCCGCACGATCATAGACCTCCCGGGCGCGGGCGATGGGAATGCCGAACTTGTTCTCGGATTTGCCTGTCGAGATCTTCTTGTGGGTCTTGGCGTCCACGTCGGGGTTGACGCGGATCGAGACCGGCGCGCGCATCCCCTTGGAGGCCGCGACCTCCGACAGGGCCTCGAGCTCCGGCTCCGACTCCACGTTGAAGCAGAGGATGCCGCTGTCGAGGGCGAAGGCCATCTCGGCCTTAGTCTTGCCGACGCCCGAGAACACGATCCGCTCGCCCGGGATTCCCGCCGCGAGGGCCCGGCGCAACTCGCCCTCGGACACGATGTCCATCCCGGCCCCCAGGCGGCCGAGGGTCTTCAGGACCGCCTGATTGGAATTCGCCTTCATGGCGTAGCAGACGAGGGCGTCCGTATCCCCGAAGGCCGTCGCGAAGACGCGATAGTGCCGCTCAAGCGTTGCTGAGGAATAGCAATAGAACGGCGTTCCGACCTCGTCCGCGAGGCGGCGCAGGTCGACGTCTTCGGCATGGAGGATGCCGCCGCGATACGCAAAATGATGCATGAGGCAGTCTTACAGGAGCGGGTCGAGAATGAAAGGCTTGTCGGGGATGGTGAAGCCGCGGTTGGGGCGCGAGCGAGGCGTTCCGACCGGCGACGGGAGCGTGCCCTGTCCCTCGGGAGCCTGCGCCGCCGCCTGAGCCTGCGGAGCTGACGGGTCCGGCGGCGGCTCGAGCGCGCCGCGGCGGCCGCAGGCCGACAGGCTGAGGATGGCAAGGCCCGCGATCAGCGCGACCCGGGGAAAAGCTAGGCTAGACGACATCTCAAGCTCCGAAACGTGGCCGCACCATAACGGGAACCCGCCCCGGAAGCGAGAGGCAAGGTGGCGGTGGCGGAGCGCTGTCCTCAAGACGGATGACGGCTCCGCCGGGCCTTCCGGCAGAACGCGGAAAGACGGCTCTCCTCGCCACGGGATCGTGAAGCAAGGACGCGTCCATACGCCGGAAGCGGGGCTTGAGATCCGCCTTGAAACGCGGCACACCGGCCGGGATGTCGAATGCAGCGAAATCCTCAACCTCTCGAACCCTCCCCTGGCTCGCGGGCGTGGCGGCCCTCGGCTTCATCGGGGCCGGCGCCGTCTGGTACGGACTGGCCCAGCCGGAGAGCGCCGCTCCCGGCGCGCAGCAGTGCAGCGCCGCGAAGCCTGTTGCGGACCGGCTGAAGCCTCTCGCCAAGGGCGAACTGGCGGCGGTGGGGGTCAGCGGCGCGCCCAAGTCGGCGCCGGAAATTGCGTTCAATGGGCCAGACGGTCAGCCGAGGAGCCTCGGGGACTTCAAGGGGAAGACGGTCCTCGTGAACCTCTGGGCCACCTGGTGCGTGCCTTGCCGGGAGGAGATGCCGGCGCTCGACAAGCTCCAGGCCGAACTGGGCGGGCAGGATTTCGAGGTCGTCGCCATCAACGTCGACACCCGCAATCCGGACAAGCCGAAGGCCTGGCTCCAGGAGAACGGCATCCGGAACCTCGCCTACTATGCCGATCCGGGCGGCAAGCTGCTCCAGACGCTGCAGAAGACCGGCCACGTGGTGGGGCTGCCCACCACCTTCCTGGTCGATGGGTCCGGCTGCGAGATCGCGCTCCTCAAAGGTCCGGCCGCATGGGCTTCGCCGGACGCCTTCGCGTTCGTGCGCGCCGCGCTCGGGAAGTCTTAAACCGGGAACGCTCCCTGTCCGTCAGGGATGCCGGCCTCGCCCGAGAAGGCTGGCTTCAGGAGCCGCCATGGCCGGTCCATGGCCTTGCGTGCCTCTCCGCGGTTGAGCCGGCGCGGCGTGCCGTCGGCCAGGATCTCCTCGATGACCAGGAAGCCGAGCGCCTGGAGCATGGTCGCAGCCGTCTTGGTCGCGACGTCGTCCGCCTTGATG
This sequence comes from Microvirga sp., assembly GCA_035645535.1. Taxonomy (GTDB): domain Bacteria; phylum Pseudomonadota; class Alphaproteobacteria; order Rhizobiales; family Beijerinckiaceae; genus Microvirga. The sequence continues at coordinate 12,893 of DASQMJ010000024.1, read as the reverse complement.
GCAAGCGAGCCGGCTGCATAGATGCGCTCGAGGAGGCTCTTCGGGTGGTGTTGCACGGCATTACCCCGGCGAGCCTTGAACGCCACGACGTTCGTCGTCTCTTCTTCGAACATGAATGACCCCCATGATGGCGCCGCCGCTCTTGTCGTTCTTCGCGGCGCCTCCGCTTCCGCGGAGAAATTTTGTTGCCATTATGGGGGAATCTTAGCCACAGATGGAATGCGACAAAAAACACGAGCCGCACGGCCGTCCGGGCAAAGAAAAAAGGCGGGGTCCATGCCCCGCCCCGCCTCCTCGCCGGTCGCAGCGCCGTCAGGCGCTCTGCTGAACCTTGATGCCCTTGTCGGCGAAGAGCTGCTGCAGCTCGCCGGCCTGGAACATCTCGCGGGTGATGTCGCAGCCGCCGACGAACTCGCCCTTCACGTAGAGCTGGGGAATGGTCGGCCAGTTGGAATAATCCTTGATGCCCTGGCGGATGCCCTCGTCCTCGAGCACGTTGATGCCTTTGTAGGGCACGCCGAGGTAGTTGAGGATCTGGACCACCTGGCCCGAGAATCCGCACATGGGGAATTGCGGCGTGCCCTTCATGAAGAGCACGACGTCGTTGGACTTCACTTCGTTATCGATCACCTGACGGGCGTCGGTCATAAGCATCTCCTGCTCCTCGGCGTTCAAGGCGCCGGGGTCCTTGTCAATTGTCGGGGGCCTGGGTCGTCAATGCAAGGGCGTGCAGCGTGCCGCCCATGCGGCCTTGCAGCGCTGCATAGACCATCTGGTGCTGCTGGACCCTCGATTTCCCCTTGAAGGCGGATGAGGTCACGGTGGCGGCATAGTGGTCACCGTCGCCGGCGAGGTCCCGGATCTCGACCGTCGCATCCGGAAGGGCGTCTTTGATCATGCGCTCGATTTCGCGGGCGTCCATGGGCATGCTGGTTCAGCTCCTCAGGCCTTGCCGGCCATGTAGTTCGGCAGCCAGGATTCGTGCGCTGCCTTCAGTTCCCTGAGGGATATGGCCTGCTCGCCAGGCAGAATCAACGAGGAGCCGCCGGTGACCCCGATGGTCACGGCCGGAACCCCGATGGCGCCGGCTTCGTAGAGGATGTCCGCCGCCGTATCCATGTCGACGGCGATCACGTAGCGGCCCTGGTCCTCGCCGAACAGGAAGGCGTGGAGCGGCAGGTTCTCCGGATAGGCGGTGATCATCGCGCCGATGTTCCCGGCCATCGCCATTTCGGCCAGCGCCAGCGCGAGGCCGCCGTCCGAACAGTCATGGACCGTGTCCACCTGGCCGGAGCGGATCAGCTGGCGCACGAAGTCGCCGTTGCGCTTCTCATGCACCAGGTCCACCGGCGGCGGCGCGCCTTCCTCGCGGCCGCAGACCTCGCGCAGATAGATGGACTGGCCGAGCCATCCTTGAGTGGCGCCGATCAGGATGATGGCGTCCTCTTGGCGCTTGAAGGCGAGGGAGGCGTTGACCGTCACGTCGTCAATGAGGCCGACGCCGCCGATGGCCGGGGTCGGCAGGATGCCCTGGCCGTTGGTCTCGTTGTAGAGGGAGACGTTGCCGGACACGACCGGGAAGTCGAGGGCGCTGCAGGCCTCGCCGATTCCTTTGATGCAGCCGACGAACTGGCCCATGGATTCCGGGCGCTCGGGGCTCGCGAAGTTCAGGTTGTCGGTGATGGCGAGGGGCAGGCCGCCCACGGCCGTGATGTTGCGCCAGGCTTCCGCCACCGCCTGCTTGCCGCCCTCGAAGGGATCGGCCTCGCAGTAGCGCGGCGTCACGTCGGTGGTCAGCGCGAGGCCCTTCGGGCCGTCCTCCACCCGCACGATGGCGGCGTCGCCGCCGGGCGTCTGCACGGTGTTGCCGAGGATCAGGTGATCGTACTGCTCCCAGACCCAGCGCTTGGAGCACTGGTCCGGGGAGCCGACGAGCTTCAGCAGGGCCTCGGCCTCGGTCATGGGGGCCTTGACGCTGTCCGGCGTGATCACGGGCTGCTTGGGGCTTTCCACCCACGGACGGTCGTAGACCGGGGCCTCGTCGCCCAACTCCTTGATCGGGAGATCCGCCTTCACCTCGCCCTCGTGCTTGATGACGAAGCGCAGGGTGTCGGTGGTCCTGCCGATGACGGCGAAGTCGAGGCCCCACTTGTGGAAAATGGCCTCGGCCTGCTTTTCCATGCCCGGCTTGAGCACCATGAGCATGCGCTCCTGGCTCTCGGACAGCATCATCTCGTAGGCGGTCATGCCCTCCTCGCGGCAGGGCACCTTGTCGAGGTCGAGCTCGATGCCGAGATTGCCCTTGGCGCCCATCTCGACGGCCGAGCTGGTGAGGCCGGCCGCGCCCATGTCCTGGATGGCGATGACGGCGCCGGACTTCATGAGCTCCAGGCACGCCTCCAGCAGGAGCTTCTCGGCGAAGGGGTCGCCCACCTGCACGGTGGGGCGCTTCTCCTCGGAAGCATCGTCGAACTCCGCCGACGCCATGGTGGCGCCGTGGATGCCGTCGCGGCCGGTCTTGGAGCCGAGATACACGATCGGGTTCCCGACGCCCGTCGCCTTGGCGTAGAAGATCTCGTCGGTGCGGGCCAGGCCCACCGCCATGGCGTTGACCAGGATGTTGCCGTTGTAGCGCGGATGGAACCCGACGCTGCCGCCCACGGTGGGCACCCCGAAGGAATTGCCGTAGCCGCCGATGCCGGCCACGACGCCCGAGACAAGGTGTGGAGTCTTCGGATGGTCCGGTTCGCCGAAGCGCAGGAAGTTGAGGGCCGCGATCGGACGCGCCCCCATGGTGAACACATCGCGCAGGATGCCGCCCACGCCCGTCGCCGCGCCCTGGTAGGGCTCGATGAAGGACGGGTGGTTGTGGCTCTCCATCTTGAAGATGCAGGCGAGCCCGTCGCCGATGTCGATGACGCCGGCGTTCTCGCCCGGCCCCTGGATCACCCAGGGCGCCTTCGTGGGCAGCCCGCGCAGGTGGATGCGGGAAGACTTGTAGGAGCAGTGCTCATTCCACATGGCCGACACGATACCCAGCTCCGTGATGGTGGGGGTGCGGCCGATCAGCTTCACGAAGCGGTCGTATTCGTCAGGCTTCAGCCCGTGCTCCTTCACCAGCTCCGGGGTGATGGCGACGTCATTGCGGATCATCGGGGTCTCGCGGTTTGAAGGGTTACGCCGCTTTGGCGAAGGAGACGAGGCTCTCGAACAGGCCGCGTCCATCGGTGCCGCCGACGAGCTCTTCGACCAGGTTCTCGGGATGGGGCATCATGCCGAGCACGTTGAGCTTGTCGGAATAGATGCCCGCGATGGAGTTCATGGAGCCGTTGCGGTTGGAATCCTGGGTCACGTGACCATGGGCGTCGCAGTAGCGGAACGCGACGAGGCCTTCGCCCTCGAGGCGCTTCAGGGTCTCGGCATCCGCCGTGTAGTTGCCCTCGCCATGGGCGACGCACACGTCGATCGCTTGGCCCTGGTTATAGGCCTTCGTGAAAGGCGTGTCGTTGCGCTCGACCCGCAGGAACTGCCGGTGGCAGATGAACTTGAGGTTGGCGTTGCGCATGAGGATACCCGGCAGGAGCCCGGATTCGCACAGGATCTGGAAGCCGTTGCAGATGCCGAGCACGAGGCCGCCGCGGGCCGCATGCGCCCGCACCGCATCCATGACGGCAGCGCGGCCGGCGATGGCGCCGCAGCGCAGGTAATCGCCGTAGGAGAAGCCGCCCGGCAGCACCACGAGGTCCGTACCCTTCGGCAGCTCGGACTCGGCGTGCCAGACCTTCTGGACGTCCGCGCCGGCGAGCCGGAGCGCCCGCACCACGTCGCCTTCGCGATTGGAGCCGGGGAAGACGATGACAGCGGATTTCATGTCTGCCTCACGCGATCTCGATGCGGTAGTTCTCGATGACGGTATTGGCGAGAAGCTTCTCGCAGGCGGCCTTCAGGGAGGCTTCGGCCTGGCTCTTGTCGGCGGTGTCGAGCTCGATGTCGAACACCTTGCCCTGCCGGACGCCGCCGATGCCCTGGACCCCGAGAGACTTCAGGGCGCCTTCGATGGCCTTGCCTTGGGGGTCGAGAACGCCGTTCTTGAGGGTCACGGTGACGCGGGCTTTCATGGGGGCCTCGGGCTGGATTGGAAGATGGCCAACGCCATAAAGCCAACGGGCGCGGGAGACAACGCCCTTAGGGTTCCAATTCGCGCGCCGCGGCCTGCAGGGCGGCCGACCGGACGGATCCAGGGTCCTCGCCGATCACCAGGACGACCACCACGTCCTCGCCCTGGGGCTTCCCGACCGCCACCCCATAGGCGGGGCGCTTGCCGCCGTCGGCGGGGGCGAGTTCGATGGCGAAGCCGTAGCCCGCACCCTCCCGAAGGCGTTCGACGGATACGACGGTTCGGGCCGGCTTCTCCCGCCCGGCGGGGGAGCGCAGCGCCCGGGCGAGGCGCTCCGGGTCCCTCAGGACCTCGTCCGCGATCCGCGCGTCCCTGCCGGTCAGGCGGATGACCCCGGCCACGAGGCCCGGGCGGCACTCGGGCGGGGCGCAGAAGGACAGCGCGACCGGCTCGGCCCGGTCCTCGGCCAGCCATTTGCGGAGCGGCAGGGCGCCCCAGGGCTCTCCCGGCGGCAGGCCGGCGACGGGGCGGGGGATATAGCCGCAGCCAGCCAGGACGATGATCCCCGCCAGCAGCCCAAACGACGATGCCCGGCGCAGAGCCGGGCATCGGATGGTCCTGATGAAGGCGAAGGCGCTCACTGCACGAGGCGCGGACCGCCGTTCGGATTCTCGTTCTCGGACATGATCCCGAGACGGCGGGCGACCTCCGAATAGGCCTCGACCAGCCCGCCCATGTCGCGGCGGAACCGATCCTTGTCGAGCTTGTCCTTGGACTTGATGTCCCAGAGCCGGCACGAGTCCGGGGAGATCTCGTCGGCGACGACGATGCGCATCATCTCGCCCTCCCACAGGCGGCCCGTCTCCATCTTGAAGTCGACGAGGCGGATGCCAACGCCGAGGAAGAGGCCGGACAGGAAGTCGTTGACCCGGATGGCGAGCGCCATGATGTCGTCGATCTCCTGGGGCGTCGCCCAGCCGAAGGCGGTGATGTGCTCCTCCGACACCATCGGGTCGTTCAGGGCATCGTTCTTGTAATAGAATTCGATGATCGACCGGGGCAGCTGAGTGCCCTCCTCGAGCCCGAGGCGCGTGGCGAGGGAGCCCGCCGCAACGTTACGGACCACGACTTCGAGCGGGATGATCTCCACTTCCCGAATCAGCTGCTCGCGCATGTTCAGGCGGCGGATGAAGTGGGTCGGCACACCGATGTCGTTCAGATGCTGGAAGATATATTCCGAGATCCGGTTGTTGAGCACGCCCTTGCCATCGATCACCTCATGCTTCTTGGCATTAAAGGCGGTGGCGTCATCCTTGAAGTGCTGGATCAGCGTTCCGGGCTCCGGGCCTTCATAGAGGACCTTCGCCTTGCCCTCGTAGATGCGACGGCGACGATTCATAGGTGTATACCGAGGTTTGAGGAAATCCATTTTGCCGTGGCTCCTTAAGGGTGAAAACTGCCAGACCCGCGGCTGGCGTGAGCGCAGCTTTCGCTGCCGTCCCGCTTGCGGGGCAACCTATCCGATCCCTGGCATAAGCACAACGCAGGCCATGCGCGGCGAAAAACGGCGGCTCGTTGGGGCGTGCCATTAAAGGTGGGAAGCTACTGGCGATATCGCGAGTGCGCCTTTATATCGCAGAAAGTCCAATCTCAAGGAGACCCATGCTGATGACCGCCTTCGATGACCGCAAGGACGCTTTCGAGAAGAAGTTCGCCCACGACGAGGAGCTTCGCTTCAAGGCGACCGCGCGTCGCAACAAGCTCTTCGGCCTCTGGGCCGCCGAGCAGCTGGGCAAGAACGGCGCCGATGCCGAAGCCTATGCCAAGAGCGTGGTTCTGGCGGACTTCGAGGAGGCCGGTGATGCAGACGTCATCCGCAAGGTGCGCAAGGACTTCGAGGCCGCGGGCAAGACCCTCGACGACACTCAGGTCTCCCGCGTCTTGGTCGACCTGATGGGGCAGGCCATCGAGCAGGTGAAGGCGGGCCGGTAAGCCTCTCCATCTTTCCGCCTTCGCCGCCAGGACGCTCCCGCGCACCTCGACCCGTCCACAGGTAGGGCTCCATGCTCACAAACCCATCCTTCGCGGACCGTCTGAGGGACGGTTCTCCCGTCCTGGCCGCCTGGTGCGGATTGCCGGAGCCGGCCATCCCCGCCCTCCTGGCCCGCGAGCCCTTCGATGCCGTCGTGCTCGACATGCAGCATGGCGCCATCGATTTCGCGCCGGCCCAGAGGGCCGTGCCTCTCATCGCGGCGGCGGGCAAGCCCGCCATGGTGCGGATCCCGGTCGGCGACTTCGCGGCCGCTTCGCGCTTCCTCGATGCCGGGGTCTCGGGGGTGATCGCCCCGATGATCAACACTCTCGATGACGCCCGGCGCTTCGCGGCCTTCATGAAGTTCCCGCCCGTCGGCGAGCGGAGCTGGGGGCCCCATGGAGCGCTTGCCCTCTCGGGGCTCCAGCCGGCGGACTACTTCGGTGCCGCCAACGGCCTGTCCGTGTCCTTCGCCATGGTGGAGACCCGGGAGGCGCTCTCCATCATCGACGAGATCCTGGCCGTGCCCGGGATCGACGGCGTCTTCATCGGCCCCTCCGACCTTTCCATCGCCCTCTCTCAGGGCCGGCAGATGAATCCGACGAGCCGCGAGGTCGAAGAGGCCCTCGACCATGCCCTCGCCCGGGTCCGGGCCGCCGGCAAGCTCGCCGGCGTCTACGCCGCCTCGGGCGAGCGAGCGGCCGAACTGGCCCGCAAGGGCTTCAACCTAGTCTCCATCGCCAGCGACATTGCCCTGCTCCGGGCCGGAGCGCAGATGGCCCTCAAGGCGGCCCGGGGCTAAGGCTCCCGGCCGGGTAAGGGAGGCCGAAGGCCTGCGCAAGGAACAGGCCGCCGTGGCGCAGCGCCTCGCCGTCGATTCCGTGTGCGATGCCCTGTGAGAGATGCCACTGGCAGGGCACCTCCGCAGCCGCCAGCATTTCCTTGGAGAAGAAGAACATCTCGACCGGCACCACGTCGTCCCGGTCTCCATGGACGAGCAGGATCGGCGGCTTCGACCGGACCGCCGACCTCAGGCTCTCCGGCCCGCGGCCGTTTTCCAGAACCACGAGTCCCGAGTAGCCGACGATGGCCGCCGGAGCCGCCTGCCGGCGCAGGCCGATATGCAGCGCCATCATGGTGCCCTGGCTGAAGCCCACCAGGGCGAGCTTCGAGGCGGGCAGGCCATGGCGCGCCAGCTCCTCGTCCAGAAACGCGTCAAGGCCCGGGGCGGCATAGTTGACCCCGCGCCAGAACTCGGTCGGATCGCGGAAGGTGAGCGGAAACCACTGCCGCCCAATGGGAAGCCCGTCACACGGATCCGGCGCGTGCGGCGCCGCGAAGGCCGCGTCCGGCAGCCAGTCCTGCCACTCCGCCCCAATGTCGATCAGGTCCCTCCCGTCCGCTCCGAGCCCGTGAAGGAACACGACGAGCTGCTCGGCCCTTCCGGATTTCGGGCCAAGACGCGGGACGTCGGCGAAGGCCGTCATGGTGAAGGCTCCTCTGGATCGAGCTGGCACCGGCCGCTCAGGTCAGGGGAGCGCCCTCCCGCGCCCTGGCGATCCGATAATAGGCCCAGAGCACCTTCGCAGCCACGCCGCGCCAGGGGCGCCAGCGCTCCGCAAGGGCCGTCAGGCTCCGCGCATCGGGCCGCCGCTCCAGCCCGTAGGCGAGCCGGGCCGCTTCCTGAACGGCGAGATCGCCGCTCGGGAAGGCGTCTGGATGGCCGAGGCAGAAGAGCAGATAGACGTCTGCCGTCCAGGGGCCGATGCCCTTGACGGCTGTCAGCAGGCCATGGGCCTCGTCGGCGGGCAAGACGTGGAGTTCGTCCAGAGGCAGTCGGCCCTCCACGATCTCGGTCGCGGCCGCTCTCAAGGTCCGGATCTTGCCGGCGGAGAGCCCGGCCTCGCGGAGCGCGTCGTCGGACAGGCGGAGGAACGCTTCGGGCGAGCCGGCATCGCTCAGTTGCCTGACCCGCCCCCAGATGGCCGCCGCGCTCGCGGTCGACAGCTGCTGGCCGGTCACGATCCAGGCAAGGCCTTCGAATCCCGGCGGCCGCCGGCGCAGGGTCGGGACGGCTCCCCTTTCCACGAGGTCGCGCATGACCGGGTCGGCCCGGACGACCGCGTCCAGACCCCTCTTGAGAACCTCGTCCGATTCGAGGAGGGTGGCCATCGACAATGTTCTTCTCCAGTTCAGGCCCCGTGACGAAGCCGGTTTTTCGATTCGCCCCCAGCCCGAACGGGCGGCTTCATCTCGGCCATGCCTATTCGGCCCTGCTCAACGCCGATCTCGCGCAGCGATTCGGCGGCCGCTTTCTCCTGCGCATCGAGGATATCGACCTCACCCGCTGTCGTCGCGAGCTCGAGGCCGCCATCTACGACGATCTCGCCTGGCTCGGCCTCTCGTGGGAAGCGCCGGTTCGCCGCCAGTCGGAGCATTTCGACGATTACCGTGCGGCATTCGCGCAGCTGAAGGGGAGGGGGCTCGCCTATCCGTGCTTCTGTTCCCGGAAGGATATTGGCGAGGCGGTGGCCTGCCGGGAGGCGGAAGGGCGGCCATGGCCGCGGGACCCGGACGGCGCGCCGCTCTACCCCGGCACCTGCAGGGACATGGCGCGGGAAGAGGCGGATCGCCGGATCGCTGCGGGCGAGCCGCATGCCTGGCGCATTGCCATGGAGCGCGCGCTGGCCCTGTCCCCGGGACCGCACGGATTCCGGTGCTTTGACCGCGACGGGAACGGGGGGGAGCGCCGGGCCGACCCGGGCCGCTGGGGCGATGCGGTGCTGGTCCGCAAGGACACGCCGACCAGCTATCACCTGTCCGTCGTGGTCGACGATGCCCTGCAGGGCGTCACCCATGTGGTCCGCGGCAACGACCTTGAGGCCGCGACCGACCTGCACGTCCTGCTGCAGGATCTGCTCGATCTGCCGACGCCCCACTACCACCATCACGACCTCGTCCTCGATCTCGCCGGCGACAAGCTCTCCAAGAGCCGCCGGTCCGAGGCCCTGGCCGATCTGCGGGAGCGTGGCGTCTCGCCGGCGGAGGTGCGCCGGCGCCTCGGCTTCGCGCCTCAGCCGATGCCGAGCACATAGAGCCAGAGCAGCGTCGTGCCCAGGGCCAGGATGGTCGAGAGGGTGACGGTGCTCGACGCCAGGGCCACGCCCTCGCCGTAGCGCTCCGCGAACAGGTAGGCGTTGAGGCCGGACGGGCAGGAGGCGAACAGGACCGCGACCCCAGCCCAGACCGGGGGCATAACGAACACATAGGTCGCCAGCAGCAGCACGATCAGGGGGTGCAGCACCAACTTGCAGGCCGAGATCAGGGTCGGCAGCTTCCAGCCCATCTGCAGACCGTAGCGGCGCAGGGCGATTCCCATGGAGATCAGGGCGCAGGGCACCGCCGCGCTTGCCAGCATCTCGACGATCTGCCAGGCCGGGCCCGGGATGTGGGGAGCGATGGGGCGAAAGGCCGAGCCGGCGAGGATCCCCACCACGATCGGATGAGTCGCCAGGCGGCGCAGGATGATCAGGGGCGAAGCCTGTCGACCCTCGGCCATGATCGTGGCGAGGGTCATGGTCACGGGCAGATGCACGGCGATCAGGAGGAAGAGCGGCACGGCGCCCGCATCGCCATAGGCCTTCAGGATCATGGGAACGCCGACAAAGACCGTGTTCGCCTGGCCGGCCGAGAAGCCCGCCACGACGGCGGAGACGCCCTTCAAGCCGAAGAAGCGCTGGCCGAGCGCCATGGCCAGGGCCCAGGCGACCCCGACGCCGACGAAATAGGAGATCCAGTAGCCCCAGGGCTGCACCTCCGGAATTTCGGCCCGGACGAGCGTGTTGAAGATCAGGCAGGGGACTGAAAGGCTGAAGACGAATTCGGACAGGCCGTCACCCATCCGTTCCGACACGAAGCCGGTCCGGCGCGCCGCATATCCGATGCCGATCAGGCCGAAGACCGGCAGGACGATCGTCAGGAGGTCGAGCATCGTTCAGCGCAGGTCGGCGCGCTGGGACAGGCTGGCCGACGCGGTGGCATGGCTCATGAGCTCGTCGATCTGCTCCCGCTGGCGCTTGAACTCCGCGAGGCTGCGCCCTTCGAGCTCCCGACCGCGGGGAAGGCGGATCTTCAGCGGGTCGACGAAGCTGCCGTTGATGATCACCTCGTAATGGAGGTGGGGTCCCGTGGACAGGCCGGTGCTGCCCACGTAGCCGATGACCTGACCCTGCTGGACCCGGGCACCCGGCACGATGCCCTTGCCGAAGGCGGACATGTGCGAATAGGCGGTCACGTAGCCGTTCGTGTGCTGGATCTCGACGCGGCGGCCGTAGCCGCCGGAATCCCACTGGGCCTTGAGGATGGTGCCGTTGCCGGCCGCGAAGATCGGCGTGCCGATCCGGTTGGCCCAGTCCACGCCCGTATGGGGGCGGGTATAGCCCAGGATCGGATGGTTGCGCGACCCGAAGCCCGAACGCAGGATGCCGTCGGCGATGGGCTTGCGGAGGAGGAACTTCTTGAGGGAGCGTCCGGCATCGTCGAAATAGTCGACCGTTCCGTCCTCTCCCTGGTAGCGATAGACGCGCCGGGCCTCGCCGCCGACCGATAGGGCCGCATAGAGCACTTCCGGCCGTCTGTCCTCGTCGTCGGAGCCGAAGAAGATCTCGAACGCGTCCCCCGGCGACACCCGGCGCTGAAAGTCGATGTCGTACCCGAAGATCCGCACCAGGTCGTCCACCGTCTCGGGCGGGAGCTCGTTCTTGAGGGCCGTTTCGTACAGGCTCTCGTAGAGCCTGACGCCGCCGCGTCCCTCCTCTTCCGCCTCCTCCTGCGCCACGGCGCTCCGCGGATCCGCCTGGTCGGCCGGAGGGGTTACGGAGACGAAGACGCCGCGGTCGTTCGTGGCCGCGATGGCCTCGACGCCCCTGTCCCCGAGGACGAGCACGCGGACGATCTGCCTGAGATCGCCCAGTCTCGGGCCCGGTGCGATGAGGATGCGCAGCCGGTGCCCTTCCATGAGGCTGTCGACCTTGATCCGGGCCGAGAGCGCGTTCGCGATCGCCTGGATCTGTTCGGGAGTGGCCCCATAGGAACGAAGGACGGTCTCGAGGGTCTCGCCCTTCTTGAGGACGAGGTCCCGCTCCTCGACGAGGGGTGCACCGGCGCCCGGCGCCACCTTGGGCAGGTTGGTCACGTTCTCGGGTACCATCCTCACCTCGATCGAGCTGAAGGGGGCGTCCACGATCCGGGCATATCCCAGGGCATCTCCAAGGCCGTCCGGCTGCCGGAGGGTGCGGGACAGCATCTGCTGGGCCGGGATCGAAACCGGGGATTGGCGTCCCGCCTCGGCGGAGATGCGCCGCTCCTCCTCCAGCATGGCAAGAACGTCGTCGTCCGTCAGGGCGGGCGCGCCTGCCTCGATGGCCACGAGGGTGAGGTCGTGCCTGACCACGGAGACGTCGGCGTCGTCGATCTCCGGCGCGGGCTCCGGGGCGCGCTCCTGGGGAGCGTCCGTGAAGAGCCGCATCGGGTTGAAGGGCGGAATGTCCGTCGCGTAGGTGCCGCTCGTGAGCGAGAGATTGGTCGCGATCCGCACGAACTGACGGACCTTGATCGCCTCGCGATCGCCGTTGCGGATGGTCATCGGAGCGCGGAAGCTCTGCCGCGCCAGGATTGTGCTCTCGGTCAGGTTCAAGCGGTCGCCCTTGCGGGACACGTTCGATGCGCGCTCGCCGCTCGCCTCGGTCGTGGGACTGAAGCTGATCGTGGCCCGCTCCGGCGCATCGGCCGAGGTGGTGGCGCCCTCCAGCGCGATATAGATCGAGGCTCCGATCAGGGCGGCGCCGGTCAGCCCGGTCAGGACGCTCGCTCCGAGCCAGCGCAGGTTCACGTCCCGCTTGTCGATGTCGGAGGTGCCGCCGGCCGGGTTGAGCGGGGGCTCGTCTCCCAGATCGACACCGGACGACACGCGATAGGCTCCGCGGGCGGAGCCGTCGGCATGGGGGCTGTCCGGGTAGGAGGAACTCATCGGCGCAAAGACAATCGGAACAGTTGCTGCAGGATCGAGCCGGCGCTCTAGCACACCGCGCGGCGCACGCACAGGCCAGAGATGAGAGCCTAGCGGCAGAGGCCGGGCGGCGAAAGCCTCGCCGTTGCGGCAGATGCTTCGCCGCTCACTATGTCGGGAGTGAGGCGAGGGCCCGGCCTGGGAGGATTGCAGCGCGAATTCCACGGGAAACACGCGGAAAGTCGGGTCTGTCAAAAAAGCTTCACATGGCTGTTGACACCGGAAAAGGGATGGGCCTATAAAGCGCCCATCGACGCCGGCCGCTTGAGCGAACGGCTCGGGACTTCCTCTCGAAACGACGAAATGAGGAACCTGGCGGAAGTCAGGCACTTCGCTTTCGCAGTTTCGGGTCTCCGGCTTCTCTGGGGCTGGGGGTTGACGAGGGGGGTCGATGAACTTATATGAGGTTCATCGCCGGTTGGGCCGCTGAGGCGGGTTGGCCGGAAAGCTGTTCGCGGACGAGTGTTGGCCTGTTCGGGCGACTGAATGGGTTGGTGCTGGTCCGGCGGTTTTTGCGTCTCGTTTATGAGGCGTTTTGCTCTTTGACAAGTGAAGACGAGAGAGAGAAGCGCAGGCGGCGGTGTCCTTGCGGGCGATCCTTCGGGATTGCCAGAGAGACATCGACCTAGTCTGCGTGAATAGAGGTTCACCGCCCGGCGGAAACGCCGGGATGGTTT
>DASQMJ010000023.1:0-69201 GCA_035645535.1 Microvirga sp. | reverse complement strand
GTCGCGCACCTCGAAGCGGTAGACGCCGCTCGAAGGATCGTAGGCGAAGCTGTGGGATTTCTCGGCCGAGACGTACCAGTTGTAGCCGTCGAGCTGGAACGTGTCGTTGTCGTACGTGGTCGGTCGCCACTGCGAGGCGGAGAACGCAACGTCGAATGCGCCTTCGTTCTCCTTCGTTGCGCGGGAACTCGCCCGGAGGGGGGCGCCGAGTACGTCCTGCAGGAGTGGTTCGGCCGGGGTTGAGGCCGATAGCAGCGATCCCGCTCGGACGGGCTCGTCAGTCGCTCCGGCGCGAGTGGACAGCGGAATGCCGGGAGGCGCGACGCCGACCAGCGAGATCGTCAGCAGCAGAATGCACGGGCGCTTCATCGATGGGGGCCCTGCCATTGGACTCGAACAACCATCTCGACATGGCGACCGGCAGCACGGGAGCGGTGCCGATTGCCCCTGTCCGGCCGAGATTCCGATGGTCCCCGTTGCGCTGAGCGAACCAGCATAAGGCTTCCTCCAAACGATCGCGGCGGACGTCGTATTCTGACATGGGAGGATCGAGAGGCACATAATCTTAAAGATTACTCCCGAATTTGGACGAGGCGTCCCGACTGCCGCGCAGCGGCGGCTTAGATCGCAGGCTCCGTAGGCTGCGCCTCCTGCGGATCAACATCGTCGAGCGGCCGGGTTTCTGACCGGCCGTTATGCCGACCGCTTCTCTTCCGGCGCCTCCCTCGTCTCCCCTTCGATCCGGACCGATGGCGCCATGGCTCCGCCGCGTGCTCCAGCGCGCGAAGTCCATCGCCTCCGTGGAGCTGCGGGACAAGAAGAGGGGACGGTGTCGTCGTGCTGCGGATCCTGCCTTGCTCGAGGCAGACCACGCGTCCCGACATGCGGATCGTCTCCGGGCGATGGGCAATGACGATGCGCGTGATGCGCATCTTGCCGAAGGCGGCATTCACCAGCCGTTCGCGCTCCACGTCGAGATGGCTCGTGGCTTCGTCCAGGAGCAGGATGCTCGGCTGGCGGTAGAGGGCGCGGGCGATCACCACGCGCTGCTTTTGCCCTCCGGACAAGACCGTCCCCATGTCACCGATCAGGGTGCCGTAGCCCATCGGCATCGCGACGATGTCGTCATGGACAGCTGCCTGCTTCGCACAACGCATGATGCGCTCGAAATCCGGCTGCTCGGAGAAGAAGCTGATGTTGTCCGCAATAGAGCCTGCGAAGAGCTGGTCGTCCTGCATCACGACGCCGATCATGGCGCGGTAGGATTCCAGACCGATGCGGTTGAGGGGTTCGCCGTCGATGAGGATCTCGCCGTGGCACGGCTTGACCAGGCCAGCGAGCAGCTTCAGGAGCGTCGACTTGCCGCCGCCCGAAGGGCCTACGATGGCGACCGACTCCTCCGCCTCTATCCGCAGGCTCACGTTGTCGAGCACCCACGGCTCCTGCTCGCTGTAGCGGAAGCTCACGTTGCGCAGCTCGATGGTGGGCGGCAGCCGTCCGCCCGAGGACGGAACGAGAGATGTGCGCGGTTCCGGTTCCGTGAGGGCGATGTCGGACAGGCGCTCCGCGTGGAGGCGCAGCATCTTCAGATCCACCGCCCGGTCAATGAGGACGCTGACGCGGTCGATGAACTGGTCCTTGTAGGCGATGAAGGCCAGCAGCAGTCCGACGGACAGCGTGTTGTCCAGCACCTGCCTCGCGCCGAGCCAGATGATCAGGATCTTGAGCGCGCCCATCAGCAGCATTTTTCCGGTGCGGAACAGGAACCTCAGCTTCTCCGTCGTCAGCTCCCGGTTGGTGGTCTCCACCAGGAGGTTGAGCCAATGGGCGCGGCGGTCCTCCTGCCCGTTGAAGAGCTTGATGGTGCGGATGCCGCGCAGTGTCTCGAGGAAATGGGTGTCGAGCCTTGCGTCCCACACGATGGCCTCCATGGAGGCTTGGCGCAGCGGCGTGTACAGGGCCCAGCGCAGAATTCCATACAGGGCGGCGCCTGCGACCACGATGGCCGTCAGGCCGGGCGCGATGACGAGCATGATCGCCAGGGTGAGCCCTACCATCAGGCCGTCCATGAGCGCTTCGACCAGCTCCGTGGTGATCGCGTCGAGGATCGTCTCCTGGGAGTGAAAACGGGACGTGATGTCGCCGAGATGCCGCGCCTCGAAGAACGTCGCCGGAAGATTGATGAGATGGGAGAACAGGTTCGCCCGCGACTGCACCTTGAGGGTGGCGCTCAGGCCCATCAGCATCCAGCTCCGCATGGCCGTGATCGTCGTCTGCATCAGCAGCAGGAGCAGAAAGCCGAGCACCAGGGTCAGCAGAAGGTCGCGGTCGGCCGTGACCAGCGCATGGTCGACGACCCAGCCCAGGAACAGGGGGGCCGCCATGGCAAAGATCTCGATGGCAAATGCCAATGACAGTTGATGGGCGAGGGCCCGCTTCACCCCGACCATGCGACCGAGGAGCCTTCGGAAACGGATGCGGGGCGGCGCCGCGGCCGGCTCGAAGCGGTCGGTCGGATAGAGCTCGAGGGCCACACCGGTGAAGTGGCGCGAGAACTCCGCCTCCTTCAGGTGACGTACGCCGACCGCCGGGTCGTGAATCACGACGCCTGAGCGTCCGAGCCGGACCAGAACCACGAAATGATTGAGGTCCCAGTGCAGGATGCACGGAAGCTTGAGCTTCGGCAGTTCGTCGAGCTCGAGGCGCAACGGCCGGGTGGCGAAGCCAAGCTGGTCGGCGATGCGGACCAGCTCCTTGAGCGTCGCTCCCTTGAGCGACAGGCCGTAGCGCCGGCGCAGATCCGCCAGATCCGCCTCGTAGCCGAAAAAGCTCGCCACCATGGCGAGGCTGGCGAGCCCGCACTCGGACGCCTCCGCCTGCAGGATCATCGGGGTCTTGCGCCCCCAGCCGAGGTTCAGGCGTTCGGCCGCGCTCATCCGGTCCACTTTCCGCTGATGCTGAACAGGGGCTCGAGCATCCACTCCACCAGGCGTCGCTTCTCCAGGAGCACGTCCGCCTCGAGCTGCATCCCCGGCTGCAGCGGCTTGGCCTCGCCGTAGGCCGTGACGGATTGCTGTGCCAGGTCGACCGTCACGCGATAGACGGGCTCATTCGCGCCGTAGAGTGCCGTGAGGCCGGCGAGCTGCTGGTTCATCTCCGTCGGGCTCACGGCGGAGCGGGAGATGGACACCACCACGCCCTCATGGAAGCCGAACTTCTGATAGGGAAACGCCTCGTAGCGCAGGAGCACCCGCTGTCCCTCCCGCAGGAAGCCGACGGCGCGGCTCGGGCTGAACAGCTGCGCCTGCAGCGTGGCGCCGGTGGGGACGATGCTCATCAGCGGCGCGCTCGGCTGGGCGTTGCCGCCCTGTTCGATCTGCATCCCCGTGACGGTTCCGTCCTGCGGCGCCAGAATCACGATCTCGCGCCGTTCCTCGGCCTCGGCCAGTTCCTGCTCGAGCGCAGCGACGTTCCGCTCGATCTCAGCGAGCTGCGTGAGACGCCGGAGAGGAATTTCGCTGAGGGACGCTTGCATCTGAAGGTGTTCGCGCTGGAGGGCCGCCTGCGTCCGCTCCAGGCTCTGCAGTTTGGCCGCCTCCTCGATCCGCTCTCGCTCGGCTTCCTCGACGCGGGGCTCCGGCACGATGTCGCGCTTGCGCATCGCCCGCATGCGCTCTGCCACTTTCTCGCTCAGCTTGAGCCGTGAGCGCTGCAGGTCCATCTCAAGGGCCAGGTATCGCAGCTCGTCCTCGATTGCCTTGATGCGCCGCGTAAGGTCCGCAGTCTGCTGTGCGAAGAGCCGCTCCTGGACCGTTTTCTCCTCAATCATACTGTTGCGGCGCTTCGTCAGACGATCGACGACCTCCTGCCGCGTTCCGCCGACTGTCCGGCTCTGCATCTCCGTCGAGACTGCCAGAAGGGGCGTTCCCCTTCTGACCTCCATTCCCTCCTTCACATGAATTTGGGTGATGACGCCGCCCTGAGGCGTGAAGACCCGCACCACGCCCTGCTGCGGCACCAGCCAGCCGTTGATGCGGGCCTTGCGCGTATAGGAGGTGAGGAACAGCAGCCCGAGCACCGCAGCCGTCGCCAGCAGTGCCAGGAAGGCGAACATCCAGTGCGTGATGCGCGGTTCCAGCAGAACCGTCCCGAGCCACTGGGATTGATGCTCGACCATCACCTCGGGACGAAAGAGAGGCTGGGCCGGTGCCGGCGGGTCGCTGCGCTCGGGGGCCGGAAAGGTCGTGCGGGGTGCGGTGCTTGCAATGTCAGTTCGCAACTTGATGGTCCCGTACCTCGAAGCTCACGTCGATCATCTGGAGGGGGCGGGGGATGCGATGGGCCTTTCGGATCTTCGGATCGAGGAAATCCTTGAGAAGCGGCGGCCGAGCGGCCCGGAAATAGAAGGCTGGCATCTCCTGAACGGCGCTCCCCGCAATGAGGTTGAGCTCGTCGGTGCGCGTCACTGTCTGAATGATGCATGGTGCATGGGTGACGCCGTGCTCGAGCAGCGCATAGGCTCTGTGATGGCCGTTGTGCAGCAGGAGGCGCTTCTCGGATTCGATCGCCGTCAGGAAGTTGGAACTGAAGCCCACGACCAGCCCGATCACCACTCCTGTGGAGCCGAAGCGCTCGCCGCCGGCAATCTGGTCGGGACGGAGCACGACGGCCTCGCGGAAGCGCAGGTCGGTCGATTCCGACGTAAGGGAGTAGCGCTTCTCGCCGATGCTCATGACGTTGATCTGCGGCCCCGGCCGGTCGATCGGATGACAGAAACGGAAGATCTCCTCGGGCGACGGCCGCGTCGGGAGCCGCGCCCGCAGGCGTCTGGCATGGGTCAGGTTGATGTGGGGTTGGGCGACGATGAGCTTTTCCAGCTCTACCATGGCGAAGCGTGTGGGAAGCATGTCGTAGGCGCGCCGGAAGATGGCGTTGGCCCTGACCTCATCGACGAGGGGTGCCAACGAACGGGGAACGTCGAGCACCGTGATCCTGTCTGCGATGCCGGCTTCGCTGGTCTCCAACTCGTAGTAGTGATCATTGGCGGTGCGCCATTCGTCGACCAAGACCGAGCGCGGACAGTTTTGCCCATCGATGACGTTGTCCCGCACGTAGTCGAGGTATTGGTACAGCGGCGGCTGCCCAAGCAGCCAGAACTCCTCCTGTTCGCCCTCGCATTGCGTATTCGATGCGGCCCAGGCCGGAAGTTCATCCATGTCCCATTCCCTCCAGTCTCTCGCTCTCGTTCCGATGGGAGCGGACGAGCCGCTTCTCGCAAGAATGGTCGGCGCGGCGAGAAACCCGCCGCGCCGGTGCCAAGCACGGCTCAGTAGTGCTTCTTACCCCTGCTCTTGCTGCGGCTCTTGCTCTTGCTCTTGCTGCGGCTCTTGCTGCCCTTCTTGTGCTTGTACTTCTTGCAGGGAGCCTTTTTGCCGGCGCCATAGACGTGTCCCAGTTCTTCCATGCTCAAGTCGCGCATTTGAGAGCTCCTATGTCAGCGATCATGTCTCAACGCTGCGCCCTGACCGCTGCGAAGTTAGATGATTCGGCGGCGCCAGTAGATGAAAGATGAAAGCGCATGAAGCATCAACTGCCAGTAGGAATTATGTAATATAATGTAAAGAACGTCATAAGTGTCAGGCGTGTTCTAGGTATTACTACTGTTAAGAAGCTTAAGTTTTCGGGAGAAGCCTCGCGATAATGTGAATTTCGTGATTTATTGCATGCAAAGAACTTCGATCCCGAGACGTGGTAGCTCGATTGATCGTAAGCGATAACCCACTTGGCAAATAGGGTCTGCGGCGTTCCTCTCGTGCCGGCCGCCTTCATCGTGGCGGAGCGGCGTTGTGGACATAGACGCCTGCGCCCGCCGAATATTCCCCGGGACGCTGTCTTCTTGCGGATTCTGGATACCGACAGCCGGAATTGCTGCTTCAGACTTTAGGCGGCTACGAAATGGCTACCGCCTATGAACGGTCACGGGAGCGGGAATAAACGCTCATCATAGGCGTCTCTAACTTAGCCGTTGCCATGGCGGCATCGGACGTCCTTCAGAGCGGGCTTCATGGACGAGATCGAGGCGCTGATCGAGCCCAAGATATCGGCATTGCGTCGCTATGCCTATGCGCTGACGAGGGATGACGATCTCGCGGACGACCTGGTCCAGGATTGTCTCGAGCATGCGGTCAGAAGATGGCATCTCCGGGCATCGGACCAGAACCTGCGCGCTTGGCTCTTCACGATCCTCCACAACGTCTTCGTCTCGTATATGCGGTGCCGTTCCAGGCGCGGTGCTCAGGTCGACATCGAGAGCATAGGCGACATACCGTTTACTGAGGCGAGCCAGGAAGGCCGGCTAACAGTGCGTGATGCGTTGAGTGGACTCGATCTCCTGCCCGCCGAACAGCGCGAGGTCCTGCTGCTCGTCGGGGTCGAGGAGATGTCTTATGCGGAAGCCGCGCATGTGCTGGGTATTCCGATCGGCACGGTCATGTCCCGGTTGAGTCGAGGACGGGAAAGCCTGCGCCGCATCCTGGAGACCGGTCGCGCAGAGACGTTGAGGAGCGTCAAGTGAGCACCGTTGGACAGCGCGTCATGGAGGACGATCTGCAGGCCTATGTCGACGGCAGGCTCAATCCGGAGCGGGCGGTCCTCGTCGAAAGCTACCTCCGGGCTAACCCGCGGATCGCCTTGCGCATCAAGTCCTATTGCCGGACCCGTCAGGAACTGAAGGATCTCCTTGCCGCAAAGGCCAGGGAAGCCATTCCTCGCCGGCTGCGCATACGCTCCATCATGGCCGGGCTTCGCCAGGCGCGGCTCGACCGGTACAGATTGGCGGCCGTTGTCTGTCTCTGCCTTGCGCTCGGCTTCCTGTTCGGTTGGGCCGTAGGCGGCATGAGCGCATCGGGTATGGGATTTCCGGGCGCAGCGGCACAGGCCGATACTTTGAGGCGCGATGCGCTCACGGCCCACCGTTTCCTGGCGACCGGCACGCCGGCTGATGTTTTTCTCACGGCAGAAGAGGCGCAGTTGCGCCGCTGGCTCCACAGACGGCTGGGAGCGCCGTTCAGCATTCCCAGCCTGTCCGATTTCGGCCTGCGGTTCCTGGGCGGGCAGATCCTGCCATACCGGCAAGACAATGCCGTAGCCCTTTTGTCGTACGGCGACGATCAAGGTGTCCGGGTAACGGTTTATCTTCGGGCAGGAGAGCATGGGAACACGGTGCTCCGCTCCGTCAGCCTGGATGATACCGTCGTCTTCTACTGGCTCGACAAGCGCTGCGGATATGTTGTTGCCGCCACCACCGATCGCGACCGCCTGTCGAGGATCGCCAAGGCAGTCTTCAATCATTTCGAGGTGACGCAATCCGTGGACAAGACGG
Organism: Microvirga sp.; assembly: GCA_035645535.1. GTDB lineage: Bacteria > Pseudomonadota > Alphaproteobacteria > Rhizobiales > Beijerinckiaceae > Microvirga. The sequence continues at coordinate 61,820 of DASQMJ010000023.1, read as the reverse complement.
TGCTTTGACTGCCGATCGTGCCATGAACGAAGCGGGGCTGCTAAAAGCGCAGGACGGGAACAAACAAGCGTGGCCGTCGCTTAGTTAGTCGGAGCGCTCCCAAGAAGCGCCGCATCGTAAGTTGAGGTGCCGCACATGCCGTTCAGTCAGGGCATCATCGAATGGCCGGCCGAGCTCAAGCATCTGCTCGACGGCGCGCAGATTGCTCCTGGTCACGACGGTAAGCGCTTTTGCCGTATCGATGTCGATGTCGATTCCAGGACCCTGCTGCTCCTGCACGAGTTCGAAGCGCATGTCCGTCACCGCCAGGTCCGCCTCTCCCTTCCCGACAGGGCCGCGTCGGTCGTCGGCGAAATGAACCCGGTCCTCGGCCTCGGCGGAGCGGACGATCCGACCCGTCATATCGGCAAGGTCCGGATCAGCTTTCACGACCTCCAAGAGAATCCGGGCGAAGCAGCAAGAGGTCGGCAGGATCCCTCCAAGGCCCGCCACTAAGCCAGCTTCCCGAACATCCGGTCACGTCTCCGCGCGAGCGATGCGCGAGAGGGTTCAGTCCGGCATCGCCGAGCTGCCGCCCGTCCGGATTCGTGGCGGCCGTCGGCCGCCTCTGCGCTGGAATTGCCTCTGCACCCTCCTCACAAACGCCGGGATCCGGGGCCGCACGTAGAGCCCATAGGTTGATCGCGCCACAAGGCCGGGCAGGTGGACCAGCATGGCCAGGGCGCTGCGGCGAACGAGATGCAGGGTTACGTATTCATCCTGAGGCATGTGCCAGAGCCGGTCCGAATCCGAATAGCTCATGTGGTTGATCTCCCGGATTTCGGGCCGGGAGAACGCCTCCCTGAGGATCTCCTCGGTCAGAAGGCTGCCCGGCATGCACTCGGCAAAATCCTCGTCGAAGGCGTATTTCGGCAGCATCAGCGACGACCCGCAGCGCAGACCGATCCCCGCTGCAACGAGCCGCCCGTCGACCCGGATCAGGTGCCATTCCAGCCGCCTCTTCGCCGCGAAGTTCTCCACCAGCGCCGTATTGAATCTGGCGGATGCCGGATCGTTGAGCATGGCGGTGCCGTTGCGCCCCTTCCAGCCGGACGCTTCGAGGGCCAGAAAGTCGGGCATGAAATCCGCGCCGGCATCGGGCCCCTTTCTTAGCTCGACAGTAATCGTGCCGCGGCTCCCGAGTCTCTTGCGCCCGATCCTGAGGTTGCGCCGCATCTTGCCGAGGTTCTTCATGTAGGCGTCGAAGCCGCCTGTCACATCGAGGAATGACAGGCGGGCCGGGGCGTCCTTGTGCACGACGTATCCATCCATCCCCCCTTTCAGGGCCGCCCAGACGGGAGAGTTGCGCCTGACAGCCCTCGCTTCGAGGCCGACATGATCCGGCACGTGACGGGCAACCTCCGCCAGAAGCGCCCGCAGGGCCTCAGCCGCATGGTCGGCTGCCAGGAGGATGTCGCCGGACGGGCTGTGCCGCGTGCTGGTACGCAGGAGCGGCCGCCGGACACCGAGTATCGAGTGTGATGAGACGATGACCGGCAGGACACCCACGAGGCGCTGGCCCGCATATGCAAAGCTGCACATCCAGCGCTCGTTCGGGTTCAGCCCATGCCAGAAGTTGGCATCGGCCCATGCCGGAAGCAGGGTCGGGATCTGTTGTGGTGCATCCCAGGCGAGCCGATCCCAGGGTGCGAGGTGGGGCCTGAGGTGCTCGAATTCGTGGACGGTGACGGTCCGCAGCGCGCCCTGGCAGAATTTCCCATACCTATCCGCTGTGCCGACGCGCTCACCTTCGAGCGAGGCCCTGCTCCATCCATAGGAGCCGAAATCTGGATTTCCGAAGAACTGCACGTCCGCGCCCCCCAATCACGAAAGCGTTACTTCCGTTCATGCGCGAGCTTGTTTTCCGGCAAAGCCCGAAATGAGGCGGCGGTGGCGCAAAAAATGGGTAGGATAGGGTGCAATAGGTGTTACCGAGGCTCAGTCGGGGCTGGACCGCGAGGAGAGTCCCTTCGGGCAATCTTGATTGTGTCGGGAGAGGACGCGCCGCGAGCGGGAGTTCTCCTGGTCAATGGGAGTGACACACGGCACAGCCGGAAATCGGCCCGACCGCTGGCCTGTCTTGAAGAAAATATTCCAGAATTTTGCGAAGGAATCCGGCTCTCGACCGCAAGAGGTGCGAGAGCCGGGGTTGAGGAGCGCCTTCAGGCGGCCCTGGTGATCTTCCGCTGGCGCGGCTTGGAATTCTCGTCGATGGTCTGGCGGAGGCGGCGGAAGGCCGCGAGTTCCTGCTCCATGCTCTCCAGGAGGTGAGCATGAGAGGGTCCATGTTCCCGCACGATCTCGGCTAGGACATCCAAGGCTCTCTCGAGGCGCTCTTCGGTGATCGGCTCACGCTTGCGGCCCTGCCAGTCTTCCATGTCGGGTACTCCTTACTAACGCAGGGAAATCTGAGCCCAAGATTCTTGCAGATGCCTTAAGACGGGAGATCTTTCCCCAGGAAGCGGCGAGTCGCGCCGGCTCTCCATCTGGTCTCCGGGCCGCTCTGCCTTAGCTACAGGACCAGAATTTCCAGGAGACGGCAGGGTCTGATGACCGACAAGTCCGCACGCAAGATCGGCATGCTGTGGTACGGCCGCGAGGACTACCCTCGCATCCGGTCCATGATGAGCGACCCGCACAACCTAGCGCCGTCCTACGATCAGTGGCTCATGGCTGCGGAGAACAACGCGCGCGTTGCGGAGGAGGCGGGGCTCGGGGTCGTGCGCGTGGCGATCACGCCTGACGACTTCGCGGCATGGTGCGCAAAACGGGGGCTGGAACCGGACGGTAACGCCCGGATGCTGCGCGCCCGGGAGGCGATGGACGGGCGCGACGAGACTTGAGGGAATCGAGGCGCGGTCGACGTAGCGGCGCAACCCAGCCGCTCCCGGCGCGCCCCCCGCGCCTCAATCCTTGTAGGGGTCGAATTCTCCTGGGCCTGCCATCGCGACGGCGAAAGGGCGGAGCGTATGCTCGATCTCGATCGTCTTCCTGTGGTGCGCGAGCACGTCCGGCAGCCTTCGGTACGCCATCGGGCTCTCGTCCACATCGCCGCCGCGCAGGAGGATGCCCCTCTCCCTTAGCCACTCGTCCATCTCGGCGCGCGTCACGCGCGGCGGGCGGATCCATTCTCCCGCTTTGTTCTTCTTGCCCTTCGCCTCCATGCGGCCGAAGACGCGGCCCGCTCCATGCACGGTCGAGTAGAGACTGTCGGCGCTTTCCGGCCCCTCGACGCCGCGAAGGATGACGGCGTTGTCGCCCATGGAGCCGCCCACAAAGCCTCGCTGTCCGGGGAAGGCGGGCGTCGCGCCCTTGCGCACCACCCAATAGTCGCGTCCGCCGTGGCTCTCGCGCCATGCGAAATTGTGGTGGTTGTGGACCGCATCGGTGACGCGCCCGCCGATGATCTGGCGCACGCGCTCGACCACCCACTCGCGGCCGGCATAGGCATAGAGGCCGCCGAGCTTCACGCCGGCGATGTAGCTTCGGCCGATCTCGCTGTCCTGGTGAACGATGGCGGGGTCGACCTCCATGCCGTCCTTCGCGTCCACGAGCTTCAGATGTCTGGTGGTGATCTTGTGGCCGAGGCCGCGCGAGCCGAAATGCACGCCGATCCAGACAAAGCCTTCCTCATCCTCGAACAGATCCACGTAGTGATTGCCGGACCCGACCGTACCCAACTGCTGCGACGCCATCTTCTTGAGATCGCGCACGCCGGCCTCGTCCCAGAGCGGGGATTCGAACAACTCGTGATCCACCGCCACGGCATTCTTCTGGCCGATGCCGAAACTGATGACGTTGCCGATGTCGGACAGAATCTTGGCGGTCCGGGGCGCGATGTCCTCGTAGCGCGTGTCGAGACGCACGGCCATGTTGCCGCATGCGATGTCGAACCCGACGCCGCTGATGGAGATGTGTTCTTCGTAGGCGATGACGCCGCCGATGGGATGGGCGTAGCCGAGGTGTCCGTCGGCGCACAGAACACCCTTCACTGCACTGCCTGCCTTCATGCAGCGGTCGAGCTGTCGGATCGTCCTCTCGTCATGCTCGCCGTAGATGCGGGTGCTCATTCCTGCTTCCGTGTCTGCCTTTTCGAGCCATCGGATGTCCAACTCGCTTTCGGCCCTTCGGTTCGCGGGCGCGTCCGGCGGGCGCTACGGCAGAAGCGGTGCATCGACCGTGCAGACGACCCCGGTGGGAGCGAACTCGATCTTCGCATCGCCCTCGAGGTCCTGTGCGAGGCTGCGCTCGATCAGGCGCGATCCGAAGCCACGGCGTTTCGGGGGCGTGACAGGTGGGCCGCCCTTCTCCTCCCAGCGAAGGCGGAGACGGGCAGGAGAGATGGAGCGATCGACCGACCAAGTCAGGTGAAGTTCACCTGCGGCGTTCGAGAGAGCCCCATACTTCACCGCGTTGGTTGCAAGCTCGTGGAGCGCCATCGAGAGAGCGAGCGCCATCCGAGGTGCGAGCCTGACGTGCGGGCCGGTGACATGAAAGCGCTCCTCGCGGAGGTTCTGGTAGGGCGAGAGAGCCTGCGACACGATCTCGGACATTTCCGCGCCGTCCCAGTTCTCCCGGGTCAGGATGTCGTGCGCGCGGGACAGAGCCATGAGGCGCGCCTCGAACACGGCCTGAGCCTCCGCCATCGTGTCTGCGTTGCGCAGGGTCTGCGACGCGATGGACTGAACGGTCGCGAGAGTGTTCTTGACGCGATGATTGAGTTCGTTGACGAGGAGCTCAAGGTGCTCCTCCCATTTCTTGCGATCCGTGATGTCGAGCAGGACTCCGGTCATGCCGGCGGGAGCGCCCGTCCTGTCCACGAGGATCTCCGCCCGCAGGAGCAGCCATTGCGGCGCTCCCCGCAAGCCATACTGGAACTCGACCTCGAAATGCCGGTTTCCGTTCGCCAGTGCCATGCGGGCAGCGGCTTCGACCCGCTCCCGCTCGCCAGGTTGGCAGCGGGCCGCCGCCTCCTCACGGGTCAGTCGATGGTCCGGAGGAAAACCAAGCAGGCGGTTCAACTCGGGCGACTCCCGCAGGAGATCGGTTTGAGCATCCCACTCCCAAACCGCCATGCGGCCGGCGTCGATGGCAAGGCGCAGGCGTGCCTCGCTCTCGCGCAGGGCCTCCTCGACCCGCTTGGTGTCGGTCACGTCGCTGCCTTCGACGAAGATCCCCACAATCTGTCCATGCTCGTCCCGCACCGGCTGGTAGACGAAGTCCGCGAAGCGGTCCTCGATCGGGAGATTGGGGGAGGGCTGCACCTTCAGATGCTGGCCGCGGCCGACGAAGGGCTGGCCGGACGTGTAGACGCTGTCCAGCAGCTCGAAGAAGCCTTGCCCTTCGAATTCCGGCAAGGCATCGCGGACGGAACGTCCGATAAGGTCCCGGTGCCCGACGAGCTGGAGATAGGATGCATTGACTAGCTCGAAGACATGATCCGGGCCGCGCAGGACGGCGATGAATCCTGGGGCTTGGTGAAAGAGCTGCCGCAGCCGTTCGTTCTCCGCGACGCGTCGCTCTTCGGCGAGAACCTGAGCCGTCGTCTCCGTGCAGGCGCAGAACATCCCGGCCACTGCGCCGGTTTCGTCTCGCACCGGCGAATAGGAGAAGGTGAAATAGGTCTGCTCCTTGAATCCCCTGCGTTCCATCGCGAGCGGCAGATTCTCGTGGAACGTGGCCTCTCCGGCGAGAGCGCGTTCAATGAGCGGGCTGATATCCGGCCAGATCTCGGACCAGATATCGCGGAAGCGATGCCCCATCGCAGTGGGATGCTTGGCGCCGAGAATGGGAGCGTAGTCGTCGTTGTAGAGGAAAATCAGATCCGGACCCCAGGCCACGAACATGGGGAACTTGCTGGTGAGCATCAGGCCCACCACCGTGCGCAGGCTCTGCGGCCAGGTATCCGGGGAGCCGAGGGGCGACGTGCTCCAGTCGCGAGCCCGCATGAGCATCCCCATCTCCCCGCCCCCGGACAGGAAGTCATTTCGGTTTGACGGAAGCTCAGCCAGCATGGAGGGGAAATCCGAAACCCCTGCCGAATGGCCGTTCAGGGTAACGATTGGGACGGTGGGGCATGCGGCAGGATGCGCCGCCGCGGCGGAGGTCGAGTGGATCGACCCTTCTGATCAGAGAGGCCTCCGGTTCAGCCCTGAAGGCAGGAGAGCGGGTCTTGCGCATCGGCATGGTTTAGCGAAGCTAAGCCGTAAGGATGACGTGTCAATGATGCGGACCCTCAAACCTTCATGCCGGCTCTGGGCCATCGGCTCTGTCCTAAGCCATGAGCCAACGTTTCGGTTCCCGAGCAGCCGGTCCGGCGGGAGCGCCTCGTGCGCCGATCGTCCCCGCAGCCTCTCAGGCTGCCCGACGCCGATCCCGCTCCGCCCGCGGCGTGTAGACGACCTGGCGGTGCCAGTCGCACCAGCTCGACGTCTCCGAGGTGGGCGCGCCGCAGCATACGGCATTGCGCACGTCCTCCGACACGATGAAGCGGCACTGGCGGGCGCGGGCTTCCAGAAGTGCGATCCTGTAGTGCGGAGACGGCTCCGCGATCCTGTTGTTCGTCATAGGTCCAAGCTCGGGTGTGAAACGACGGCCTGATGCGCCAACGGCCACGACAGCAGGACGGCGCGCGTACATCCGGCGTCGCCATCCCGGCTCGTGGCCGTTCCCGGTCAGGCGTGAGATCGCGACCGGCTTGGAACTGAGATGGTTATGGAGCCTCCTTTCTGCAAGGTCTGGTTGCGGAAAGGAGCCGGAAAAACCGGCGAAACGCCCCAGGGCGTGGTTCCTGCCGGTGGGCCAGCAGCCCGATCAGGGACAAAACCCAGGGCCAAGCTGAAACATAACCCGCGACCGCGAGTAAACCTTGTCAGGTCCATGATCCCGAAACTGGAGAATTCAATGCTCTCGAAGCGAATCCATGCCTTGGCCATCGCCGCTGTCTTGGCTGCCGGAGCGACAGGCGTCGCCTTCGCCCAGGCCGGCGCGCCGTCCGGCGGAGGAAAGGCCAGCCCCGGCATCGACACGGGCGCGTCGGGGACGGACAAGTTCCCGCTTCGTGAACGGGCAGAGCCCAACGCCACCGGCGCCGTCGGCTCTCCGGCCGTGAACCCGCCCGGCAACCCGGTCGGCACCATCGACCCCAATCCCAATGCGGCTGCCGAATCCGGCGCGAGCGGCACGAGCCCCTGCTTCCCGGGCCAGAGCGGTCAGCAGGTCGGCAACGTCAATCCGTCGGGCGCGGCCAGCCAGTGCCGCTAGGCGGAGTGGCGCGAGAGCCTCGCGTCAGAGGTAGAAGTCGCCTTTGACGAGCACGGAGGGGCCGACCACTTTCACCTGAAAGTCCGCATGGCCGTCGCCGTTGACGTCGCCCTCCAGCAGGCCGGACGCAAAGCGCAGCTGCCCGGCCTTTCCGGCGAAGGCGCTCTTGCCGATGAACGAGAAGGATTGGTTGCCGCCGGCATGGCTGTTGGCGTCGATGGAGCGCAGGTCGATCCTGTCGTGTCCGCGTACGAAGTCCTTGATCGTATCGGACAGGGAGCCGCGCGACTCGGAAAGGGATTTGAAGACGAACAGGTCCTTCCCGGTGCCGCCGACGAGAATGTCGCGTCCGACGCCGCCCTGAAGAACATCGTTGTCGGCCCCGCCGTCCAGCCGGTCGTTGCCACCCCGTCCGAGGAGAGTGTCGCTGCCGCCGGCTCCCTTGATCGTGTTGGCGGCATTGGTGCCCCGCAGGGAATCCGCATGGGCGCTGCCTGTGACGTTCTCGATGCTCACGAAGATATCGCCCTGCGCATCGCCCCTGTTGGCCTTGGGGGAGAGCAGATCCGCCAGCACTCCGGCGGCCGCGGCCGAATAACTGGCGCTGTCGGTTCCAGTGCCGCCGTCGAGCCTGTCCGCACCCGCAGCCCCGTGCAGGGCGTCGTTGCCGGCGCGGCCGTACAGCCGATCGTTGCCGCCGTTGCCGTAGAGCTTGTCCTTTCCGGCGCCGCCGGACGCGACGACGGGCGGCTCCGCGGCCGGGAGTGGTGCCGTGGTCGGAGGTGGTGGCACGACGGAGGAGGTGGTGGCGATTGCAGGGGCGAAATCACCGGCTGAATAGGTGCCGTCGGCGAACCGGAGCCACTCCACTCCCCAGATCGAATCCGTCCCGTCCGGTGCGCCGGAACGCAGATCGGAGACCTGGAGCGAGCCGTCGGACAGCCGGGCGATGCCGTACTGCCCTCGCTGCCCGCCGTAAACGGCGGTATCGCTTCCGGCTCCACCATCCAGCACATCGTTGCCCATGCCCCCGGTCAGAAGGTCGGACCCGAGCCCTCCTTTCAGGAGGTTGGCGACCTGATTGCCAGTGATGGAATCGTCTCCCGAGCCGCCGAAGGCATTCTCGATGAGAGAGCGGGTGTCGCCCCGGTGCAGGAGTGCATTGGCGATGTTGCCTGCGGCCAGATGGGATCCGCTGTAGTGAAGCCGTGCGACCTGGGACATCGAGGTGGTCGTCCAGCCGCCGGGCCTCAGATCGATCTTCAGGGCGCCTGCATATTGCGAGAAGTCGTAGGTATCGGTGCCGCCGCCGTCCCACACGGTCATGAAGATCCGGTTGCCGCCGGGCGCTCCCTGACCGACGCTGTCGACGAACAACTCGCCCGTCGATGGGCTCCAGGCATAGGTCGTATTGCCGGCATTCGTGGAATAGTTGGCGCCGTACATGTGCTGCAGGGCGGCGATGTCGTACACCATCAGCGACTGCACATAGCCCCACTTCTCGTTGACATAGCCCGACGTCGTCGAGGCTCCGATATGGGAGCGGTAGCTCATGACCGTGTACTCCATCGAGTCGCGATCATGGGGCATCACGAATGCCTCATGGGCGTGCTCCAGCCCGAGCGCGTGGCCGATCTCGTGGATGAAGGTGGCGGCCGCATAGTTCCCCAGCTGCGGATTGTCGTACTGGCCGCTGGAATTGTTGAACCAAGCATCGCCGCCGGCGGCGTTCGTCGACGGGAAATAAGCCCAGGCCGTGCCGGGCTCGTCCGACATGGCAAAGCGGAGATCCGCGTGCCGTGTTGCAGTCTCGGTTACTTCAGCGAAAGTGAGATTGGCGACCGCCGCAAACATCGTCAAGGCGGTCCGGGTCATCGCCTGCTGCATCGGATTGAGCACCTCGAACCGGTTCGCGGGTTCGCCGTCCCCATAGGAGCTTCCATAGAACGAGGCGCTGGTCGGGAAGCTGTAGGTGAAGCTGTTCGCTGCCCACCGCGTTTCGCCAAGAACACCATTGATATAGGCGTCGCCCGTCGGGCTGTAGGTCACGACAGCAGGCATAGATCCATTCGATCCCATCGATACCACGGCGTCCAGCCGAGGTTCTCCATCACCGGAGATGGCAACATTCAGAGTTTTTCTTGAAGGACTAGTGAAGAGAGGTGATTAATGTGTCGTTACGTGTAACGTTGTATCTGTATTGACTTGATCAACCTTCTCGCTCACTTGCCTATATCGCCAGATATATTGTTGTGCGCTCTTGAGGCCTATCGAATTACTTTGTGGTAGGATGATGTTCTCCCCGCGCAGAAAAATCGACAGATGAGCTCCCGTCGAGCGCCAAGCTTTGCTTGGCGGCGTTGCCTCAGTGCTTCATGAGGAAAGAAGAGGCAGGGCCCGTGAGAATGATTAGATGTCCCGATGCTTGCCTGAAGCTGGCCTCGCGGCTGCCGCTCAGTGAATGCTGATCGCTATTCCCCGGGAGAAGGTGCGCGGAGACGTGTGGCAGCGTTTTCAGCGGCGCCTTTGGTATCTAGGGGCTGGGCCTGGCATGTAGGCCGGGGAGGAAGGTTGCCGCATCGCAACGGCAAGATGGCCTATGCATGTCTGCACGGATTGTGAGACTGCAGACAAAAATAAACCTCCGGTCCTGCGACCGGAGGTCCGAAGGATGCATCAAGAGCGATCAGCGGTGCGTGTCGTCCTTTCCGTTCGGGCTGCCGTCCCCACCGCCATTTCCATAGCCGTTGTTGCCATGACCGCCGTGGCCGCCGTGACCGTCACGGCCGCCATGGTCGCCCTTGTCGCCTCCGCGGTCGCCGCGTCCGCCGCCTTGACCGCCTCGGTCGCCATGATCTCCTTTACCGCCGTCACGGTCTCCTCGACCACCGCCGTGGCCGCCTTTATCGCCATGGTCTCCTTTGCTTCCGCCATGGCCGCCTCGGTCGCCGCCGTGATCGCCGCGGCCGCCATGGCCGTTGCCCGGAGTGCTGTCCTGATCGGTGCCGTCGCCGTTGTTGGAGTGACCCGGATTCGAGGAGTCGTTGCCGTCGGCGTCATTGCCATGGCCGTTGTTGCCGTGGCCGCTGCCCTTTCCGCCGCCGGTGTTGCCGCCGCCGGTGTTGCCGCCGCCAGTGTTGCCGCCGCCAGTGTTGCCGCCCGTACTTCCGCCACCCACGGCCCCGCCCGGCGTGCCGCTGGAATTGTCAGCGACAGTGCCGCCGCCGACAGGGCCGCCGGCAGTCACGCCGCCACTGGAACCGCGCCCCAAGGAGCCTCCAGATCCCGCGCCGCCTGAGGCTCCGCCCCGGGCCGGCCCGTTGTTCGTGCCGATGCTGCCGGTCCTCGACGGCTCGCGGTCTGGACGGGTGGTTGCGCCACCCGGCAGACCGGTGGCTGGATTGAGCCAGCCGTCGCCGTCCGTGGGCAGGGCGCCAGGGAAGCCGGCACTGGGAGCCGTAGCGGGTCGGCCGAGCGACCCGGTGACGGCGACGTCCCTATCCAGCCGGCGCAGAGCCTGAGGCGAGACGGAGCAGCGGCATACCTCTGTGCCGTTCACGATCCGCAGGCGGCAGTTCTGGTAGCGTGCCGCGTCTGCGACTGCCGGAACGCACTGCTGCCCAGATCTGTAATTCTGAGCATTGGCCAAAGACGGGATGGCTGCGGCTGCAGCAAATGCAGCCACGAATGCATATGAATACTTCATTTTAACCTCGAGAAACTCTTCTACTTCATGATGACGATATGGGTCAGTTACGTGAGGCAGAAATTCTCACGAGTCGCTTTGGGTTCCAGTTATAATCCCATGGAGGTAGGAAAGTTTTTTAGTAACAAGGTGGAACGAAATCTAATATGATAAATTATTACGATTTTTTTCTTCGGCCTTGTATAAATTTACTTGTTTCCGCCCGCTTTTCTTACAGCCACGCTGATAATATGTTGCAATACGCAAAAAGACCCGATGCGTGCCTCGGGCCTCTGAAGTTGTATTCTATAAATCTTCAGTTGAACTTGTAATTCAGGCCTGCGCGGAGCACTCCGAATTCGGTGTCCCGACGGTCGTTGAAGCGGGCGCCGAGGGCATAGTTGCTCTTCGTGTCGAGGTTCACGTAAAGACCCTCGACTTTTGCGGCAATGTTGTTCGTTACGGCATATTCGACACCGCCGCCGAGGGTCCAGCCGCCATTGGTGCTGTTGTCGCGGTGATTGCCGAGAATTGGATCGTAGGCGTTGTTCCCGCCGATGTCGCCATAGGCGAAACCGCCGGTGCCGAACACGAGGGCGCGGTCGAATGCCACGCCGAGGCGGGCGCGGATGGTGCCGAAATAGCCGTCCGAATTGCCGCTGTAATAGATGTTGCCGTAGGAAGCGCCCTTGTTGCCGACGGCCGCGTACTGGATATCGGTCTCGGCGCCGAGAACGAACATGCCGAACTGATAATTGTAGCCGGCCTGGACGCCACCGACGAAGCCGCCCTTCTTGCTGCTTCCGACGAAGCCGAAGGCCGGATCGTAGTAGCGGCTGGTGCCGGCGTTCCAGCCGTAGCCGATGTTGGCGCCGGCATAGAAGCCGGTCCACGTGAAGATCGGCATCGCCTCATAGGCCGGGGCAGGGCTGTAGCGGGACGGAAGATCTGCCGCGTGGGCGACCGTCGCCATGAGGGCGAGCGCTCCAGTTCCGGCGAGGAATCCAAGGTGAGAGATACGCATTACTGTTTCCGTGACTGAGGACTCGATGCTTGAGGCTTCAAGCGCCTGCGGTTTAATTAGGCGCGATCGTTGATATAACTCAATATCGTTGCAGCAACTTGCTGTCCTTATGATTGATGCTTCGTGAATTTTACTCCTCGTCAACCAAGCGCCGGAGCATTCTTTGACCTTCCGGATGGTTCGTGGCGCAGATCGGGGCCGAGGTTGGACCTCCGAACCAGCGCGCGAGACAATGACAACCCAGGTGGCTCCGGTCAGGGGCGACGCCCCCCGAGAAGCAGCTTCTCCGCGCGGCGCGCCACTGCTTCGACATCGGCGCTCATCGGGAGCCTGTCCGGATCGAGATCCGCAATAGGGAACCAGCGCGCCTCCAGGGCATCGTCGCCGGGCTCAGGTTCGCCTGAGAGCCAGCGGCAGAGCACGGCGATGAGGATGAAGTGGTGCCGCAGGGTGCCGTCCTGGCCCCGGTCGAGAATATCGAGGGTGGTGATGACCTCCCGGGCATCCGCCCTTACGGAGGTCTCTTCCTCGAGTTCGCGCAAAGCGGCGACGCTGACGGTCTCGCCGTATTCGATCCTGCCGCCGGGAAAGCCCCACAGGCCTGCATCGGGCGGGTTGGCGCGCCGCACGAGGAGCGTGCGTCCTTCATGAACCACGACGGCGATGACGGCGGGAACGGGGGAGGGCAGAAGGGCTTGGCCAGTCATGGCCAAGCCTTATCGCAAGAGATCCGCCTTCGATAGTCGGGCTCAGCGGTCCTGACGATGCAGGGCCGTCTGAAACGGCTCCAGGCTCTTATGGAACCAGTTCGCTGTGGTCGCGGCGATGTCCGTCCACTGGGCTGACGCGGTCTCATAGACCCTGCGAACCCCGTTCGTCTGAACGCGGATCGCATCCGACAGGTGCGGAGCCTTGAGGGAGGTCTCCCACACCTCGAAGGCTGCATTGCTCTGGGCCTGCAGCGCCTCGATGATCTTGTCGTGCACTTCCAGAGCTCCGCGCGCCGTCGCGTTGATCGCTTCGCTCATCACGTGACGCAGGGCGTCGCTCCGTTCCTTTGGCAGGGCACGGGGCTTCGCTGCCTCGGCCGCCTGCGCGCTCGGCTGGAGCGCCGGCTCCGGAACGGGCAGCGCAATCGCCATCTGATCCGTCGCCACGTCAGCCGCAGGGGCGGGAGCAACCTTCTGGACGCTCTTCGGGCTGCCCCTCGTCACTTTCGCACGGGCCTTCTTCGTCTCGGCCATGCTGGCCTCCTCGGAGGGTTTCGGGTCGAGTCTTACTTCTTCGAGCCGGGCTGCTTCATGGCCGACTGAGCCATGGAGCCGAACTCCTTCATCTGAGCCTGCATGGCCTCGAACTGGGCGCGCACGAACTCGGCCTGATACTGCATGGCCTCCTGCACGTCCTTCGCCCGCACGAGCTTCTGAGCGAGGTCGAAGGCAGCGGCGATGTTCTGCTCCGCATAGGTGAAGGTCTTGCGGGTCGCATCCTTGGCGCTGCTCTGGACCGTGTTGGCCGAGCCTTCGAGAGTATCCACCGTCTTCTGGGCAGCGCCCAGGAAACCATCGACGGCCTTGCGGGCCTGCTCCACGCTCTTCTCTGCGAATTCGCGCATCTCGGCCGGAATCTCGTAGTTCGGGGTCTGGTTCGTCGCCATTGATCACTCCTGTTATGGGAACTTGTGCAGTGCAATATAGCATTGTGCACTGCAAAATCAACTCACGCGCACCAACGCGGCGCCTACCAATTAAGGTTACCACGAAGTAAAAGCGTTTAGGAGTTCTGCCAGGGGCCGCTCTGGCGATATTGGGTCTAGATGCGGTGTATTAAGTGGCTGTGCAGAAAGTTTAGTTCCGAGACCGTCATGGCGGATGCCCAGAACCTATACGAGGCTTTGATCGCGCGGCTTGCCGTGGATCCGGCTTTGACCAGGCTGTCCAGGCCCGGAGCCGCCGTGCTCGTGTGGGACCAGGCGGCCGAGAGGCTGCTGTGGGCCTCGCCCGCCGCCGAGGGGCTGAGGTGGGACCTCGCCGACGGGATCGGGCGTGTCTCGGACGGGGTTCGGGCGCGAGATCGGCTCAAGGCACTCGCGGGCGGCCTTGCCCCCCGCGAGGGAGTGCATCTCGAGCGCCTGCGGCTCGACCCGGCCCGTCCCTGGCTCCCGGTACCGTGCGCCTGCCGGCTGGCCGATCTCGAGGACGGGACGCCCGTGCTCGTGACGGTCATCCTCGGGCCCATCCCTAAGGGAACCGGCCGCGCCCGCCCGACGCAATCCGCCGAGGCTGCGGGGGAGGAGGGGCCGTCTGCAATCGCCGCTTCCCCGGCGCCTTCCAAGGCGAAGCTACAGGGAACGGTCCGATTCCTCTGGCAGACGGATCCCCAGGGCCGCTTCACCTCCGTATCTCCGCAACTTGCCGCGGTCGTGGGCCCGTCGGCGGCCGACATCGTCGGCCGGACCTGGGAGGAGATCTCCCGCACCGTGGTCGAGGACCCGGACGGGGTCGTCGCGGGTCTCTTCGCCCGCCGGCAGACCTGGAGCGGGTGCACCGTTTCCTGGAGCATCGACAACTTGCCGCTTCGGGTTCCCGTCGACTGGGCCGGGATGCCGGTCTTCGACGGAAACCGCGAGCTCGCCGGCTTCAAGGGCTTCGGCCTCCTGCGCATGGATGCCCTGGAAGAGCAGGAGCCTCCAGTCGCGGAGGCGGCCGAAGCGCAGGCCCCCGGCAAGGCCAAGCAGGATCAGGCCGTGCCAGCGGACGAAAGGCCGGCGGAAGCGGACGAGGCGCCGCCCGAGGAGAGCTGGTTCTCGCAGCTTCGCGACCGGGTGGCCGAAGCGCTTTCCGATTCCTCCCCTGCAGAGGCAGAGGCCAGCAGGAAGGATGCTGCCTCCGAGCGCCGGCAGGCGGGCCCCATTCAGTCGGGCCTGTCCCACGCGGAGCGCAACGCCTTCCGCGAGATCGCACGCGCCCTCGGGGCACGCTTCGAGCAGGATGTGCCCGCAGCCGCAGAAGAGGTGCCCGAGACCGCGCAGGAGCCGCTGCAGCCTGCGACCCCCGCCGGAGGGGGCGAGCGGGTGCTCGACCGGCTGCCGATCGGGGTTCTGGTCCACGGCGAGAGCGGCATCCTTTTCGCCAACCGCTTCCTGCTCGACATGGCCGGCTATGACAATGTCGGGCAGATCATGGAAGCGGGCGGGCTGTCGCGCCTGTTCCGGGGCACGCCCGACATCCTCGATCTCGAGGAGACGGAAGCGCCGTACGCCCTCACGAGACGGGACGGCGAAACGCTTGCGGTCGACGTGCGGCTTTCCTCGGCCGAGTGGAACGGCGATGAGGTGGACCTGCTGGTGATCCGCAGGGTCTCCGACACCGATCCGATCCAGCTGCTCCGCACAGCCGAGGCGGACCTGCATCGGCGCGAAAGCCGGATGCACGAACTTGAGTCCATCCTCGACACCGCGACCGACGGTGTGATCGTGCTGGACGAGACCGGGCGCATCCTCTCGCTCAACCGTTCGGCCGAGGCGCTGTTCGGCTACGACCAGCGCGAGGTGGTGGGCGACGCCATCACGGTGCTCCTCGCACCCGAAAGCCATATTGTGGCCCTCGATTATCTCGAAGGCCTGCGCTCGCCGGGCGTCGCCAGCCTCCTCAATGACGGGCGCGAGGTTCTCGGGCGCGTAAGCCAGGGCGGTACGATTCCGCTCTTCATGACCATGGGTCGCGTGAACGACGGACCCGAGCGCAAGTTCTGCGCGGTGCTGCGCGACATCACGGCCTTCAAGAAGGCCGAGGGCGAACTCGTTGGCGCCAAGCGCGCTGCCGAGGAGGCGAGCGCGCAGAAATCCGATCTCCTGGCCAAGATCAGCCACGAGATCCGCACGCCCCTCAACGCCATTATCGGATTTGCCGAGGTGATGCTGGAGGAGCGCTTCGGCCCCATCGGCAACGAGCGCTACAAGGAATACCTCAAGGACGTCCACGCCTCCGGCGCGCATGTGATCAGCCTCGTCAACGACCTGCTCGATTTGGCCAAGGTCGAGGCGGGACGGCTCGAGCTGTCCTTCACGAGCGTCAACCTCAACGAGCTCGTCTCGGCCTGCTTCACGCTGCTTCAGCCGCAGGCCTCCCGCGACCGCATCGTCATGCGCACGAGCTTCGCCCCGAAGCTGCCGCCGGTTGTGGCAGACGAGCGCTCCGTGCGTCAGATCGTGCTGAACCTCGTGTCCAACGCCATCAAATTCACCGATGCGGGCGGGCAGGTCATCGTGTCGACGGCCCTGACAGATCGGGGCGAAGTCGCCTTCCGGGTGCGCGACACCGGCATCGGCATGACCGAGGCGGAGATCGAGGCGGCCCTCGAGCCGTTCCGACAGCTCGCCACCTCGCGCAAGCGCGGCGGCACGGGCCTCGGGTTGCCGCTCACCAAGGCTCTGGTGGAGGCCAACCGGGGAGCATTACAGATCACGAGCCACCCCAACGAGGGCACCCTGGTCGAGGTGATTTTCCCGCCGACGCGGGTACTGGCAGAATGATGCCCGACATCCGGCTGCGCCACGCGGCTCTTTCCGATATGGGCGCCGTGGCACGGCTCAACCGCCATGTGCGCAAGGTCTGCTTTCCCTATCTGCCGGAACTCCACACTCCCGACGAGGACCTGGCCTTCTTCCGGAACGAGGTCTTCCCGCTCAGCGTCATCTGGCTGGCCGAGGCCGGGGAGGACCTGGTCGGATTCGCGGCCGTGAGCGAGGGCTGGCTGGATCATCTCTACGTCCATCCGTCCTGGCACGGCCGGGGCGTCGGCTCGACGCTCCTGGAACGGGCGAAGGAAGGCAATCCCCAGCTCGACCTCTGGACCTTCCAGAGGAACGCCCAGGCGCGCCGGTTCTACGAGCACCGCGGGTTCAGGCTCGTCGAGCTGACCGACGGCTCGGCGAACGAGGAGCAGGAGCCGGATGCGCATTATCGCTGGATCGGCGATTGATCCGTGCCGAACCGGCATTAGGTTCCCCGATCGCACGGTGCCCCACGAGACGAAGGATCGTCATGTCCACCTATCGCCTCGACAAGCTCTTCTCGCCCCGCTCCATCGCCGTCGTGGGCGCAAGCCCCCGGTCCGGTTCCCTGGGGCTGACCTTTCTTCGCAATCTCATCGACGGCGGGTTCGAAGGCGATCTCTATCCCGTCAATCCGCACCACGTGGAGATTGCAGACAGGCACTGCTATCCCTCTCTCGGCGCGCTTCCGGAGCCGCCCGACCTGGTCGTGGTCGCCGTGCCGCCTCGCAGCGTGCTCGACGTGGTCGAGGAGGCCGGCCGCACCGGCGTCGCGGCCGCCATCGTGGCGACCGCCGGCCTCGGCTATGGCGAGGGTTCCCTGGCCGATAAGGCTCGGCTCGCGGCGCGCCGCCACGGTCTTCGTCTCGTCGGCCCGAACTGCATCGGGGTGATCGCGCCCCGCGCGAAGATGAATGCCAGCTTTGCCGCCCACGGTGCCACGCCGGGCGATCTGGCGCTCGTGTCCCAGTCGGGAGCGGTGGCGGCAGGCCTCGTGGAATGGGCCGCTCAGCGTCAGGTCGGGTTCTCGGCCGTCGTGTCCCTGGGCGACAAGATCGACGTGGACTTCAGCGACTGCCTCGATTTCTTCTCCGCCGACAGCGGCACGCGGGCGATCCTCCTCTACATCGAATCCATTGGGAATGCCCGCAAGTTCATGTCGGCCGCCAGAGCCGCCGCACGCACCAAGCCAGTGGTGGCGATCAAGGCGGGGCGGCACGCGCAGGGCGCCAGGGCGGCCGCGACCCATACCGGCGCGCTGGCCGGATCCGATGCGGTCTACGATGCGGCGTTCCGGCGGGCCGGCCTGCTGCGCGTGCTCGATCTGGACCAGCTCTTCGCGGCCGCCGAGACCCTCGGCCGGCAGAAGCCCTTTCCAGGCAATCGTCTCGCCATCCTCACCAATGGCGGCGGCGTCGGCGTTCTCGCCGTGGACAGGCTCATCGATCTCGGCGGGAAGCTTGCCACGATCTCGGATGCGACCATCGAGCGGCTCAATGCGATCCTGCCCCCCACCTGGTCGAAGGCCAACCCGGTGGACATCGTCGGAGATGCCGATCCCGCCCGCTACTCGGGCGCCCTGGAGGCTCTGCTGGCCGATCCGGAGAACGACGCGATCCTCGTCCTCAATGTGCCGACGGCCGTGGCGGGAGCGTCCGAGGCCGCCAAGGCAGTCGCCGACGTGGTTCGGCGCGACCGGGCCAAGGCCCTGCGCCACAAGCCCGTCTTCGCCGCCTGGATCGGAGAGGATCCGGATTCGGCGCGGGTGTTCGAGGAGGTGCGCATCCCGCACTTCTCCACCGAGGCCGATGCGGTCCGCGGCTTCCTCCAGCTCGTGCGCTACCGCGAGGCCCAGAACGAGCTCATGGAGACGCCGGACAGCCTGCCGCACGATTTCGCCCCCGACACGGCCGGGGCCCAGCGCATCGTCGAGGGCGTCCTGGCGCAAAACCGGCGCTGGCTCGATCCCCTCGAGGTCAATGCCTTGCTCAAGGCCTACGACATCCCGACCGCTCCGGTCGTCCTGGCCAGAACGCCCGACGAGGCCGCCGCGGCTGCCCGGCCGATCTTGGCCGAAGGCGGCACGGTGGCGGTCAAGATCCTGTCTCCCGACATCATCCATAAATCCGATATCGGCGGCGTGAAGCTCGACCTCACGACGGAAGAGACCGTCCGGAAGGCGGCGGCCGACATCTTCGAGCGCGCAGCGCGCCTGAAACCGCAGGCGGTCGTCACCGGCGTCACGGTCCAGCCCATGATCCGGCGCACGAAGGCGCGCGAGCTGATCATGGGTATCGCCGACGATCCGGCCTTCGGGCCGGTCGTCCTCTTCGGGCGGGGCGGCACGGCGGTGGAGGTCATCAACGACAAGGCGCTCGCCCTGCCGCCCCTCGATCTCAAGCTGGCGGACGATCTCATCCACCGCACCCGCGTCTCGCGCATCCTGAAGGCCTATCGCGACGTTCCGGCGGCGGACGAGCGGGCCATTGCCCTGGTGCTGGTGAAGCTCGCTCAGCTCGCCGCCGATCTGCCCGAGGTGCGCGAGCTCGACATCAATCCGCTCCTTGCCGACCACACTGGCGTGATCGCGGTCGATGCCCGTGTCGCAGTCGCCCCGCTGCCGGCGGAAGCCCGCAAGGGCAGGGGGCATCCGCGCTTTGCTGTGCGCCCGTATCCCAAGGAATGGGAGCGGACGATCGCCCTGCGCAGCGGCCGCGAGGCCTTCGTGCGCCCAGTCCGGCCGGAGGACGAGGAGGAGTTCCGCCGCTTCTTCGAGCGCATCACGCCCGAAGACCTGCGCCTGCGCTTCTTCGCGCCGGTGCGCGACTTCAGCCACACATTCCTGGCGCGCCTGACCCAGCTCGATTACGCCCGCGCCATCGCGTTCGTGGCCTTCGACCGGGAGAGCGGGGAGATGATGGGCGCGGTGCGCGTCCATGCCGATGCCAACCACGAGACCGGCGAATACGGCATCCTCCTGCGCTCCGACCTGAAGGGATTGGGGCTCGGCTGGGAGCTGATGAAGCTGATGATCGAATGGGCGAAGGTTGAGGGCCTGAGGGAGGTCGAAGGCCAGGTGCTGCGCGAGAACACGACCATGCTCGACATGTGCCGAAGCCTGGGCTTCTCCATCCGGACGGATCCGGACGATCCGGAGCTGCGCATCGTGACGCTGCCGATCTCTACCATCGAGGAGCCGCGCGACCTCGCCCGAGCCTCCTAGCGCGTCGAGCGGAAAGGCAGAGTCCGCTTCCCACGCGGTGTGCTAGAGGCGGGGCCCCGACATGATGGACAGAAGGGTTTCCTTCGTGCCCGGCCAGGAGATGTTGGAGATGCGCCAGCCCTTCTCCGTCCGCACGAGATCGTAGAAAACCCTCTGGCGACGGCCGAAATTGACGAAGGACGCGGTCGCCCTGACCCGGTCTCCCTCCTCGGGCGACACCGTGATGCCGACATCCCTGATCTCGAAATCCTGCCCGTTGACGAAGGGATCGAATCCCAGGCGACCGAGCTCACCCTCGGATTCGTCCTGGTCCCTGACGATGAGATCGGTCAGCGCGTCATCGAAATAGCGGCTCGCCTTGTCACGGCCGACCCGGTCGAGGCCTCTTGCATCCTTCCCGGTGTACTGCTTGTAGATTCCGAGGAGAAACTGCTTTGGAGGCTGCGTCTGCGCGACGGCCGGGCCAGTCAGCGCGATGCCGGCCGGCAGGGCTGCGGCGAGCAGGGCCAGACAGCAGACGAGAAAAGACGAGATCCGACGTTTGCACATGGCGGCTTTCCGATTGGCCGCCATGGCTGGAGCTCGAATGCAGAAGCCGTGAGCGGCAGAGCGGTCTTACACCTCATCGCTCACGGCGGATAGAAAATTTGCCTAAGCCCTTCGTCTCAATGGTCGTCGTCGAGCCCGCCGATGTGCTTCTGGGCGTACAGTTCGACGCCAAGCTGCTCGACCAGGTTGAGCTGGGTTTCGAGGAAGTCGATATGGCCTTCCTCGTCGGCCATCAGCTCCTCGAACAGGTTCTTCGAAACCCGGTCGCCGACGCTCTCGCAGTACTGCGCTGCCTCGCCATAGAGGTTGCGGGCGTCGTATTCCGCCGCCAGGTCGCACTCGAGGATTTCCTGAACGTTCTGGCCGATCCGCAGCGGATCGAGCACCTGCAGGTTCGCGAAGCCGTCGAGAAAGATGATGCGCTCGATGAAGCGGTCGGCGTGATGCATCTCTTCAATGGATTCCTTGCGCCAGGTCTTGGCGAGGTCCTTGTACCCCCAATCGTCCAGCAGCCGGTAGTGGAGCCAGTACTGGTTGACCGCCGTCAGTTCGCTGCGCAGGCCGCGATTGAGATACTCGATAACCCTTGGATCGCCCTTCATCCTATCCTCTCATCGAAATGACGCGCATCGCTGCGCCGGCAGAGCCACTTAGAGGAATTATGAACTAGGGAGAAAGGCAGAATCGTCAAAGGGTGGGTTCTGCGGCTGCCTTTTCCAACGTCGTGGGGCAGCAGCCCCGCTGGCAGGCGGAGACAGGCTCGATTCCGGCATCGGCCAGGGCCTTGTCCATAATCGACCGGATCGTGCGAACGCAGCGCCCGCAATTGGGGCTGCAGCCGAGGCAGCGATAGACCTGGGCCGGGGTGCGCGGACAGTCCGGCCCGGGCTTGAGGCAGGATTTCACGTCGCCGTCGGAGAACACGTTGCAGGAACAGACGATCATGGGAGCGCTAGTTTAGAACTGTTAAAAAGTGCCTTTTGTTTCAATGACTTAACGCAGATCTTGTGCGTCTTGCCAAGCCCCGGGGCCGCGCCCAGTTGTCACGCCGCACCGAATCCGTCAGCTCAGACGCCGGAACAGGCGGGGGTAGTTCAGGACGAAACCATCTTCGTCGACGGGCAGGTCCGCCTTGAAGCCGCTCTCCAGGCTCTCGAAGCGGTAAAGGGAGCCCGGCTCGACGGCCGTGTAGCGCTGCTGCTCCGGCGCGACGGCCAGGGACGGAACGCGAATATAAGCCACGCGGATCGTGGCGCCTTGACCTTTGTCAAGGACCAGGCGTCGGATCGGGAGCGTGTTGGTGAGGGGGGTGGCCTGGATGTCGATGTCGATGCAGCCCCGAAGATCGGGCCTGGGTTCTCCGTCTGCCCGCCAGTTGCCCTGCCCGTCGCCCTCCAGATGCAGACTCGGACCGGCCGTTGCCTGGAGGCACACGTCCCGGACGCACCACGCCTCGTCGATGAGGAGGCGGTACGTCAGTCCGTAGCAGGCGCTCTCCTCCGTGCCTACGATCACCCCGGCGGCGACGATCCCGCTGCCCTCCGGGCGGGTGTCGACATGTTCGAGCCCGTCCTCCAGCCCCTCCCAGGCCGACCAGCGAATGCTGCGCTCGGAGGGCGGGCGGAAGGACATCTACTCCCTCACCACCACGATGTGCAGCCGACGGGGCCCATGGGCGCCGAGCAGCATGGTCTGCTCGACGTCGCCGGAGCGGGATGGGCCGGTGATCCAGTTCACCGTGCGGGGCATGGTGCCCTTGCCAAAGGTGAAGCGCACCCGGCTCCAGACGGATTCGTAGTCGCCGGCGATGTCCTTGGCTGACACCACGACGATGTGGTTGTCGGGCAGGAAGTTGAGGGTGGACGGGTTGTCCGATCCCGAGACCAGCACGACGGTGCCGGTCTCTGCGACGCCGCCGAATGCGTGGCTGACCGCGTTCAGGTCGTGGCCCACGCTCGGCCCCCTGGCGATCTCCAGGGCCGTATCGGCCCAGGGCATTTTGTCGAGGCGCGGGTCATCGCCCATGCGCAGCGTCGCCGGTAGGTTGTGGTTGCGCAGGAAGAGGGCGATGGATTGCGGCACCTCCGCAGCGGAGGCGACCTCCGTCACCGTGGCGAGGGCGGCTTCCGCCTGAAGCTTGAACAGGGCGAGCCGCTCATCCCCGGAGACTTGGCTGCGGGCCGGGATCACGCCCTTGGGCGAACGCTCCAGCCTGTCAGCCACGATCTGCCGCCGGATGGCCTCCGACCCTTTGACCCCCAGCGAGCGGCGGATATTGGCGAAAACGTCGTCGCGGGCGCTCATGCGGACCTCCGCTTGCGTTCGCGTTGCCAGCGGGCCTGGAAGGTCTCGCCCTGCGGAGCCGGGAAGTCGCGATATTTCGTCCAGCCCTTGGCGAGCGGCAGCCAGGCGAAGCGCCCCTTGCTGCGGCCGGCAAGTCCCAGCACGCCCATGGCGGCCCGGGTCGCCAGCCGGTACAGGGCGGGGCGCCTGGCGAGGAAGCCCCAGGTCCTCAGCCCCGAGCGGACGGTTGCCGGCGTCAGGTGCCGCTCGAATTCACGCTCGCGCCAGTGGCGCATGAGCTTCGGCAGGGGAATTCGCACCGGGCAGACGCTCTCGCAGCGTCCGCAGAAGGTGGAGGCATTAGGCAGGTGGCCCGCCTTGTCGACGCCGATCAGGCTCGGGGTCAGCACCGCCCCCATGGGGCCCGGATAGACCCAGCCATAAGCATGCCCGCCGACCGCGTGGTAGACGGGGCAGTGGTTCATGCAGGCACCGCAGCGGATGCAGCGCAGCATCTCCTCGAAATTCGTGCCGAGCATGGACGAACGGCCGTTGTCGAGCAGGACCACGTGATAGTTCTCCGGCCCGTCCGCATCGCCCGGGCGGCGCGGCCCGGTCGAGAAGGTGGTGTAGACCGACATCTCCTGCCCGGTCGCCGAGCGGGCGAGAACCCGTAGGATCTGGCTCACGTCCTCGAGCGTCGGCACGAGCTTCTCGATGGAGGCCAGCACGATGTGCGTCTTCGGCAGGATCTGCGTCAGGTCGCCGTTGCCCTCGTTGGTCACGATGATCGAGGTGCCCGTCTCGGCCACCAGGAAGTTCGCGCCTGTGATGCCCACGTCCGCGGCGAGGAAGCGCTCGCGCAGCACCGCGCGCGCCTCGGTGAGGAGCTGCACCGGCTCCGACAGGTCGCGCTTCGGGTCGAGGTTCTTGTGAACGCGCCGGAAGTCCTGCTCCACCTGGGTGGCGTTGAGATGCACCGCGGGCGCGATGATGTGGCTCGGCATCTCGTTGCGGAGCTGGATGATGTACTCGCCCAGATCCGTCTCCACCGGCACGATGCCGTTCGCCTCGAGATGGTGGTTGATGCCGATCTCTTCCGAGATCATCGACTTGCCCTTCGTGACCGTCCGGGCGCCCGCCTCGCGGCAGATCCGCAGGATGACGTTGCGCGCCTCCTCGGCATTGCGGGCGAAATGCACGTGCCCGCCGGAGGCCTGCACCTTGCTTTCATAGGCTTCGAGGTAGAGGTCGAGATGCTCGAGGGTGTGGTTCTTGATGTCCCGCGCCGCGTCGCGCAGGGCTTCGAACTCGGGCAGCTTGTCGGCGGCCTTCTGGCGCTTGTCGATGAAGCCCTGCTTGACGTTGCCCAGCGCCTTCTGGAGCTGGGCGTCGCCCAGCGCCCGCGCGGCGTTCGTCTTGAACTGGGGAGAGGTGGTGTGGACGGTCATTTGCCCTCTTTCTCAGGCGTCCGGAGCCAGGCCGCATAGGGCCGGTGCTTGTCCTTCATGTCGTCGTAGAGCCAGGCCATCCGATCGCAGAACCACATCTTCGCGAGCCATGCAACGAGACCTCCCGCCACGGTCGTCGGAAGGTCGTTGAGGACGGCGCCCACGAGGGCTGCGACAAAACCGACAGTGGAGAGCCCCGTTAGGATCAGCGCCATGCGAGCGTGATGGGCCGGAATGGGAACCTCGCGGCGGTTCAGCCAGACGCGCTCGCCGAAGGTGGCCTTGGCGCTCCAGGTGTCGGTCCTGTCCGGCCGCCGGAACAGGCGCGGGTTGAGCCAGAGCCAGAGCGCCACGAGGGCGACCGGCACCAGCGCCCAGAGCCCGAGCCAAGCATGGCTCCAGACGGCCAGGAGCAGGACCGGCAGCGAGACCACCCGTGTCCAGACGCTCCAGGGGCTGGCATGCCGCTCCCAGGTCGTCTCGTCCATCCGGAACAGCCGCGCGGCGGTCATGTGCCCGTGGTCGGTCATGGACGGCGGGGTTCCTTCGCGGCGCCGATGGGCGGCTCGTCGGTCATGCCGGCCAGCACCTCCGCCACGTGGCGCACCTCGACCGGCCTGCCGTCGCGGGAGAGCTTGCCGGCCATATTCATGAGGCAGCCGAGATCGCCCGCCAGCAGGAGGGGGGCGCCCGTCTCCACCACGTGCTTGGCCTTTGCGTCCACGATGGCGCCCGAGATGTCGCTGTATTTCACCGCGAAGGTGCCGCCGAAGCCGCAGCAGACATCGCTCTCGTTCATCTCGACCAAACTCAGGCCCTCGATGCCGGCGAGAAGCCGCCGCGGCTGCGACCTCACCCCGAGTTCGCGTAAGCCCGAGCAGGAATCGTGATAGGTCACGGTGCCCTCGAACGAGGCTTCGACCTTCGTGACGCCCATCACGTCCACGAGGAAGCTCGTCAGCTCGTAGGTGCGGGCCGCGAGATCGTTGGCCCTGGGCAGCCAGTTCGGGTCGTCGACGAAGAGTTCCGGAAAATGGGTCCTGATCATCCCGGCGCAGGAGCCCGATGGTGCCACGACGTAATCATATCCGCGAAACGCCTGGATCGCCTGCTCGGCGAGATCGCGCGCGGTGCCCCGATCGCCCGAGTTGTAGGCCGGCTGGCCGCAGCAGGTCTGCACCGGCACGTCCACCGTGCATCCCGCGTCCTCCAAAAGCTTCACGGCTGCGAACCCGACGGAGGGGCGCATGAGGTCGACGAGGCAAGTGACGAAAAGGGCGACGTGGGGCTTGCGCCCGCGCTCGCCGGCCGGAGAGGCGATGGCGCTCATTGGGTCGCCTTCTGGCCCTGTGCGTCGAACTGCTTGAGATAGGCGATCAGATCGTTGATCCGCTGTTCGTCCTTGAGGCCAGCATAGATCATCTTGGTGCCGGGGATCTTGCCGCGCGGATCCTTGATGTAGTCCCGGAAGGTCGCCTCGTCCCAAGTGATGCCGGAGTTCTTGTTGGCAGGGGAGTAGTTGTAGCCTTCCACCGTACCGGCCTGGCGGCCGAACAGGCCGTTGAGCACGGGACCGACCGCGTTCTTGGCATTGGGCCCGACCTGATGGCAGGCGCGGCACTGGGCGAACGCCTTCTCGCCGGCTGCCGCATCCTGGGCTTCGGCAGACCCGAAACCTGCGATTACCAGAGCGGCGGAGAGAACGAGAGAGCGCATCCAAAAACTCCTTTGCTTCCATGGCTGGGCCATTCTAGAGAGATTCTACATTATTGGAAAAATCCCCCAAGGGCAGCTACCTTGTCGAGAGGGCGGCCATGCGCCGGAAGCTGCCTCGTGAGCCAGGGAGAGGTGCCATGTCGATCGCGTTTCCGAAGCCGGACGAGGCCATCCTGGCCCGGAGGGCGGAGATCGTCGCCGGGCTCCAGCGGCTCGTGGCGCCCGAGGCCCTGATCGTCACCGAGGACGAGCGCCGCGCCTTCGAGACCGACGGCCTGACCGCCTACCGCCAGATGCCGCTCGCCGTGGTGCTCCCGTCCACGACCGAGCAGGTCTCCGCCATCATGCGCTTCTGCTACGACAACGGCGTGAAGGTGGTGCCGCGCGGGGCCGGCACGTCCCTGTGCGGCGGCGCGATCCCGCAGGCCGACGCCATCGTGCTCGGCGTCTCCAAGATGAATCGCGTCCTCGACGTCGATTTCGCGAACCGCACCGCCCATGTGGAGGCGGGCATCACGAATTTGGGGATCAGCCAGGGGGTCGCCCACGAGGGCTTCTTCTACGCGCCCGATCCGTCGAGCCAGCTCGCCTGCACCATCGCCGGCAACATCGCCATGAATTCCGGCGGGGCCCATTGCCTGAAATACGGCGTGACCACCAACAACCTCATGGGCGTCACCATGGTCCTGGTCGACGGCACGGTGGTGCGGCTCGGCGGCGACCATCTCGACAGCCCGGGCTACGATCTCCTGGGCCTGATCACCGGCTCGGAAGGCCAGCTCGGCATCGTCACCGAGGCGGTGGTGCGCATCCTGCGCGCGGCCGAAGGGGCGCGGCCCGCGCTCTTCGGCTTCGAGCGGGTGGAGGATGCGGGCGCATGCGTCGCCGCCATCATCGCGGCTGGCATCATTCCGGTCGCCCTCGAATACATGGACAAGCCGGCGATCCAGATCTGCGAGGCCTTCGCCCATGCCGGTTATCCCCTCGACGTGGAGGCCATGCTGATCGTCGAGGTGGAGGGCTCCGACCAGGAGATCGACGACATGCTCCGGCGCATCGTCGCCATCGCGGAGCCCTTCCGGCCGAAGACCATCAAGGTCTCTCAGTCGGAAGCGGAGAGCGCGGCGATCTGGAAGGGGCGCAAGTCCGCCTTCGGGGCGACTGGCCGCGTCGCAGACTACATCTGCATGGACGGCACGATCCCGACAGGTCAGCTTCCTCACGTGCTCAAGCGCATCGACGAGATCGCCAAGTCCTACGGACTCGGCGTCGCCAATGTGTTTCATGCGGGCGACGGCAACCTGCATCCGCTCGTCATGTTCAACACGAATGAGCCCGGCGAGATGGAGAAGGCGGAGAAGGCCGGCGAGGACATTCTCAGGCTTTGCGTGGAGGTCGGCGGCTGCCTCACCGGCGAGCATGGTGTCGGCATCGAGAAGCGCGATCTCATGCCCCACCAGTTCAACGCCGCCGACCTCGCGCAGCAGATGCGCGTGCGCGGCGTGTTCGATCCGCTCTGGCTGCTCAACCCCGCCAAAGTCTTTCCTCTCGAAGGGAGACTCGCCGCGTGACGCTTCATACCCCCCGCGACGAGCAGGACGCATCCTCGATCATCGCCGAAGCGGCCTCCAAGGGAACTCTTCTGAGCCTTTCGGGCCAGAACACTAAGGCCGAGATGGGGCGCCCCAACCAGACGGACGCCTCGATCACCTCCGCCGCACTGAGAGGAATCACCCTCTACGAGCCGGCCGAACTCGTGATCTCGGCACGCAGCGGTACCCCTGTCTCGGAGGTGGTCGGGACCCTGGCCGAGAAGGGGCAGGCACTGCCCTTCGAGCCGGTCGACTACCGGCCGCTCCTGGGCTCCAAGGGCGAGCCGACCATCGGGGCGGTGGCGGCCATGAACATCTCGGGACCCCGCCGGATCATGGCGGGGGCGGCCCGCGACAGCCTCATCGGCGTCCGCTTCGTCAACGGGCGCGGCGAGGTGGTCAAGTCCGGCGGGCGGGTGATGAAGAACGTCACCGGGCTCGATCTCGTCAAGCTCATGGCCGGCTCCTGGGGAACGCTCGGCTTCCTGACCGAGGTGACCTTCAAGGTCCTGCCCAAGCCGGAGCGCATGTCGACGCTGCTGATGCGAGGCCTCGACGACCGCAGCGCCATCGAGGCGCTGTCGCAGGCGCTGGGCTCCCCTTTCGACATCACCGGCGCAGCGCATCTTCCGGGGCCGGACCGGCAGGGCGCCCGCACCCTGATCCGTCTCGAAGGGTTCAGGGTTTCGGTCGATTACCGGCTCAACGAGCTGCGCCGCCTGCTGCCGGGCTTTGAGGGCGCCGACATCCTCGAGGGCAGGGGGGCGGATGCGCTCTGGCAGGCGGTCCGCGACGCCACCCTGCTGATGGGGCAGGGCGACCGGGCGATCTGGCGCGTCTCGACCGCGCCGACGCGGGGTCCCGATCTGGCCGCCCGGGTGGCCCGGTCCGTCGAGGCCCAGTGGTTCTACGATTGGGGCGGCGGCCTCGTGTGGATCGCGACGCCCCCGGGGGGCGATGCGGGCGCCGCCGCCATACGCGCGGCCACCCAGGCCTTCGGCGGCCATGCCACCCTTGTACGCGCGTCCGCCGAGATCCGGGCGAGCGTCGACGTGTTCGAGCCGCAGACCGAGGCGGTGATGGCCCTGACCCGCGGCATCAAGGCTTCCTTCGATCCGGCCGGGATCCTCAATCCGGGCCGGATGTATGCGGGCCTCTAGGATGAATCCCTTCATCGAACGCCATCGTGCGACGAATATCGCTCTCGACTCTTACAGCGACAGTGTCATCAACTCGGTGTCGAACGTCGCCTCCATGGCCGCAGGCTTCTGGCTCGCCCGGGTCTGGCCGGTCTGGCTGACGGTCGTCGCCGCTCTGCTGATGGAGGCGGTCGTCGGCTACATGATCCGTGACAACCTCATTCTCAACATCATGATGCTGATCCATTCCTTCGGGGCCGTCGACCGGTGGCAGGCGGGGAGCGCAGGTTAAGGCGATGCAGACGAATTTCACCCCCGATCAGCTCAAGGATCCGGCGATGGCGAGTTCGGAGAAGATCCTCCGGACGTGCGTTCATTGCGGCTTCTGCACAGCCACCTGCCCGACCTATCTGCTCCTCGGCGACGAGCTCGATTCCCCGCGCGGGCGCATCTACCTCATGAAGGACATGCTGGAGAGCGGGAAGCCCGCCACCCCCGAGGTGGTGAAGCACATCGACCGCTGCCTGTCGTGCCTGTCCTGCATGACCACCTGTCCGTCGGGCGTGCATTACATGCACCTGGTCGACCACGCCCGCGCCTATATCGAGGCCACCTACCAGCGCCCGTGGCACGACCGCCTCCTGCGCTCGCTCCTCGCGCGCGTGCTGCCCTATCCGGGACGCTTCCGCCTCGCCATGGGAGCCGCCGTCGTGGCGAAGCCCTTCAAGGGGATGATCGGGGCGCTGCCTTTCCTGGGCACGCGGCTGAAGGCGATGCTGGATCTCGCGCCGGCCCGGATCCCCGCCCGCTCTCCCTTCGACCGGCCGGGTGCCTTCAAGCCCGAGGGCGCGCGCCAGGGCCGGGTCGCGATCCTGTCCGGCTGCGCGCAGCCAGTGCTCAAGCCGGGCTTCAACGAAGCGGCGATTCGGCTTCTCAACCGGCATGGCATCGAGGTGGTCCAGCCGGAAGGCGAGGGGTGCTGCGGCGCTCTGGTCCACCACATGGGCCGTGACGTGGAAGGCCACGAATTCGCCAAGCGCAACATCGATGCCTGGATCGCCGAGATGGACGGCGAGGGGCTGGATGCGATCGTCATCACCGCGTCCGGATGCGGCACGACGATCAAGGACTACGGCTTCATGTTCCGGAACGATCCGGACTATGCCGAGAAGGCCGCCCGGGTCTCCGCCATCGCGAAGGACGTCACGGAATTCATGGCCGGTCTGAAGCTCATGGAGCCGGTGCAGAAGCTCGACCTCGTCGTGGCCTATCATTCCGCCTGCTCCATGCAGCACGGCCAGCAGATCCGCACGGAGCCGAAGGTGCTCCTCAAGCAGGCAGGCTTCACCGTGAAGGACGTGCCGGAGGGCCATATCTGCTGCGGCTCGGCCGGAACCTACAACCTGCTCCAGCCGGAGATCGCGGGGCAACTCCGGGCCCGGAAGGTGGCCAATATCGAACGCGTCAAGCCCGACCTGATCGCCACCGGCAACGTCGGCTGCATCACCCAGATCGCCAAGGGCACCGCCATCCCCATCGTCCATACGGTCGAGCTTCTCGACTGGGCGACGGGAGGGCCGATGCCGGAGATTCTCGAACAGGCAGGACTCAAGGAACGGCTCTTCCGAACACGGCCCGTCGCCGCCGAATGACCCTGTGACACTGGTGCGCAACGAAATTCTATTTCCACTCGTGCGGAGTCTCGGTTAAAACATCCCCTGAGCATGTATCTCGTACCGTAAAGGGGACGGCGCCATGGCATCCGGTTGGACGTCTTTCAGGACCGCTTCGGCAGGAGACCGCAGGGGGAGGTCCAGGATTCTCCTCCTCGGCAGGTCATCGTCGCGGAGGCTGTTCCCGCCCCTCAGCCCAAGAGCGAGGCGGTCATGGTGCGGCCCGACGGCGCCCTCGACTCGGTCGGCCAGAAGAACGAACTGATCCGGGTCCGTTTCGCCAACCTGATCGATCGCCTGGAGGAAATCCGCAGCCTCAAGGACGATTTCACGCTCCTGAGCGAGCCGGTCTACGACCTGATCCGCAGCTATCCGCAGCTCCAGTCCCGCCTCCTGGAGACGGAGGCGGTGCTCAGGCAGGAGACGGATACCACGGCGGCGCTGCGCCGAGAGCTGGCCGAACTCTCCGCCGCCCAGGCCCGCATGACGGACGACCTCTCGGCCACCGTCTCCCAGCTGCGCAAGGCTGAAGGGAAGGTGCGGGAGCAGGAATCCTTCATCGAAGACCTGCGGCTCAACCTGAAGGACAAGGAGGCCATCGTCGCCGATCTGGAGAACCAGCTCTCCATCGAGACCGAGCGGGCCCGCAACATCACCGAGGAGAACCAGGCCCTGCGGCTCGAAGCCCAGGAGGCCGATCAGACGGTCGCCCGTGCCGAGCGGGAGCTGATCGAGACCCGCGAAAGGAACGGCTTGCTCGACCATGAGGTCAAGCGGCTCCAAAAGGTGGCGGAGGAGCAGAACTACCGCCTCTCCAGCCTGACGAACCGCTACAGCGAGTTGGAGACCCAGCTCGAGGCCACCCGCCAGCGCGCCTCGGAGCTCGAGACCAAGCTCATGGCCGAGCAGGTCCTGCGTCAGCGCCTGGAGACCCAGCTCGATTCCGAGCGCTCGGCGCACCGGACGGACCTCTCGGCGCTCGACATGAAGATCGAGGGGCTCAACTCGCGGCTTGCCGCCACCGACAAGATCCTGGCCCATACCCGCGACCAGCTGCGCGACAAGAACGAAGCCCTGCGTGGCGTCGAGCGCCATCTGAAGGAGACCACCATCGAGAAGAACACGATGGAGCGCCGCCTGGAGGCGACCCAGCAGGAAGTCGAGCGGCAGGTCGGCATGGTCAACGAGCTGCAGCGCTCCCGCATCAAGCTGCAGGAGCGCGTCGAGATGCTCAACAAAGCGATTGCCGCCAAGGACTTCCAGATCGAGAGTTCCGACAACAAGGTGGCGAGCCTCACCGAGCGCATCGACCAGCTCACCAAGCGTTTCGAACAGGAACGCAACACCCTGGAGGCGGCCAACCGCCGCCTCACCGAGGAGCTGCAGAACGAGAAGGCGGAGCGCTCCCTGGTCCAGGGCGCCCTGGAAATCGCCCGCGAGAGCCGCATCAAGATCCAGAAGAAATACGTGGCGCTGCGCAAGAAGACGCGCCTCGACACGCCGGAGGACGAACCGACCCTCTTCGACGAGGAGGAGGAAGTCGAGACGAACGTCCGGCCCCTGAAGTCTCCGGACGCCGAGTAGTCCACTGCCCGGGCCCCGCTTAGGCGGGGCTTCTGCTTGAGGCGCTCGGGGAGACGGCTTAGTCCTTGGGGCCCGACCGTGTCGAGCAGGCCGCCATGAGCTTCGATCCCACCTCCTTTCGCCGACATGTCCTGGCACTTCTCGACGGACATGCCCGTGTTTTCGGCGTGCCCGAGGAACGACACGATCTGCTCCGGCGCCAGATCGCACAGGGCGACGACATCCATTCGCGCCTGACCTTTCCGGGGCACGTCACCACCTCGGCCATCGTCCTCGACCGGGAGGGAACGAGAACGCTGCTGATCCGGCATCGATCCCTCGCCCGCTGGCTGCAGCCGGGCGGGCACTACGAGGCGCCGGAGAGCCTGCCGGATTCCGCCCTGCGCGAGGCGGTCGAGGAGACGGGGCTCGCGGCGCTGCGCCTCGACCCCTGGCATGGAATCTCCGGCCTGCCCGTCGACATCGACAGCCACCGCATCCCCGCTCGTCCGGACCGAGACGAGCCCGAGCACTGGCACCACGACGTCCGCTACATCGTCAGGGCGGAGGAAGCCCATGGGCTCCGCCCGGACCTGTCCGAGGTCGAGGGCGCCGAGTGGCGCGATGTCGTAGAGCTCGAGGCGATCATGCCGGCGGCGCTACGAAGCCTGCGCGAGCTTGGCCTTGTCGGCTGATCCCTCTAACAAACCGCCAGGGGGTTCTTACATGTGGGGGACCCACAGGTTTGAAGGAGGCTTGCCATGAACGACCAGGAACGCCAGGTGATCGCCGACATCTTCCGCCGCCTCGAGCAGGTGGCGGATCAGCCGCGGGATCCGGAGGCGGAACGGTTCATCGCCGAGAAGCTCCGCCAGCAGCCCTACGCGCCCTACGCCATGGCGCAGACCGTATATGTCCAGGAGCAGGCCCTGGCCAATCTTCAGGCGGAGAACGAGCACTTGCGCGCCGAACTCGAGCGTGCTCAGCGCCAGCCGCAGCAGGGCGGCTTCCTGTCGAGCATCTTCGGCGGTTCGCGGCCGCAGGAGCCCGCCTACCGTCATCCTCCCGGCCAGACCTCGCCCTGGGGCGCTCCCCAGCCGCAGCACATGCGCCAGCCCTATGGCGGGCCGCAGGGCGGCATGACGGGCGGTGCGCCGGGGCCCTGGGGCGGCATGGCGCAACGCAGCGGCGGCGGGTTCCTGCAGGGAGCCCTGTCGACGGCCGCCGGCGTCGCGGGCGGCATGATGATCGCCAACGCCCTGACCAACGCCTTCGGCGGCGGTGCCGACGCGGGCGGCGAGAAGACCGCTCTCGCCGACACGGCCGCGGCCGACCAGGGCGCCGATACCGGCAATGCGGGCATCACCGACGCGCTCTACGAGAATCCGCAGGGCGGCCATGAAGACTACTCGGATTTCGGCGGCGACGGCGGGGACGGTGGCGACTGGGCCTGATCTTCGCGAAGCGTCCGCCTTCGAGCGCCCGCCACCGGCGGGCGTTTTCTTTTGGGCGGGCTCAATGGCCGGCCGTGCGGGAGAACAGGTTGATGACGAGCACCCCGGCCAGGATCAGGGCGATGCCGAGGATCGCCGGCCCGTCGAGGGGCTGCCGGTAGAACAGCCATCCGGCGAGGGCGATCAGCACGATGCCGACGCCGGACCAGATCGCATAGGCGATCCCCACCGGGATGCTCCGCAGGGTCAGGGACAGGCAGTAGAACGCCAGCCCATAGCCGACGACCACGACGAGGGAGGGTCCGAGACGCGTGAAGCCCTCGGCGGCCTTCAGGGCCGAGGTGGCGACAACCTCGCACAGGATGGCGGCGAAGAGATAGGCGTAGTTCATGACACGAGGCCCTTCTTCGGCGATGGCGGGAGCATGCGCGTCGGCCCGGACGGAGCACTCCACGACCCGACAGCAGGTCGGAGGTGCGGATATGAAGTATTGCCAGGCCCTATATGTTTATATAGGAAGAGCTGCTGAATTGTTATTAAATCAAGATTTTCGAGCCTACCTATATGAACATGTAGGATTCGATGATATAGTGTATTTAATCTAGATTAAGTTTATGGATTATTGTCGATTTGTTCGAACTTTGATCCGCCGCGTATGTAACACTATCCGAAGCTCCCGCCGGAATGGGAACATTCCTGGAACGGTCTCGGCTCCTGCATGTGGACGTTAGGCCAACGAAACGCCGCCCGATTGCCTGTAATCGGGCGGCGAAGCTGCTGTCTCGTCGGCGGTCAGATCACGACCACCTTGGTGCCGACCTTGACCCGGCTGTAGAGGTCGATCACGTCCTTGTTGAGCATGCGGATGCAGCCTGAAGATACCGCTTGGCCGATGGTGTGCGGCTCGTTGGTGCCGTGGATGCGGTAGAGCGACGAGCCGAGATAGAGGGCGCGGGCGCCGAGCGGGTTGTCCGGACCTCCCTCCATGTATTTCGGCAGGTCGGGACGGCGCTTGCGCATCTCGGCCGGCGGGCGCCAGTCGGGCCATTCGCGCTTCATGGTCACCCGCTTCACGCCGGCCCATTCGAAGCCCGGGCGGCCGACGCCGATGCCGTAGCGGATGGCCCGCCCGCCCTCCTGCACGAGATAGAGGAACTTGCGCGGCGTATCGACGATGATGGTGCCCGGTCTCTCGTTGCCGCGATAGGACACGATCTGCCGCTGGAACTGCGGGGCGATCGCATAGTCGATGCTGTTGTCGAAGCCGTAATCGCTTTCGTAGTCCTGCGGCAGGGCCGCCACCGCCGTGCCGGAGCGGCGGTACTCCCGCGTCTCATAAGGGTACCCGGTCATCGGGTCGACCGGCGCCTGCCGGTAGACGGAACGCGTGCGTGCTGACGGACGGGTCACGAGCGGATCGCCGGGATCGTACCCGTCCCGCGTGACCGCATAAGGATAGTCGTAATATCCCGGCGCCACGATCACGTTGCCATAGACGTCGCGAGGCGCTCCATACGGGTAGCCCCGCATCGGCTGGGCGAGGGCCACGGCCGGGATGGAGGCAGCCAGAAGGAGGACGGAGCAAGGAAGCCAAGCACGCATCGAAGCATCCTGTTCTCTAGGTTGAGTTTGGGGAATAACGGAAAGCGTGGCGATTGTTTCCGTCAAGTTGACC
Organism: Microvirga sp.; assembly: GCA_035645535.1. GTDB lineage: Bacteria > Pseudomonadota > Alphaproteobacteria > Rhizobiales > Beijerinckiaceae > Microvirga. The sequence goes on along the minus strand of DASQMJ010000023.1, from coordinate 26,936 downwards.
AAAAATAGGCAACCAGTCTCAGGGGCGGCTTTCCTGTCCACAGCAGGAAAACGATGATGTCGGTGTGCCGGAAATGCTGTATGAGCGCTTCGGCTCTCGAGCCGGCGGCCTCCATCCCGGATGTCGCCCTCCAAGTTGTCGAGACATCATGAATATCGGTCCCGCCCTGCGGGCTGCCGCGGGCATCGCGGTTCTGTCCATCATGGACGCGGTCATCAAGGGGATGTCCGTCCACTATCCGACGTTCCAGGTGGCGTTCCTGCGCTTTGCCTGCGGATCGATTGTGGCGACCGGCGTGGTGCTGGCGATGCGCCCCGGATGGCCGAGCCGCGAGACCGTGACGGCGAATCTCCTGCGTTCGGTGGCCGCCGTCGTCACGGCCGTGAGCTTCTTCTATGCGCTCGGGCAGCTGCCCCTCGCGGAGACCCTGGTTCTGTCGTTCCTGTCGCCGATGTTCATCGCGCTCTTCGGCATGCTCATGCTGAAGGAGAAGGTCGATGCCCGGATCGTCGGGGCCATCGCGGTCGGCTTCGTCGGCACCCTCGTGGTGGTGCTGGGGCAGTCGGAGGAGGTGACCAGCGCTCGCTCCTGGTCCGGAGTGGCGGCGGCGCTGCTCTCGGCCGTGACCTACGCGTTCAGCCTGGTGCTCCTGCGCCAGCGGGCGCAGCGCGACAAGTTCATGCACATCGTGTTCTTCCAGAACATCGGGCCGGCCGTCCTGGTCCTGCCCTTCGGGCTCCTGTTCTGGCAGCCCCTCGACCTCTCCCATCTCGCCTGGTTCATGACCATGGGCGTCCTCGGAGTCATCGGCCACGTTCTGATGGCGACTGCCTACGCCAAGGCGGAGGCGGCCCGGCTCGCTCCCCTGGAATACACCGCCCTGATCTGGGCCGCCGGCATCGGCTACGGGGTGTTCCACGAGATCCCCACCTGGGCGACCCTGGGCGGCGGCATCCTCATCGTCACGGCCGCGATGCTCACCTCCCGCCGGTAGGGCGAAACCCTTAATATCCGTTAACCGGATCGGGCGGGACGTCTTGACTCGCCTTGGTGACAGGCTTATCTCGCGGCGAGCGTTAGCACTCCATGCCCGAGAGTGCTAACAGCCCAGACCAGGACGCGGCCACTGGGGGCTGCGCCATCAGTCAAGAGGAAGTTCCATGAAGTTCCGTCCGCTGCACGACCGCGTCGTCGTCCGCCGCATCGATGCCGAAGAGAAGACCAAGGGCGGCATCATCATCCCGGACACCGCCAAGGAGAAGCCGCAAGAAGGTGAAATCGTCGCCGTCGGCCCCGGCGCCCGCGATGAGAACGGCAAGGTTCAGGCCCTCGACGTCAAGGCCGGCGATCGTGTCCTGTTCGGCAAATGGTCCGGCACCGAGGTGCGCATCGACGGCGAGGATCTCCTGATCATGAAGGAATCCGACATCATGGGCGTGATCGCGCAGTAATCGCGCCGCACCCCTTTCGGAATTCGTCGAAATCCAATTCATCCAAGTCAACTGGAGGCATAGCCCATGGCTGCCAAAGACGTTAAGTTTTCCTCCGACGCGCGTGACAAGATGCTGCGCGGCGTCGACATTCTCGCCGACGCGGTGAAGGTCACCCTGGGCCCGAAGGGCCGCAACGTGGTGATCGAGAAGTCGTTCGGCGCGCCCCGCATCACCAAGGACGGCGTCACCGTCGCGAAAGAGATCGAGCTTGCCGACAAGTTCGAGAACATGGGCGCCCAGATGGTCCGTGAAGTGGCGAGCAAGCAGAACGACCTCGCCGGCGACGGCACCACGACCGCCACGGTCCTGGCCCAGGCTATCGTCAAGGAAGGCGCCAAGGCGGTGGCGGCCGGCATGAACCCGATGGACCTCAAGCGCGGCATCGACATGGCCGTCGAGGCCGTGGTGGCGGATCTGAAGAAGAACGCCAAGAAGGTTACGTCCAACGACGAGATCGCCCAGGTCGGCACCATCTCGGCTAACGGCGACACCGAGATCGGTCGCATGATCGCCGAGGCGATGCAGAAGGTCGGCAACGAGGGCGTGATCACCGTCGAGGAGGCGAAGTCGCTCGAAACCGAGCTCGACGTGGTCGAGGGCATGCAGTTCGACCGCGGCTATCTCTCGCCCTACTTCATCACCAATGCCGAGAAGATGCGCGTGGAGCTTGAGGATCCCTACATCCTCATCCACGAGAAGAAGCTCTCGAACCTCCAGTCCATGCTCCCCATCCTCGAGGCGGTGGTGCAGTCGGGCAAGCCGCTGCTCATCGTGGCCGAGGACGTGGAGGGCGAGGCTCTCGCCACCCTGGTGGTCAACAAGCTGCGCGGCGGCCTCAAGATCGCTGCCGTCAAGGCGCCGGGCTTCGGCGACCGCCGCAAGGCCATGCTCGAGGACATCGCCATCCTGACCGGCGGCACCGCCGTGTCCGAGGACCTCGGCATCAAGCTGGAGAACGTGACGCTGAACATGCTCGGCCGCGCCCGCAAGGTCGTGATCGAGAAGGAGAACACCACCATCGTCGATGGTGCGGGCTCCAAGACCGACATCGAGGCGCGGGTGCAGCAGATCAAGGCGCAGATCGAGGAGACCACCTCGGACTACGACCGTGAGAAGCTGCAGGAGCGTCTGGCGAAGCTGGCGGGCGGCGTGGCGGTGATCCGCGTCGGCGGCGCCACCGAGGTCGAGGTCAAGGAGAAGAAGGACCGCGTCGACGACGCCATGCATGCCACGAAGGCTGCGGTCGAGGAAGGCATCCTGCCCGGCGGCGGCGTCGCTCTTCTGCGCGCCCTGAAGGCTCTCGAAGGGCTCAACCCCGAGAACGCCGACCAGAAGACCGGCGTCGACATCGTGCGCCGCGCCATCCAGGCCCCGGCCCGGCAGATCGCCGTCAACGCCGGCGCCGACGGCTCCATCGTGGTCGGCAAGGTGCTCGAGCAGACGGACTACGCCACCGGCTGGAACGCCCAGACCGGCGAGTACGGCGACCTCTACAAGCTCGGCATCATCGACCCGGCGAAGGTCGTGCGTGCGGCCCTTCAGGACGCCGCTTCGGTGGCCGGCCTCCTCGTCACCACCGAGGCCCTGATCGCCGAGAAGCCGAAGAAGGAAGCCGCGCCCGCCATGCCCGGCGCTGGCATGGGCGGCATGGACTTCTAAGCGACCCGAATGGTCGTCCCGGACAAGCCACGTCGCGTCAGTGGCGCGGCACCGATCCGGGAGCCAATTGAAAGCCGATAGCTACACGGCGTCGCGTCAGCGCGGCGCCGTTCTTTTTGGGCCGTAGAAGATCACCCAGGTCTTGAAGTCGTCGGAAAAAGTTTCGAACCGGTGCGGCACATGGGCCGGCACGTAGAGGAGGTCGCCGGGCCCGAAGGTGACGCGCTCGTCGCCCCGGCTGAACGTGCCGTGGCCGGATGCCACGATAGAGCTCGTCGCGCTCGTGCGGCGTCTGATTGTCCCGCCCGATGGGTGCATAGAGTTCGACGCTGATCTCGTCGCCCCGGTCGAACACGATGTTGAACGGGTTCTGCGCCGTGAGCGTCGCGGCCGCCTGCGCGAGGGTGACTTGGATGTCGCCGGCCTCGGAGCCGGTCTTCTCTGCCGTCGTCACATGTTCCTCAATCCTGTCGGTGCTCTCATCCAAAGAGAAGGCATTGGATTCATCGAAAAGTGCAAATCACTTTTGAGTCCGATGCTTTAGACGGTCGCGTCCCGCCCGCGCAGGGTCGGGTCGAGCGCATCGCGCAAACCGTCGCCCAGCAGGTTGAGGCCCAGCACCGAGAGCGCGATGGCGATGCCGGGCGCGAAGGCGAGGTGAGGGGCCTGGGAGAGATAGGTCTGCGCGTCGCTCAGCATCCGGCCCCAGCTCGGGTTCGGCGGGCGCACGCCGAGGCCCAGATAGCTCAGGCCGGCTTCGGTCAGGATCGCGAGCGCGAGCTGGATCGTCACCTGCACGATGAGCGCGCCGGCGATGTTCGGCATCACGTCCTCCCAGGTGATCCGCAGGGGATGCTTGCCGAGGGCGCGGGCGGCCGCGATGTAGTCGAGGGTCCAGACCTGGAGGGCCACGCCCCGGGTGACGCGGGCGAAGACCGGGATGTTGAACACCGCAATCGCCAGCACGGCGGCGAGCGGCCCGGAGCCGACGAGCGCCCCAATCATGATTGCAGACAGCACCGCCGGGAAGGCGAAGACCACGTCCGAGACGCGCATGGCGATCTCGTCGGCGATGCCCTTCCAGGCCGCTGCGGCGGTGCCGATGGCGGTACCGATGGCGGCGCCGAGCAGGACGGCCGGCCAGGCGATGGCGAGGGAGTTCCAGGCGCCGACCATGAGCAGCGAGACGACGTCTCGGCCGAAATGATCGGTGCCGAGAAGCCCCGCCTCCAGCGGGCCCTTGAGACGCAGCGCAATGCGCACGCGGGTCGGCACCACCGGCGTCCAGAACAGGGACACGATTGCGGTCGCGATCAGGATGGCGGTGAGGACGCCGCCAACCACGAGGGCGGAGTTCCAGCGCAGGCGGAAGAGGCTCATGCGCGGCTCCTCAGGCGAGGGTCGAGGATGGCGTAGCCGATGTCGACGAGGAAGTTCACCACGATCACGAGGCCGGAAAAGATCAGCACGATGTCCTTGATCACCACGAGGTCGCGCTGGTTCAGCGCCTGATAGGCAAGCCGCCCGAGCCCCGGCAGGTTGAACACGTTCTCGACCAGGATCGCGCCGCCGAAGAAGAACGACAGCTGAAGGCCGAGAATGGTGGTGACGGGAATGAGCGCGTTCGGCACCACATGGCGGCGCATGGTGGCGGCCTTGTCCACGCCTTTCGCCCGCGCGGTGCGCACGAAGTCGGCTCCGATCACCTCCAGCGTCGCCGAGCGGGTGACGCGGGTCAGCACCGCTGCCTGGGGCAAGGCCAGAGCGACGGCGGGAAGCAGGAGCGCCTGGAGCGCAGGCCCGACGCCGTTCGCCCAGCCCGGAAAGCCGCCGGCCGGGAACCAGCCGAGCCAAGTCGAGAAGAACAGGATGAAGATCAGGCCGATCCAGAAGTTCGGCACCGCGACGCCGAGCTGGCTGAACACCAGCACCGCCCGGTCCACAGGGCCGTCCCGCCGCGCCGCCGCGGCGACGCCGAGCGGCAGGGCGAGCAGAGTCGAGATCAGGATGGCAAGAATGCTCAAGGGGATCGTCACGGCCATGCGCTCGGCGACGAGCACCGACACCGGCATCCTGTAGGTGATGGAGGTGCCGAGATCGCCGCGCAGGATGCCGCCGATCCAATCGACGTAGCGGACGAGCGCGGGCCGGTCGAGGCCGAGCTCCTGCCGCAGGGCCGCAAGCGTGTCCTCCCGGGCGGAGGTGCCAAGCATGATCGCCGCCGGGTCGCCCGGCAGTACCTCCAGGATCAGGAAGATCGCCAGCGACACGAAGAGCAGGGTCACTGCCAGCGAGACGAGGCGCAAGATGACGAGACGCAACATCGGATGAGGATAGCCTCTTTTCACTCCGCGTATGGGAGTGTCAGGGGTGGTCTGTCAGGCCAGAAGCGAGCCGCGGGCCTCATTTCAACGTCATGGCCGGGCTTGTCCCGGCCATCCACGTCTTAGAGCGAACACAGGCGAGGATCCCCGGGACGAGCCCGGGGATGACGACAAGAGGCCGCGCCTCACTCCGTCCAATACACCTCGGTCACGTCGTTCGACGGGATCGGGGTGTTCTCCCACATGCCCTTCAGCTTGACGTTCCACACCCCGAGCTTCGGCAGCTGGAACAGGAAGAGGGCGGGCACGTCCTCCGCCAGGATCTTCTGGGCCTCGCCGTACTTGGCGAAGCGCGCCTTCTCGTCCGTGGTCCGGGAGATGTCGGCGATGAGAGCTTTGAACCTGTCGTTCTTGTAATTGAAGTAATAGGTGTCGCGGGCGAAGATATCCATGTCGAGCGGCTCGGCATGAGCCACGATCGTCATGTCGTAGTCCTTGCCGCGGAAGACCTCCTCGATCCACTTGGCCGGGAACTCCGTGGGGATGATCTTCAGCTCGACGCCGACCTCGGACAGCATGGCGGAGAGCAGCTCCGCCGAGCGGCTCGCATAGGCCATCTGCGGGCTCTTGATGGTGATCGACAGCCCGTTGCCGTATCCGGATTCAGCGAGGAGAGCCTTCGCCTTCGCGGGGTCGTAGGGGATCGTGCCGGTCGTATCGACGAAGGCCGGGTGGTTCGGCGAGAAGAAGCTGCCGATGGGCTGGCCGAAGCCGGAATAGGCGCCCTCCACGAGGGCCTTACGGTCGATGGCGTGCATGAGGGCGCGGCGCACCCGCACGTCGTCGAAGGGCTTCTTGGCATTGTTCATGCCGGCGACGATCTCGCCCTCGGTGTTGCCGGCCACCGCCGTGAAGCGGCCGTCCTTCTGGAACTCGCTGAACAGCTCGGGCGCGCCTAGGTTCGGGAAGGCATCCACGTCGCCGGCACGTACCGCCGCCACCTGGGCCTGCGGGTCGTTGATGAAGCGGAAGGTGACGCTGTCGAGCTTGACCTTGTCCTTCTGCCAGTAGTCAGGGTTGCGGGTGAGCTCGACCCGGTCGCCCCGGGTCCATGACTTGAACTTGAACGGGCCGGTACCGACGGGCGTGGATTTGTTGTTCTCCGCGCTCTCCGGCGCGATGATCACCGCGTCGCCCCAGCCGAGATAGGTCAGGAAATTGCCCGAGGTTTCCTTCAGCTTGATCACCACCGTCTGCGGATCGGGCGTCTCGATGGATTCGATGGGCGCGAAGATCTGCTTCTGGGCGTTGGTGGAAGTCGGCGCGCGGGCGCGGTCGAAGGCGAATTTCACATCGGCCGAATCGAAGGTCGTTCCGTCGTGGAACTTCACGCCCTCCTGCAGGCGGAAGGTGTAGGTGAGCCCATCGGGGGAGATCTCCCAGCTCTTGGCGAGGAGTGGCTGCACGCGGCCCTCCCGGTCGATGCGCACGAGGCCTTCATAGAGGTTGACCCACGTCACCTCGCGGATGGCGACCGGCGCGGCGATCGTGGGATCGAGGCCCGGCGGCTCGAGCGCCATGCCCACGACCAGGGAGGTCTTGGCGGCGTGAGCCGGGGCAAGGCTGGCGGAGAGGAGTAGGGCGGCGGCCAGGAAACGCTTCGACATGAGTTCCATCCGGTATGTGCGGGATAGCCCGATCGGGTCCAGCTTACGCGCCCGGCGGCCGGATGGAAGATGGTCATTACGGATTCTTCACTTAACCTCAGCCCTGGGACGTCCTATGCAGCGGTGGCGAAAGACCTGATGGAAGGCTTTGAAATGGCTCTTGAAACAGCACGGGTGCCCACCGCGAACGGTGCGAGATATCTTCAGCAGCTCTGCAAGCATTGGAGCCACAAGCTCGACGTCCGGTTGTCGGAGAACGAGGGTGTCGTCCGCTTCCCGGACGCCGCCGCCACCATGAAGGCGGATGCCGATGCATTGACGGTGAGCGTGGAGGCGGAGGATGATGAGACGCTGCAGCGGATGAAGGGTGTCGTCGCCTCCCACCTCGACCGTTTCGCCTTTTGCGAGGCGCCGCTTGTTTTCAGTTGGTCGAGGGCGTGAACTCTTGTTTCCCCTTGTGAGCAGGGCCAGGGGGTGTGGGCGCCAAGGCTTCAGAACGTAGCACCGGCACCCCTGGCCAACTCTCCCCCTACAAGGGGGAGAGGGCTGGGGTTGCGTCAGATGCACCGCCCGCCGTCGACCTCCAGCACCACGCCGGTGATCATGCTGGCCTCGTCCGAAGCCAGGTACAGCGCCGCGTTGGCGATGTCCTGGGGAGTCGAGAAGCGTCCGAGGGGGATCGTGTTGACGAAGGCTTGGCGCTTCTCGGGCGTATCCTCGCCCATGAAGGTCGAGAGCAGCGGCGTCTCGCCGGCGACCGGCGCGAGGGCGCAGACGCGGATCCGGTCCGGCGCCAGCTCCACCGCCATGGACTTGGTCATGGTGTGAACCGCGCCCTTGGTGCTGTTGTACCAGGTCAAGCCCGGGCGCGGGCGCAGGCCCGCGGTCGAGCCGACATTGATGAACACACCGCCGCCTTGGCTCCGCATCTGCGGAACGGCGGCCTTCGCGAAGTGATAGATCGACTTCACGTTCACGGCGAAGATGCGGTCGAACTCCTCCTCCTCGACCTCCAGCATCGGCCGGTTGCGGTGGCTGATGCCCGCATTGTTCACCACGATGTCGAGGCGGCCGAAGGCATCGAGCGTCTTCTGCACGGCGGCCTTCACGTCCTCGGCCTTCGACACGTCGCAGGCAAGCCCAAGGGCGGCTTCGCCGATGTTCTTGGCGGCTGTCCCGGCAGCTTCCTGCTTGATGTCGACGATGACGACCCGCGCACCCTCGCGGGCGAACGTCTCCGCAATCCCCAAGCCGAACCCGGAGCCGGCGCCCGTGACGAGCGCCACCTTGCCTTCAAGGCGTTTCATTCTGATCCCCTTGTGTTGTCGCCGGGCTCTTACCCGTGCGCGATGACGAGCGTCCTGGTCGTGGTGAACTCGATCAGGCCCTCGAAGCCCTTCTCTCGGCCATGGCCAGACCGGCCGAAGCCGCCGAAGGGCAGCTCGATGCCGCCGCCTGCGCCGTAGCAGTTGATGAAGACCTGTCCGGCCCGCATGGCACGGCCGACCCGGGTCGAGCGCATGGCGTCGCGGGTCCAGACCCCGGCCGCGAGGCCATAAGGAGTACCGTTGGCAAGGCGGATCGCCTCCGCCTCGTCCTCGAACGGCGTCGCCACCAGGACCGGGCCGAAGACCTCCTCCTGGGACAGGACGCTTTCATGGGCGACGGGCGCGAAGAAGGCCGGAGCCACGTAGTAGCCGCCCTTCGGGGCGTCCGCCGCGATGCCGCCGGAGGCCGTGACGGTCAGGCCCTCCTGGACGGCGCGGTCGATATAGCCCTGGACGCGCCGCTGCTGCGCCTGATTGATCATCGGCCCGAGATCGGGCTCGGCGTCGGGCCGGCCCGCCTTCAGGGCGCGGAAGCGCTCGGCCACCGCGTCGACCACGTCCTTGAAGATGCCGCGCTGGATCAGGAGGCGGCTGCCCGCCGAGCAGGTCTGGCCGCCGTTCTGGATGATGGCGTTGACGAGCACAGGCAGCGCGCGCTCCAAGTCCGCGTCGTCGAACACCACCTGGGCCGACTTGCCGCCGAGTTCGAGGGTCACGCCCACATGGTTCTTCGCGGCAGCGGTCTGGACGGCGGTGCCGGTCTCCGGGCTGCCGGTAAACGACAGGAAATCGATGCCCGGATGGGCGGCGAGCGCCGCGCCCGCCGTGCGGCCGAGGCCGGTGACCACGTTCAGCGCCCCATCCGGGAATCCGACCTCGCGGGCGAGCGCCGCCACGCGAAGGATGGTGAGGGAGGCGTCCTCCGCCGGCTTCACCACCGTTGCGTTGCCGGCCGCGAGCGCCGCGCCGACCGAACGGCCGAAGATCTGCATCGGGTAGTTCCAGGGCACGATATGGCCTGTCACCCCGTGCGGCACGCGCTCCACGCCAATGAAATGGGTGCCGAGGTAGGGAATGACATCCCCGTGCAGCTTGTCGGCGGCGCTGCCGTAGAACTCGAAGTAGCGGGCGAGTGCCACCGCGTCCGCCTTGGCCTGGCGCAGGGGCTTGCCGTTGTCGCGGCTCTCTAACTCGCCGAGTTCGTCCACGCACGCCTCGACGGCCGCCGCGAGCTTCATCAGCAGGCGCCCGCGCTCGGTCGCGGTCAGCTTGCCCCAGGCGCCCTCGAAGGCGGCGCGGGCGGCCTTGACGGCGGCGTCAACGTCGGCAGCGGTGCCGGCGGCAATACGGGCGAAGAGCGCACCGTCGACCGGCGACAGGACGTCGAGCATCGCCCCGTCTGACGCCGGCACGTTGCGTCCGCCGATGAGGTTGTGGTGAACCATGTCCGGCGCGACGTTCAAGCTGACCTGATCGTTCACGTTTCCATCCTTCCTAGATCATTCTGTTCGTGCCCGGCACGGCGGCCAGGAGCTGGCGCGTATAGGCGTGCTTCGGATCGGCGAAAAGTTGAGCCGTTTCGGCCATTTCCACAATCCGGCCTTTTTGCATGACTGCCACGCGGTCGCAGATCTGCGCCGCCACCCGCAGATCGTGGGTGATGAACAGGATCGCAAGGCCGAAATCCTCCTGAATCCTGCGGATCAGCTTGAGAATCTCCGCCTGCACCGACACGTCGAGGGCCGAGACCGCCTCGTCCGCCACCAGCACGTCGGGCCGCATGGCGAGCGCCCGGGCGATGCCGATGCGCTGCCGCTGGCCGCCGGAGAACTCGTGCGGATAGCGGTCGGCCGCCTGGGCCGGCAGGCCTACCAGCTCCAGCAGCTCCCGCGCCCGGTCGAGGGCCTTCCCCGGGTCCTCGCCCTGAGTGACCGGCCCCTCGGCGACGATGCGCCCGACGGTCCGCCGCGGATTGAGGGACGCAAAGGGGTCTTGGAACACCATCTGGATGCGCCGCCGCTGCGGCCGCAGATCGCGCTGGGACAGGGAGCTGAAGGGCAGGTCGCCGATCTCGATCCGGCCGCCGTCCGGCTCGATCAGGCGCAGGACGCACCGGCCGACCGTCGACTTGCCGGAGCCGGATTCGCCCACGAGCCCCAGGGTCTCGCCGCGCCGGATGTCGAAGCTCACCGCGTCCGCCGCCTGAACCACGCGGCCTTTGCGGAAGAAGCCGCGCCCGCCATAGGTTTTCGTCAGGTGGTCCACCTTCAGGGAGATGGGCTCCCCCGCCAGAGGCTTCGGCGCGGGAGGTTTCAGGGAAGGGACGGCCGCGAGAAGTCGCCTGGTGTATTCGTGGCGTGGCCGCGACAGGATCTCGTCGGCCGGACCCTGCTCGACGAGTTCCCCCTGCTGCAGCACAGCGACCCGGTCGGCGATCTCGGCCACCACGCCGAAATCGTGGGTGATGAACAGCACCGCCGTGCCCTTCTTGCGGCGCAGGTTGTCGATGAGTTTGAGAACCTGGGCCTGGGTGGTCACGTCGAGGGCAGTGGTCAGCTCGTCGGCGATGAGGAGCTTGGGCTCGAGCGCCAGCGCCATGGCGATCATGACGCGCTGGCGCTGGCCGCCCGACAATTCGTGCGGATAGGCGCGGGCGATCAGCTCCGGATGGGGGAGGTTGACCTCGTTGAGGAGTTCCATCGTGCGCTCGCGGCGAGCGGCCTGGCTGAGGAGGCCGTGGGCGCGGAAGGTCTCTTCGATCTGGTCCGCCACGCGCATGACGGGGTTGAGGGAGGTCATCGGCTCCTGGAACACCGTGCCGACATCGCGCCCGCGCACGTCGCACCATTCCGCCTCGCTCAAACCGAGAAGGTCGATGCCCGCGAGGTTGATGGCCCCGGACAGCACCTCCACGCCCCGCGGCAGGAGACCGATGGTCGCCAGTGCCGTCATCGACTTGCCGGAGCCGGATTCGCCCACCACGCAGAGCGTCTCGCCGGGCTGGATGGACAGGGACAGGTCCCTGATGGCGTACTGGCGATCGGCGATCCTGGGCAGTCCCAGGCTGAGGTTCTCGATCGTCAGGACGGGGGAGGGACTTGCCATCCAATTCTCCTTGGGAGCCGGTCGGGGCGGCGACCATCCTCGACATATGTGCCGCTTCGTCAATCGCCCCGGGGCGGAAGCCTTGGGAAAATCGGCCTCCTCCGGCGAGGACCGGGGCGGAGCTTGTGCGGCCAATGTCTAACAACCAACCGCGTTGAGAATGGCCCGCGCGTCTCCATATCCTAGCCTTCACTGGAAGGCTTTGCTGGATCATGCGCGACTCAGTGACCAACCCGACGAAGGAGCGTCTGTCCGCCGGCTTGGCCCTGCAGCGCCGCGCCTGGCTTGAGGATGGGCCCCTCTCCGTCGAACGGCGGGCGGAGGCTCTGGAGGGCCTCGCGGCCGCGCTCCTGCGCCATGCGGATGATTTCGCCGAGGCCATCCGCAGGGATTTCGGGCATCGCTCCGTTCACGAAACCAAGCTGGCCGACCTCTATCCCGTGCTCGCGGGGCTGCGTCACGCCCGCCGCCATTTCCGACGTTGGATGAAACCGCGCCGGCGCCCGATCCAATGGATCTTCAAGCCCGGCTCCGGACAGGTCGTCTACCAGCCCCTCGGAGTTGTCGGGATCGTGTCGCCCTGGAACTACCCGGTGAACCTGACCCTCTCGCCCCTGACGGCGGCGGTCGCGGCCGGCAATCGGGTCATGGTCAAGCCTTCCGAGATCACGGCCGCCACGTCCGAGTTGCTGGAAAAAGTGATCGGTGAGGTGTTCAGGCCGCATGAGGTCATCGTCGTCCAGGGCGGTCCGGATGTGGCGGAGGTCTTCACCGGCCTCAAGTTCGACCATCTGATGTTCACGGGCTCGACCGCCGTTGGCCGCAAGGTGATGCGCGCGGCGGCCGAGAATCTCGTCCCGGTCACCCTCGAACTCGGCGGTAAGTCGCCGGTCCTCATCGCGCCGGACTATCCGCTCGAAGATGCGGCGGAGCGCATCGCGGTCGGGAAGCTGTTCAACGCGGGCCAGACCTGCATCGCGCCCGACTACGTGCTCGTCCCCCGCGGCCGGGAAGAGGCCTTCGTCGATGCGTTCCGGGCCGCGGCCACGCGCCTCTATCCGACGTTCGGCAATAACGCGGACTACACGGCCGTCGTCAGCGAGGGGCACTACGAGCGGCTTGCCCGACTGATCGCGGATGCGCGCGAGCACGGCGCCGGCATCCACGACATCGATCCGGGCGGCGAGGGGCTCGACAGGTCGGAGCGCAAGTTCGCGCCCGTGCTTCTGACCGGGGTGCCGGACGATGCGCGCGTCATGCGGGAGGAGATCTTCGGGCCTCTGCTGCCCATCGTGCCCTATAACGACCTGGAGGAGGCCTGCCGGTACCTCAACACGCGTCCGAAGCCGCTGGCGTTCTACCTGTTCAGCCACGACCGCGAGACCGTGGATTACGCCCTCGAACGGGTCGTTGCCGGCGGCGTGACCGTCAACGACACGATGCTGCACTGCGTCCAGGAGGAGCTGCCCTTCGGCGGCGTCGGCGAAAGCGGCATGGGGGCCTATCACGGAGAGGCCGGATTCCGCACCTTCAGCCATGCAAAATCGGTGTTCCGCCAGTCCCGCTTCAGCCCGGCAGGCATGACGCGGCCGCCTTATGGAAGCCGCATGGAGCGCCTTCTGGCCTTCATGCTTCGATAGCGGCCACGACCGCGCCGGCTTCCGGGAGCGGCACCGAGATGTCGTAGCAGACGCCCGTCGGGGCGAAGTTGATCATCACGTAGCCGGACAGCTCGCCCTCGATGCTGCGGCGGATCAGCCGGGAGCCGAAGCCCTGGCGCTTCGGCTTCTCCACCGGCGGGCCGCCCCGTTCGCTCCACTGGAGGCGCAGGTGCGGCGTCCGCCCGGGATTGGAGACGACCGACCATGTGATCTCGACCTGTCCCGATGGCGTCGAGAGGGCGCCGTACTTGGCGGCGTTCGTCACCAGTTCGTGCAGGACGAGACCGAAATTGATGGCGTGCCGGGCCGAGAGGTCGATGTTCGGACCGTGAATCACGACCCGGTCGTCATGCTCCCGGCTGTACGGGGCGAGCTCCTGCTTGGCGAGGTCGTGCAGGTCCGCGTCGCGCCACGAGTTGCGCGTGAGGAGATCGTGCGTCTTCGACAGGGCGAGGAGACGTCCCTCGAAGGCTTCCCGGAAGGCTGTGGGATTCGGTGCGGAACGCTGGGTCTGCGCCGCGATGGACTGGACGGTGGCAAGGGTGTTCTTGACCCGGTGGTTCAATTCGTCGAGAAGCAGCCGCTGCTGGTCGTCGGCCTGCTTGCGCTCCGTCACGTCCTGAAAGATGCCGACGAAATAGACCGGCCTGCGGAGGGAGTTGAAGAAGACCCGTCCCTTCGAGCTGATCCATCGGACCTGCCCGTCGGGATGCACGATGCGGTACTCGTCCTCGTACTCGCCGTCGCCGAGTACGGCGACGCGCAACTTCTCGAAGACCTCCTCCACATCCTCCGGATGCACGACTTCGCGCCATTCGGGAACGGTCGCGGTCGTCTTGTCCGGCGGAAGGCCGAGCAGCGCGGCGGCTTGGCTCGACCATCCGGCGGTCCCCTTCACGTGATCGTACCACCAGGTGCCCATACGCCCGGCTTCCAGAGCGAGGCGGGCGCGCTCCTCGCTCGCCTGCAGGGCCTTCTGGCGCTCCGCCACATCGTCCATCAGGTCGTTGAAGGCATTGGCCAGGACCGTGAATTCGCCGGAGCCGCCGGGCAGGTCGATCCGAGCCAGGTAATTGCCGCGGCGCCACGCCCGCACGGCGTCCGTCATCGTTTCGAAGGGCCTGGTGATGAAGGTGCGGCTGATGAGCCAGGACAGGGAGAGCGCGAGCACGAGCGCCGCGCCGATCAGCATGAAGCCGCGCTTGGCGGCCCGATTGATCGTGTCGAAGGCCGCCTTGGATGAAAAGCCGGCGCTGACGTAGATCCCCTTGGGCGGCAGCTCGAGGGGCATGAAGCCCAGGATGCGCTTCACCCCGTCCTGGCTTACGGTCTCGAAGCTGCCCGCCTCATTCCTGTGGAGATAATCTATGAAAGGTTCCGGAATCTTCGTTCCGACGAACCGCTCCGAACGGGGCTCCCGCGCCAGGATGATGCCGTTCCGATCCGCGATTGTCACGGAGCCGTCGGCCGGGAGGACGCGCTCCTTGAGCTTCTGGCCGAGCCAGCGCAGGTCGAGGGCGGTTGCGATGACGCCGGTGATCTGTCCGTTGTCGCTCCAGATGGGCATCGCCAGCGGCAGGATCGGGTGGGCACCGATTCCTCCCTCAGTGAATTCGGGAGTGTAAACCCCGACGACGAAATCGCGCGCCCGCAGAGCGTCTTGGAAGTAGGAGCGGCGGTCGAACTGGAAGTCCCCGCTGGGCAATTGCCCCTGTTGGCACCGGACCCGGCCTTCGAGATCGAGGGCCACGAAGGCCACGAGATAAGGCACCTTCTGCTGGAGGGAGCGCAGATAGGAGCTGCAGACCGGGGAATCGAAGGTCCGGATCGAGGGTGCCTCGTCCACTGCGATCAGGAGGCTGTGGATTCCGTCGAAGATGCGCTCGATCTCGGCGCCGGCGACCCGGGCCTGTCGGATGACGAGGTCGTTCACCTCGGCCTCCCGGGCGCGGCGCAGCGAGACCTCCGTGTAGGTCCAGATCACGATCGCGGGCAGAACCGAGATCAGCGCCAGGAGAAGCAAACGCTTCGTCAGAGTCATGCGAAGGTCCAGCCGGTGGGACAACAGGGGACCACAAACATCGCCGAGCGTCCACCCTGCGGCAGCAAGCCGATCTTGCCTCCGGCGCCGGGAGATGTCACGGAAGCCGGAAATGGCTCCTCCTCCTCTTCTCCTCCTCCAAGACGTCACGCTCACCTTCGGCGGCACGCCCCTGATCGAGAGCGCGGAACTGTCGGTTTCTCCGGGCGAGCGCGCATGCCTCGTCGGGCGCAACGGCTCGGGAAAGTCGACCCTGCTCAAGATCGCGGCTGGTCTCGTGGAGGCCGACCGGGGCAAGCGCTTCGTGCAGCCCGGCGCCACCGTCCGCTATCTGGCCCAGGAGCCGGATCTCAGCGCCTTTCCGACCACGCTCGCCTTCGTGGAGGCGGGCCTCGGGCCGGGCGACGATCCGTACCGGGCGCGCTACCTGCTCGAGCAGCTCGGGCTCACGGGCGAGGAGGAGCCGTCCCGGCTCTCCGGCGGCGAGGCCCGACGGGCGGCCCTCGCCCAGGTCCTGGCGCCCGAGCCCGACATCCTGCTCCTGGACGAGCCGACGAACCACCTCGACCTGCCGGCCATCGAGTGGCTCGAGAGCGAGCTGAAGGGCCTGCGCTCTGCCATGGTGCTGATCAGCCACGACCGCCGCTTCCTGGAGAGCCTGTCCCAGGCCACGGTCTGGCTCGACCGGGGCATGACCCGCCGCATCGACAGGGGCTTCGCCCATTTCGAGGAATGGCGGGACGAGGTCCTGGAACAGGAGGAGGCGGAGCACCACAAGCTCGGCCGCAAGCTCGTGGCCGAGGCCGACTGGCTCCGCTACGGGGTGACGGCAAGGCGCAAGCGTAACGTGCGGCGCCTCGGCAACCTCCACGCCATGCGCCAGCAATACCGGGACCGCAAGCGGGCGGTCGGCACGGTCAACATGACCCTCGCCGAGGCCGAGCAGTCCGGCACCCTGGTCGTGGAGGCGGAGCGGATCTCGAAGTCTTATGATGGCCGCTCCATCGTGTCGGACCTGTCCCTGCGGGTCCTGCGCGGCGACCGCCTCGGCATCATCGGCCCCAACGGGGCCGGCAAGACGACCCTGATCAACCTTCTCACCGGCGTGATCGCCCCCGACGAAGGCAATGTCCGCCTCGGTGCCAATCTCCAGATGGTCACCCTGGACCAGCGCCGCATGAGCCTCGACCCCAACGCCACCGTCGCCGAGACCCTGACCGGCGGGCGCGGCGACACGGTGACCATCGGCGGGCAGACCAAGCACGTGGTCGGCTACATGAAGGACTTCCTGTTCTCGCCCGAGCAGGCGCGCACCCCCGTGGGCGTGCTGTCGGGCGGCGAGCGCAACCGACTGATGCTGGCCCGGGCCCTGGCGCAGCCCTCGAACCTGCTCGTCCTCGACGAGCCGACCAACGACCTGGATCTCGAAACCCTCGACCTCCTGCAGGAGATGATCACGGATTATTCCGGCACCGTCATCCTCGTCAGCCACGACCGCGACTTCCTCGACCGGACGGTGAGCTCCGTGCTCGTTTCCGAAGGCGAGGGGCGCTGGCTGGAATATGCGGGCGGCTACGCCGACATGGTCGCCCAGCGCGGCCAGGGGGTGCAGGCGCGGATCGTCGAGAAGGACACGAAGCCGAAGGCGGCCGCGAAGTCGGCCCCGTCCGATCCTGCCAGCGCACCGAAGCGCAAGCTCAGCTTCAACGAGCAGCACGACCTCAAGACGCTGCCGAAGCGGATGGAAGAGCTGGAGGTCAAGATCGCCAAGGTGCAGGAGATGCTGGCCGATCCCGAGCTCTATTCCCGCGACCCGGCGCGCTTCCGGAAGGCGACGGACGCGCTCACGCAGCTCCAGGCGGATCTCCATGCCGCGGAGGAGCGGTGGCTCGAACTGGAGATGCTGCGGGAGGAGCTGGGCGGATAATCCCATCACCGCTACGAATACCGTGCGGCGCTAAGCCGTCGTTAACCTGTCCGGCGACAATTTGACCTAACGTCAA
This sequence comes from Microvirga sp., assembly GCA_035645535.1. Classification (GTDB taxonomy): domain Bacteria; phylum Pseudomonadota; class Alphaproteobacteria; order Rhizobiales; family Beijerinckiaceae; genus Microvirga. The sequence continues at coordinate 9,655 of DASQMJ010000023.1, read as the reverse complement.
GTTCGGGGGGTTCTGACGATGTCTTCTCTTGCGCGGTTGCGATGGCCGTCGGTGCGTCTGCGTGTGGCTGCACTCAGCGGCGTGATGGTTCTCGGCTTCGGCATCATCGGCCTGGTTTTCCAGGCCGGCCGTGCCGACGTGGAGCAGGCACTCAACGACCAGCAGACCTATGCGGCCCTCGCCGAGAAGGCCTATCAGTTCCGCGGCCGTGCCGACGCCCTTAAGGTTACGGCGCGGGAATGGACTACGATGCGGCTCGGGCATCTCAGCCAGACCTTCGCCGAGCAGCACAAGGCTCTTGCGTCCCAGCTCGACGCGATGAAGTCCGCGCCGGGCTCCGCCCTGATCGAGGCGGAGCTGGCGGAACTCGCCCAACGCTCGGCGGCTCTGATCGCGCAGGCGAACGATCTCGACAAGCTCTACACGGAGATCGGCTATCAGGCCGAGGACGGGGCGCGAGGGCGCCTGCTCACGGCGGCGGAGAATCTCGAGAAGACGGTTCGGCCGCTCGCCAGCAGCGAGGATCACGACGCGGTCCGCCTCTGGGCCGCGACCATCGGCATGCTGAGGCAGGAGGCCCGGGCGCAGAAGGGCTTGGAGGACATGATTCTCGGCGCCTTCGAGGTCGACCAGGGACGCTTCGCGCGGGCGATTCCGCGGGTCGGCGGGGAGGCGGCCGAACTGCGCGGGCCCATCGCGGCCGCGGGCGAGGCCTATCAGGCCGCCTTCAACGCCTGGGCGGAGCTGGAGAAGAAGGTATCGGGACAAGGCGAGCGCCTCACCGGGCAGTTCGACCTGCTCGTCCCGACCCTCGAACAGCTTCTCGCCAAGGTCCGGGCCGAGGCCGACAAGACCGGCGCGCAGCTCATTGCGTCGCAGCAGCGCACCTTCACGCTGATTCTTTGGGTCATGGGTGCGGCGCTCGTTCTGGGCCTGACCCTGACGCTCCTCGTCGGCCGTTCGATCTCGCTGCCGCTCACCCGCCTCCAGCGGGCGATGCAGCGCCTCGCGGAAGGCGATGCCTCGACGGAGATCCCGTCGACCGCCGCTTCCGACGAGATCGGCGCCATGGCGCGTACGGTCCTGGTGTTCCGCGACAACGCCCGCGAGCGGGAACGGCTCACCGGCGAGCGGGAGGGCATGGCCGCGCAGGAATCGCGCCGCGCCGCCATGATCGCGCACGCGATCGGCGAGTTCGACGCTTCCGTCGAGGAGATCCTGGCGGAGGTCCGCCGGGCCACCATCGACCTCGCCAACGCCTCCGGGCAGCTCAAGGACTCGGCCCATCACGTGACCCAGCAGGCGCAGGTCGCGGGGGACGCTTCGATGCGAGCCTCGCACAACGTCTCCGCCGTGGCGAGCGCCGCCGAGGAATTGGATACGTCCCTGGCGCAGGTGGCGGTTCAGACGAGCGAGTCGGCGAAGGCCTCCGAGCGCGCCGTCGCAGAGGCGCGGGGCGCGTCGGACAGCATGTCGGCCCTGTCCGTCGCGACGGCCCAGATCGGCGCGGTGGCGGATCTCATCCGATCCATCGCGGAGCAGACCAACCTTCTGGCGCTCAACGCCACCATCGAGGCGGCGCGGGCGGGCGAGGCCGGGAAGGGTTTCGCCGTAGTAGCGAGCGAGGTGAAGGCGCTTGCGAGCCAGACCACGCGGGCAACGGAGGACATCTCCCGGCAGATCGAGGCCGTGCAGGCCGCCTCCCGCAACACCCTCGGGGCACTCGGCTCGGTGCAGGAAACCGTGGAGAACCTCGCGTCGGTGGTTTCTTCGGTCGCGGCCGCCGTGGGGCAGCAGACCGCTGCCGTGTCCGAGATTGCCCGCAGCGTCACGGAAGTGTCGAGCGAGGCTCAGACCAGCGCCTCGGCGATCCGGACCACCGAGACCGTTGCCGGTCACTCCCTCGATGCCGCCCATGCGGTGGCGGACCTCTCCGTCGCGCTGGAGCGCCAGGCGCAGCGACTCGGAGGCGAGATCGGCCGCTTCCTCGAAACGGTCAGGGCGGCCTGACGCACGGGATCATCTAAGCGGAGAAGGCGGCCGGACCCTGTGGTCCGGCCGCCTTTCGTTCGTCACGAGGCCAAGGAACGGCGCGCGGCGTCCACCTGCGTGTCGAGATGGGCCACGAGGTCGCCGGGCAGGTCGAGCAGCGCGACCAGCCGGTCGAGATAGGCCTTCTCCTCGGGCGTGTTCACGTCGCCGATGGCCACGCGCGAGGCCACATAGAGTTCCGCAGCCTGCTCCTTGGTGCGGGGCAGGCGCGCGATGGCGGCGGCATCCGCCGGCTTCGTCATCAGGTCGAGGAGGAAACCCTTCTCCTCGCTGCCGAGGCCGAGCTGCTGGATCTGCTCCTGGATCCGGGCGCTCTCCTCACCGTCGAGGTGCCCGTCGGACTTGGCGGCGGAGATCATCGCCTGGACGAGGGCCAGGCCCATCTCGTTGCCGTCCTTGTCCTTCTCCTCCTCCAGATGGAATCCGCTTCCTGCCGGGGGCTGCGAGGGAAGGTTCGCCGACTGGCCCGGGACGGGCGCCTGCTTCGCCTTCCAATCCTCGTAGGCCTTGAAGGCGACGCTGGCGAGCACCGCGAGACCCCCGGCCTTGAGAAGGGAACCGCCGGCCGAGCGGCCTGCGCCTCGCCCGAGGATCATCGACAGAAGCGCGCCGCCCGCGAGGCCGCCCATGCCACCGGGGATCATCGACGTGAGATCGTTCATGCCACCCGGGCGACCGCCCATGCCGGGCTGCCCGGGACGTCCGCCGAAGGGACCCTGGTTGCGCTGGTTGCCCTGGTTCGCCATGAGGCTTTCCAGAATGCTGCCGAGATTCATGCCCGTTCTCCCTGTCGTCCAATAAGGCAGGTGGGAAAGACAGGTGAAGCGAAAGAGTTCCGCAGGGCTGTCAACGAACCCGACAGCCGGATCACAAGTGGGCGGCCGCCACGAACTCGATCCGGTTGCCGAGCGGGTCGGCCACATAGAAGCGCCGGACCCCTGGAATCGCGTCGTCCCAGATTGGCTCGTGACCGGCGCGCGAGAGGAGGGTGGCGAGCCCGCCGAGGTCCGCCACGGCGATGGCCGGATGCGCCTTCCGGGCGGGCCGGAAATCATCCTCGACGCCGAGATGGATCTGCACCTCTCCGCTCTTCAGCCACAGGCCGCCGCGAGTTGTCAGCTTCTCGGGCTTCGGCACCTCCTCCATGCCGAGAAGATCGACATAGAAGCGGCGACACACGTCCTCGCTCCCGGGCGGGATGGCGAGCTGGACGTGGTCGATACGCAGCATCACGCCTCCTTCCGGTACGCCGCGACCTCTTGCTCGATGGCGCCGAAGATCGAATGCCCGGAGCGATCCTTCATCTCGATGCGGATCCTGTCGCCGAAATGCAGGAAAGGCGTCTTCGGCTTGCCGTCGCGGATGGTCTCGACCGTGCGCTGCTCGGCGATACAGGAATAGCCGAGGCCCCCTTCGGCGACCGGCCGGCCGGGTCCTCCGTCCTTGTCCTTGTTGGACACGGTACCGGAGCCGATGACGGTGCCGGCCCCGAGCGGGCGTGTCCTGGCCGCGTGGGCGATCAGGGTCGGGAAGTCGAAGTTCATGTCGACGCCCGCGTCGGGGCAGCCGAACGGCTTGCCGTTGAGGGTGGAGCGCAGGGGCAGATGCACCTTGCTCCCATCCCAGGCATCGCCCAGCTCGTCCGGCGTGACCGCCACGGGCGAGAGGGCGGAGGAGGGCTTCGACTGGAAGAAACCGAAGCCCTTCGCCAGCTCCCCTGGGATGAGGTTCCGGAGCGAAACGTCGTTCACGAGGACGATCAGGCGGATCGCGGCGGCCGCCTCCTCCCGGGTGGCGCCCATGGGCACGTCGCCGGTGATGACCGCCACCTCGGCCTCGAAGTCGATGCCATGCGCCTCGTCGACGGCGAAGATGAGGTCGCGCGGGCCGAGGAAGGAGTCTGAGCCGCCCTGGTACATGAGCGGGTCGCTCCAGAACGATTCCGGCATCTCTGCGCCGCGGGCCTTCCTGACCAGCTCCACGTGGTTCACGTAAGCCGAGCCGTCCGCCCACTGATAGGCGCGGGGCAGGGGCGAGGCGCAGTCGTGCTCGTGGAAGCGGAACGAGGGCACGGAGCCGTGCTCGAGCTGCTCGGCCAGGTCCCTGAGCCTCGGTGCCACCTTTTCCCATTCGTCCAGGGCTTGCTGAAGCGTCGGGACAATGAAAAATGCGTCCGTAGCGCGGGTCAGGTCCTTCGACACGACGACGAGACGGCCATCACGGCCTTGCTTGAGAGAGGAAAGCTTCATAGCCACCGACCGGGTTGTTGTGATTTACTGAACTTGCAATGGAAAATTTCCTGGGGAAACGCCTGATGAGCACAATGACGTTGAAAAGACGAAACTTCCTGAAGGGAGCGGGGATCGTGGCCGCGGCCGGCACCGTGGCCGCGCCGGCGATCGCCCAGTCGAATCCGGAGATCCGCTGGCGCCTGACGTCGAGCTTCCCGAAGTCGCTCGACACCATCTTCGGCACGGCCGAGACCTTCTCGAAGTACATGGCCGAGGCGACGGACGGAAAGTTCCAGGTCCAAGTCTTCGCCCCCGGCGAGATCGTCGGCGGTCTCCAGGCCCTCGACGCGGTGCAGACCGGCGCGGTCGAATGCGCCCACACCCCGGTCTACTTCTACACCGGCAAGGAGCCGGCCCTGGGTCTCGGCACGGGCATCCCCTTCGGCCTCAACGCCCGCCAGCATCATTCCTGGTGGCACTTCGCGGGCGGCAAGGAGATCATCAACGACGTACTGTCGCGCTTCAACGCGATTTCGTTCGCCTGCGGCAATTCCGGCACGCAGATGGGCGGCTTCTTCCGCAAGGAGATCAACACCGTCGATGACCTGAGGGGACTCAAGTTCCGCATCGGCGGCCTCGGCGGCCAGGTGCTGGCGAAGCTCGGCGTGGTGCCGCAGCAGGTGGCTCCGGGCGACGTCTATCCGGCGCTGGAGCGCGGCACCCTGGACGCGGCCGAGTTCGTCGGCCCCTACGACGACGAGAAGCTCGGCTTCCTGAAGGTGGCCAAGTACTACTACGCCCCCGGCTGGTGGGAGGGCGGCGCCATGCTGCACCTCGTCGTCAACAATCAGAAGTACAACGAGTTGCCGAAGCACTACCAGGCCATCCTGTTCCACGCCTGCGAGGCGGCGAACAACTGGATGCTGGCGAAGTACGACGCCGTCAACGGTGCCGCGCTGCGCCGTATGGTCGGCGCTGGGGCGGAGCTGCGCACCTTCTCGCCCTCCATCATGGAGGCCGCGCTCAAGGCCGCGAACGAGTATTACGCCGAACTCTCGACCAAGAGCCCGGATTTCAAGAAGGGCTACGACTCGCTGGTGGCGTACCGCAACGACGTGCTGCCGTGGTGGCAGCTCAACGAGTTCGCGTTCGATACCTTCATGATCCGCACGCGCGGGCGGGCGTAGTCGCAGCGGGACGGCGCAAGAACAGCCGTGCCGATGAGGAGCCTTGCTCAACGAACCTGGAAAGCGCTGCCGGTCGTCCCGGCGGCGCTGCTTTTCTTCACGACGCTGGGAAGCTTCCTCGGCTCGTGGTCGTGGCTGTTCGATCTCCTGTCGCATTTCCGGCCGCAGATGGCGGCGCTCGGGATCGTCGCCGTTGCCGCATCCCTCTGGGCGCGCTCCTGGACGGTTCTGGCGGCGAGCGTCGTTCTCACCGCCACGAACGTCCTTCCTCTCACACCATATCTTGGAGGCGGCCTCGCCGCTGCGGGCGCGGCCGCCGGGAGACATGAGCCGGTCCGACTTCTGACGTTCAATCTGCACGGCCGCAGCACCGATCCGGACGCCCTTCGCCGACTGCTCGAGCGTGAGAATCCGGACATCGTCCTGCTGGCGGAAGTCCCGAACGAGACCAGAGCCGTCGTCCAGGCCTGGACCGGCCTGTATCCCCACCAGGTGCTCGCGGATGCGGGATCTCCCGTGGATGCGGTCCTGCTCAGCCGCTGGGAAATCAGGAGCAGATCCGTCGATCGGAGCGTCATGCGCTATCGAGCGACTCTCACCGCGCGCCTTTGCGATCCGGATTCGGGCCAGCGGTGTTTCACCCTCGTCGGGCTTCATGCGGAACAGCCGTTCGGGAATGGTGCAAGGCGCCAGCGGGCTCAGCTGGCTGGCGTCGTGAGGGCGGTGAAGGCTGCCTCCACCGGTGCCGTCGTCGTCATGGGTGACCTGAATGTAACCCCGTGGTCTTCTGCATTTCGCTCGCTGGTCGAGGAGGCCGAGCTCACCGATACGGCAAAGACCAGGGGTCTGTCCGCAACCTGGCGGTCCCGCTCGCCGCTGTTCGGCCTCCCGATCGACCATATCCTCGTCAACTCCGGCTTCGGCGTCATCGAGAACCGGGTCGGCGAGGATGTCGGGTCCGATCATTTCCCGGTCATCGCCGACCTGATCCTCAAGCCGGAATAAGCCGTCGGTCCGGGTCGCACCGGTTGGGGCCGAAGTGCGTCTTCAGGCTCCGCCAGCAGTCGCTGTCGTTGTCCTGAAGCTGCGGCAGCTCGTCGTCGAATGTGGTTGGCAATGCAACGAAATTGGCTTATTCGTTGCACGAGCAACGGTTTCTGTCGACGATGGCATCACGCTCCACCGCACGGCAGGAGGCCCCGAAGCCCCAGGTGGTGCTCGAGCGCTTCCTGCCCTATCGGCTCAACGTTCTGGCGAGTCTGGCGTCCAACGCGCTCGCGCAGATCTATGCGGAGCGCTTCGGCCTCTCGATCCCGGCTTGGCGGGTGGTGGCCACCCTCGGCCAGTACGACATCCGGACCGCGCGGGACATCGCGGCCCACGGGGTCATGCACAAATCGACCGTATCGCGCGCCGTCTCGTCCCTGGAGCAGCGCGGCCTCATCGTCCGCAGGCCCAACCAGGACGACCGGCGTGAGGAGCTGCTGGCGCTGACCGCGGAGGGGAGGGCGATCTACGAAGCCCTGGCCCCGCAGGCGCTCGCCTTCGAGGAGCGCCTCGTCTCCGTCCTCAGCGCCGAGGAGCAGGAGATCCTGAGCGCCCTTGTCGACAAGCTCAGCCGTCATGCCCGCTCCCTTGCGCCGGACGTGGAGGTCGGGCAGTGAAGCTCTACACCTATTTCCGCTCTTCCGCCGCCTATCGGGTCAGGATCGCCCTGAACCTCAAGGGCGTCCCTTATGAATCCCTGGCCGTCAATCTCCTCAAGGGCGAGCAGCAGGGGGAGGGCTACACGGCGATCAACCCGCAGGGGCGGGTGCCGGCCCTGGACACGGGCGATGCGGTCCTGATCCAGTCGCCCGCCATCCTCGAATATCTCGACGAGGTTCATCCGGAGCCGCCGCTCCTGCCCGTGGGGGCCCTCAACCGGGCCAGGGTCCGTGCCGTCGCCAGCATCGTCGGATGCGACATCCATCCGCTGAACAACCTCTGCGTCCTGCGCTACCTCAAGAACAAGCTCGGACAGGAGCAGTCTGCCATCGACGAGTGGTACGCCCACTGGATCAGGCAGGGCTTTGAGGTGATCGAGGACATGATCGAGCCTGGCCCCTTCGCCTTCGGGTCCCGTGTGACCCTGGCCGACGTCTATCTGGTGCCCCAGATCTTCAACGCTCGGCGCTTCAACGTCCCGCTGGACGCGTTCCCGAGAATCGCTGCCGTGGAAGCGGCCTGCGCCGCCCACAAGGCCTTCCAGGACGCCGCGCCCGAACGCCAGCCGGACGCGGTGTGAGGCGAACGCATCCACCTCGAGGGTGCCTGCGTTGTTTTCACGAACCGGCCCGCGAATGGACCGCGCGAACACAGGAGGAGACCCATGGGACCGTTCCCGCACGATGCGCCGCCGCCGACCGTTTCCGACGAGAATCCGATGGGGACGGACGGCTTCGAGTTCGTGGAGTTCTGCCATCCCGATCCGCAGGAGCTCGACCGGCTCTTCACGACGATGGGCTTCAGCCTCGTGGCGAAGCACCGATCCAAGAACGTGCTGCTCTACCGGCAGGGCGACATCAACTTCGTCCTCAACGCGCAGCCGGGCTCCTTCGCGGAGCGCTTCGCAAGCCAGCACGGCCCGTCCGCGCCTGCCATGGCGTTCCGCGTGGTGGATGCGACATACGCCTATGACCGCGCCCTGAAGCTCGGCGCCAAGCCGGTGGAGACCCAGGTCGGCCCCAACGAACTCGAGATCCCCGCCATCGAGGGCATCGGCGGTCTGCACATCTATCTGGTGGACCGCTACGGGCAGAAGGGCTCGATCTACGACGTGGACTTCGAGTGGCTCGGCGAACCGAACCCGCGGCCCGACGGGGTCGGCCTGCACTACATCGACCACCTGACCCACAACGTCTATCGCGGTCGCCTCAACGAATGGGCGGCCTTCTACGAGCGGCTCTTCAACTTCCGGCAGATCCGGTATTTCGACATCGCGGGAAAGCTCACGGGCCTGCATTCGCGCGCCATGACGAGTCCCGACGGCAAGATCCGCATTCCGATCAACGAGGATGCGGGCGAGAGCGGGCAGATCGAGGAGTATCTGCAGGAATACAAGGGCGAGGGCATCCAGCACGTGGCGCTCGGCTCCTACGACCTCTACGATTCCATCGAGACGCTCCTCGCCAACGGCGTCGAGTTCATGCCGGCCCCCAACGACATCTACTACTCGCGGATCGACAAGCGCCTGCCCAAGCACGGCGAGCCCGTGGACCGGCTGAAGAAGAACGGCATCCTCATCGACGGCGAGGGCGTGGTCGAGGGGGGCTTTACCAAGGTTCTGCTCCAGCGCTTCGGCAAGACCGCCATCGGGCCGATCTTCTTCGAATACATCCAGCGCAAGGGCGACGACGGATTCGGCGAGGGCAACTTCAAGGCGCTCTTCGAATCCATCGAGGAGGACCAGATTCGCCGCGGCGTGCTGAAGCCGAAGGTCGCCTGAGGCGTCTTGCGGGCGCGATTCGACTCGAGGCCGGGCTCGTCCCGGCCTTTTTCTGGCCCGGGAGCCCCCGGCAGCAGGCGGGGAATTGCCGCAGAAAGGCCCGAGTTATTCACAGTCTGCCCCAAGGTCATTCGTCCTGAGTGGCTGCGATTCAGGTGATGAACCGGCTCAACAAGGGATAGCGAAATCCTTACTTCTTAAGGACTTGTTAGGCTTTGGCCGCAAACCTTTACGAAAGGTAAATAGTCCATCCGCAAAACGTTGCCTTTGTGCAACATGCCTTCGAAAAGCCCCCTTCGGCGACCGTTTCAAGCTTTCATTCTGTTGCTTGGGCGACGGGTCTGGCTAATGTGGCTTCAGCGACGGGGGCACCCCGGTCGTGATTTGGTGATTTCCGGCCGTGAGGGCCGGAGACGCTAAGTCCTAGGGGAAAAGGGACGTGTTTAGGCTTCGTTGAAGCACCCGAGGCACAAACCCGGCCCCCCAAGGGTCTCGAAAACTTTGGAGGTCAACCATGAAGCTCGTTAAGAGCCTTCTGCTCGGATCGGCTGCGGGTCTCGCCGCCGTCGTGAGCGCCCAGGCCGCGGATCTTCCCGTCAAGAAGGCTGCGCCTGTCGAGTACGTTCGCGTCTGCTCCACCTACGGTGCAGGCTTCTTCTACATCCCGGGCACGGAAACCTGCCTGCGCGTCGGCGGCC
>DASQMJ010000022.1:0-145269 GCA_035645535.1 Microvirga sp. | reverse complement strand
AGACGCACGATCTCGCGGTCGATGTTGTCGAGCTCTTCCGGCTTCGAATCGACCTGCATGCGCAGGCGCGACGAAGCCTCGTCCACGAGGTCGATGGCCTTGTCCGGCAGGAAGCGGTCGGTGATGTAGCGGTTCGACAGGGTCGCGGCCGCCACCAGCGCGCTATCGGTGATGCGCACGCCGTGATGCTGCTCGTACTTCTCCTTCAGGCCGCGCAGGATCGACACGGTGTCCTCCACCGTGGGCTCGCTCACGAAGACCGGCTGAAAGCGCCGGGCGAGCGCCGCGTCCTTCTCGACGTGCTTGCGGTACTCGTCGAGCGTGGTCGCGCCGACGCAGTGCAGCTCGCCGCGGGCAAGCGCGGGCTTGAGCAGGTTCGACGCGTCCATCGCGCCGTCCGCCTTGCCGGCGCCGACCAGCGTATGCATCTCGTCGATGAACAGGATGATCCCGCCTTCCGCCGCGGTGACTTCGCTCAGTACCGCCTTCAGGCGCTCCTCGAACTCGCCGCGATATTTTGCGCCGGCGATCAGCGCGCCCATGTCGAGGGCGAGGAGCTGCTTGTCCTTGAGCGATTCCGGCACGTCGCCGTTGACGATGCGCAAGGCGAGGCCTTCGACGATGGCGGTCTTGCCGACGCCGGGCTCGCCGATCAGCACGGGATTGTTCTTGGTGCGCCGCGACAGTACCTGGATGGTGCGGCGGATCTCCTCGTCGCGGCCGATCACCGGATCGAGCTTGCCGTCGCGGGCCGCTTCCGTCAGGTCGCGGGCGTATTTCTTCAGCGCGTCATAGGCGTTCTCGGCCGTCGCGTTGTCGGCGGTGCGGCCCTTGCGCAGCGCGTTGATGGCGGCGTTCAGCCCTTGGGCCGTCACGCCGGCCTGGGCCAGGATCCTGCCGGCCTCGGAATCCTTCTCGAGGGCCAGCGCCAGCAGCATGCGCTCGACGGTGACATAGGAATCGCCTGCCTTGTCGGCCGCCTTCTCGGCATTGTCGAAGAAGCGCATCAGGTCGCGCGTCGCCTGCGGCTGCGAGGCGGCGCCGGAGACCTTCGGCTGCTTGGCAAGCCATTGCTCGACGGCCGCATGGGCCTCGCGGGAGCGACCGCCGGCGCGGTCGATGAGACCGGCGCAGAGGCCTTCCGGATCGTCGAGCAGAACCTTCAGGACATGCCCCGGAGCCAGCTGCGGGTGTCCTTCCCGCATGGCCAGGCTCTGAGCCGCCTGCACGAAGCCGCGGGCGCGCTCGGTGTATTTCTCGAAATTCATGTGTCATCCCTCCTCAGGTCCGCCCGCCCTCTCCGGAGGCACGGGCCGACCCTGCGATGTCGGACCCTCTCTGCGAAGCATCCGCTGGGGCTTAGGTGGTGTCACCCATCTGCCACAACAAGAGGGGGAACCGCCTCGCCGCGCTGGCATTGACCCCCTGAATTTCGAGGAGGTTGAGCATGCCACGCGATCCGCGTTCAGAGGACGAGAAGGCCAGGGCCGACCTCGCCCGCAATTCCGAACTCGGCCTGGCGCCGCCGGAGAGCCCCGTAGAGCGCGCGCCCTCCGTGACGCCCCAAACCTTCGGCGAGGGCCGGCCCACGGAAACGCTCGCCGATTTCGACGACACCTCCGCGCGGCCGCGGGCCTCAGGCATTCGCCGGGAGGGCGAGACCTTCGGCGACACCACGGAGAACGGGCGGGTGCGCAATCCCATGGACCGCACCCGGCAGGAGGTCGAGGCGAGCCGCGACATCGGCGATTCCACCGGCACCATCGCCACCTCCCGGGACATCCCGGTCGATCCCGCTCATGTGGACGCCCCGCCGACCCGTCGGAGCGACGAAGAAGACGACGTGCTCTCGCGCGCAAAGGAGTAAAAGAAATGGCACTTTCCGACCTGATTTCCCGCTTCAGCCCCAGGAAACGCCGTGCCGAGAAGGCCCGGGAGGAGCTGAAGGCCAATGCCGAGAAGGCCCTGCGCATGAAGCAGGAGGCCGATACCGGCGCGCATATCCCGCCTCATCGCACCGCCCACGAGGGCATGCAGCCTCACACCTCTAACGAGGACCACACCCCGGCCCGCGAAGGCTACTTCCAGCCCGAGCTGAAGCGCACCAAGGTGGCCCGCTCCGGCGACGCCTCCTGACCGCCCATTTCGTACTGGGCACGACCGAAGCCCGCGACCATCGCGGGCTTTTGTCTGCGACCTTGTCAGGCCTGGAAGGTGCGGCGGCACAGGGCCACGAGATCGTCGCGGGCCGGCCACGGCCTGCTACCCTCGGCCACGTAGAGCGCGAACGCCACGTTGGGCAGCGCCGGCAGGCCGGCGCCGGCCGCGACGTCGTCGAGGCGCGGCCCGAGAAGGTGGCGGGTGCGTACGGTGACGCCGAGCCCGGTCTCCACGGCCATCCGCAGGCCGGACAGGCTCGGGCTCGTGAACGCGATCCGATGCCCGCGGCCGGCGACCGCGAGGCTGTCGACCGCGGCCGACCGGAAGGTGCAGGGCGGGTCGAACATGACCAGCGGCACCGGAGCGCGGGGATCGAGCTCCATTCCGTCCCGCCCGATCCAGATCATCGGAATTTCCGTCAGCGTTCCCCGGTTGAGGGGATGATCGCGCCGGATCGCGATCGCCACGTCGATGGTCCCGCCCTCCACCGCCTCGACGAGCGTTGCCGAGCGGTCGACCTGCAGGGTCAGCTCCACGTCCGGATGGTCTACGGAGAAGCGCCCGAGCACTTCCGGCAGGACCGCCTCGGCGAAATCCTGGGTGGTGCCGAACCGGAGCGGGCCGTGCAAGTCCCGTCCGGCCCGGAAGGCCAAGAGCGCCTCGTCGTTGGCGCGCACGATCCGGCGGGCATAGCCGAGCAGGCGCTCTCCCGCCAGGGTGAGGACCACCTCGCGGGCATTGCGCCGAAACACCGGGGCTCCGAGCTCCGCCTCGAGGCGCTGGATCTGAAGGCTCACGGCAGACGGCGAACGCCCCACCCGGTCGGCAGCCTCCGAGAAGCTGAGCCCGTCGGCGATCAGCAGGAATGATCGGAGCACTCCGATATCGAGGTTTCTTTCAGCAACCATGATTTAGTATCGCTTAATCATTGCTGATGATAAACGAATTTTTCTGAATATTCACGCAGGTGTAGAACCTGAGGATCCCAATTTGGAGATCCCACCGATGCCGATCCTGAACCTGAAAGTCTCCGCTCCCCGTTCCGCATCCCTGTCGCAAACCCTATCGGACGGGCTGGTCGACCTGACCGCCCGCATCCTGCGGAAGAACCCGGCGATCACGGCCGTTGCCATCGATTATGTGCCGCCGGAGCACTGGATCGTGGGCGGCCGTACTCTCGCCGACCATGGCAAAGCCAGCTTCTGGCTGGACATCAAGGTGGTCGACGGAACGAACACCAAGGACGAAAAGGCCCAGTACCTGTCGGAGGTGTTCTCCTTCATGCGCCAGGTGCTCGGGGAGCTTCACGAGGAGAGCTACGTCCTGGTGCACGAGGTCGCCGCCGACGCCTATGGCTATGGCGGCCTCACGCAGGAGCACCGCTACGTGGCTAACAGGCTTCGCCCACGCTCGGCTGCCTGACCGCATCCCGGTGCTGACATGCGGCTCTTGCTGCCCCTCGGCCGGACCTTTATCGATTGACGCATGAGCATCCGCATCGCCTCCCTCCAGCGCTATCCCGTGAAGGGCCTCTCGCCCGAGACCCTCGACGTCGCCACCCTGGTCAGGGGCGACTATTTCCCCGGCGACCGGCTCTTCGCGATCGAGAACGGACCCTCGGGCTTCGAGCCGGCCGACCCGCAGCATCAGCCCAAGATCAAGTTCCTGATGCTGATGAAGAACGAGAGCCTGGCGCGGTTGAAAACCCGCTACGTCGATTCGATCACCACCCTCTTCATCGAGGAGGGCGGGCGCGAGGTGGCGCGGGGCGACCTTTCGACGAAGGAGGGAAGACTCGCCATCGAGGCCTTCTTCCGCCGCTTCATGCCGAAGGAGCTGCGTGGGCCGCCGAAGGTGCTCGGCGCGCCGGACGGTTTCCGCTTCACCGATTCCCGGCGCGGATACGTGTCGCTCATCAACCTCGCCAGCGTGCGGGAGCTCGAAAACGTCGTGGGAGCACCGGTCGACCCCTTGCGGTTCCGGGGCAACGTTCATCTGGAGGGGCTCGCCCCCTGGGCAGAGTTCGACCTCGTCGGCAAGGTACTGACCGCACCCTCGGGCGTGCGGCTCAAGGTGACGAAGCGAATCGAGCGCTGCGCCGCCACCAACGTGGATCCGGCGACCGGAATCCGGGATCTCCAGATTCCCCGCAGCCTCGTGCAGGCCTACGGCCACTTCGACTGCGGCATCTACGCGGAGGTCCTCTCCGGCGGCGCCATCGCGCGGGATGACTGCCTGGAGCCTGAGCAGGCCGCCCTGGCGCTCGAATAGGCAACGAAAAAGGGAGGGCATTGCCCTCCCTTCCGATTTTTGAAGATCCTGATCCTACTCGGCCGCGTCGGTCTTCACCGCGGGCTCGAAGCCGGCGTCGGCCTCCGCGTTGGCGGCCTCGATCTCCTGGCGGGTGCGGCGACGGCGGCGCGGACGTGCCGCGGCTTCGTCGTTGGCGGCAGCCTGCGGAGCGGGAGCGGGTGCCGCATCCTCGCTGGCGATGGCCACCGGGGCACGGACCGGATTGGTCAGGAAGGCCGGCAGGCTGCCCGCGTCGGAGGTCTCGGTCTCCTCGCGGCGGCGGTCCCGACGGAAGTCGCCGCGGCCGTTGTTGCGCTCCTGACGCTCGCCGCGCTCCTCGCCGGACCGGTCGAGGTCGAGGCGGGGTTGCTCGTCGCGCTGGAAGTCCTGGCGCTGATTGCGGTCGCGGAAGCGCTCGCGACGGTTGTTGCCGCGGTCGGAGCGCTCGCTCCGATCCTGGCGATCACCCCGATCCTGGCGGTCGCCACGCTCCTGACGGTCTTGGCGCTCGCCGCGGTCGAAGCGGGCGGGCCGCTCGCCGTCCGGCCGTGCCTCGAAGGGCTGCGGCTGGGAGCCAGGATCCGTGTCCTCGCCGTTGCCGAAGCCGGTGCGCTCGCTCGGGCCGAAGCCTTCGTCCTCGCCGTCCTCGTCGAAGGGGCGCTGTTGGTAGCCATACTGCTCGCGCAGCTGCTCCTGGGCGGCGGCGATGATTCGGTAATAGTGCTCGGCGTGCTGGAAATAATTCTCGGCAGCCACTGGGTCGCCGCTGGCCTGCGCATCGCGGGCGAGCTGGCTGTACTTCTCGGCGATGTGCTGAGCCGTGCCGCGGATCTTCACGTCCGGACCGTTCGACTCGTAGCTGCGGGTCAACGGGTTCGGACCCTTGTTGTTGTTGCGGCTGCGGCCGCGCATACGCCTGTTCTGTCCTGGTCTCATTCTGATCTACGACCCTCGCTGGTTCTTCAAACCCACGCGATGCAAGCCAATGTTCACCGAACGGGCTATCGCCCACCGTTCGCGTGGCAACCGTCTGTCGTTCGGCCACAGCCTTGCGAGCCGAGGCCATCCTTCAGTGTCGGGTTCAAGTGATCGCGCCAGGCTGTTCAAAAAGCCCCCGCCTGCGCGATGGATATCGTTTGGTCTTTCGGCATGCTCCCCATCGGAGCCACCGCATTATTCAGACCGAGGACGATCTCTAACCCGAATCTAGCGGGTTCCGCTCGGTCCAACAAGCGGTATTTCAGCTTTTCTCACCTTGGAGAAGGATCCTTATCCCCGGCGATCATGTCCGTTTCAGGGCTACGCAGCGGGGGTTGTTGGATAGATCGTGCGCCACCTCGAGAATTTCAAGGCCCTCGGCGCCGGCAAGGCCCTGGACGGCCTCGGCCTGATCGTAGCCGATTTCCAGCACCATCGCTCCGCCCGGTACCAGCAGCCGCCCTGCCTCGCCGAGGAGGATCCGATAGGCATCGAGCCCGTCGGCGCCGCCGTCGAGAGCGAGGAGGGGATCGTGCTCCCGCACCTCCCGGTCGAGTCCGGGAATCACCGGGGAGGCGATGTAGGGTGGGTTCGAGACGATCAGCTCGAAGGGCCCCCGAATCGCCCGCGCCCAGTCGGAGGCCACGAAGAGGGACCTTCCGCCGACGCCGTTCCTCTCGGCATTCCCGCGCGCGGTGCGCAGCGCCCCGAGGGAGCGGTCGACCCCCAGCCCCATGGCCCGGGGCAGTTCGTGGAGCAGGGCGACCAGGATGCAGCCGGAGCCGGTGCCGAAATCCACGATCCGCAGAGGCGCCTGCCGGTCCGGGATCAGCCGCAACGCGGTCTCGACCAGCGTCTCGGTGTCCGGCCGTGGCACCAGGGTCTCAGGCGAGAGCCGGAAGGGCAGGCCCCAGAACTCGCGCTGGCCCATGATCCGCGCGACCGGTTCGTGGGCGAGGCGGCGGCGGGCAAAGGTCGCCAGCCGCTCCGCTTCCTCGGGAGTGAGAGGCGCATCCGGGCGGGCGATCAGATCCGTCGCCGAGATGCCGAGAGCGGAGAGAACCAGCAGCCGGGCATCCAGCGCCGCCATCTCGAATCCGGCTTCCGCGAGGGTGCGGCGAAGCTCCCGAAGGGCCTGATCGCGGGTCTTTCCGGCACCGCTCACGCGGCCTTGCCCCGCCTGTAGCGCTCGAGCCGCTCCTCCAGGGTGCCGGTATGCAGCTCGAACAGGTGGTTGTCGTCGTCGTAGAAGTAGAGCGACCGTCCCTCGCCCACGACCCGGGGGCGGGTCTCCCGGAGCTCCAAGCCCAGGGCGTCGATCCGGCGGCGATACTCGTCCACCATGTCGGGGGCGATCTTGAAGGCGACGTGGTTGTAGGTTCGGGTCGGCAGGCTCTCGCCTTCCATGACGGCGATCCAGTGGCCGGCAACGAGGAAGAACTTCTCCCGCGAGAGGGAGAACGTATCCTCGCCCGAGGAATAGATCTCGCGCCCGTCGAGCACCTGCTCGATAATTGCCGTCATTCGGGCAAGGTCGCGGGTGATCAGGGTGATGTGGCTCAGGCCCTCGATCATGCAGCCTCGTCCTGCGCGGCGAGTTGGGCGGCCTGATGCTCGGTCACGAGGGCGTCGACCAGTTCGTCGAGGGCGCTGCCGTTCAGGATTTCCTCGAGCTTGTAGAGGGTCAGGTTGATGCGGTGGTCCGTCACGCGCCCCTGGGGGAAGTTGTAGGTGCGGATGCGCTCGGAGCGGTCGCCGGAGCCCACCTGCGACTTGCGCTCGGCCGCCCGGGCAGCGTCCTTGGCGGTGCGTTCCGCGTCGTAGAGGCGGGCGCGCAGGAGGGCCAGCGCTCTGGCGCGGTTCTTGTGCTGGGAACGCTCGTCCTGCACGAACACCACCGTGCCGGTTGGCAGATGGGTGATGCGGATCGCCGACTCGGTCTTGTTGACGTGCTGGCCGCCGGCGCCTTGAGCCCGCATGGTCTCGATCTTGAGGTCGGCATCGTTGATGGCGATGTCCACGTCCTCCGCTTCCGGCAGGACCGCCACCGTGGCGGCGGAGGTGTGGATGCGCCCTTGCGTCTCGGTGTCGGGGACGCGCTGGACCCGGTGCACGCCGCTCTCGAACTTGAGCCGGGCAAAGACGCCGCGCCCCTTCACCTCGGCCACGACCTCCTTGTAGCCGCCCGCCGTGCCCTCGCTGGCGGACACCACCTCGACCTTCCAGCCTTTCAGGTCCGCGTAGCGGGTATACATGCGTAGCAGGTCGCCGGCGAAGAGGGCGGCCTCGTCGCCGCCGGTGCCGGCGCGGATTTCGAGAATGGCGCTCTTTTCGTCCGCCTCGTCTTTGGGCAGGAGGATGATGCGCATGGCCTGGGCCGCCTTCTCCAGCTCCTCGCGGGCCTGCGGCAGCTCGTCCTCGGCGAGGGCCCGCATCTCGGAATCGGTTCCCGGGTCGTCGAGGAGGGCCTCGAGCCCCTTCAGATTGTCCTCGGCCGCCCGGTAGGCGCGGATGGCCGCCACCACGTCGTCGAGCTCGGCCAGCTCCCGCGACAGGGACACGAAGGTCTCGGGATCCGGACCGGCATTGAGGGTCGCCGTGATGATCTCATGGCGTGCGAGGATGGCGTTCAGGCGCTCGGATGGAGGGGCGATCGACATCAGACCGGAATACCATGCGTTTCCGCAAAACGAAGGAGCTTTGGACGCAGCGTTTCGCCGCCCCCGGCATGTTCGAGCTCGTTCCGGATCAGCTCGGAGACCTGTCCGGCATGGAGCTCCAGCAGCATCGCCTTCACGGGGCCGATGGCGGAAGGCGACATGGAAAGCGAGCGGTAGCCGAGGCCGATCAGGGCCATGGCCTCGAGCGGCCGCCCGCCGATCTCGCCGCACACGGTCGCCAGGCAGCCGGCGGCCTTCGCTTCGTCGGCCACGAGCTTGAGCGCCCGCAGCATCGGCGCGCTCAAGGGGTCGAAGCGGTCCGCCACGCGCCGGTTTTCCCGGTCGATGGCGAAGAGGAACTGCATCAGGTCGTTCGTGCCGATGGAGACGAAGTCGGCGAGGGCGCAGATCTCCCGGAGCTGGAACAGCAGGGAGGGGATTTCCAGCATCACTCCGAGCTTCAGGTCGGACGGCAGCGGATATCCGTGATGGGCGAGGTGGTTGCGCTCGCGCTCCACCAGGGCCTTGGCGCGCACGAACTCGTCGCAGGTGGCGACCATCGGGAACATGATCTTCAGGGGGCGTCCGCCCGCCGCCTTGAGGAGGGCGCGCACCTGCGCCCGCAGGAGCCCCGGCCGGTCGAGCCCGATGCGGATGGCGCGCCAGCCCAGCGCCGGGTTCTCCTCCTCGACCGCCTGCATATAGGGCAGGATCTTGTCGCCGCCGATGTCCAGGGTCCGGAACGTGACGGGCCGCCCGCCGGCCTCGGTGAAGACGGCGCTGTAGAGCGCCTGCTGCTCGCTCGCCGAGGGCATACGCTCGGCGATCATGAACTGGAGTTCGGTACGGAACAGGCCCACGCCCGCCGCCCCGGTCTCGGCCAGGTGCGGCAGGTCGACCAGGAGTCCCGCGTTGAGCTGGAGGGCCACCTCCACGCCGTCCTTGGTGACGGCCGGCACGTCGCGCAGCTTGAGATACTGCTCCTGGCGCTTCGCCCTGAGGCGCGCCTTCTCGGCATAGGCCGCCTCGACGTCGGAACTCGGGCGGATCTGCACCTCGCCCGCCGAGCCGTCCACGATGATGGCATCGCCCGGCTCGGTGAGGGACGTGACGTTCTCCACCTCGCCCACGGCCGGGATGCCGAGCGCCCGAGCCACGATGGCGATGTGGCTGGTGGGGCCGCCCTCCTCGAGCACCAGGCCGCGCAGGCGCGAGCGGTCGTAATCAAGGAGCGCCGCCGGGCCCATGGAGCGGGCCACCAGGATGGCGTTATCGGGAAGGGACCCGTGCCCGGCTACCAGGTCACGCCCCACGAGCCGATGCAGAAGGCGGTTGGCCAGGTCGTCGAGGTCGTGCAGGCGCTCGCGCAGGTACGGGTCGGTCTGGCGCATCATCCGGGCGCGGTTGTCCGACTGGACCCGCTCCACGGCGGCCTCCGCCGTCAGGCCCGACATCACCGCCTCGCGCATGCGCCGGAGCCAGCCCTGGTCGTGGGCGAACATGCGGAAGGTCTCCAGCACGTCCCTGTGTTCCCCGTGATGGGCCACGTCGCCCCGCTCGATCAGCTCGTCGATGGTGGCGCGGACTTCGGCGATGGCCTCCTCCAGGCGCTGCAGCTCCGCCTCGACGTTCTCGGCGATGAGGTTCTTCACCACCACCCGCGGCTCGTGCAGCACCACGTAGCCGAGGCCGACGCCTTCGGCGAGGGGGGCGCCCTTCTGGTGCACGGGGCGGCGCAGGGCGATCCCCGTCTCCACCGGCGCCAGGGCCTGCAGCTCGCCCGAGGCCAGCATCTCGGCCAGCACCATGGCGGTGGTCTGGAGCGCCTCGATCTCCTCTTCCGTGTAGACCCGGTGGGTCCGGTTCTGGACCACGAGGACGCCGAGGGTGTTTCCGGCACGCAGGAGCGGCACGCCCAGGAAGGCGTGGTAGATCTCCTCGCCCGTCTCCGGCTTGTAGGAGAAGGCCGGATGAGTCTGGGCGTCCGAGAGGGCAAGCGGCTCGGCGGTCGAGGCGATGAGGCCCACGAGACCTTCCCCGGCGCGCATGGTGGTGAGGTGGACGGCCTCCCGGTTCAGGCCCTCGGTGGCGAAGAGCTCGAGCACGCCGTCGCCGCGCATGACGTAGACGGAGCACACCTCCGCCACCATGTTCGCGGCGATCAGGATGACAATCTTGTCGAGACGGTCCTGCGCGCCGACCGGCTCCGCCATGATCTCGCGGAGGCGGCGCAGCAGAAGGCGCGGACCGCCGGGAGCGGTAGGCATGAGCGTATCGGTTCCCGTCCTAGTTGGCCGGAGGGCGAACCGCCGGCGTCGTTTTAGTGTCGCAGCCTCATCGACGAGACGTCAATCAGGCCTGATCAAGGCCGTATAGCGAGTGGAGCGTGCGCACGGCAAGCTCCGTATAGGCCGAGTCGATGAGAACGGAGAACTTGATCTCCGAGGTCGTGATCGCCCGGATGTTGATGCCCTTCTCGGCCAAAGCCTTGAAAGCCTTGGCGGCGACGCCCGCGTGGCTCCTCATGCCGACCCCGATGGCCGAGACCTTCACCACGTCGGTGGCGCCCTGGAGGTCCCGGAACTGGATCTCGTCCTTGTGCTGGTTGAGCACCGTGCAGGCGCGCTCGTAATCGGCCGCCGGGACCGTGAATGTGATGTCGGTGGTGGTGGTGTCGTCGGACACGACCTGGATGATCATGTCCACGTTCACGTTCGCCTCGGCGAGCGGCACGAAGATCGAGGCGGCGATGCCCGGCTTGTCCGCGACGTTGCGTAACGTGATTTGGGCCTCGTCGCGCGAATAGGCGATGCCCGTCACAACCTGCTGTTCCATGATGTCTTCCTCGTCGCAGATGAGGGTGCCGAGCTTCGGATCGGCGGGGTCGTCGAAGCTGGAGCGTACGTAGGTCGGCACCCGGTGCATCATGGCGAGCTCGACCGAGCGGACCTGAAGCACCTTGGCCCCGAGGGAGGCCATCTCCAGCATTTCCTCGTAGGATACCTTGTCCAGGCGCCGGGCCTTGGGGACGATGCGCGGATCCGTTGTGTAGACCCCGTCCACGTCGGTGTAGATATCGCAGCGCTCCGCCTGGATGGCGGCGGCGAGGGCGACGGCGCTGGTGTCGGAGCCGCCCCGGCCGAGGGTCGTGATGCGCTGGGTCGGTTGGTGCAGGCCTTGGAAACCCGACACCACTGCGACCTCCCGGTCCTTCGAGAAGCCCTGGAGGATCCCGGTGCCGTCGATGGCGGCGATTCGCGCCGAACCGTGGGCGTCCGAGGTCATGATCGGGATCTGCCAGCCCTGCCAGGAGCGGGCTTTCAGGCCCATCTCCTGGAGCACGATGGCAAGGAGGCCCGACGTCACCTGCTCGCCGGAAGCCACGACCGTGTCGTATTCCCGGGGATCGTAGAGGGCGGAGGCCTCCTTGACCCAGCCCACGAGCTCGTTGGTCTTGCCGGACATGGCGGAGACCACCACGGCCACGTCGTAGCCCGCCGCGACCTCGCGTTTGACGTGCCGCGCCACGTTCCGGATGCGTTCAACCGTGGCGACGGACGTACCGCCGAACTTCATGACGAGACGGGGCATGGGCAATAAGGCCGTGAAAGAGGGAAATTTGCCCCTTCGCGGCGCGAAAAGGCGCGTATACATGACGGCGAGGCTTTGCGCTGTCAACGCGCAGAATTGCATGGGCCCCTCGTTTCGGAGAGGGCGGGAGGAGTTTGCGATGTCGGACGCCGCATCGACCACCATCGACCCGGCCGAGGTCGCCCGCTTCGAGCGGATCGCCGAGACCTGGTGGGATCCCAAGGGGCCGATGCGGGTCCTGCACAGGTTCAACCCGGTCCGGCTCGCCTATATCCGCGATGAGGCCTGTCGCCGGTTCGGACGGGATCCGAGGTCCGCCCGATCGCTGGAGGGGCTCTCGATCCTGGATGTGGGCTGCGGCGGCGGCGTTTTGTCCGAGCCGCTCGCCCGCCTGGGCGCCAAGGTGACCGGCCTCGACCCAGCCCCCACCAACATCTCGGTCGCCCGGGTCCATGCCCAGCGCAGCGGCCTCGAGATCGACTACCGCAACGACACGGTGGAGGCCGTCGTGGCGAGGGAAGAGGTGTTCGACATGGTGCTGGCCATGGAGGTGGTGGAGCACGTCGCCGATGTGCAGGCCTTCGTCGATGCCTGCGCCCGGGCCGTGAGACCCGGCGGAGCGCTCGCCATGGCGACCATCAACCGGACCCTTCGCTCCTTCGCCTTCGCCATCGTGGGGGCCGAATACGTGCTCGGCTGGCTGCCTCGCGGCACCCACGAATGGGAGAAGTTCGTCACCCCGGACGAACTGACCGCGGCCGTCGAGGCGGCGGGGTTCCGGGTCACGGACACCACCGGGGTGGTCTACAATCCGCTCCGGGGCGACTGGTCGCTCTCCTCAGACATGGCGGTCAACTACATGCTCCTTGCCGCGGCCTGATAGGCCTGCGTCCGCTCCCGCGGGGCGAAGCGCAGGATCAGGAAGCCGGCCAGGGCCGAGAGCAGCGATCCGGTGAGCACGCCGATCTTGGTGGCGTCGACCAGATGGGGATGGGTCGGGAAGGCGAGCGCGCCGATGAACAGGCTCATGGTGAAGCCGATGCCGCACAGGAGCGCAACGCCGTAGCATTGCAGGCGCGTGGCGCCCGCAGGTACGTCGGCGAACCCGAGGCGGATTGCCGCCCAGGCGAAGGCATAGACGCCCATCTGCTTGCCCAGGAACAGTCCGAGGGTGATTCCGAGAGGCAGGGGGGCGAGGACTGCGTCGAAGGACATTCCTTCGAACGACACCCCCGCATTGGCGAAGCCGAAGATCGGGATGATCGCATAGGCGACCCACGGCTGGAGGGCGTGCTCCAGGCGGTGGAGCGGCGAATCCTCGGCTCTGGTCTTCTTCGGTTCGGCATGGAGCGGAATCGTCATGGCGAGCGCGACCCCGGCGAGGGTGGCATGCACTCCCGACTTGAGGACGAAGAACCAGAGCAACGCACCGATCGCCAGATACGGCACGAGGGATGTCACGTTGAGGCGGTTGAGGGCGACGAGCAACCCGATGCAGAGAGCCGCGAGGCCGAGCATCGGCAGGGCAAGGTCGCCCGTATAGAAGATCGCAATGATGACGATGGCGCCCAGATCGTCGAGGATGGCGAGCGCCGTCAGGAAGATCTTGAGCGAGGTGGGTATTCGGGATCCGAGCACCGCCAGCACGCCGAGCGCGAAGGCGATGTCCGTGGCGGCCGGGATCGCCCAGCCGCGCAGCAGCTCCGGCTCGTTCCAGGTCACGGCTACGTAGACCAGCGCCGGCACCAGCATGCCGCCGAAGGCGGCGATGCCGGGCAGCACCCGCCGAGGCCAGGTGGAAAGCTGCCCGTCGACGAACTCACGCTTGATCTCGAGCCCGACCAGCAGGAAGAACACGGCCATCAGGGCGTCGTTGATCCAGTGCAGGACGCTCAACCCCAGCACGTAGCTCTTGAGCAGGCCGAAATAGACGCTCGAGAGGGGTGAGTTGGCGACCGCCAGCGCGACGACCGTGACGCCCATCAGGATGATGCCGCCCGAGGCCCCGCTGTCGAAGAATTTCCGCATCAGCGAGATGCGGCGAGATCCCCGTGCCGCTCCTGCCTCGACTCGTCCCTGATTCATTCATGTCTCCTTTCGGCCTGAACCGGTCTTAAGGCGCGCGGTTCACGGAGAGAAGGGTCGGGAGTCCGCTTTCCGATGACGTATTCGGGAGGAACTTAGAAGCTGCTCCAGGGTCACGGGCCGATAATCCCGGGCATCGACGCCCACATCGAACTGCCGGGTCTGGCGCTTGAGCTTGCCGTGGGAATGCCCGTGCAGGTCGATCCAGCCGCGGCCCATGTTCTTCCAGGTGCGGAAGGCATAATGGCAGAGCACGAGGGCATGGCCGTCGACGAAGAGCTCCGCGTAAGGCTGCACGCTCGCCCAGCCCCTGGCCTCGAGGGTTGCCGGTCCGTCGTTGTTGCCGATGATCAGGTGCTTGCGCCCGTTGAGGAGGCTCAGCAGCTCGTCGATGCGCTCCGGGCGCACGTGGAGCGCGAAATCCCCCAGGTGCCAGACCTCGTCCCCGGGCGAGACGGTCTCGTTCCAGCGGGCGATGAGTGCCTCGTCGTGCTCCGGGATCGAGCCGAAAGGCCGCTTATCGATCCGCAGCACCCGCGGATCGCCGAAATGGGTGTCGCCTGTGAAGAAGGTCGCCAAAGAATTTCCCGCCGTGCCCGAAGCTCACATGGAGCGCCGGGCGAAAAGGTCGAGCGGGTTTTAGTTCCGGTCGTCCGGCAGGACCGGCAGGGGCAGGACCCCGATTCCCTCTTCAAGCAGGGCGCGCACCTCGGCGCCGTCCGCCTCGCCGTAGATCGAGCGCTCCTCCGCCTCGCCGTAATGCATCCGCCGCGCCTCCTCGGCGAAGTCGCGGCCGACATTCTCGGCGTTCTTCAGCACATGTTCCCGCATGGCCCGGATCATGGCGCGCAGCTCCCGCTCCCGTTCCGTGAGAGCCGCGACGGGCTGCGGCCGGGGCGAAGACACCGCCTCGGCCTTGTCGGTCCGGGCGACGCGCGGTGCCATGATCTGCTTGTCCACCTTGGACGAGTTGCAATAGGGGCAGGTCACGAAGCCGCGCTTCCGCTGCGTCTCATACGCATCGCTCGATGGAAACCAGCTTTCGAATTCGTGGGCCTGATCGCAGGCCAGGGCATACTTGATCATGACTGAAAGATGGGGAGCTTGGCGGTGGGATTTCAAGCCAGCCGGACAGCCTATGCGGCCTAGGCCGTTGCCGCCTTGGCGACGGGCTGGGCTGCCGCAACCGCTTCGACCCGGAAGGGGCGGGCGTTCTTGAGGGTCGGGATCCGGCTTCGGGCATCTGCCACGAGGCCCACATCGATCTCGGCCAGGATCACGCCCGGCTCGGTGCCGCCTTCCGCCAGGACCCGGCCCCACGGGTCGACGATGAGGGAATGGCCGTAGGTCTCGCGCCCGTCCTCGTGCAGGCCGCCTTGCGCGGCCGAGATCATGAAGGAGCCGGTCTCGACGGCGCGCGCCCGGTGCAGCACGTGCCAGTGCGCCTCGCCGGTCTGCTTCGTGAAGCAGGCGGGAGCGGACAGGAAGGAGGCGCCGCTCTCGGCGAGGGCCCGGTAGAGCGCCGCGAAGCGGACGTCGTAGCAGATGGTCATTCCGAGCCAGCCCCAGGGCGTCTCGGCCAGGACCGCCCTTTCGCCGCCCGTGTAGGTGGCCGATTCCCGCCAGCTCTCACCGTTGGGAAGGTCCACGTCGAACAGATGGACCTTGTCGTAGGAGGCGACCACCTCGCCGTCTCGGCCGATCAGGAAAGCCCGGTTGGCGATCTTGTCGCCCGCCTTCACGGCGTTCGATCCGATATGGACCACGATGCCCCGCTCCCGCGCGACCTCGCGCAGGGCCAGCAGTGTCGGATCGTGCTCCTCCGGGCCGACCTTGTCGAACAGGGCCGCGCGCTCGCGCTCCACGAGGGAGGTCATCTCCGGCGTCTGGACGAAATCGGCGCCCTGCGCGGCGGCTTCGCGCACGAGGGCGACCGCGGCGTCGCGATTCTTGAGCGGATCGCGCCCGGAGCGCATCTGGACGCAGGCGGCGGTGAAGCGGGTAGGGTTCATCGGAACCTCGAAAGTTTCGTCAGCTCTGCAATAGCGGCTCCAGCTGCCCCCTGTCATCCATGGCGTAGAGGTCGTCGCAGCCGCCCACGTGACGGCCGCCGATGAAGATCTGCGGCACGGTCGAGCGGCCGCCCGCCTTCTGGATCATCTCGGCGCGCTTCTCGGGCTTCGCCTCGATGTCGATCTCGGTGAAGGCGGCGCCCTTCTCCTCGAGCAGCTTCTTGGCGGCGGCGCAGTAGGGGCACCAGCTCTTCGTGTAGATCGTGATGTCGGGCATCTCGGACAGGTCTCCTTCAGGCAGGGAAGTGACATATAGGAAAGATCAGGCCTCCGTCACAACGCGGGCGAAGGCCAGAATATCCACCGAGGCCGCGCCGCCGCGCAGGAGCGCCCGCGAGGCGGCGTTGGCGGTGGCGCCCGTGGTGAGCACGTCGTCGACGAGAAGGACCCGCTTGTCCTTCAGCCGCGGCCGGGCCTCGGGCGGGACCCGGAACGCGCCCTGCAGGTTCTCCTGCCGCTGCGCCCGGCTGAGGCCGACCTGGCGCCGGGTGCGCTTGACGCGCTCGAGCAGGAAGGGATCGCATGGCAGGCGGCTTCGGGCCGAGACGTGAGCCGCCAGCGCCATAGCCTGGTTGAAGCGCCGCCGCCACAGGCGCCAGCGGTGGAGCGGCACCGGCACGATCACGTCCGCGTCGGCGAGCAGCTCCGCTCCGGTCCGGGTCATCATCGCCGCAAGGGCCGGGGCGAGCTCCAACCGGTCGTCGTACTTGAGCCGGTGCACCAGGAGGCTCGCGGTGCCGTCGTATTCCGCTACGGCGCGAGCCCGGCCGAAGACCGGCGGGTCGGCGATGGCTGCGGGCGAGAGGAGCGGACGGCCGAGATCGACCGCGAACGGGGTGCCGAGCCGCTCGCAATAGGGCCGCTCGATGAAGCGGATTTCGGCCCAGCAGGCGGCGCAGAGCCCATGGGGCTCCGCCGTCGCCCCCTGGCAGGCGATGCAGGACGGCGGATAGAGGAGGGCGAGGATCGATCCTCCTGTCCGGCGGAGGGCAGCCGCCAGCCGCCCGGATACACGTTTTCGCCTCATAGACCGAGCTTAGCGGCTGCATCCTTCTCCGGGATCTCTCCATCCATGGAGGGACATTGGCCTTGGTTCTTGCAACCTTTCACGCCATATCGAGCGCCTCATGAGCGCACCTCTCGTCTTCGACCGTTCCCTCGTCCGTCGCCGGCTCGTCCGAGCCCTGAAGGCCGGCTATGCCGGTTTCCTCCTCGACCGCGCGGTCGAGGACCTGGAGGAGCGGCTGGCAACGGTGCTGCGGCCCTTCCGGCTGGCCGTCGATGTCGGCACGCCCACCCCGGCGGCGGCCGAATCTCTGCGTCGCTCCGGGCGGGCCGAGGCGGTCGTACGCCTCGCGCCGGTTCCCGAGCCGGATAGCATCCTGGGTGACGAGGAGCGCCTGCCCTTCGCGGGTGAGCGCTTCGATCTCGCGGTGTCGCTGCTCGCGCTTCAGAGCGTGAACGACCTACCCGGCGCCCTCGTGCAGATCCGCCGGGCGCTCAGGCCCGATGGGCTGTTCATCGGAGCGCTCCTCGGCGGCGCGACCTTGAGCGAGCTCCGTCAGACCTTCACCCAGGCCGAGGCCGAACTGGAAGGCGGGGTGAGTCCCCGGGTGGCGCCCTTCGCCGACGTGCGCGACCTCGGCGGGCTGCTGCAGCGGGCGGGCTTCGCCCTGCCGGTGGCGGATTCGGAGACGGTCCGGGTGCGCTACGGCGATCCTTTCTCGCTCATGCGGGATCTGCGCCTCATGGGCTTCTCCAACGCCCTCAACGATCGGCGCAGGACGCCGTTGCGGCGCGCGACCCTGCTGCGGGCGGCGCAGATCTATGCGGAGCGCTTCGCCGACCCGGACGGGCGGCTGCCCGCCACCTTCGAGATCGTGTGGCTCTCCGGCTGGGCCCCGCACGAGAGCCAGCAGAAGCCCCTCAAGCCTGGCTCGGCCAGGGTGCGGCTGGCGGACGCCCTCGGCACGACGGAAAACCCCTCGGAGGTCCCGAAGAAGGACTGAAGTCTCAAAGGGCGCTCGCCGCCCCTTGGGCCGTCGGTGGGCCGCTCTATTTGCTTCGGCGAATGTCTGGAACAGGTGTGGCCATGAAACAACCCGGACCCGATCATCCGATCGCCATAGAGGCGAACCCTCACCGCGTCCGCGTCGTCCTCGGAGGCTTCATCGTGGCCGAGACGACCGAGGCCCTCACCCTCCGCGAAGCCTCGATGCCGCCGGTCTTCTACATCCCTCGCGAGGACGTGCGCATGGACCTGATGGAGCGGACGGACCATCAGACCCATTGCCCCTACAAGGGCGACGCCACCCATTTCACCGTCACGGCCGGCGGGCTGGTGCGGGAGAACGCGGCCTGGAGCTACGAGACCCCCTATCCGGCCGTCGGCGACATCGCCGGCCGCGTGGCCTTCTACCCGGAGAAGATGGACGCCATCGAGGAGTTCCGCGATTAGAGGGCCTCCCGGCCGGCTGCCGGCATGGGGCTCCCAGCGTGGGAACTAATACTCCCGCTCGCCGTTGCAGGTACCCGTAAACCAGCCCTTACGCTAGGAGAGGGTCTTGCCTACAACCATCGCCATCGAGTCGAAGACAGCATCATTTCGCGGAGTCGCGACGCCGTATCAGCATCTCTATCTGGTAAAGACCGTCACGGACGAGTCCGGTCGGGTGCTCGACGAGCGGGTCATCCGCGGCGACGCGGGAGGGGACCTGACGCTGGTGACCCAGGTCGACATTCCCCTCGCCCGGTCCGCCGACGCCCGCGGCTCTGCCACACCGGCCCAGCGGCATCACACCGTCATCGACCTCAATGGGCGCGACCCCGAGGCCGTGTGGCAGCTGATGGTCCAGCACGCCGCGAACGTCGACAGGGCGAACCTTTCCTATGGTGTCGACGCGTTCGGGTTCATCGGCCGGGGCGGCGCCAACAGCAACACCCTCGTGGCCTCGGCGCTCCACACGGTCGGGATCAGCCTGCTGAAAAACCTGCCGGAGGGAATCCAACTGCGGGAGGTGCCCCTCTTCGATCGCCTTGATGAGGTGCGCGTGAACGATGTCCTGTCTGGCCAGGCCGGGAACGATATCGTCTACGGCGGTGTTGGCCGCGACATCATTCGAGGCAATGATGGCCGGGATCGTCTCTATGGCGAGGATGGCGCGGACCATCTCATCGGGGGCAGCGGCAACGACCTGCTCGATGGTGACCAAGGAGCCGATCGGATGACTGGTGGCGCCGGAAACGACACGTATCGTGTCGATGACAGCCGCGACCGCGTCATCGAGACCGACACCACCGCCGAGGGTGGAGTCGATATCGTACACAGTTGGGTGAGTTACAGCCTGTCCGGAAGCGACGAGAAGGCTGGTGTGGAACAGCTCATCCTGCGTACCGGCCGCGATCTGATGGGCGGTGGCAATCGATTCGATAACTACATCGCCGGCAGTTCCGGCGATAACAGGCTCCTCGGCAGAGGCGGCGACGACACTCTCAAGGGTGGAAGCGGCGACGATTATCTCCGCGGCGGAACCGGCGCCGACCTTCTGATCGGCAATACGGGGGACGACGCCTTCGTATTCGTCTCGACTTCCGAGAGCGCTGCCGGCGAGGCCAACCGGGACCGGATCCAGGACTTCACCTCGGCCGACGTCATCGATCTTAGGAGCATCGACGCGAATGTCCTATCGGACGGGAACCAGTCCTTCGCGTTCGTCGGCTCGGCCGCGTTCACCGGCGCCGGACAGGTTCGGTTCGAGCTCGATGCCGGCGGGAACACGCTCGTGCAGGCCGACGTGAACGGCGATCTCGCGGCGGATCTCGAAATCCTCCTGCTCGGCCGCACGGCGACTCTCGGTCGCGACGACTTCCTGCTCTAGGTTCAGTCCTTATGCAGAACCGGCGCCGGGTGAAAACCCGGCGCTTCTCTGAGACCTGCGCATGAAGGATGTCCCCAGGTCTGCATGGGAGGAGGGTTGCTGTCCCGGCCGCTGGGCGCCAATCTCGGCCGACCGAGAGGTTTCCATGTCGGCCTTCACCTTCAATACCGCACCATCCATCGTCTTCGGCTCCGGCAGCATCGTGCGCCTGGGCGAAATCGCAGCGGCGCGCCTGGGGCGTCGTGTAGCGGTCGTGACCGATGCAGGCCTCGTGAGGGCGGGCCTCGTCGCGCCGGCCCTGCGCATCCTGGAGGAGGCCGGCATCACCGCCGACGTGTTCGACCGCGTCGTGGCCGATCCGCCGGAGGACGTGGTGCTCGCAGCGGTCGCGCAGGCGCGCGAGTTCGGCGCCGATGCGGTGATCGGCTTCGGCGGCGGATCCTCCATCGACGTCGCCAAGCTGGTGGCGCTGTTGGCGACGGGGAACGAGAGCCTTGCCGATATCTACGGCGTCGGCTTGGCCAAGGGGCCGCGCCTCCCGCTGCTCGCGGTGCCGACGACCGCCGGCACCGGATCGGAAGTCACGCCGATTTCCATCGTCACCACGGGTGCGCACGAGAAGAAGGGCGTCGTCTCGCCCCTCATCATTCCGGACGTGGCTCTTCTCGATCCCGACCTGACCCTCGGCCTGCCGCCGCATGTCACGGCCGCGACAGGAATCGACGCGATGGTGCACGCCATCGAGGCCTACACGTCCCTGAGCCCGAACAACAACCCGGTCTCCCGCGCCCTCGCCAAGGAGGCGCTGCGGCTTTTAGGGACCAACATCGAGCGGGCCGTGCATCACGGGCACGACCGTGACGCGCGGGGGGCGATGCTGCTGGGGTCGATGCTCGCCGGTCAGGCCTTCGCCAATTCGCCGGTGGCGGCCGTGCACGCGCTCGCCTATCCGATCGGCGGCCATTTCGGCGTGCCGCACGGCCTTTCCAACGCCCTCGTGCTGCCGCACGTGCTGCGCTTCAACGCGAGCGCCTGCGAGAGCCTTTACGCGGAGCTGGCGCCTCATGCGTTTCCTGACCTGAAGGACGGCGCCACGGGTGCCGGCTTCGCCGATGCGCTCGCCGCGCTCAGCGCCCGGCTCGGCCTGCAGTCGCGCCTGCGGGACGTCGGCATCCCGCAGGATGCGGTGCCGATGATGGCGGAGGACGCCATGCGCCAGACGCGGCTCCTGGTGAACAATCCGCGCCCGCTCGCCCTGGAGGATGCGCGCGCGATCTACGAGGCCGCGTGGTGAACCGTTCGGCTCCGGACAGGCCCGAGCGACTTACCCGCGCCGCCTTCCGGCTCTTTCGCCCTATCGCGACACGCTGGATGGACAACGACGCCTACGGGCACGTGAACAACGTCCACTACTATTCCTATTTCGACACGGCGGTGAACGGCTGGCTCATGGAGAAGGGGCTGCTCGATTTCAGGGAGAGCCCAGTCATCGGCCTCGTGGTGGAGACCGGCTGCACGTATTTCGAGAGCGTCGCCTTTCCGGATGCGCTGGAGGCCGGGATCAGGGTCGTGCGGCTCGGGCGCTCCTCAGTGCGCTACGAGATCGGGATCTTCCGGGCCGGTGCCGCGCAGGCGGCCGCGCAGGGCCACTTCGTCCACGTCTATGTGGACCGCGCGACGCAGCGGCCGGTCGAGATGCCGGCCGCAATCCGTGCCGCGCTCGGCGAGATCGCCGGCGCCGGATGATCAACGCCGCGGAAGCGCATCCTGTCAGTCGGCTTTTCTGGAGACGATCAGCGAATTGACTGTCGCGAGGATGTCATCCGTCTTGCCGGCGAAGCGGCGGTCCACCTTGAACGATCGGCTCGCGATCATTTCGCGGCAGCGGGGATCGACCTCGGGATCGACCTTGATCAGGCGATGGCCCGCCGACCGGAACAGCTCCAGGAAGTCGTCGTGCCGCAACCGGTTCATGTACATGTACCGGTTGCCCGCATAGCGCTCCCACTCGGGGTCGGAATACTGCAGGAAGTGGATCGGGGACAGGCTTTCGTCGGAATGCCAGAAGTGGTCGCTGTAGTCGATGCAGTGGACGAAGAGGCCATCGGCCTTCACGATCCTGTTCCCTTCTTTCAGGATGGCGCGGATCACGTTGGCGGGAATATGCTCGAGCGTCGTGTAGGACATGTGGAAATCCACGGAACCGTCGCTCAAGGGCGTTTTTGCGGCATCGCCCGGAGCGATGTAGTCGATCCGGCACAGGTCCAGGAAATCCTCGATCCTGAAGGGGCGGCGCCTGACGAAATCCAGCAGCTCGTCGAAGCGCTCGCCGCACAGGAGAGTTCCGAAGATGGTCCTGATCTCCGCCTCGTTGTCGGACAGGTAGGCGAGATGCTCCCTGACGATCTCGGCCTTCAGGTAGGGGTTCAAGTCGACGGTGACGATCCTGCCGGCGCCCATGAGCCAGAACGCCAGAGGCGCCGCGGGCGCCCTGCCGGTGCCCACCTCGAAGAAAGTTTTGCCCCTCGGGTCGATCCCGAGGCTCCGGAGCTCCTGCCAAATGTGGATGCCGGCCTCGAGCCGGCTCACCGGGCTCGTGCTCCTGAGGTCTCCGAAGCGCCGCTGCATCCAGTAATAGAGGTCGTAGGAGAGCGAGGGCGGGAGAAGGCACACGGCATTCTGGATGCTCGCCTTGACTTTCCAATGCATCGCTTCCCGTCCCGACAATGCGCGCTTCCTCCGTCCCCATCGCCCGGGGAGGGAGCGGCCCAGACGGCTCCCGCAACGGAGCCCGATGCGCCAGTCTAGCCCAAGGGGACGGGCAGGGGCCGTTATCCAGGAGGGGTAGAGGACGCCTCATCGGGCGGATCCTCTGTCCTCTGCGGGCTCTCGAGTCTGCGCGGGTCAGCGCATGCGCCGGAACCGGCCGCTGAAAGACACGAGGGCGACGCCCGCCAGCACCACGGCGCCGCCGATCATCTCGCGCCCGCCGATCCGCTCGCCGAGGAACAGAACCGCCAGGATCGCCGCCCAGACCGGCTGGAGATAGCCCACCATGGAGGCCCTGGTCGGGCCCGCGCGGCGGATCAGGCGCATGAAGAGCAGGATCGGCAGCGCCGTCGAGACGATCCCGAGGGTTATGAGCGGCGTCGCGCTCGCCGGGACGGCCGCGAAGGCGGAAGGGCCCGCGAGGACGAGCGCCAGCACCGTGGCGGGAAGGCCCGAGCAGATCTGCTGTCCGAGGGCGAGGCGCGCCGGATCCGCATGCCGGATCGTCCGGACATAGACGTTCGCGCTGGCATAGCTGAGCGCCGTCGCCATCATGGCCAGCGCGCCCCAGGGGCTGATGCCGCTGTCGGGCAGGGCGGCGGGGCCGATGAGGATGCCCATGCCGGCGAAGCCCACGAGCACGCCGATGAGGCGCCCCAGGGTCAGCCGCTCGTCGACGAAGAGCAGGTGCGACATCACCGCGACGATGAGCGGTCCCGAGGCCTGGATCATGGCCGCCGGGGCGGTGCCGATCTGGGTGAGCGCATGGGCCACGAGCACGTTCGGCACCCAGCCGTTGAGGGCCCCGAGGACGATCCAGTTGCGCCATTCGCCTCCCTCGGGACGGATGCTCTTGGCCTGCACGGCGAACCATGCGGCGATGGCGGAGGCGCCCACGAGCCCGCGCATGGCGGCGAGCACGAAGGGATTCACGTCGCCGCTCAGCTTGATGAACAGGAACGAGCTGGACCACAGCATCGAGCAGACGAGGAGGTTCGCCGCGAGGAAGACCGGGGTGGGGGCCGCCGGAAGCGACGCGGCCTCCGCGTTCTTGGCGGACATGGGCGGCCTCAGGCGACGAGGTCGAGGAGGAAGGGGATCAGGGGCTCGTCCGCCGGCGGCATCGGATAGTGCCGCAGCTCCTGCGGCTTCACCCATTTCAATGCCTGGCCCTCGAGGGACTGGACGAAGCCCTCCCAGCGCCGGCAGACATAGAGCGGCATCAGGAGATGGAAGCTCTCATAGGCGTGGCTCGCGAAGGTGAGGGGCGCGAGGCACGGCTCCTTGACGGTGATGCCGAGCTCCTCGCGCAGTTCGCGGATGAGGGTTTCCTCGGGCCGCTCGCCGGGCTCCACCTTGCCGCCGGGAAACTCCCACAGGCCGGCCAACTGCTTTCCCTCCGGGCGCTGCGCCAGAAGGATCCGGTTGTCCTGGTCGATGAGGGCGACCGCGACCACGAGGGTGAGCTTGAGAGGGGGCACTGGTTTTTCGCTGCAGATCTGGCGTTGAGGGTGCAAGAGCCGTTCTCTTATCCCGCTTTCGAACCGGTGCGAACAGAATTCCGATACGTTCACGGGACGCTACGGCGGCCCGATGCAGTGACCATCAAGCGGAAGTTCACCGTTGTTCCCTGACAGGGATCAGCTCCGGTAATCCCCGTTGATCTCCACGTATTGCTTGGTGAGGTCGCAGGTCCAGACGGTGGCCTCGCCCCGGCCGAGGCCGAGATCGACCCGGATCGCGATCTCGTCGCCCTTCATGTAGGCGGAGGTCTTCGCCTCGTCGTAGTCGGGGTCGCGGGCGCCCTTCACGGCGACCCGGATGTCGCCGAACCAGATCGCGAGCTTGTCGCGCTCGGCCGGCTCGCCGGCCTTTCCGACCGCCATGACCACCCGGCCCCAGTTGGCGTCCTCGCCGGCCACCGCCGTCTTCACGAGCGGCGAGTTGGCGATCGCCATGGCGATGCGCTTGGCCGAGGTCGCGCCGGTGGCGCCCGTGACCTTCACGGTGATGAACTTGCGCGCGCCCTCGCCGTCGCGGGCGACCTGCTGGGCGAGGTCGCAGAGGAGGCTTTCCAGGGCACCTCGGAACTCCTTGAGCCGCCGATCGCTCGGCAGGGAGATCGCCGGTGCGCCGCGCTCGGCGGCCGCGCCCGTGGCGAAGAACAGCAGGGTGTCGGACGTGGAGGTGTCGCTGTCCACGGTCACGCAGTTGAAGCTCCTGTCGGCACCCTTCTTGAGCAGCGCCTGCAGCACCGGCGCCGCGATGGGCGCATCGGTGAAGACGAAGGACAGCATGGTGGCCATGTCGGGGGCGATCATGCCGGCGCCCTTGGCGATGCCATTGATCGTCACCTCCACGCCCCCGATGGTGGCCGTGCGGGTCGCAACCTTCGGGAAGGTGTCGGTGGTCATGATGGCCTTCGCGGCATCGACCCAGGCGGTGGGCTTGGCCTTCTTCTCGCAGGCCTGGAGCACGCCCTCGAACTTGGTGGCGTCGAGGGGCTCCCCGATCACGCCGGTGGACGCGACGAACACCTGCGACGCCCGGCAGCCGGCCGCCTCGGCGGCGATGTCGGCGGTCAGCTTCACGGCCTCGGCGCCCTTCCGGCCCGTGAAGGCGTTGGCGTTGCCCGAGTTCACCACCAGCGCGCGGGCGGTGCCCTTCGCCAGATTCTTGCGGCACCAGTCGACCGGGGCCGAGGGGCACTTGGAGCGGGTGAACACGCCCGCCACCGTCGTATCCTTGGCGAGGGCCACGTAGAGCACGTCGGTGCGGTTCTTGTATCGGATGCCGGCCTCCGCGGTCGCGATCCTGACGCCCTCGATGGCGGGCAGCGTCGGATAGGTCTTGGGCGCGAGCGGCGAGACGGTCTTGGACATGGGGAACTCGAAGGAGCGGTCGGGTTGCCGGATAGGAACCGCGACCTGTGGTTTTTTAAGGCTTCTTGTCAAGTCCATGCGTGGTCGGGAACGGCCGCCCAAGCTTGGAACGAGCGATTTCCCGTCCCGTTGACCCCTCATTCAACCACGGAGATTTCCATGACCGGCAAGCATCCGAAGACCAAGCCGCAAGAGCGGCCGCGCAGCGACCTCGACGTCGACCCCGGCATCGGCCGCTCCAAGGGCGCCTACATGACCGGCGAGGACCCGCGAAACCTCGACGGCGGCTCGACCTTCCAGGGCGACGTGGAGAACCAGACCAACGACGAGGGCGGCGTCGATCCGGGCCGCATGGGCCGAACGAACAAGTGACATCGGCTCGTCGAGCCGATGTCATCCTCCGCATCCCGAGCGGCGCCGTCTCGTGTGGACGGCGCCGGCCGCGCCGTTCTCCCCGACGACGATCAACCCTAGAGTGCGCGCTCATCGGAGCCTGGGAGATATGATCGATGTGGGCGCCTGTTGCCTTGATGTTGTATGCGCTGAACGGTCCGACGGCCGCCGTCGTCGGAGATGAGATCCACAAGACTAAGGAGGCCTGCGAGGCCGCGATCGCAAAGGCCGTCCCGGCGGAGTTGGATGCGGAAACCAGGACCGCCTACGAGCAGGGATACCGCCATTTCGTCTGCATCCGGATCACCGGGGCGGACGTATTCCAGAACGCCAAGTGAAACCAGGTAAAGAAAAAGGGCGGCTCCAGGCCGCCCTTTCTCGCATCCGTTGATCGTGACGCTTACTGCTGCTGCGGCTTCTGCTCGACCAGGTTGCCCTTGTCGTCGAGGCGCTCGATCTTGGCGTCCTTGCGCAGGCCGAGGATCAGGTCCTGCTGCGCCTTGCGCTCCAGATAGGCGTTCACCTGGTCCTTCATCTCCTCGAAGGACGGCACCGGCTTGGTGCGCTTCTCCTCGACCTTGATGACGTGCCAGCCGAACTGGGACTTCACCGGGTCGGAGACTTGGCCGGGCTGAAGCTTGAAGGCGGCCTCCGCGAAGGGCTCGACCATGCGGTCCTTGGTGAAGAAGCCGAGATCGCCGCCGTCGGTCTTGGAGCCGGGGTCCTTCGAGAGCTCACCGGCCACCTTGGCGAAGTCCTCGCCGCCCTTGACGCGCTGGGCCGCCTTCTTGGCCTCGTCCTCGGTCTCGACCAGGATGTGGCGGGCGCGCACCTCCTCCTCGGGGGTCACGTTCTTGGCGGTCTCGTCGTAGAGCTTGCGGGCCGCTTCCGGGGTGACGGCCTTCTGGGCCTCCTGCTCGAGGTACTGGTCGAGAAGGGCCTTGTCCCGGTTGTAGGCGAGCTTGCGGGCGAATTCCGGGCTCTCGCCGACCTTGGCGGCTTCGGCTGCCTTGGCGCCGAGCTTCAGGTCGATGAGGTAACCGGTCAGGAGGTCGCGCTTCTGGGCCTCCGGGAGGTTGGGCAGCTGGAGGGCCGGATCGGCCGCGGCGGTGGCTAGGTCGCCCTCGGTGATGGCGACGCCGTTGACCCGGGCGACGACCTTGTTGGGATCGGCGGGGGCTGTGGTCTGCGCCGGCGGTGCCGCAGGGGCAGGGGTGCCGGTCTGGGCGAGGGCTGCGCCCGCCGCGAGCGGAAGGGCGACCCCGAAGGCCAGGATGCCCTTGTGGAGGCTGTTCCGGACTTTGGCTGAAACTGACATGTCTGATCCTCTGGTGAGCTTATTGACGACCGCTCACGAAGTGCGGAGATCGATGGCTGAATATGTTTACGTTTGCAAGGGATGGCATATTTATGTCACAGCATCGCCGCTCGCGGGGCCTTGAACGGGGCTAAGCTTGCGGAGGCTCGAGGCTGCGCCACTCGGGCACAGCCTTTAAGATGCGTTTCGGCGTAATTAAGTCTATAAGGCGGCTCAAATCGCCCCTTTACCCAGAATCCTGAAAGTCTGAAGGCTCTCGATGTTCGGTTCTCTCGCCAAGAAAATCTTTGGTTCGGTCAACGATCGCCGGCTGAAGTCCTATCGGCCGAAGGTGGCGGCCATCAACGCGATGGAGGCCGAGCTCGAAGCCCTGTCCGACGAGCAGCTGCGCGCCTGCACGGACGAGTTCAAGGCCCAGCTCGCGGCCGGCAAGACCCTGGACGACATACTGGTTCCGGCCTTCGCGACCGTCCGCGAGGCCGCCAAGCGCACCCTGGGACAGCGGCACTTCGACGTCCAGCTCATCGGCGGCATGGTCCTGCACGAGGGGTCCATCGCCGAGATGCGCACCGGCGAGGGCAAGACCCTGGTGGCGACGCTCCCGGTCTACCTGAACGCGCTCGCCGGCAAGGGCGTCCACGTGGTCACCGTGAACGACTACCTCGCCCGCCGCGACTCCGAATGGATGGGCCAGATCTACCGCTTCCTCGGGCTGTCGGTCGGCGTGATCGTCCACGGGCTCGACGATTCCGAGCGCGCGGCGGCCTATGCGGCGGACATCACGTACGGCACCAACAACGAGTACGGCTTCGACTATCTTCGCGACAACATGAAGTACGAGATGGCGCAGATGGTCCAGCGCGGCCACAACTTCGCCATCGTGGACGAGGTCGACTCGATCCTCATCGACGAGGCGCGCACGCCGCTCATCATCTCCGGCCCCCTCGACGACCGCTCCGACCTCTACAACGCCGTCGACAAGATCATCCCGCGCCTGAACAAGACCGACTACGAGGTCGACGAGAAGCAGCGCTCCGTGGCGCTGACGGAGGCCGGCACCGAGAAGATCGAGGAGCTGCTGCGCGCCGAGGGTCTGCTTAAGGAGGGCGACCTCTACGACGCCCAGAACGCGACGCTCGTCCACCACATGAACCAGGCGTTGCGCGCCCACACCCTGTTCCAGCGCGACAAGGACTACATCGTCCGCAACGGCGAGGTGGTCATCATCGACGAGTTCACCGGCCGCATGATGCCGGGCCGACGCTACTCTGAGGGCCTGCACCAGGCGCTCGAGGCCAAGGAGCGCGTCCAGGTCCAGCCCGAGAACCAGACGCTCGCCTCCATTACGTTCCAGAACTACTTCCGCCTCTACGACAAGCTCGCCGGCATGACCGGCACGGCCGCAACGGAAGCCGACGAGTTCCTGGAGATCTACAACCTCGAAGTGGTCGAGATCCCGACCAACAAGCCCGTCGCCCGCATCGACGACGACGACGAGGTCTACCGCACCGCCGAGGAGCGCTACCGCGCCGTCATCCGCGACATCGAGGCTTCGTCCAACCGCGGGCAGCCGATCCTGGTCGGCACCACGTCGATCGAGAAGTCGGAATATCTCGCCGATCTCCTGATCAAGGACGGCTACACGCTCATCGACTTCGAGAAGCCCGACGCCCTGGAGCCGCTCTACCGGGCCGCCCGCGAGGGCCGGGGCACCAAGCACTTCGCGGTGCTCAACGCCCGCTTCCACGAGCAGGAGGCCTTCATCGTGGCCCAGGCCGGCGTGCCGGGGGCGATCACCATCGCGACCAACATGGCCGGCCGCGGCACCGACATCCAGCTCGGCGGCAACGCCAAGATGCGCATCGAGCGCGAGCTCGTCGGCCTCGAAGGCGAGGAGCGGGCGCGGCGCGAGAAGGAGATCCTCGACGAAGTCGCCTCCTTCAAGGAGAAGGCGCTCGCCGCCGGCGGCCTCTACGTGCTCGGCACCGAGCGCCACGAGTCCCGGCGCATCGACAACCAGCTGCGCGGCCGTTCCGGCCGCCAGGGCGACCCGGGCCGGTCCAAGTTCTACCTGTCGCTCCAGGACGACCTGATGCGCATCTTCGGCTCCGACCGCATGGACGGCATGCTGCAGAAGCTCGGTCTGAAGGAGGACGAGGCCATCATCCATCCGTGGATCAACAAGGCCATCGAGCGGGCGCAGGCGAAGGTCGAGGCGCGCAACTTCGACATCCGCAAGAACATCCTGAAATACGACAACGTCATGAACGACCAGCGCAAGGTCGTGTTCGAGCAGCGCAAGGAGTTCATGGCCGAGGAGAGCGTGCGCGACACCATCGACGACATGCGCCACGGCGTCATCGAGGACATCGTGTCCCGCGCCATCCCCGAGAACGCCTATGCGGAGCAATGGGACGTGGAGGGTCTGAAGCGCGACGTGATGAACTTCCTCAACCTCGACCTGCCGGTCGAGGAATGGGCCAAGGAGGAGGGCATCGCGGACGAGGAGATCCGCGACCGGATCCAGAAGGCGGCAGACGAGGCCTACGCCCAGCGGGTGGAGCAGAACACGCCCGAAGTCATGAACTACGTGGAGAAGCAGGTCCTCCTCCAGAGCCTGGACCACCTCTGGCGCGAGCACCTCGTGACCCTCGACCACCTGCGTCAGGTCATCGGCTGGCGCGGCATGGCCCAGCGCGACCCGCTCAACGAGTACAAGTCCGAGGCCTTCGAGCTGTTCAACAACCTCGTCGTGCACCTGCGCGAGCAGGTGACGGGCCAGCTCATGCGCATCCAGGTGGTGTTCCAGCAGCCGGAGCAGCAGGAACTCCCGCCCATGTTCGCCCAGCACCTCGACCCGGCGACCGGCGAGAACGAGTTCGACATGGCTCAGGGCGCCGCCTTCGGGGCGGGTCCGGCCCTCGGCTTCGCGGCCGCCTCCGTCGGCACCGCCCCGACGGAGGGCCGCGACCCGAACGACCCCTCCACCTGGGGCCGCGTCGGCCGCAACGAGCCCTGCCCCTGCGGCTCGGGCAAGAAGTTCAAGCACTGCCACGGGCAGTTCGTGGCTTGAGTCTCGGGATGAACGAATGAGAAAAGCCCGGCCGTCGAGCCGGGCTTTTCGTTGGGAAATCCATTGAAGAACAGCTCAGGATTTCTCCGGAACGCCTTCGCCCCCCTCGTCAACGCCTGAACGGATCCCTGTTGTCTTTTCCGGGCGGGGGGCCCTGGACCGGTGAGTTCTTGTCACCGGGACCGCTGTTGCCCGGGCCGCCTCCCGCATTCTGGTTCGGCTGGGCTCCGCCGAACACCTGATCGATTTCCTTGTCGGTAAGTTCGCGCATGGGGCTTCTCCGTTTCTTGATCGACGTGCCAAGACCCATTGGGGCCGCAGTGTAATAGCCTGCCGACATGTCGATCACACACCCGCGATCCGCGTCGGTCAATAACAATACCCATGAATATCAAACACTTGGTTCGGCGGTATTAGATGTCATTCCGCCACATTAGGTATCATGTGAGATTATTTGCGGATTATATCCAAGTCATCTTCTAACTGGGCATATATACATCGAGTGTTTAAGCTGAGCATCAAAATTTTTTTATTCCAAATATGTAAAGAATATACCTTGGTATTAGGTAGATTCATACTCTATGTTTTCAGCTCTGTGGACAAAAGAAGCAACTCAGCGCATATTCAATCTCGGTACTGCGGGTATCTAATATATTAGAAGAATATCTATGACATAAATTCCCTGGTGCCGAGGATAGTATCGCCTTACTAAGTCCAATTTATTGGAGGTCTGTTATGCGCGAACTTTTAGATCAGGAAATCGACCAAGTTTTCGGCGGAACACTCCCAAGCCCCTGCGAATGCAAATGTGTATGTGGCTGCCCTGAACCTCCCGGGCCGCCTGCGACAAAGAAAGGGAACAATGGTTGGGGTAACGGAGGAGACCCAACGAACAATGGGTCCAGCAAGGGCGCTACTTCAAACACGAAGCTCAATAGCAACCTACGTTAGCCGGTCGGTTCGGCTGGTGAACCGGCTTTCCTGTTCTTTGGAAGGCTTTTGTATCTTCGCGCGAGGGTTACGCCCTCGCGTAACTGTTACGCTCGGGTTGATCCGCTCACCGGAGCCCGTTTTTATTTGAGATCGGATCTTCCACGTAGCTGCCACGTTCAGTTCTGGCGACGGCACGGCCGCCGTGACAGTGATCGATCTGGTCGCGGACTGGTGATGGAGACCGGGAGGCAGCCCATGGACCCTGACAACTGGACGGACATGCTGACCGTGGCAGGCTTCGCCGGTGGCGTCGTCGCTCTCGCGGTGCTGATCACCGTCATGCTGGCGTTCGGCTGATCCCGGCGCTTTGCTCCTCTTCCGCAGCGCCGCCGCCGCGGCGCATCGCGATCCCCATGGAGCGACGCTTCCATGGGGAACAGGAGGTCGACGAGGAGAAGTGGTCCCGCTGAACCTGTGCGAACCGGAGAATACCCTCACTCTCTCGATGCCTTCGAGGAGGACCTTCTGCCCCTGGCAGCGCCGTTGCCCGCCGCTTCCTGCGCCTCGACGGCCTCCACGGGGGACGCCTCCTGGACGGTCGCCTCGGGACGATCCGCGGAGGATGCCTGGGGGTCCTGGGCTTCGATCTCGCGCTCCGCCTCGAGCCAGTGATCCTGCGGGTCGCCCGTGCGCCCCTGGCGCTCCCAGATCTCGTAAGCCCTCATCCGGATCCTCTCTTCGCGATCGTCCATGGCTCTTCTCCTGTCGGGTTCGACACCGTCGCATGCAGTCTGAGGCAACGCCGAGAGCGTCGCAACGATCCGGTTCCCGAACGGGCGACGCATCCGGAACCCGGCGGCGGCTCGAAATTTCTCGGAGCCCGACGGAATAAAATGCGCCCGGGACTGTCTATCCTGCGAGGGTTAAGGTGATCGTGGGGATGCCCGAGCGGCAGAGCGGGGAGGGCCGTCAATCCGCCGCCCTCTCGTCTTCGCAGGGACCCGGTCGGTCCCGGGGTCGTTCCACCACCACCTCCCTCATCGGCGTATGGCTGCCGGAACGGTTTCGGATCGCAATCCGGCAGCGCCATCGAGACGCACCTCGGTCCCGGCGGGGGCCGGCGGCTCTTCTCCCGAAAGACAGGAGGCGAGGCAGATGCCCAACGATGCTTGGAAAATCCGTCAGGGGGTCATCCCAGGTCTGCGTTTGCCCCAATATGCCTGGAGCGTGCTGGATCGGGACAACATCACGACGATCGACCAACTCAAGGCGATCGCAGGCGACATCGAGCGGCTGATCCCGGGGGCCGGGCCGAAGACGGCCGAGGCGATCAGGGCGGAACTCGCCCGCGTGACGGCATCCGAGGATGCGCCGCCAAGGGGCGGCTTGGCGCGGGAGAACGGCCTCCGGTGAACGAAAGCCGTCTCACGAAATAGCCGCGCCCCGTAGGATGACCGCAGTGCCTCACGGGCCAATGGCGCCGCCTGATTCCTGCCGACGCGAAAAAGCCCGCCGGACGGCGGGCTCCTCGAATGGTCGCTGTCTCGGCCGTTACTGGGCGGAGGCGACGTTCACCTGGGAGGGACCCTGAACCCGCTTCTGGGGGACGGGTTTCGCGGCCGCCGGGACAGGGTCGACCGGCGCGGCCGCCACCGGCTGGGCCGGGGCCGAGGTGCTGAAGAGGTCGCCGATGCCGCTGAACATCTTCTTGTAGAACGGAGTCTCCTGAGCCGGAGCGGAGGCGACCTGTGCCGGTTCGGCCGGGACATCCGCCGGGGCGGAAGACATGGCCTTCGAGGCCGGTGCAGCCTTGAGGCCCATGGGCTTCGCGACGGGGGCCGATCCCTCGCCGAGCGACGCAAAGGCGAGGGCGCTCGACGGCGCTTCCGGCCTCGTCCGGCCGCTGTCGTCGAGGGCAATCTCGCGGGGTCCGGAGGACAGGCCCTCGGGACGGCTTACGTCGCCGAACTTGTCGCGCATGCGCGCATCGACCACGAGCGACCCGTCCGGCCCGATGGCGCCGGCGAGCGCCGTGCGGAAGGACTCGTGCGAGTCGCCGTCGTGATAGGCGAGCTTGATCGGCTTCACGCCGTCGGCCACGAGCTCGGCCACCTTCCGCTCGTCCTCCGCCTGCTTCTGACGCACGGCGGCCATGACGGTCTCGTCCCCCGGGTTGAATTGGTAGCGCCCCGCCGCCACGACGACGCGAGGCTCGTCCTTCGTGACCTCGAAGACGTCGGAGCCTTCCTTCAAGTTCTTCCAGAAGCCGATATTCGGGTCGAGGCGGTGCTGCGCCAGGTTCTTTGGCGTCATCCGGAACGGATAGGACTGGAACTGGAAGGCGCGCTGGCCGCTGGCGAATGCCTCGCGGGCGATGGCGTAGATTTCGGCGATGTTCTGGTCCGTCATGGCGAAGCAACCGCGCGACGAGCACGACCCGTGCACCATGATGTCGCCGCCCGTCCGGCCGAACTGCCGGTCGTAGGCGTTCGGATAGCCGGTGTCGAAGGACAGGTAGAAGGCGGAATTCGGGTTCATCTGTGCGGGCGTGACCGTGTAGAAGCCTTCCGGCACTTGGCGGTCGCCCTCCTTGGTCTTCGGGCCGAGCTGGCCCGACCAGCGGCAGATCGGGTAGGTCTTGAAATGCGCGTACTTGCCGTCGGAGCCGCGCTTCCAGACCTCGAGCTCCGATTCCTTCTTGTAGGCGCGGATCAGGATGGGGTCGTTCTTTGACATCCCCTTCGAGGCCATGAGCGCCATGGCCGAGGGAGGAATCGGCGTCAGATGCCGGGTCGAGCTCCGCGAGAAGTTGTCGTCCTGACAGGCGGCGAGCGCGAGCACCAGGCTCGCGGCCAATGCGATACGCTTCATCATGGGGTTCCCCGCATTCTGATCTGTCCGGACATCGGTGCCGGGCAGTTCCCCAATTTCCTAAATGGTTAGCCTTAACTGCGCCTTACCGCAAGCACGGCTGTAATGGAGTTATGCTGAATAGCGGGTAAAAATCCTACTTTTTAGAGCTTGCGGCCGATGTTGAGGAACTTCTCGGC
This sequence comes from Microvirga sp., assembly GCA_035645535.1. Taxonomy (GTDB): domain Bacteria; phylum Pseudomonadota; class Alphaproteobacteria; order Rhizobiales; family Beijerinckiaceae; genus Microvirga. The sequence goes on along the minus strand of DASQMJ010000022.1, from coordinate 111,135 downwards.
CCGGTGGTCCCTGAGTTCCGCCGGCCCCATGTTGCCGAGGTCGTGGAGGGCTTCCGCGATGGCGTTGCCCGTGGCCTCGATGGCGGCGACCGGATCCCGATGGGCTCCGCCGGTCGGTTCCGTGACGATCCCGTCGATGACGCCGAGGCGCAGGAGGTCCTGGGCGGTGATCTTCATGTTGGTGGCGGCGTCCTGGGCCTTGCCGGCGTCGCGCCAGAGGATCGACGCCGCGCCCTCCGGCGAGATCACGCTGTAGATCGCGTGTTCCAGCATGAGCACCTTGTTGGCAGTGGCGATGGCGATGGCGCCGCCCGAGCCGCCTTCGCCGATCACGACGGAGACGTTGGGCACCCCCAGGGCGAGTTGCATCTCGGTCGAGCGGGCGATGGCCTCTGCCTGGCCGCGCTCCTCCGCCTCGATGCCCGGATAGGCGCCTGCCGTGTCCACGAAGGAGATCACCGGCAGCCCGAACCGGTCGGCGAGCTCCATGAGGCGGACCGCCTTGCGGTAGCCTTCCGGGCGCGCCATGCCGAAATTGTGCCGGATCCGGGTCTCGGTGTTGTGGCCCTTCTCCTGGCCCATGACGCAGACCGGCTGGCCGCGGAAGCGCCCGAAGCCGCCCACGATGGCTTCGTCCTCGGCGAACTTGCGGTCGCCGGCGAGCGGCGTGAACTCGGTGATCAGGCCGGCGCAGTAATCGACGAAATGGGGCCGCTGCGGGTGCCGGGCCACCAGGGTCTTCTGCCAGGGAGTGAGCTTGGAGTAGAGCTCCTTCAGGGCCTCGGACGCCTTGGCCTCCAGTCGCGAGACGTCGTCGGAGATCGAGACGGCGTCCCGGTTCTCGCCGAGCGCCCGAAGTTCTTCGACCTTGGCTTCCAGTTCGGCAACGGGCTTTTCGAAATCGAGATAGCTGCGCATCAGACTCTGTGGAAATGCAAAAACCGGCGCTGACGGCCTTCGAGCCCCGCCGGACCGGCGCGGACACTGGCGACTTGCCGGCCCCAAGTCAAGTTGAGGGCCGGATTTACTCCCCAAGGGCCGTCAGGCGCAAGAGATAGGACCGGAATGCCCCGGTTCAGCCGTCGGGCCGGATGCTCACCCGCGATGCGGGCGCCGGGACGAGAACGGGGGAAAGGCGGCGGCTCGCGCCGCGCCGGACCGCCCGGACGGCACCCGGCATGTAGAGCTGCTTCGTGGCCTCGACGATGTGCAGGCCGGCTCCCGGCAGCGAGAAGGTCAGGCCGACCTTCTCCCAGGCCTGGGCGGTGCGGAGCAGGAAGCGGCTGCGCAGGGGCGGCATGTAGAGGGTTTCGGCCCAGCCCTCGGGCGAGAACCAGGTCTGGCGCATGAGGGCCCTGAGCTGGGACCGGCTGTAGGGCTGGCCGTGGCCGAACGGGGTGGTGTCCATCCGGGCCCAGAGGCCGCGCCGGTTGGGCGCCACCACGATGATACGCCCGCCCGGGGTGAGGATACGCCAGATCTCGTGCAGGAGTTCGCTCGGGCTCTCCACCGTCTCGAGAGCATGGACCACGAGCACCCGGTCGATGGAGGCGTCCGGCAGGGGCATCATCAGAGGATCCACCAGGGCGGACGCGGAGGCGCCGGTGCTCGGCCAGTTCACCACGCCCTGGCTCGCCGGCATGAAGGCGAGCGCCCGCTCGCATTCCGGTCTCACGGCCCCCAGATAGGGCGGCGCATAGCCGAGGCCGAGCACGCGCAGGCCCGTCAGCGGTCCCCAGAACTGGCCGATGGCCCGCCCCACGAAACGGCGCGTCACGCCGCCCAGGGGGCTCGCATAGAAGCTGCGCAGATCGGTAATGTCGATGCTCATCGCCTATCCGTCGGCCTGTGGAACGAAGACGTCAACGGCCAAGGTCTGGTTTCGCGGCCGAACTGTCCCATGATAACTCGGGACGCATCAAGCCACGGTGTCTGCCATGCCCGCCGAGATTCACGTCTTTCGCTGCCTCACCGACAATATCGGGGCTCTCGTGCACGATCCCAGCACCGGCGCCTGCGCGGCGATCGACGCGCCGGAGGAGGGGCCGATCCTGGCTGCCCTCGCCCAGACGGGCTGGCAGCTCACCGACATCCTTGTCACCCACCGGCATCACGACCATGTGGGGGCCATCGAGCCCATCAGGCGCCGCACCGGCTGCCGCGTCGTGGCGCCCGCCAAGGCGCGGAATGCGGTGTCCCACGCCGATGCCTACGTGCGCGAGGGCGACACGGTCCATGTGGGCTCGCTCCAGGCCCATGTGTGGGAGACGCCCGGCCACTGCGCCGATCACGTCTCCTACTGGTTCGCGGCGGACCGGGACCTCTTCGCCGGGGACACCCTCTTCACTCTCGGCTGCGGGCGGGTGCTGGAGGGAAGCCATGCGGATCTGTGGGCCTCGCTCCAGCGCCTCGCGGCCCTGCCGGACGAGGCCCGGGTATTCTGCGGCCACGACTACACCCTCTCGAACGCCCGCTTCGCGCTCGCGGCCGATCCGGACAACGAGGCCCTGAAGGCCCGGGCCGCCGAGGCGGAGGCCGCCAGGGCGGATGGACGCTTCCTGGTGCCGACCACCATCGGGCAGGAGAAGGCCACGAACCCGTTCCTGCGCGCGGGCGAGCCGGCTCTCGCCCGGGCCGTGCACAAGGAGGGCGCCCCGCCCGTCGAGGTCTTCCAGACCTTGCGCGAATGGAAGAACAGGTTCTGACGCCGTGGCGGCATTCGGAGTATAAAGGGATCATGAGCGACCCCAGCCTCATCCTCGGACTCGAATGCCGCCTCATGAACGCATGGCCGTCGTTCGAGTACCAGGCCTATGACGGCTGGATCCTGCGGGTTGCCGCCGGCTACACGAAGCGGGCCAATTCGGCGACGCCCCTCCGGCCGGGCGCCACCTTGGACGAGGAAACGCTCGACTACATGACGGCCCGGTTCGTGGAAGCGAACGTGCGCCCGACCTTCCGCCTCAACGGTCTGCAGGCGTCCGAGGCGGACGGGCTCCTGGAGCGGCGCGGCTTCCGCGAGATCGAGCCCACCCATGTCCTCGCGGCGCCCGTGGACGGGGACTGCGAGGAGGATTCCGAGGTTGCGCTCGAATCGCAGGCCTCCAAGCACTGGGTGAGAGGAGCCTCGGAGGCTTACGGCGGCGACAAGACCGACGACGCGGCCCTGTCGGGCATCGTGTCGCGCATCCGCCAGAAGGCGGCCTTCGCGACCCTGCGCCTCGACGAGCGTCCCGTCGCCTGGGGGTTGGGCGTGGTGGAGCGGGGCTATGTGGGCCTTTACGACATCGTGGTCTCGCCCGACCTGCGCGGGATCGGCCTCGGCCGCCGGGTGGTCCTGAGCCTGATGGCCTGGGGCTGCTCGCAAGGGGCGCACACGGCCTATCTCCAGGTGCGCGAGGAGAACGAGATCGCCCGCTCGCTCTACGGGGCGCTCGGGTTCCGGCTCGCCTACCGCTACACCCACCGGATCATGCCGGCGCCTTATTCCTCGTGACCTTCCTGCCCATGAGGGTCGCCACCAGGGCGCCGAGCACGATGAGGCCGCAGGAGGCCGCCAAGGTCAGGGTGGGCTCGGCATAGCCGGCCAGGACCAGGATCAGGGTCGACAGCACGGGCGTGGCGTAGGAGGCGACGCCGAGCAGGCGGATGTCGCCGCGCTTCATGCCGATGTCCCAGACGTAGAAGGCCCCGCCCACCGGGCCGATGCCGAGGGCCAGCAGGGCGAGCCACTGCGTCGTCGTCTCCGGCCAGACGGTGGTCTCGAAGAGCCAGTGGCACAGGAGGCTCAAGGCCGCGGTCGCGAGACAGAAGCCCGCCACCGCGTCGGTGGGTACCTGGCCGAAGCGCCGGGACAGCACCGAATAGGCGCCCCACACGAAGGCCGCCACGAGGGCACAGAGATAGCCCGGCATGTATTCCGCCCGGGCGTCGAGGGAGCCGCGTCCCGCGATGAGCACCACGACGCCGGCGAAGCCCAGGAAGGCGCCGACCAGATGGGCAGCCTTGAGGCGCTCGCCCGGCAGGAGCGACGAGAACAGGACGATCAGGAGCGGCCAGAGATAGTTGATGAGCCCGGATTCCGCCGGCGGCGCTAGGCGCAGGGCCGCGAAGTAGAGGGCGTGGTAGCCGAAGAGACCGCCGAGGCCGAGCGCCCAGACGACCGGCTTCTGGTACAGGGCCTTGATGCCCTCCGGCCGCGCGATCCAGCTCGTCATGCCGACGAGTCCGCCGATCAGGAAAGTCATGGCTGCGAGCTGAAAGGGCGGGATCGTTCCGGTCGCCGCCGTCAGCAGGGCCAGAAGGGACCAGAGCAGGATGGCCGTGAAGCCGATGGTGGTGGCGGTGCGCGTCGTCATGATGTGCCGCCAATAAACGAAAGCTCTCCATCTGGGGAGAGCTTTCGAAGGGCTTGGGCGGAATTGTCCAGCTTCGTCAGGCCATGTACTGGCCGCCGTTGATCGAAAGGGTCGATCCGGTGATGAAGCCCGCGTCGTCGCCTGCCAGGAACACCACGCTGCGGGCGATCTCCTCGGCTTCGCCGAGGCGCCCCACGGGGATCAGCGGCAGGATCTTCGATTTCAGCACCTCCTCGGGCACGGCCTTCACCATCTCGGTGGCGATGTAGCCGGGCGCGATCACGTTGACGGTGATGCCCTTGTTGGCGTTCTCCTGCGCCAGCGCCTTTGCGAAGCCGATCACGCCTGCCTTGGCGGCCGAATAGTTCGCCTGCCCCATCTGGCCCTTCTGACCGTTGATGGACGAGATGATGATGATCCGACCGAAATTGCGCGCGCGCATGCCGTCGATCACGGGCCGCGTGCAGGTGAACATCGAATCGAGGTTGGTGCGGATGACGGCCGACCATTGATCGAAGGTCATCTTGTGGAACATGCCGTCGCGCGTGATGCCCGCGTTGTTGACCAGGATGTCGACGGGCCCGAGATCGGCCTCGATCGACCTTATGCCTGCCTCACAGGCGGCCGGGTCCGACACGTCGAACTTGTAGACGGGAATGCCCGTATCGCTCTTGAACTGGTTCGCGGCCTGATCGTTGCCGCCGTAATTGGCCGCTACCGTGTAGCCTGCATTCTTCAAGGCCATCGTAATCGCGGCTCCGATGCCGCGTGTGCCGCCGGTGACCAATGCGACGCGCGCCATAGCTGTGTCTCCTTCCCAACCGTTCCAATCGGGCCTCTTGCGGACCCGTCAAATGGCAAAGGCGGTCCGGAAACCGGGCCGCCTTGAATCATAGCTTAGGATTCGTTGCTGCGCCTAGAAGGGATAGCAGCTCTCCTCCCCAATTAACGCTCGAGGCACATGGCGATGCCCATGCCGCCCCCGATGCAAAGGGTCGCAAGGCCCTTCCGGGCGTTGCGGCGGCCCATCTCGTGCAGCAGGGTCACGAGGACGCGCGCCCCCGAGGCGCCGATGGGATGGCCGATGGCGATGGCGCCGCCGTTCACGTTCACGATGGACGGATCCCAGCCCATGTCCTTGTTGACCGCGAGCGCCTGGGCCGCGAAGGCCTCGTTGGCCTCGACGAGCTCGAGATCCTGGACCTTCCAGCCGGCCTTCTCCAGCGCCTTGCGCGAGGCCGGGATCGGGCCGGTGCCCATGATGGCCGGGTCGACGCCGGCGGTGGCCCATGAGGCGATGCGGGCGAGCGGCGTCAGACCGCGGCGCTGGGCCTCCTCCTCCGTCATCAGCACGACCGCGGCGGCGCCGTCGTTGATGCCCGAGGCATTGCCGGCCGTGACCGTACCCTCCTTCGAGAAGGCGGGCTTCAGCTTGGCGACCGCATCGATGGTGGTGCCGGCGCGGATGTACTCGTCCTGATCGACCACCGTATCGCCCTTGCGGGACGAGATGGTGACGGGCGCGATCTCGTCCTTGAAGCGGCCGGCCTTCTGGGCGGCCTCTGCCTTGTTCTGCGACGCGACGGCGAACTGGTCCTGTTCCTCGCGGGTCAGCTGCCAGCGCTGGGCTACGTTCTCGGCGGTGTTGCCCATGTGGTAGCCGTGGAAGGCGTCCATGAGGCCGTCCTTCAGCATGGTGTCGACGAGCTTGAAGTCGCCCATCTTGGTTCCGGAGCGCATGTAGGCGGCGTGCGGGGCCTGGGACATGGATTCCTGACCACCGGCCACGATGATGGCGGCGTCGCCGTTGGCGATCTGCTGCATGCCGATGGCAACGGTGCGCAGCCCCGAGCCGCAGAGCTGGTTCAGGCCCCAGGCGGTCTTCTCGTGCGGGATGCCGGCCGCCATGGCAGCCTGGCGGGCGGGGTTCTGGCCCTGGCCGGCCGTGAGGATCTGGCCGAGGATCACCTCGTCCACTTCCCCGCCTTCGACCTTGGCGCGGGAGAGCGCTTCCTTGATCGCAACGGCGCCCAGCTCGTGAGCCGGGGTGTTGGCGAAGGCTCCGTTGAACGAGCCGACGGCGGTGCGCGCCGCGCCGACGATGACGATGCTGTCTCGGGCCATTCGTGTCTCCTGTTTTGGCTTGCCGAATTGTGCGGCAGCCTGTTGATGGTTCGATCAAAGCCCCAGAAAAAGGGAAGTCAAGCGCCCTCTGGTGGGGCATAGCCGAATGGCTGAGAGGGGTTTCGGACGCCGATCCTTCGGCAGCGCAACAAAGATCTAGGCAAAAGTCTTGAAGTCCTAGACAATTAGGAGCGAGCGGCGTGAGCTGCGCAGGGATTTATCGGATCTGAGAGAGGTTCGGTTTGGGACACATGGCGACGGAAAAAGAACCGACGGTCATCAAGAAATACGCCAATCGCCGCCTCTATCACACAGGCACATCCACCTACGTCACCCTGGAGGATCTCGCCGGCATGGTCCGCCAAGGGGAGGATTTCGTGGTCTTCGACGCGAAGTCGGGCGACGACATCACCCGCTCGGTCCTGACCCAGATCATCTTCGAGCAGGAGAACAAGGAGGGGCAGAACCTCCTTCCCGTGACGGTCCTGCGCCAGCTCATCCGCTTCTACGGCGACAGCCTGCAGTCCCTTGTGCCGAGCTATCTCGAGTTCTCCATGAACCACCTGTCCCAGGAGCAGCAGAAGCTGCGGGACCAGATGAGCCAAGCCTTCGGCCCCGGGGCCTTCCAGGCCATGGAGGAGCAGGTGCGCAAGAACATGAGTTTCTTCTCGGAAGCCATGCGCATGTTCTCGCCCTTCGCCCAGCGTCAGGCGGACGAGGCCGAATCCGGCCAGAAGCCTTCGAGGGTCAAGGGCGAGGCGCAGGCCGAGCCCTCCGGCGAAATCGAGGCCCTGAAGCGCCAGATGGCCGACATGCAGGCCAAGCTCGACAAGCTGGCCCGAAAGTAGGCCGTCTCACGCCCTCCTGAGGCGGCGCAGGAGCGATTCCGGCTCCGCCACCGGCTCGGCCTCTCCGAACGGGCTTCCCTGCAGGTAGTCGACCCCCCAGGCGGAGAGCAGCCTCGCGGAGGCCTCGTCGTCGACCCATTCGGCGGCGGTTGCGATACCGAGATGGTGGGCCATGTCGATCAGGGTGCGGACGAAGAGGCGGTCGCCGGTCGAGCGCTTGAGGGGCTGGACGAAGATGCCGTCGATCACTGCGAGGTCGACCGGCACGGCTTTCAGCGCGGCGAGCGACGCATGGCCGGTCCCGAAGCCGGTGAGGCCGATGCCGAGCCCCAGAGCCTTCATGGCATTCAGCGGCCCGAGAACGGCTCCCGGGTCGCTCAAGACCTCCTCCGGAACCGCCACGACGAGGCGCGCGGCGATGCCCGGCCGCGCGCCGAGATGGGCGGCCAGCATCGGCAGCCATTCGCGATCCAGCAGGGTCGCGGGAGAGACCGGCAGCACGAGCCGCGTCTCGGGGCAGCGTGCCAGATGATCCGCCGCCAGTTCCAGCAGGCGGGCATCCACCAGCAGGGCGAGGTTGGCAGCCTCCAGGGCCGGGAGGGGGCCGACGGCGCCGGTCCGCCCATCCGGTTCCCGGATCGCCGCCGAGGCCCGCACGAGGGCCGGCTGACGCGATTGGGCGTCCACCACCGGTTGGCACGCGAGGATCAGCCGGCGGTCGTTCAGGGCATCGACGAGGTCGGACGGGGCCTCCCGGCTCTTAGGTTTTCCCGCGTGGCGGGTCCTATGCAGCACGAAGGGCTCCGGTCGGGTCTTGGCCGCCTCGGCGGCTTCCTCGGCAAAGCGCAACAGCTTCGTGGCCTCGAAGGTGTGGTCCGGCGAGCAGGCCGCGCCGAGGCGCAGGGTCGGAGAGATCCCGTCGGCTGTCACGAGGGCCAGGGCGCGTTTCATGGCGCTCGGCGCCTCGGCGGCCGGGCAGCAGGCGAGAAGGAGGGCGAAGCGGCCGGGGGAGAGCATCGCCACGTGGTCACCCCGGCGCAGCATCGGGCGCAAGGAGCGGGCAGCCGCCTGCATGGAGACGTCCTGATCGGGCTCGAAGGCCCCGACGATAAGGGTGCAGGTATGGGACAGCTGGGCCGCTTCCTCGATCCGGTCCTGAATCAGGCGCAGCAGGACCGAACGGGCGACGATGGCGGCCGGCAGCAGATCCTGCGCGCTCGCCCCGGCATCGACCCGCAGCAGCCCCCGAAGAAGCGTCGGGCGGCCACGGGCGTCCGTCTGCCAACGGCCGCTGTCCTGTACCATCAGGACCCGGTTCGGCGCGAAGCGAAGGGCGTAACGGCCATCATAGGCCAGGACGGGGCCTCCTTCGGCCGCAAGGGCACTTCTCCGGTCCGAGCCGCTCCCGGGCTCTACTAGCCGGGCATAGGCGGAGCCGGTCTGCGGCAGCGCATTCGAGGGCATGTCCAGTACCTCGGCGGCGTTCGGACCCCAGGCGAGGGCGTCCGACGCGAGATCCCAGGTATAGGCGACGCCCTTCAGGGCCGTGAGGGCGGCCTGAGGGCCCGTGGGAGCGGGGCGCTTGCGCGGCATCCGGGATGCGCCCCTGAAGATCCCCGCCCGATCCTGCCGCCTCGTCGCCATGAACGCACCCTCGCACCCGTTCCGGGGCGGCTGCGAATGACGCGCTCTCGAACTCCCGGAACCAAGGAAGCAGGATCGGGCATCAGGCTTAAGGGAGCGTAAAAGGGCAGGTGAAAATCCGGGCTCGGCCAGCCTCGCGGGCACAAAAAAACCGGCGCCGAGGCGCCGGTTCTTCTTGTCGCAGAATGCGATCCCTTAGGCTTCCGACTTCACCTTCAGGACCTGACGGCCACGGTACATGCCGGACTTCAGGTCGATGTGGTGAGGACGGCGCAGCTCGCCGGAATCCTTGTCCTCGATGTAGGTCGGGGCCTTCAAGGCATCGGCGGAGCGACGCATGCCGCGCCGCGAAGGCGACGTTTTTCTCTTTGGAACGGCCATATCTCGTCTCCGGTCAATAGCGGAGCGCCCGCTCGAACCGGGGAACGCTCACATCTCAATCTTCATGAGGTTGCGCCTCATACAAGGTCTTGGAGGAAATATCTAGCCCCCTCGGCCCGAGACCTCGTTTTTCGGAGCCTGGTCCTTCAGGCATCCGCTGTAGGGGGCCGCCCTCGACATGCGCACCATGAGCCGCGACGCGAGGGCCCTGTGGCGGGAGGAGGGACGGGCGGGGTTGCGCACCAGGGGATTGGGCAGGGCTGTGGCGAGCAGCGCCGCCTCCCGGCGGCTCAGGTTCTTGGCAGGCTTGCCGAAATAGCGCTGCGCCGCCGCCTCGGCTCCGAACACGCCTTCGCCCCATTCGGCGATGTTGAGATAATTCTCCATCATGCGCCGCTTCGACCAGATCAGGTCGAGATAGAGCGCCACCGGCAGCTCCAGCCCCTTTCGGACGTAGGAGCGGCTCGGCCACAGGAAGAGGTTCTTGGCCGTCTGCATGGGAATGGTCGAGGCCCCGCGGGACGGCCCGTCCTCGTCGGCGGCCTCCACGACCGCGCGCAGCATGTCCCAATCCACCCCGTTGTGCTCGCAGAAGCGGCCGTCTTCGGAGGTCATGACGGCCAGCTGGAGCTCGGGCGAGATCTCGTCGAGGCCCACATAGTCGCGCGCCACGGGCTGCAGGGTCAGCCAGCGGCCGAGCATGAGGGTGGAGACGGGAGGCGCGGCCCAGTACGAAAGCCCTAGCCAAAAGACCGCTCCGACCCATAAGAGTACCAGCCCGAAGCCGACCTGGACGAAGCGGCGGAGGAGGCGGCCCGGCGTCAGCGGTCGCCGCTTCCGCGCCGTCTGCAGCGTCCATTCCGGCCCGGACCGTTCTTCTGTCGTCTTCCCGGACGGGGCTGCCGCCCCTTCCGAATCCAGGCTCGTCATGTCGCCATCCACCAGCACTTTCACGGCGCGGCTCACGCAGGCCGCAGAGGTCGTCGAAGCAGGTCTCCAAGCCTTGCTATCAGACAAAGCCGGGCAGGGCGAGATTGCCCGGCCTCCCCGGCTGATGGCGGCCATGCGGCATGCGGCCCTGGGCGGCGGCAAGCGCCTGCGGCCCTTCCTGGCCATCGAGACCGCCCGCCTGCTCGGCCGGGAGGGGGACGGGCCCGTCAGGGCAGGCTGCGCGGTCGAGCTGCTGCACTGCTATTCCCTGGTCCACGACGACCTGCCGTCCATGGACGACGACGATCTGCGCCGGGGGCGGCCGACCGTGCACCGGGCCTTCGACGAGGCGACCGCGATCCTGGTGGGCGACGCCCTTCAGGCCCTCGCCTTCGAGGTGCTGGCCGACCCGGCCACCGATTCGGATGCGGGCATCCGCTCCGATCTCGTGCTAGGCCTCGCCCGTGCCGCCGGGCCCGGCGGCATGGTGGGCGGCCAGCTCCTCGACCTTGCGGCCGAGGGCCGCTACGGCCCGGCCGACCTCGGCGAGGCCGACGTGCGCACCCTCCAGATGATGAAGACCGGCGCGATTCTGACCTTTTCCGTGGAGGCGGGCGCCATTGTCGGCCGGGCGGATGCGGCGGCGCGGGCCGATCTCCTGGCCTATGGACAGGCGCTCGGTGCCGCCTTCCAGGTGGCGGACGACATCCTCGACCGGGAATCTTCGGCGGAAGCCATGGGCAAGCGCACCGGCAAGGACCGGGAAAAGGGCAAGGCCACCCTCGTAGATCTGCTCGGCATGGACGGCGCGAGGCGCGAATGTCGCAGCCTCGTCGAGAGGGCCGAGGCCGCGCTCGACGGCTTCGGCCCGGCGGCCTGGACCCTGCGCGAGGCGGTGCGGTTCGTGGTGGAGCGACAGGTCTGAGCCGCCTTAAGGCTCTGGCGTCGGAACCCAGAAATTGAGCTTGTAGTGCCCCGGTCGGCGGTTGTGGGGCGTCTTCCCGGCCGGGATGCCGCCGTTGGCCAGGATCACCTTGCGCGAGCCCTCGTTGTCGTCGTCGCAGGTGATCAGCACCCGCGAGAAGCCCTCGGCACGGGCCACGGGCAGGATCCGGCGCAGGGCCTCGGTGGCATAGCCGCGCCGCTGCTTCCAGGGCACGATGGTGTAGCCGATATGGCCGTAGGAGCTCGGCGGCAGGTCCTCCGTGCCGCGCTGGAAGCGAAAGCCGATCCGGCCGCAGAACTCTCCGTCGCTGATCCAGAAGTCGTGAGCCGGCAGGCGCGGAACCTCGCGCCCATCGGCGAGACGGATCATAAGGCTGTTGTAGAGATTGTACAGGAAACGCTCCGGGTTCCGCCGGAGCTGGCGCAGCTGCTCGCGGCTCACGTCCTGGTCGGTGTTGGGCGACCAGCCTCGGGCGAGCGCGTCCTCGTAGGCGGGCAGCCAGTCGAGGCTGGGGCGGATGAGCTCGATGGCGGCGGAAAGCTGTTCGGTCATGACGACCCGAGAGTGACACCGAGCCGCCCGGACCGCAACGTTCCTACACGGTCACCTGCGTGCCGACCTCGACCACGCGGCCGGTCGGGATCTGGAAGAAGTCGGTCGCGTCGCTGGCCGACTTGGCGAGGCCGATGAACAGCTTGTCCTGCCAGAGGGGCATGCCCGACTGGGTGGCGGGACGGATCGAGCGTCGCGACAGGAAGAACGACGTCGCCATGATGTCGAACTTGAAGCCCTGCTTGCGCAGGATGGCGAGGCCCCGCGGGATGTTGGGCGTCTCCATGTAGCCGTAGCTGAGCTGGATCCGCCAGAACGAATCGCCCACGTCCTCGATCTGAACGCGGTCCTCGTCCTCGACGCGCGGGATGTCCTCGCTCTTCACGGTGAGGATCACGTTCTTCTCGTGCAGAACCTTGTTGTGCTTGAGGTTGTGCAGCAGCGCGGCGGGGGCGGTGTCCGGATCGCTCGTCAGGAACACGGCGGTGCCTTTCACCCGGTGCGGCGGGCTCTTCTCCAGCATCTTCACCAGCTCGAGGAAGGGCACGTCGATCTTGCGGGTCTTCTCGAACAGGATCCTGGTTCCCTTCACCCAGGTGAACATGATCACGAAGAACACGCCCGCGATGATGAGCGGGACATAGCCGCCGTCCAGGAGCTTGATCAGGTTGGACGACAGGAACGTGAGGTCGATCGCGAGCAGCGGGACCATGACGATGGCGGTCTTCAGCGGGCCCCAGCGCCAGGCACGGCTCATGACGATGCAGGCGAGCAGGGTCGTGACGACCATCGTGCCGAACACCGCGATGCCGTAGGCGCTGGCCAAGCTGCTCGACGATCCGAACAGGATCACGAGGGTCACGACCGCCGCCAGGAGGAGCCAGTTCACCCGCGGCAGATAGATCTGGCCCTGGTGCGCCTCGGAGGTGAAGCGGACCTCCAGACGCGGCAGAAGACCGAGCTGCACCGCTTGCCGCGTCAGGGAATACGCCCCGGTGATCACGGCCTGGCTTGCCACGATCGTGGCAAGCGTCGCCAGGATGACCAGGGGCAGGAGCAGCCAGGGCGGAGCCAGAAGGAAGAAGGGGTTCTCGATGGAGCCGGGGTTCGACAGGACGAGGGCACCCTGGCCGAGATAGTTCAGCGCCAGCGCGGGGAAGACGACCGTGCCCCAGGCGACCCGAATCGGCTTGCGGCCGAAGTGCCCAAGGTCGGCATAGAGCGCTTCGGCGCCCGTCACCGCGAGACAGACGCTTCCGAGGATCGTGAACGCGGTTCCCGGATGGGTGACGAGGAAGTAGACGCCGTAATAGGGATTGAAGGCGTGCAGGACCTCCCAGTCGTCCGCGATGTGAAGGACGCCGAGACCGGCCATGGTGACGAACCACAGGAGCGTGATCGGGCCGAAAAGGGCCGCCACCCTGCCGGTGCCGTGACCCTGGACGGTGAAGAGGGCGATCAGGATCACCAGCGCGATCGGCAGGACGTAGCTGTCGAAGGCGGGGGTGACGAGCTTCAGGCCCTCCACGGCCGACAGCACCGAAATGGCCGGTGTGATGGCGGCGTCGCCGTAGAACAAGGCCGCGCCGGCCATGCCCATCATCAGGACCGGGAGGCTGCGTCGCCTGAGGGTACGCTGCGCCAGGGCCACGAGGGTCAGCGAGCCGCCCTCGCCCCTGTTGTCCGCCCGCAGCAGCAGGAAGACGTACTTGACCGAGACCGTGAGAATGAGAGCCCAGATCAGCAGCGACAGGATGGCGATGACCAGGTCGCGCGTGAGGGGAACGGGGGTTCCGTGGTGGCCACCGGTCGCGGCCATGACGGTCTCCCGCATGGCGTAGAGCGGGCTGGTGCCGATGTCCCCGTAGACGACGCCGATGGCCCCGAGGGTGAGCGTCCAGAAGCCTGCCTTGAGGTGGCTTTCCGGTGAAGTGGCCTCCGGGGCGGCCGAATCGGCGTGACCGGGGGCGACAGCGTGCTGATCTGTCATGTGATTATCATTGCGGGTGCGTCCGCGGACAGCCTTCGTTCAACGGCTCTGCAATACGACAGGAGGTGACCCTTCTCGCCAGACGCGGCGGCCGTTTGTGCCGGCGCGGCGCTCTCTAGCACATCGCGTCCCGGCGTAAAACGGAATTCGCACCGGGGCTCCGGTGGGCCGATAGGGCCTTCGACGTATCTATTCGGCTGCGTCGCGTCCGGCCTGCCCGTAGTTCTTCTCGATGTAGTCGAGCACGAGCTTCTGGAAGTCCCGGGCGAGGGTTTGGCCGCGCAGGGTCATGGCCTTCTTCCCGTCGATGAAGACCGGAGCCGCCGGCTGCTCGCCGGTGCCGGGCAGGGAAATGCCGATATTGGCATGCTTCGACTCGCCCGGCCCGTTCACGATGCAGCCCATCACGGCCACGTTCAGGTTCTCGACGCCGGGATATTGCCGGCGCCATTCGGGCATGGAGGTGGAGATCCAGCTCTGGATGTCCCGTGCCAGCTCCTGGAAGACCGAGGACGTGGTGCGTCCGCAGCCCGGGCAGGCCGCCACCAAGGGCACGAAGGTGCGGAAACCCATGGTCTGGAGCAGCTCCTGCGCGGCCTTGACCTCGAGGGTGCGGTCGCCGCCCGGCTCCGGCGTGAGGGAGAAGCGGATCGTGTCGCCGATCCCCTGCTGGAGCAGGATGCCGATGGCGGCCGAGGAGGCGACGATGCCCTTGGAGCCCATGCCGGCCTCGGTGAGGCCCAGATGGATGGCGTAGTCCGAGCGGCGGGCCAGTTCCTGATAGACGGCGATCAGGTCCTGCACGGCCGAGACCTTGGCCGACAGGATGATCCGGTCGCGGGTCAGGCCGATCTCCTCCGCGCGGGCCGCCGAGAGCAGGGCCGACTGGATCATCGCCTCCCGGGTCACCCAGCGCATGTCGCGCGGATGGGGGGAGGCGGCGTTCTGGTCCATGAGGTGGGTGAGGAGTTCCTGGTCGAGGGAGCCCCAGTTGGCGCCGATGCGCACGGCCTTGCCGTGCCGGATCGCCATCTCGACGATGGCGGCGAACTGCCGGTCCTTCTTGTCCTTGAAGCCCACGTTGCCGGGATTGATGCGGTACTTGTCGAGGGCCTCCGCGCAGGCCGGGTGATCGGCCAGGAGCTGGTGGCCGATATAGTGGAAGTCGCCGACGAGCGGCACGGTGACGCCGAGCCGGTCGAGCCTCTCGCGGATCCTCGGCACGGCCGCGGCGGCCTCGTCCCGGTCCACGGTGATGCGCACGATCTCGGATCCGGCGCGGGCGAGCGCCGCCACCTGGGCGACGGTGGCGTCCACGTCGGCCGTGTCGGTGTTGGTCATCGACTGGACGACGACCGGAGCCCCTCCGCCGACCGTGACGGAGCCGACCCGCACGCCGACGGTGCGATGGCGCGGGGCGGGACCCGCCAGGCTCTCGGAGGAATTCCGGGCCTCGGAGGAGACGGAACTGAAGGTCATATGCTGATCCACGGCGGCAGCGGCCCGCTGCCGTGGATTAGCTGATGCCAAACGGGCCTTTCGTCAAGCGCGGCGGAGTGGACCCTTCCGGCGTGGCGGTCAGTGCCGCCCGCCGCGACCCTGGCAGCGGGAGCATCGCCCCGCCACCTCGAGCACCTTGGAGCGGTGTTCGAATCCGGCCCGGGCCAGGAGATCCGTGAGGGCGCCCGTGAAGGCTGCCGAGGAGGCTTCCTCCACCGCGCCGCAATCCTCGCAGATCAGGTAGGCGGTGGCCTCGTGCGTGCCGTCGCTGTCGACGGTCGCGATATAGGCGTTCCGGCTCGCCAGCCGATGGGCGAGGCCTTGCTCGATCAGGAAGTCCAGGGCACGATAGACGGTGATCGGCGCCATCCGCCGCGGGCCTGGAGCGAGGAGATCGGCGAGTTCATAGGCCCCGAGGGGCTTCGAACTGGAGCAGAGCGCCTCGAGGACCGTCCGGCGAATTCGCGTCAGCCGGACCCCATGGGACCGGCAGATCGCTTCGGCGCGTGCCAGGGCGTGCGACGTCTTGGTGGTCTCTGTTATGTGTGGGCGTTCGGTCGTGCTCTGCACGAGGGGCTTATAGGAGACGGTGTGAGCCACGGTCGTTCCTCGTCATTGGGGGCTGAGAGGCCGGATTTCAATTCATCCGGGTGATACACCATATCTATATAGGTTATATCGCTGCACATTCCTAGAGGGAAGATACGCAATCACGTAACGTTTCCCTTGCGGTATTGCAAAGTTCAGCAGCGGAACCCGACCGGGAAGTGCCAAACGCTGGTGTTCTTGATCTCCGCATCTTCGAGCGAGCGCGTCACCGGAATCGCGTAGGACGCAAGCTTCTCCAGCCTCTCCTGCGGAAGGTAGCTCCGCCCCGGATCGCCGATCAGCACCGTGGCGCCGCGCCGGGTCAGGTCGAAGAGCCACTCGGTCACGCGCTCGGCCAGATCGCGCTCGTAGCAGATGTCCCCGGCCAGGACCGTGTCCCAGCCCAGGTCCTGCCCAATCAGATCCGCTTGGGAGGGCGTGATCTCGACGCCGTTCGCCGCGGCGTTGAGGCCCATGGCGGCGATGGCGAAGGGATCGACGTCGCAGGCCGTCACCCGGGCCGCGCCCGCCTTCATGGCCGCGATGGCGACCAGCCCCGAGCCCGAGGCGAAGTCCAGCACCCGCTTGCCGCGCACCGTTCCCGGATGGTCGAGGACGTAGCGGGCGAGCGCCTGCCCGCCGGCCCAGGCGAAGGCCCAGAACGGCGGCGGCAGGCCGATCTCGCCGAGCTCCTCCTCGGTCTTCTGCCAGAGGTCGGTGGCCTCGTCCGCCACGTGCAGGACGAGCTCGGGAGTATGGGGCACGGGGCGCAGGCGGGTCTCGGCCCGGATGAAGGCGACGGGATCCGCGATCATGAGGCCAGGACCGAAGCGTAGAGCCGCTTCACCGCCTCCATCACGTCCCGCTCGGTGAAGCCGTCGACGACGCGGGCGCGGGCGGCCTCGCCCATGCGGGCGACCCGTTGTGGATCGCTCGCGAGGGCCATCAAAGCCTTGGCAAGGCTTGCGGCGTCGTTCGGGGGCACGATCAGACCCTCCACGTCGTGGCGCACCAGGGTCCGGCAGCCCGGTACGTCGGTGGTCACGATGGCGCGGCCGCAGGCGGATGCCTCCAGCAGGGTGCGGGGCAGGCCCTCGCCGCCGCGGGACGGAAGGCAGGCCACGTGATGATCCCGCCAGACGTCCGCGATGTCCCGGGTGGCCCCGTGCCAGGCGATGCCGGGCTTCGAAGACCACTCCTTCAGGGTGCTCTCCGGGATGGCCTTCGGGTTGGACGGATCGGGTGCGCCATAGAGCGAGAGCTCGACGGGGATCCCTTTGGCGCGGGCCTGCCGCACCGCCTCGACAGCCAGGTCGATCCCCTTCGACCACAGCATGCGGGCGACGACCGCGACCCTGAGGGGCGGATGCGGGGGCAGGGGAGATGGCGACAGGAGCGTGGGGTCGATCCCGGCTCCTCCGACGATGGTGACATTGGCGCTCGCCGGGTCGAGACCGATCAGCCTCGGATCGTCGGTGTTCTCGAACAGATAGCGCGTCCGGCCGGTCTCCAGGCCGCGCACGAGCAGCCGGATGGCGCGCCGGGCGAGGCGCCCGGCCGCGTCCGTCCGGGCGCCGATGAAGCCGAGACCCGTGAGGGCGTAGACCCGACGTCCGACCCCGGCCATGGCGGCCGCGACGCCTCCCGTGAGAATGCCCTTGAGGGCGATGCAGTGGACGATGTCCGCCTTCTCGGCCTTCAGGATCGACGCGAGCTGCCCGGCCGCATAGCCGGCTGCCATCGGGTTGAGGCTGCGGCGCTCCGCCTCCAGGGGCACGACGCGCGCGCCCGTCGCCACGATGACGTCCCGGTGAGCGCGGACCCTGGTCACCACCGTGACCTCGAGGCCGAGTTCCCGGGCGGCGCGGGCCATGGGCAGGAAATGGGAGGCGAAGAACCAGTCCTCGGTCACGACGAAGACGAGCTTTCGGCCTTGGAATTCGGAGGAGGGCACGGCGGACAAGGGGCGATCCCGGTGGAAGCTTCGGTGCCCTTCTAGAGCATTTTGCCCGGAAGGGGAGGCGGTTTGACGCCGGAGTGCGGCGGAACCTCCCGATTCGTCACGCCGTTGCGTCTCCCGCGACAAGGGAGATTCGCATGAACGAATGGTTGCCGACGGCCCTGGGAACGGTGGCGGGGCTTCTGTCCACCTCGAGCTTCGCCCCGCAGGTTCTGAAGGCCTGGCGCGAGCGCGACACGGCGGCCATCTCCAAGCGCATGTACATGGTCACCGTGACGGCCTTCGTGCTGTGGACGATCTACGGCTTCCTGCTCGGCAGCCTGCCGCTCATCGTCTTCAACCTGCTCAGCCTGGTCATGAGCGCCACGATCCTCGTCCTCAAGATCCGCAACGACCGGCACGACGCCCGCACGGCGTCCGCGCGCACGGAACCCGGGATGGCGCGCTCCGGTTGACCCTTCCCCTGCCGAGCCTGAGGCGCATCATGCTGTTCGACCCGAACACGTCCCTGGAGAACGTCGTCGATCCCCGCGATGCAGCGGAAACGGCGGGGCTCCTCTATGTCTCCGACGAGGAGCCCGGCATCCGGCGGAAGAAGGCCGGCAAGGGCTTCACCTATGTGGGACCGGACGGGAAGAAGGTCTCGGACGAGACGACGCTGAAGCGGATCAGGTCGCTCGCCATCCCGCCCGCCTATACGGACGTGTGGATCTGCCCCAAGGCCAACGGACACATCCAGGCGACCGGCCGCGACGCGAAGGGCCGCAAGCAGTACCGCTACCATCCGGCCTTCCGCGAGGTCCGCGAGAGCACCAAGTTCGAGCACATGATCGAGTTCGCCCAGGCGCTGCCGGCGATCCGCAAGACCATCGACGAACACATGAGCCTGCGTGGCCTGCCGCGCGAGAAGGTGCTGGCGACGGTGGTCCACCTGCTCGAGAACACGCTCATCCGTGTCGGCAACTCGGACTATGCCAAGCAGAACAAGAGCTACGGGCTCACCACCCTGCGCGACCCGCACGTGAAGGTGGACGGGACGGAGCTGCGCTTCCAGTTCAAGGGAAAGAGCGGCAAGAGCTGGCGCCTGTCCGTGAAGGACCGGCGCATTGCCAAGATCGTGAAGGCCTGTCAAGACCTGCCGGGGCAGGATCTCTTTCAGTATCTCGACGAGGAGGGGCAGCAGCAATCCGTCACGTCCGCCGACGTGAATGCCTATCTCAAGGAGATCACGGGGCGGGACATCACCGCGAAGGACTTCCGCACCTGGGCCGGGACCGTGCTGGCGGCGCTGGCGCTCACGGAGTTCGAGGAATTCGACAACGAGGCCAGAGCCAAGAAGAACATTCGGCAGGCGATCGAGAAGGTGTCGTCGCGGCTCGGCAACACCCCCACCATCTGCCGCAAGTGCTACGTGCATCCGGAGGTCTTCAACTGCTACCTCGAAGGATCCCTGCTCCTGGAGGTGAAGGAGGAGGTGGAGGCGGAGCTGCGCGAGAATCTCGCCGGCCTGAAGCCCGAGGAGGCCGCCGTCCTCACGCTGCTGCAGGAGCGCCTGAGCCGCGTGATCGTGGAGAGGGACGCCAAGACGGCCACGAAAGGGAAGGCCGCGTAGAGGCAGGACCCGGTCTTCGAACGTTTTCCTCGTCCACCGCGTTAGCGCACCGTCACATCCATCGGCGAGGACCCTCATGCGGATCCATCATCTCAATTGCGGCTGCATGTGTCCCTGGGGCGGAAGGCTCATGGACGGGGTGAGCCGGGGTGTCACCGGGCAGCTTGTCTGCCATTGCCTCCTGGTGGAGACGGACCAAGGGCTCGTGCTGGTGGATACGGGCTTCGGCACGCGCGACGTGGAGCGGCCCTACGAGCGGCTGAGCCCGTTCTTCATTCATTTCAACCGAATCCAGTTCGAGCATCGCTACACCGCCCTCGAACAGGTGCGCAGCCGCGGGTTCTCCCCGCGGGACGTGCGCCACATCGTCCTGACCCATCTCGATTTCGATCACGCGGGCGGGCTGGAGGACTTTCCCGAGGCGCGGGTCCACGTGCTCCAGCCGGAGGCCGAGGTGGCGCAGCAGCGGCACGGCTTCATCCAGCGCCGCCGCTATCGTCCCGACCAGTGGGACGGGGTGCACGACTGGCGCTTCTACAGGGGAGGCGGGGAGCGCTGGTTCGGCTTCGAGGCGGTCCGCGATCTCGACGGGCTGCCACCGGAGATCCTGATGGTTCCTCTGCCCGGTCATACCGTGGGCCATGCGGGCATTGCCATCGACACGCCGGACGGCTGGCTGCTCAATGCGGGCGACGCCTATTTCTACCGGCACGAGATGGATGCGGAGCCGCGCTGCACGCCGGGGCTCGCCGCATATCAGCGCATGATGGAGATGGATCGGCCGACCCGCCTGCACAACCAGGAGCGCGTGCGCGCGCTCGCCAATGACCGGCGGGCAGGCGTCCGGGTCTTCTGCAGCCACGACGCGGTGGAGCTCGAAGCCCTGTCGCGCCTCAACTCCGGCTGGCGTCCCCTGGGCTGAACATATTCCTCATCCGCAGCCCTGCCGCGACGGCAGGCCCCTGGTTCTTCCCGCCCGCTGCCCTAAAAGCAGGAGGGATCGACAAAGGGGAAGCGGAAATGGAATTCGATGCCTTGATGCTTTCGCGCATCCAGTTCGCGTTCACGATCGCCTTCCACATCATCTTTCCGGCCTTCACCATCGGCCTCGCCAGCTGGCTGGTGGCGCTGGAGTTCAACTGGCTGCGCACGGGCAATCCCCTCTATCGAAACCTCTTCCGCTTCTGGGTGAAGGTCTTCGCGGTGTCGTTCGGGCTCGGCGTGGTGTCGGGCATCGTCATGAGCTACCAGTTCGGCACCAACTGGTCGCGCTTCTCCGAATTCACCGGCAACGTCCTGGGGCCGGTCATCGCCTATGAGGTGATCACCGCCTTCTTTCTGGAGGCGGCCTTCCTCGGCATCATGCTTTTCGGGTGGGAACGGGTCGGCGACCGGCTGCACTTCTTCGCGACCTGCATGGTGGCGCTCGGCACGCTCATCTCCGCCTTCTGGATCCTGTCGGCCAATTCCTGGATGCAGACTCCCGCCGGCTACGCCATCGAGAACGGCAAGGCGGTTCCGGTCGACTGGTTCCAGATCGTCTTCAACCCGTCCTTCCCGCTGCGCTACGCGCACATGGTGCTGGGCTGCTATCTCACCACCGCCTTCGCGGTGGCGGGCATGTCCGCCTGGATGCTGCTGCGCCACCCGCACGATGCGCCTGAGGCAAAGCTCGCGGGCGCGCGGCGCTCCATGTCCATGGCGCTCTGGTTCGCGGCCATCTTCGTGCCGGTGCAGATCGTCATCGGCGACCTGCATGGCCTCGGCGTGCTGAAGTACCAGCCGACCAAGCTCGCCGCCATCGAGGGCAACTGGGACCGCATGGGCAACATGCCGCTGCGCATCTTTGCGATTCCGGACGAGGCGGCGGAAACGAACCATTACGAGATCGGCATCCCGAAGATCGGCAGCTGGGTTCTGACCCATGCCTTCGACGGCGTGGTCCCGGGCCTGAAGGACGTTCCGCGCGAGGAGCGCCCGCCGGTCTGGCCGGTGTTCTTCTCCTTCCGGATCATGGTGGGCATCGGCTTCGCCATGCTGGGACTGGGGCTGTGGAGCCTCTATCTGCGCTGGAAGGGCGCGCTGTTCACCACGAGGCCCTTCCTCTACGCGGCCATGATCATGACGCCGTCGGGCTTCGGCGCCGTCCTGTTCGGCTGGTTCACGGCCGAGATCGGGCGTCAGCCCTATGTGGTCTACGGACTCCTGCGCACTGCGGACGCGGTTTCGCCCGTGACCGCGCGGGCGGTGGGCACAACGCTGGTCATCTTCGTAGTCGTCTATGCCTTCGTGTTCGGCTTCGGCTCGTACTACCTGGCGAAGCTCCTGCGGCGCGGGCCCGATCCCGTCGAGGACATTCGCGGCGACGATCTGGGCAAGAAGCCCAAACGTCCGTTCTCCGTTCCCGACGAGGGGCTGGAGGGCGGGCCCGGCCACAGGCCGCAACCTGCGGAGTAGGAGGCGACACGATGTTCGGATTCGGAACGGAATACGAGGGCCTCGCCTTCTGGCTGCCGCTGATCTGGTCCGCTCTCCTCGCGGTGGCGGTCGCCATGTACGTGATCGTCGACGGGTTCGACCTGGGGGTCGGGATCCTGTTCAAGGCGGCCAGGAACGAGAACTGGCGCGACCGGATGATGTTCTCCGTTGCGCCGATCTGGGACGGTAACGAGACCTGGCTCATCCTCGGCGGCGGCGGCCTCTTCGCGGTCTTCCACGTCGCCTATGCGATCCTCATGCCGGCGCTTTACGTGCCGATCATCCTGATGCTGATCGCGCTCATCTTCAGGGGCGTCGCCTTCGAGTTCCGGTTCAAGTCGGAGCGATCGAAATTCCTCTGGGACAACGCCTTCTTCTACGGCTCCCTCCTGGCCACGTTCTTCCAGGGCATGGTGCTGGGGGCCTTCGTTCAGGGCTTCGCCAACGACGGCCGCCAGTTCACCGGCGGCACCTGGGATTTCCTGACGCCCTTCAGCGTCGTGACCGGCATCGGCCTGATCTTCGGCTACGGCCTCCTCGGGGCGACCTGGTGCGTGATGAAGACCACGGGCGAGCTCGAGATCTGGGCGCGCCGCATGTCCGTGCGCTTCCTCATCGCCACGGTCCTGGCCATGGCGGTGGTGTCCCTGTGGGTGCCGTTCCTCGGGCGGGAGATCGAGGCGCGCTGGTTCTCCTGGCCCAACATCGCCTTCCTGGTGCCGATTCCCCTGATCACCGCCTACACGGCCTTCCGGCTCCTGCGCGACCTGGAGGAGGGTCGGCACTACCGGCCCTTCTTCCTGGCGATCGGGCTGTTCCTGCTCGGCTATCTCGGCCTCGCCGTCAGCCTCTTTCCCTACAACGTGCCGCCGAACCTCACCATCTGGGACACGTCGAACACGGTCAGCTCGCAGCTCTTCGCCCTGGTCGGCTTCGCGATCGTGCTGCCGATCACCTTCATCTACACGGCGTATGCCTATTACGTGTTCCGCGGCAAGGTCGCGGACGAGATCAAGGGCGGGGGCTACGGATACCATTGAGAGCCGGTTCGCAGCCTCCGCCGGAGGGGCGCGGCAAGCGCCTCCTCTGGTTCGTCCTCATGTATCTGGCGAGTCTCGGCGCCTTCACGGTGCTGGTCTACGGGCTGCGCTGGCTCGTGTCTCCCTGAGGGCCTGCGCCGGCCGCCTCAGCGATAGGTGCCGATGATGCCCTTTTCGGTGAGCACCACCCAGCGATTGCCGCGCCGCTCGATGGCCTCGACCCGGCCGACGCCCGGAACGACACCGCCGGGTGCGACCTCGTAGAGGCGCCGGTTCCGGCCCTCGACGAGCGCCGCGCCGTCATAGACTTCGCGCAGGACCCAGCCGTCAACGGGCTCGTTCTTGACCGTTTTGACGGAAGAGGTCGTGGCGGGCTCGCGGACGGCACCTTCCGCGGCGACCGGTGCCGGCGTCGGTGCCGCTGCAGCAGGCTTCGCGGCGAAGCCCGCCAAGGCCGTCATGATCTGGCCTTCCATCCGCTCGAGCCTCGCCTCCAGGGACGTGGACCGGACGTCCGGGTTACGCAGGGATGCCGCGAGGGTGTCGACCTTTCCGGCAAGGGCCGCCTGACCGGCGAGCGCGGCCTGTCCGGCCGTATCCGTCCGCGGGGCGGCCGCCGTCTCCTTGAGGGCTGCCACCTCGGCCCGCAGGGCCTCCAGCTCTCCCCCGATCCGGGCAAGGGCGTCCTGGCTCGCCGCCGCTCCCACGCCCGCCTGCTCGATGGCGTTGCGATGGGCTTGCGTTCCGGCGTATGAGGCGACCCAGCAGGATCCGACGAGCGCCAGGACGGCGGCTGCTCGGGAAAGGTGGAACAGGGCGCTCCGGCGACCGACCCCTGAGGCCGCGGTGGCCTCGACCTTGGCAGATTCGGCCGGGATGGGCTTGGCGGACTGCTTGGCGCTGGCGACTGCGGAGGCCAGAGCCGCATTGGCGTCGGGATCGATGCGGATCGTGCTGGCTACCTCTTTTGACGCCGCGGACGATTCAGTGGAGCGTTTGCCGGTAGTGGACAGATCCTGAGAATGATTTCGCAAGTCCATGGCGTGACCTCCTCGGTACATCGCCACGGTTTAACTGTGAAAATTTACCAACTGGTTACGATGATTGCGTGGGTTCTCGAAACGTTCCCCCTCTAAACAAAGAGTAAAAAAAGAAAGTTATTTGCTTGCCGTGCCTTTTGGTTGACATAATTACATTGAATAGGGTTACAAAAGGCGTGGCGTAACGGAAGCGCCGGCTTGGGGGCTCCTGATATCTATGAGAGCAAACAAAGATTCCGACCGCCTCACGGCGGTCCAGAACATATCCTCTCGTAGTAAAAAACCCCAGAATCGCAGCCGTCGCGAGGCGGCAAGTCTTGCGCGGGACTTTGAGTTCCGCGTGGGATCCCCGTAATAATAACGTGCGGGCTCGTTTCAGGTCCGACCAGGAAGAACACATGAAGCAGGCATCGAGAAGATCAAAGGACGACGGCTCCGAAGTCTTCAACGCCCTGAAGGCCAGCAGCCCGGCCTTCATCGGGGTGGCCGTTTTCTCGGCAGTCGTGAACATCCTCGCCCTGACCGGCTCCATCTACATGCTCCAGCTCTACGACCGGGTTCTGTCGAGCCGCAGCATCTCGACCCTGGTCGGCCTGTCGCTGATCGTCCTCGCCGCCTATCTCCTGCAGGGCAGTCTCGACGCGATCCGCGGCAAGATGCTGGCGCGGATCGGCGCCCGGTTCGACGAGCTCCTGTCCCGCCGGATCTTCGACCTCGTCGCCGCCATGCCGCTCAAGGGCGCCAAGCAGTCCGAGAGCATGCAGCCGATCCGGGATCTCGACCAGATCCGCGGCTTCCTGTCGAGCCTGGGCCCCACCGCCCTGTTCGACATGCCGTTCATGCCGATCTTCTTCATCGGCTGCTTCATCATCCATCCGTGGCTCGGCTGGATGTCGGTGATCGGCGGACTCATCATCGTGGCCCTGACGCTTTATACCGACGCCAAGAGCAAGGGCCCTTCCTACGAGCTGACCAAGAGCGCCGCGGAGCGGCACGTCATGGCGGAGACCAGCCGGCGCAACGCCGAGGTGGTCCGGGCGCTCGGCATGATCGATTTCCTGGGCCGGCGCTACGAGGAGGTCCACACCAAGCACGTGGACGACGGCCTGCGCGCCAGCGAGTCGACCTCCGGCATCAGCGCCTTCGCCAAGGTGTTCCGCATGATCCTGCAGTCGGGCATCCTCGGCCTCGCGGCCTACCTGGTGATCCAGGGCGAGGTCTCGGGCGGCGCGATGATCGCGGCTTCGATCATGATGTCGCGGGCGCTTGCGCCCATCGAGATCGCCGTCGCCCACTGGAAGGGCTTTACGGCCGCGCGGCAGGGCTATCGTCGCCTGGAGCACATCCTGTCGATCATCCCGGCCCAGGAGAACCGCATGCCGCTGCCGGCCCCGAAGGCCCAGCTCATGGTCGAGGACCTCTATGTCGGCGCTCCGGGCACGAATTCCCCCATCGTCCAAGCGGCCTCGCTCCAGCTGCGCGCGGGCCAGGGCCTTGGCCTGATCGGCCCGAGCGCCTCGGGCAAGTCGACCCTGGCGCGCGCCCTGGTGGGCGTGTGGCCGACCCTGCGCGGCGACATCCGCCTCGACGGGGCGGCGATCGAGCAGTGGGAATCGGACCAGCTCGGGCGCCACATCGGCTATCTCCCGCAGGACGTGGAGCTGTTCGACGGCACGGTGGCCGAGAACATCGCCCGCTTCCAGCCGGATGCGAAGCCGGAGGACATCATCGCGGCGGCCAAGACGGCCGGCGCCCATGACCTGATCCTCGGCCTGCCCGAAGGCTACAACACCCATATCGGCGAGAGCGGAACCTCCCTGTCGGGCGGCCAGCGCCAGCGCGTCGCCCTCGCCCGCGCCCTCTACGGAGATCCCTTCCTCGTGGTGCTCGACGAGCCGAACGCCAGCCTCGACGGCGCCGGCGACGAGGCCCTGAACGAGGCTATCCTGTCGGTTCGCAGGCGGGGCGGCATCGTCATCGTCATCACCCATCGCCCGGCCGCCCTCGGCAACGTGGACACGGTCGCCATCATGGAAGAAGGGCGCATCAAGGCCATGGGTCCGCGGGACGAGGTCCTGCAGGCCGTCATGAAACGGAACGCCACGCCGGCGCCGGCTCCTGCCCGCACGGCCCAGGGCGCAGCACCCCAGGCAGCTTCGCTGCGGGAGGTCGGATAAATGTTGATCCAGGTTCAAAAACCCCAGAAGCCGTCCCGGCACCAGAAGGCCCTGCGCCGCTCGGCCATCGCGGGCACGGCCCTGATCGCCCTCTTCGGCGGCACCATCGGCCTGTGGGCCGCGACCGCCACCCTGTCGGGCGCAGTCGTCGCCGGCGGACAGTTCGTGGTCGATTCCAGCATCAAGAAGGTGCAGCACTCCCAGGGCGGCATCGTCGGCGAGCTGAAGGTGCGCGACGGCGACCGAGTCAAGGAAGGCGATCTTCTGATCCGCCTGGACGAGACTCTGACCCGCGCCAATCTCCAGGTCGTGGCGAAGCAGCTCGACGAATTCCTGGCCCGTCAGGCGCGGCTCGAGGCCGAGCGCGACGGCGCCCCGGAGGTCAAGACGCCCGCCGAGTTCGCCAATCGCCTCAACGATCCGGCGATCGCCAAGATCATGGCTTCCGAGCGGACCCTGTTCGAGGCCCGCCGGGCCACGCGCGAGGCGCAGAAGGATCAGCTGCGGAAGCGGATCTCCCAGTCCCAGGACGAGATCGTCGGCCTCAAGGCCCAGCAGGTCGCGAAGATCCGCGAAGCGAAGCTGATCACCGAGGAGCTGAAGGGCGTCCGCGAGCTCTACGAGAAGAATCTCGTGCAGCTGCCGCGTCTCAACGCGCTCGAGCGTGATGCCGCCAGCATCGAGGGCCAGCGCGGCCAGCTCATCGCCGCCATCGCGCAGGCCGAGGGCCGCATCGCCGAGACCGAGTTCCAGATCATCCAGATCGACGAGCAGATGCGCGCCGAAGCCTTGCAGGAGCTGCGCGACATCCAGGGCAAGATTGCCGAGTACACCGAGCGGCGCGTCGCCGCCGAGGACCAGCTGAAGCGCATCGACATCCGCTCGCCGAGTGACGGCTACGTGCACCAGCTCAACGTGCACACGGTCGGCGGCGTCATTTCCCCCGCAGAGCCGGTGATGTTCATCGTGCCGACGAACGACTCGCTCGATCTGGAAGCCCGCGTGCAGCCGCACGAGATCGACCAGGTGCAGGTCGGCCAGAAGGCGACCGTCCGCGTCCACGCCACCAACCAGCGCACGACCCCCGAGCTGCAGGGCACGGTCACGCGGATCTCGGCCGACGTCTCTCGCGATCAGCAGACCGGCGCGTCCTTCTACACGATCCGCGTCGGGCTCCCGCCCGAGGAGATCAACCGCCTCGGCAACCTCAAGCTGATGGCCGGCATGCAGGCGGAGGTGTTCGTGCAGGTCAACGAGCGCACTCCGTTCCAGTATCTCATCAAGCCCCTTGAGGAGCAGGTCGCCCGCGCGTTCCGCGAGCACTGATCGGATCTCTACAAAGCCGCAGTTTGGATCCGCGGCGAGCCGGAACGGGCTCGCCGCGGAATTTTTTTGCCTGCAGCAGGGACATGCCTGCCAACCCGGGAGAGACGCGGCGGGACCGTTGCGCCGCAACGATTCCGGCGATAAGGCAGCGGCGCTCGTAGCCGGGGCGGCGGTGCCTGATTCCGCGCTGGAAACCACCAGGCCGGTTTTCTCGGCGCGGTCGGCTCCTATCTTGGGGGCGGAGCCGGCGGACAGGAACGCGAACGATGGCGATGAGGAAGCTGTGATGGAAGGGGCGTGCTTGGCAGGTCATGGCGGACGATCCTCGGGCAGGTGGCCCGTTTCGCTTCCATTCAGGGTGCGGCGCCTAAACCCGATACGCTGGTGCGGGATCGCTTCCGGCCAGACGGCGTTTCGGAGCCTTCGGCTCATCGAACCGGAGCAGAAGAGTTCCGAACCGGCCGCCCGAACGCCCTTCGGCCGCACCTGGTATTCTGTCCAGAGATTGGGAGGTCCGATCCTGCGTTCATTCACCGGGGCACCGACGGGAGCGCCTGCCAATGCGTGAGGCTGCCTTGAAACAATCCGAACCTTCCCGGCAGGGCGACAACTGCGCCCTTTTCCTCGATTTCGACGGCACCCTCGTGGACATCGTCGACCGTCCGGACGCCGTCGCCGTAGATCCGAGCCTGCCGGGCATCCTGACCCGGCTGCAGGAACGGCTCGGCGGTGCGCTCGCTATCATCAGCGGCCGTCCCATCGAGTTCCTGGACAGCCGCTTCAGGCCGCACGTCTTCGACATCGCCGGCCTGCACGGACTCGAACACCGCATCGGCGGCCGGCTCGCCGAATGCGACCCGGACGAGCACCCGCGCCTGCGCGAGATGGTCGCGCGGCTGAAGGAGATCGTCGCCCCCAGGGAGGGGGTGCTGATCGAGGACAAGGGTTGCTCCGTCGCGATTCATTGGCGGCTCGCGCCGCAGGAGAAGGATTTCGCCCTTGCGACCGCCACTGCGGCCGTGGAGGCGCTCGGCAGCGACTACCGGGTCCAGCACGGCAAGGCCGTGGCGGAGATCCTGCCGGCTGCCGCCGGCAAGGGGAAGGTCATCGAGCGGTTCCTGCAGCAGGAGCCGTACCGTGGCCGTCTGCCGGTCTTCGTGGGCGACGACCTGACCGACGAGAACGGCTTCAGGACCGTGAACGCCCATGGCGGCTTGTCCATCCGGATCGGTGCGGGCGAGACTATTGCGCGGGAGCGCCTCGGGACGCCCGCCGATCTGAGGCACTCCCTGTCCGTCTGGGCCTCCGAAGGCCTGCTTCCATTCGAATGGGTTTCCCGACTGCCATGAGTTCTCTCGATCTCGCCGTCATCGGCAACTGCATGATCGCGGCCCTGGTCGACCGCCGCGCGCAGATCGTCTGGAGCTGCTTCCCGCGATTCGACAGCGATCCGGTCTTCTCGGCGCTCCTCGACTGCCCGCCCGGCCGGTCCGATGCGGAGCAGCGCGGGGTTTTCGCCATCGACCAAATCGGAATGGTCAGTTGCGAGCAGACCTATCTCGAGAACACTGCCGTGCTCGTCTCGGTCATGACCGATGCCTATGGCAACAAGGTCGAGATCACCGATTTCGCGCCCCGCTTCAAGCACTACGATCGCACCTTCCGGCCGCCGATGCTGATCCGCCGCGTGCGTCCCCTCAAGGGCCGTCCGCGCATCCGTGTCAGGCTGCGTCCGCATTTTGACTGGGGCGAGCGCCAGCCGGCCACGACGCGCGGCAGCAACCACCTGCGCTTCGTCGGCGCGGATCGGTCGCTGCGGCTGACGACCGATGCGCCGATCTCCTACGTGGCCGAGGAGCGGCCCTTCGTGGTGGAGCGGCCGATCTCGTTCTTCTTCGGGGAGGACGAGCCGCTGCGCTCGGAGGCCGACACCACGGCGCGGGAATTCCTCGACAAGACGGTCGATTTCTGGCGCGACTGGGTGCGCTCGCTCTCGATCCCGTTCGATTGGCAGGAGGCGGTCATCCGCGCCGCCATCACCCTCAAGCTCTGCAACTTCGAGGAGACTGGCGCCATCGTGGCGGCGCTCACCACGTCGGTTCCCGAGGCACCGAACACGCAGCGCAACTGGGACTACCGCTACTGCTGGCTGCGCGACGCCTATTTCGTCATCCAAGCCCTCAACCGGCTCGGCACGACGAAGACCATGGAGGAATACCTCACCTACATCACCAACATCGTCGACGATGCCGACGCCAATCCGGCGCAAGTCGATATGCCGCCTCTCTTCGGCATCACGCGTTCGCCGGATCTCGACGAGCGCGAGGCCAAGGCACTGGCGGGCTATCGCGGCATGGGCCCGGTGCGCGTCGGCAACGCCGCCTATACCCAGATCCAGAACGACGCCTATGGCAGCATCGTTCTGGCCTCGACGCACGCGTTCCTCGACAAGCGGCTCATCCGCGCCACGGGCAACCGCGCGCTGTTCCAGCATCTCGAGGCGCTCGGGCAGCGCGCTGTCGAGGTCTTCGACCAGCCCGACGCGGGCCCGTGGGAGCTGCGCACCAAGGCTGCAGTCCACACCTTCCCGAGCGTGATGTGCTGGGCCGCCTGCGACCGGCTCGTGAAGATCGCGCGGGCGATGGGGCGCGAGGATCGTGCGGCCTATTGGTACCAGCAGGCGGAGCGCCTCCACGCCGTCATCGACGCACGCGCCTTCAATGCCCAGAAGGGCACTTTCGTTTCCACCTTCGACGGGGAGCATCTCGACGCGAGCCTCCTGCTGCTGGCGGAACTGGGTTTCGTGAGGGCGGACGATCCGCGCTTC
Organism: Microvirga sp.; assembly: GCA_035645535.1. Lineage (GTDB taxonomy): Bacteria > Pseudomonadota > Alphaproteobacteria > Rhizobiales > Beijerinckiaceae > Microvirga. The sequence continues at coordinate 80,814 of DASQMJ010000022.1, read as the reverse complement.
GTCGCAACGGTGGATGCCGTCGGCCAAGCCCTCAAACGCGGCGACCTGCTTCTGCGCTACGACGTGGAGGACGATTTCGGCCGCATGCACACGGCCTTCATGATCTGCGGCTTCTGGTACGTGGACGCCCTGAACGCCATCGGTCGGAAGAGGGAGGCGGTCGAGCTGTTCGAGCGCATCCTTGCACTTCGCAACTCGTTCGGCCTCTTTTCGGAGGATGCGGACTTCACGACCGGCGAGTTATGGGGCAACTTCCCGCAGACCTACTCCATGGTGGGTCTCATCAATTCTGCCGTGCGCCTGAGCCGGAGCTGGGAGGAAGCCTTCTGATCCTCGAAGGCGCGCTAAAGCATCGGACCCAAACGTGGATTTGCACTTTGGGACAAATCCGATGCTCTCACTTCGGACGAGAGCATCGTGCGGAAAACCGGATCCACTTTTCCGCACGATGCTCTAGCAGAAAGGTCGATCGAGGTTCGATGTTCGCGTTCCCTGTCCTGCTCGGCGATATCGGCGGCACCAACGCCCGCTTCGCCATCCTGCCCGCACCGGGCGAGCCCGTCCAACTCCTGCCGCGGGCGCTGACGGCGCAGACGCCGAGCCCGGTCGAGGCGATCAGGGTCGCGCTCCAGAGCTATCCGGGTGCGGCGCCACGGTCGGCCATGATCGCGGTCGCGACCCGGGTCGACAGCCCGGTCATCCGCCTCACCAATGCCGCCTGGGTGATCGACGCGAAGGCGATCGGCGAGGCGTTCGGCCTGGAGCGCGTGGCCCTCGTCAACGACTACACGCCCGTGGCCGCTTCCGCGACCGTGCTCGACGCGAAGCGCGGCGATCTGGCTCCCATCGGCGAAAGCATGCCGCCGGGATCCGGAACCCGCGTGGTTCTCGGCCCTGGAACCGGGCTCGGGGCAGGGGCGCTGGCACCGGTGGAGGACCGCCTTGCCATTCTGGCGTCCGAGGGCGGGCACGTGGAATTCGGTCCCTGCGACGAGGAGGAGATGGCACTCTGGCCCCATCTCGACCGGCTCGACGGACGCGTGTCGGCGGAGGTGGTGCTGTCGGGGCCCGGCCTGCTCCGCTTCGCGAAGGCCTGCGCGGCGCATCGGGGGACCGAGTGCCCCTACACGATGCCGAACGACGTGCTCGCGGCCGCCCGCGAAGGCAACGAGTTGGCCGCGCGAGCCCTCGACCTGTTCGCCCGCTGCCTCGGGCGCTTCGCCGGCGACCTCGCTCTCACCTTCGAGGCATCGGGAGGGGTGTTCATTGCCGGCGGAATTGCACCGCGCATCGTCGACGTGCTGCAGAAGGGCGGGTTCCGGGCCTCCTTCGACCGCAAGGCGCCGCACGACGGCTGGGCGCGCCGGGTGCCCGTCTACGTCATCGTCCATCCCGAGCCGGCGCTGGAGGGGCTCGCGGCTCTCGTGACCCATCCGGAGCGGTTCGTCTTCAAGTCCCAAGGCTGGACGACGGACTGAGTTCCATGCGCCGCCGGCGCTGTTCAAGGGCGCCCGCGACTGGTAGTGCGGTACCTCCCATCCCGACCCACGTTGCAGCTCCTGGATCATGAGAACCGAACAGATCGCCCTGACACCGCTCGCGCCCGGCGCGAATCTCACCCTCACGGTCCATCGCTTCGGCGAGGCCGGCGCACGCCCGCGCGTCTATGTCCAGGCCGCCCTGCACGCGGACGAGATCCCTGGAATGATCGCCGCCCACCACCTGCGCGAGCGCCTCATGGACCTCGAGGCCAAGGGCAGGATCCGGGGCGAGATCGTCCTGGTGCCATCGGCCAATCCCATCGGCCTTGCGCAGAGGGTGCTGGGCGAGCACATCGGTCGGTTCGACCTTGCCGACGGCATCAACTTCAATCGCGGCTACCCATACCTCGTCCCGAAGGTGGCGGAGCGGATCGACGGCAAGCTGACACAGGACGCAGATGCGAATGTCCGTCTTATCCGGGAGGCGCTGCGCGCCGAACTTGATGCCTGGCAGCCGGGCAATTCGGCAGAGGTGCTGAAGAAGGCTCTCCTCGGCCTCGCCATCGAGGCGGACATCGTGCTCGACATGCACTGCGATTCGGAAGCCGTGGTGCATCTCTACACCCACACCCGCTCGGCCGAGGAGTTCGCGCCGCTCAACGCCTTTATTGGCGCCCATGCTTACCTGCTGGCGGACGAAAGCGGTGACGATCCCTTTGACGAGGCATGCAGCCGCCCCTGGGCCGAGCTGGCAGACCGCTTTCCGGATCGCCCGGTCCCGTTCGGCTGTCACTCCACCACCCTCGAGTTCCGCGGCGAGCGCGACGTCAGCCACGACCTCGCCCAGGCCGATGCCGGCGCGCTGATCGCCTACATGACTCTGCGAGGAGCGATTGACGGCGAGGTGCCCCAGGTGCCGGACGCCCTGTGCGGGCCGACGCCGCTCGCGGCCTCCGAGCCGGTGACGGCACCGGCCTCCGGCATCCTGGTGTTCAAGACCCGGCCCGGCGACCGCCTCAAGGAGGGCGACGCAGTCGCCGAGATCGTCGACCCCCTCGCCGGCACCGTGACGCCGGTTCCATCGCCGGCGGACGGCGTGATGTTCGCCCGCATCCTTCTCCGCTTCGTCACGGAGGGACAGCGCCTGGCCAAGGTCGCCGGCACCACCGCCAAGCGTACCGGCAAGCTCCTCAGTGCGTGAGTGCCGAAGAAGGGCCGCCCTCGGTCGGCCTTCCTTCGCTGCCTTCCGGCACGGCTCTCCTGGCTTTTCCGGCATCCGTCGGAGCGCGCGTTACAGGGGGCGCATGCCGCCCTCTGCCGCTCGACCCTGATGGGGAAAACGGCTCTCCCCGAGCCGCTCGGCCGCCAGCATGGCGACCTCGACACGGTTCCGGACGTTGAGCTTGTCCATGATGGACGTCACATAGGCCTTGATGGTCTTCTCGGCCAATCCCAACTGGTGCCCGATCAGCCGATTGCTCAGGCCCTGGGCGAGCAGGTTGAGAACCTGCTCCTCCCGATAGGATAGTTCCGGGAACTTGCTCGCCGCCTTCGCGGTGCCGTCCGCAGTGTCTCCGCGTCCCACGATGAGCTGGGCCGCGAAGCTCGGGGAGACATAGTTCTGACCCCGATTGACGAGGCGTATGGCGTTCACGAGTTCCGTGCTGCTCGTTCCCTTGAGCAGATAGCCGCGAACGCCCTTTCTCAAGGCGCTGCGGACTTCGTCCTCCTCGTCGACGACGGTCAGCATCAGCAGCTTCGTGGAAGGGCGCCGGAGCGCGATCTTGGCGATGGCATTCAGTCCGCCGCCCGGCATGTTCATGTCCAAGAGGAGCACGTCAGGGGCGTGGTCCTGAGCGATCTGAACCGCATCGGCGGCGGTTTCTCCCTGCCCGACGACCTCGATGTCGGGCTCCGATTCCAGCGCGAAAACCACCCCGTCCCGATAGAGCGGGTGGTCGTCGACGACGCCGACCTTGATCTTATCCTGCATCCGTTGCTCCCATCGTGAGGGGCAGCGATGCCGTGAGCCGTGTCCCGGCGCCCGGCGCGGTCCTCACCGTCAGCTCGCCGCCAATGCTTTCGATCCGGTCGCGAAGTCCTGCGAGCCCGAGCCTGTCCTTGCCAAGGTCGCCGTCCACCACGTCCATTCCGGGTCCTTTGTCGGCGACTTCGATGAGGATGGTCCGGCCGTCCCATGACGCGCTGACCCGCTGATCCTGGCCGCCAGCATGCTTGAAGGCGTTGTTGAGACACTCCTGGACAAAACGGCACAGGGCCATCTTGATGAATGGGGCCGCTTGATCCGGCAGGTCCGAGATGCTGCAGGCAACCGACGTGCCGGTCCGCCGCTCGTGCTGACGGATCATGAACGTCAGCGCCTCACCGATTGTGTGGTTCTGAACCTCTGGCAGCAGCAATCCCCTGCAGAGATTGCGTATGTCGCCGAGCGCGTCCGCCAGGGCCTTTTGGATCTTCTTCAGATTGTCCTTGTCCCGCTCCGTGCCTTGCACGCGGTCGATCCGCAGGAGTGCGAGGCCGATGAGCTGAGCGATCCCGTCGTGCAGGTCGTACCCAAGGCGCCGCATGAGGCGTTCGTTGTCCTCGGTCGCGTTCTGGGCGGCACGCTCCACGCGCGTTCGCAGAAGGCGGTTCTGCCTCAGCAGCTCGGAGAGCTGCGCAACCCTTTCCGAGAGAGCGGCGCGCTGCTCGTCGATGATCCTGCTCCCGTTGGCCACGATGGAGAACAGGGCGCCCATCATGGCAAGGGTGATCAACGCCGTCGAACCCCAGGTCTGCCACTGGGACTTGGCGAGCTCCTCCTTCAGCGCCTCTCCGCGTTCGTGAAACTCGACGACGGCGATCACCTGGCCGCTTTGCGCATCACGGATCGGCGCATAGACTTCGAGGAGGGGGATGCCTGTCGCGCGTTCGCGGGCGTCCTCCTCGTGATACAGATCGCCGAATTCCGCCGTCACCACTCCGGTCCAGGCCAGCCGCGGGTTGGGATTCAGCGGGAACCTCCGGCCGATGAGATCCCGCTCGTTACTGTAGACGATGAGACCGTCCTGCTTCCAAATCTTCACCGCGGTGACGTTGGTCCTCACGGTGGGGCGTTCGAGGATCCGGTCGAGATTGCGGATGCTGTATGCCGAGAGCACGTCAGTTGACGCGAGTTCCTGCAGGTGTGGTGCGATGAAGTTGTTGATGTAGAGAGCCGCGGAGGATGCCTTCACCTCCGCGACGCCTCTCTCTATCCTGCTCGCAACCAGGCTTCCCATCGCGAGCATGCCGACGAGCATCACGCCGAATGCGACAAGAAGGAATTGCCGCGCGAGGCTGCCTTTAAGGCTGAGCGACGGAGCTGTGGCTGCCTCGAGCCGCAATTCGTAAGCTGCATACACGGTCGCACGTCCTTCCCATCCGGCTCCGGCGCGGCTTTGGGCCGCCGTATTCCGGTCTCCTTCGAGAGTAGGGCTGCGCTTTCCTAGGGGTAAATACCATCCCAAAGAGGTAGGACGAGCCGAAGGGGCAGGATGATCGCCATGGCGGCGGACTGGATGGCCATGCAACAGGCGAGATAATCCCGCATTAACAGTGGTTTAGCCGCTGGGACCATCCGACCCGGCCCAGATGCCCAGTATTCGGCGAGGGCCGCGCCTCCGTCCTCTGGCGGAGTTTCCTCCGTCGTGCCTCGGACCTTTGGCCCAGGCGCCATGGGCCGTTCGACCGTAGCCCGGCAGGCATCGTGTGGAGGAGGATGAACTCTCTCACGCTGCTCACGGAAGGCATATTGTGATGAGTGGATTATCGCATACCCGGGTGAGTCTTGTCGGCTCGTGCCGCGGGGCGTTTGCGGCGGTTGCGCTGCTGAGCGGGTTGATCAACATCCTGTACTTGTCTGGTTCGATCTTCATGATGGAGGTCTACGACCGGGTCCTGCCGAGCCGCAGCATCCCGACGCTCGTCGGCCTCTCGCTGGTCATCGTGGTGCTCTACCTGTTCCAGGGACTGTTCGACGCCGTGCGCTCGCGCATCCTCGCCCGCATCGGTGCCGCCATCGACGAAGACCTCTCCCAAAAGGTGTTCCAGAGCCAGATCGGCGCCCCCCTCAAGGGCAGGAGTGAGGGCGACGGCCAGCAGCCCCTGCGCGACCTCGACCAGCTGCGCGCCTTCCTGGCCGGCGGCGGACCCGGCGCCCTGTTCGACCTGCCCTGGCTGCCGCTGTACCTGTTCATCTGCTTCGCCTTCCATCCCCTCATCGGCGCGGTCACGCTCGCCGGTGCCATGCTGCTGGTCATCTTCACCCTCCTGACCGAGCTGTTGACCCGGGAGGCCGCCAAGGCGGCCGTGGGGGCGGCGCTGGTGCGCAACGGCATCGGCGAGGGCGCGCGCCGCAACGCCGAGGTGGTCCACGCACTGGGCATGGCGGGGCGCATCGGCGTCCGTTGGGGCGAGGCCAATGCCCGCTATCTTGCCTACCAGCAGCGCACCGCGGATGTGGCCGGCGGCTTCGGCGCCCTGTCCAAGGTGCTGCGCATGCTGCTGCAGTCGGCGGTGCTGGCGGTGGGCGCCTATCTGGTCATCGACGGCCAGGCGACGGGAGGCATCATGATCGCCTCCTCGATCCTGACATCGCGCGCTCTCGCGCCGGTGGAGCTGGCGATCGCCAACTGGAAAGGCTTCGTCGGCGCCCGCCAGGGCTGGCGCCGGCTGAAGGTCCTGCTGGAGGCCGAGTCCCGCGCCGGCGCACCGCTGAAGCTGCCGGCGCCACGGGCGGGGCTGACGGTCGAGAATGCCGGCACCGGCGCGCCGGGCTCGCAGCGCTTTGCCGTGCAGGACGTCTCGTTCCAGCTCCGGGCCGGCCAGGGGCTGGGCATCATCGGGCCGAGCGCCTCGGGCAAGTCGTCGTTGGCGCGGCTTCTTGTCGGGGTTTGGCCATCCTGGCGTGGCAAGGTGCGCCTCGATGCAGCTGCCCTCGAGCAGTGGCTACCCGAGGACCTCGGCCGCCACATCGGCTACCTGCCGCAGGACGTGGAACTGTTCGCCGGCACGGTGTCGCAGAACATCGCTCGCTTCGAGCCTAACCCGGACGCGCAGGCGGTGATCGCGGCCGCCAAGGCGGCCGGCGTGCACGAGATGATCCTGCACCTGCCGGACGGATACGAGACCCAAGTTGGCGAGGCCGGCATGGCGCTCTCTGGCGGGCAGCGCCAGCGCATCGCGCTCGCCCGCGCCCTTTACGGCGAACCGTTCCTGGTAGTGCTCGACGAGCCGAACTCGAACCTGGACGCGGAGGGCGAGCAGGCGCTCACCGCCGCGATCCTGGGGGTGCGGGCGCGCGGCGGAATCGTGGTGGTGATCGCCCACCGGCCGAGCGCGCTCGCCGGGGTCGACCTGGTGCTGGTGCTGGGCGAGGGCCGGGTGCAGAGCGTCGGTCCCAAAGAGGAGGTGCTCGGCAAGGTGCTTCGGCCGGTGGCGGCGGAGCCGCGCATGCCGGCGGTGACGCCGTTGAAGGTGGTGGAAGGAGCTGCATCATGAGCAAGACGGAGAATGCCCGCGCGTCGATCCGCCGGCATACGCGCCTGGGGCTGGTGGCGGCGTTCACCTTGGTGGGAGGCTGCGGCGGCTGGGCAGCGGTCACCGAGCTGTCGGGCGCCGTGGTGGCGCCGGGCAGCCTCGTGGTCGACAGCCACGTGAAGAAGGTGCAGCACCCGACAGGCGGGGTCGTGGGCGAGATCCTGGCCCGAGATGGGGACCGGGTAAAAGCGGGCGAGGTGGTGGTTCGGCTCGATGAGACGGTGGCGCGGGCAAACCTCGCCATGGTGGCCAAGAGTCTGGACGAGCTTTATGCCCGTCAGGCGCGGCTGGAGGCGGAGCGCGACGGGCTGACGGCGGTAGTGTTCCCGTCCGGTCTGCTCGACCGGGCCGGCGATACGGAGCTATCCGGTCTATTGGCGGGCGAGCAGCGGCTGTTCGAGAGCCGGCGGGCGGCGCGCGACGGGCAGAAGGCGCAGCTGAAGGAGCGGATTGCGCAGCTGGCCGAACAGATCGACGGGCTGACCCAGCAGGCGGGCGCGAAGGCGGACGAGATCAAGCTGATCCAGGACGAGCTCGGCGGTGTCGAGCAGCTGTGGAAGAAGAACCTGGTTCCGATCACGCGGGTGACGGCGCTCCGGCGCGAGGAGACGCGGCTGCGGGGCGAGCGCGGTCAGATGATCTCGAGCGTGGCGCAGGCGAAGGGGCGGATCAGCGAGACGACGCTGCAGATCCTGCAGATCGAGCAGGACCTCAGAAGCGAGGTGGCCAAGGAGCTGCGCGAGGTGCAGGCGAAGATCGCGGAGCTGGTGGAGCGCAAGGTGGCGGCGGAGGACCAGCTCAAGCGCATCGACATCCGTGCGCCGCAGGACGGGGTCGTGCACCAGTCGGTGGTGCATACGGTTGGGGGAGTGATCAATGCGGGCGAGCCGCTGATGCTGATCGTGCCGGAGGCGGACGAGCTGTCGATCGAGGTGAAGGTGTCGCCGCAGGACATCGACCAGCTCGTGCCGGGGCAGGCGACGGTGCTGCGGCTGTCTGCATTCAACCAGCGCACGACGCCGGAGCTGAAGGGGGAGGTGAGCCTGATCGCGGCGGATCTCGTGACGGACCAGCGCTCGGGGGCGCAATATTACCCGGTGCGGGTGGCGTTTGCTCAAGGGGAGCGGGAGCGGCTTGGGACGCTCAAGCTGGTGCCGGGGATGCCGGTGGAGGGCTTCATCCAGACCGGCTACCGCACGGTCTTCTCCTACCTCACCAAGCCCCTTACCGACCATCTGGCAAAAGCCTTCCGCGAGGAATGACGAACACCCGACATCACGAAAACCGGGACAATGATCGTCCGGGAACCGGATGCGATGCCGGCCCATAGGTGGCCCGGGGCATGCCCCTCCTGCCGAATCACGGACCGGGAGGCACGGGAGGCGGGTTCCGAGACGGGCCTCCCCCGGGGCCGAAAAAAGAGAAGGGCCCACAGGAGACGCAAGCCTCGTGTGGGCCCCAGCATTATCTCGCCGTGTAGAACGCCGCGGGCGTCTCCACAAAGCCAATGCTAAATCAGTGACTTAGCGGGCGACCACGGCGAGGCGACGGCAGTGACAATGAGACACTGGATCACCTCCTTTCGTTGTTGACGGGAAACCCCCATATGGGGTGAGAAGATTGATACGAAAGGGGCGGGCGCTGCGGCGTTCTGCCTCCATCTTCGTTCCAGAGAACCCGAGAACCATGACCGACCTTCCGGCTCCCGTGAGCCGCCGCCGAACCTTTGCGATCATCTCCCACCCGGACGCGGGCAAGACCACCCTCACCGAGAAGCTCCTGCTCTTCGGGGGGGCGATCCAGCTCGCCGGCGAGGTGAAGGCCAAGAAGAACCGCGTCTCGACCCGCTCCGACTGGATGGGCATCGAGAAGGAGCGCGGCATCTCGGTCGTGACCTCGGTCATGACGTTCGAATACGGCGACTGCGTCTTCAACCTGCTGGACACGCCAGGCCACGAGGACTTCTCCGAGGACACCTACCGGACGCTGACGGCCGTCGATTCGGCCATCATGGTCATCGATGCCGCCAAAGGCATCGAGGCGCGCACCCGCAAGCTCTTCGAGGTGTGCCGGATGCGCGACATCCCGATCGTGACCTTCGTCAACAAGATGGACCGGGAGGCACGCAACCCCTTCGACCTGCTCGACGAAATCGAGAAGACGCTCGCCCTCGACACGGCGCCCGTCACCTGGCCGATCAGCCAGGGCAAGAGCTTCGCCGGCACCTTCGATCTGCGCCGCAACCTGGTGCGCCGCATCGACACGGACGAGGAGCCGATGGAGGTCTCGGGTCCGGACGACGCGTCTGTGGTGGCCCTGCTGCCGCCGGAAGAGGCGGAGAGTTGGCAGGAGGAGGTGTTCCTCGCGCAGGAGGCCTGCAAGCCCTTCGACCTCCAGGCCTTCCGCGAAGGTCACCTGACGCCGGTCTTCTTCGGCTCGGCGCTGCGCAATTTCGGAGTGCGCGACTTGATCGACTCGCTCGCGGCTTACGCGCCGCCGCCGCGCGGGCAGGAGGCGGACAAGCGCCTCGTCCAGGCGGGCGAGAGCCGCATGACCGGTTTCGTGTTCAAGATCCAGGCCAACATGGATCCGAACCACCGCGACCGCATCGCCTTCATGCGCATCTGCTCCGGCAAGCTCCAGCGCGGCATGAAGGCGAAGCTCGTGCGCACCGGCAAGCCCATGAGCCTCAACACGCCGCAGTTCTTTTTCGCGCAGGACCGCGCCATCGCGGACGAGGCCTGGGCAGGGGACGTGGTGGGCATCCCGAACCATGGGACCTTGCGCATCGGCGACACCCTCACCGAGGGCGAGGACATCGTGTTCCGCGGCGTGCCGAGCTTCGCGCCCGAGATCCTGCGCCGCATCAAGCTGCAGGACGCCATGAAGGCCAAGAAGCTGCGCGAGGCATTGCAGCAGATGGCCGAGGAGGGCGTGGTTCAGCTCTTCGTGCCCTATGACGGCTCCGGCGCCATCGTGGGCGTCGTCGGCGCGCTGCAGCTCGACGTGCTGAAGGAGAGGCTGCAGGGCGAGTACGGCCTGCCGATCGACTACGAGCCGACGCGCTTCTCGATCTGCCGCTGGATCACGGCGGCCGACCGGGCGGAGCTCGACCGCTTCATCGACAGCCATCTGTCGTCGATGGCGCGCGACCTCGACGATGCGCCGGTCTTCATGGCCAACAACATGTTCAACTTGCAATACGAGCAGGACCGCTGGAAGGCAATCCAGTTCTCGGACGTGAAGGACTACCAGAAGAAGGCAGCCTGAAGTCCGTCAGGGATGGGGTTCGGGAAAGCCATGGCGAACGCTCAGGGCTTTCAGGATCTCATTCTTGCCGGCGATGAAGCCGACGCCGTTGCAGGACGACACCTTGATACCTGTGGACGCTTCCCCCGCGAGAACGAGAAGGGGCAGCGACTGGTTCTCCTCCCCAAGGATGTCGATCACCGCTGCGCGGGGCCGCGGCCATGCCACGCGCTCGACGTCGAGGCGCGCGGCGAGAGACGGGAACGATGCGAGCACGCCCTCCAGAAGGGCACAGTGCCAGCAATAGAAGCGCTTGCCCGAATAGGCCGGATCCTCGAAGCCGGGTTTCAGCAGAAACAGCTTGTCGCGCTGCACGGGTGGGATCGTCATGCGGCGAGCTTGCGCTCGTCGAACTGCTCCTGCGTGCGCGCGATGTCCTCGAGCGAGGGCAGGCTCGCCTCGTTGCCCAGGTGCTGGATCGCATGGGCGGAGGCGGCGCGGGCGAACAGGAAGTGCTCGCGCCAGGGAAGCTCGGGCCGGGCCATGGCGGAATACACATAGGCCCCGTGGAAGATGTCGCCGGCGCCGTTGGTATCCACCACCGCCTCTGCCGGCACAGCCAGGGCCGGCATCTCGCTCTCCTGGCCGGTCTCGTCGTACCAGACGAGACCGCGCTCACCCAAGGTCACGCCGCCGATCCTGCAGCCGCGGCTCTTGAGGTAGCCCAGCATCTCGGACGGCGTCATGTTCATCTGCTCGCACAGGCGCTCGGCCACGATGGCCACGTCGATGAACTCGAGGAGTTCGTGCGTGTTGGAGCGCAGGCCTCCGCCATCGAGGGAGGTGAGGATGCCGGCCTCCCGGCAGGTGCGGGCATAGTGCATCGCCGCATCGGCCTGGTGTCCGTCGAGATGGAGCGCCTTGCAGCCCGTGAGGTTCAGGGGCGGCACCGGGTGCAGGTAATGGTCGTCGCGGCAGCGCACGATCGCGCGCTTGCCGCCGCGCGGCATGATGAAGGACAGGGACGATTCGGCTACCTTCCGGTGGTGGACCGAGATGCCGTATTTGGCCGCCATGTCGATGAACATGCGCCCGAGCCAGTCGTCCGCGATGGAGGTGAGCAGGTCCGGCGCGATCCCGAGCTTGGCGCAGGCGAAGGCGGCCGTGACCGCATTGCCGCCGAAGGAGATGGAGTAGTCCCGCGCCACCGTCTTCTCGTCCCCGGTCGGGAGTTCGTCCGCCAGGAACGTCACGTCGATATAGGTCTGGCCAACAAAAAGAGCATGCATGTCTGAAAATCGTCCCAAGGTCGGGTTTCTGCCGACAGAGTCTTGGCCGAGGTCGGATGATTGTGCAACCCGCCCCGTCCGGCTCAGGGCGTGGCTGTTCCGGACATGATCTTCAGCGCATCTTCCAGGGGGGCTGGCGAAAAACGCAAGGGGCCGTCGAACGGCCGCTCCCGGATCGCCACCAGGCCCAGGGTGATGACGACCGCGACCGAAAAGATCGTGAGAGAAGCGATCTGGGCCTTCGGCCTGTCGAGATGCACGATCCCGATGGCCACCTGGGTCGCGAGCGCGAGGATGAAGACCGCAGTCCATTTCGTGCGGTCGGTCTGGTCCCCGCTCAGGGCCAAGCGGTCGTAACGGGCATTGCGCAGCTTGAGAACTGTGTCGAGGAGGGCGGCCTGGGCGGCGGAGCCCGCATCGGCGCCGATCTGCGGGTTGGACACGAGGGCGAGCAGGTCGAGCAGGGCCTCGCCGGCCTCCTGCGAGCTCTCCTGGACCGTCATGCGGGGCCATTCCTGCTCGATCAGGGTTCTGGCGTAGCGCTGGGCGGCAACCCGGATGTCGTCCATGTCCGAGACCGTCGCGGTGCTGATGGCATGGATGGCAAGGAGCCCGTCCCGCTCGGCGAGAATCGCCCGGCCCGCCTGGCGGTTCCGGTCCCAGACCTCGTTGGCCAGGAAACCGGTCAGAAGGGAGAAGAGGACCGCCACGGAGCTGAAGAAGGGGGCCACCACCCCGCTGAAGCCCGACGCGCGCATCCGCGTCGGCTTGCCGAAGCACAGCCAATGGATGAGCAGGACGGAAGCGGTGAACAAGCCGGCGAGGGAGGCAAAGATCCCCCAGACGGGCATGTCGAGCCAGGTATCGAAGATCACCGATGTCTCCGCGCGGATTGGACGGGCGGACCTATACGGCCCGTCTCCAGGTCGCCGCAAGGGCAGGCGGGCGCGAGGCGGTCAGCCCCTGTGGAGCGTGGCGGCGAGGCGTGCCGCCGTCAATGCCGCGTCGATGTCGCTCGCGATGACCTCAACAGGGGTCGCAAGCTCCTGCCGGAAGGTTTCGGCCACGGCGCCGTGGAGGCGGGAGCTGCCGCCCACCAGGGCGACCGGGCGCGGACCAAGGCGCTTGATGAGGCAATTGGCGAGGCGGGCGAGCTCCTGACCGGCGCAGCGGAGGATGCCGAGCGCCGTCGCATCCCCTTTTGCGGCCGCCTCGCCGACCGCGCGGGCGAGCGAGCCGATCTTGCCGCGGTCACCGCCATAGACATAGGAGCGGATCAGGTTCCAATCGGTCCCGCCGAGCGCTTCGGCAAGGCAGGTGCCGAGACGGGTGGACCAGCCGGCGCCGGGCTCTTCCTCCTTGGTGCGGAGCACAGCCTTGAGGGCTTCGCGGGCAATCCAGAAGCCGGAGCCGCCGTCATCGATCAGGTTGCCACGCCCGCCGACCCGGATCACCTCCTTGGTCTCGGAGAGATAGTAGCCGATGGAGCCCGTGCCGCTGTAGACGAGAATGCCCTCGCCGAGCGCGAAATAGGACAGGTAGGCGATCCACATGTCCTCGGCGACGAACACCTTCTCCTCGGGCAGGCGGAACACGTCCGAGAAGATGCCGCGCATGGTGGCTTCCGCCGGCGTGTCGCGCGTCAGGCCCGTGATGCCGGCGATGATGCCGACGGGCCTCCCGGTTGCGGCGACGGCCTGCGCCATCTCGGCCACGATGCGCCGGGCGCGCTCCTCCGCGGCCGAGGAGAAGATGTGCCCGGTCAGGGGCTCGACCGTTCCCTGCGCGATGCATTTACCGCCGTGGCTGGCCAGCCGCCAGCGCGTGGCGGTGCCTCCAGCGTCGATGCCCAGCCCCAGTGCCATGACGCTCCGCTTTCCTGTTCGCGCCGGCTCTGCCCGTCGGCGTCAGTTCTTCGATGCCGGGAAGTGTGACAGGGCCTGCCGCAGATTGCCATCGCACTTGGCCAGGATCCCCCTGGCTTCGTCGGGGCTGGCCCCCAGCGCCACCAGGGACGCGACCTTCATGTCCCCATTCGCCCGACGCAGGGCGTCGACGGCGGTGGCATCGTCGCAACCGGCGATCTGGGACACCATGACCTCGCTTCGGCGGCGCAGCTTCGCGTTGGTCGCGCGCATGTCCACCATGAGACCGCGATAGACCCGCCCCAGGCGCACCATGATCAGGGTCGAGAGCAGGTTGAGGATGATCTTCTGCGCGGTACCGGCCTTCATGCGGGTCGAGCCGGCGATCACCTCCTCGCCGGTCTCGGCGAGGATCGGGTGAGTGGCCACGTGAAGGATGGTGGTGCCGGCATTGTTGGATATGCCGATGGTCTGCGCGCCTCGGGAGTTGGCTTCCTGCAGGGCCGCCACCGTGAACGGCGTCCGGCCGCTCGCGGCGACGCCGATCACCACGTCGTCCGGGCCCACATCCGCGTTCCGGATCCCGGCGATACCCTCCTCGATGGAATCCTCAGCATTCTCGACAGCCCGCATGATCGCGCCCTCGCCGCCCGCAATGAGATAGACGATGCGGTCATCGGGCCAGTTGAAGGTCGGCGGCAGTTCGGTGCCGTCCTGCACGCCGATGCGGCCGGAGGTTCCTGCCCCCACATAGACCAGTCGCCCGCCCTGGCGCAGGCGCTCGACCGCCGCCTCGGCGGCGGCGGCAATCGCCGGCAGGGAGGGTCTCACGGCCGCGACGGCGGAGAGCTGTCCCTCGTAGAAGGCAGAGAGGATATCGAGGCTGGGCCAGGAATCGAGGTCCTGGAAACGGGTGCTGAAGTTTTCGGTGGCCATCGCGCTGATCTTTCTTGAAGACCAATATAAGTCCAGTAACGGGCCTCAGCAATCGCTCGAGGCCCGCCTCGCCCCCTCATCCAAGGGCTTTTTGGAAGCGTGCTTAAGACCGCTTGGTTCCGTCGAAGATAGACACCACCCGCTCACCCGTGGCGCGGCGCAGAGCCATGATGCCGCTGTCCTTGTGCCGGCTCGGATGAACCCGGTTGGTGAGGAGCGACCAGGCGATTCCCCGCTCGAAGTCGATCCATAGTCCCGTGCCCGTGAATCCCGTATGACCGATGGTATCGCGCGAGCAGGTATCGCCTCCATGCCAGCCGGGATAAGAGCCTTCCCAGCCTACCGTGCGCTTCTCCGAGTCTCGGGTTTGTATGGCCTTCAGCGATTCCGCCGACAGGCCCGAACCGTCGAGGAGCGAGAGCGCGAAATCGAGCACCGCGTCCACGGGGCCGAAGAGCCCCGCATGGCCCGAAGCGCCGCCCAGAGCGTATGCATTCTCGTCGTGCACTTCGCCGCGGATGACCCGGCCGCGCCATGTGCAGCGCTCCGTCGCCGCGCAGTCGCGCGGATCGGGCCGGAAGGTGAATCCGACAGGGAGCGGCTGATCGATCAGGGGCTTTCCGGTAATGCGCTCGATGGCGACGCCGAGCAGCATGAAGTTGATATCGGAATAGACCGGCGGTCCGCTCTGCCAGACGCGCTGGAGGATGAAGGCGCGCAGGGTCTGCGGATCCTGGCCGTAGGTGTAGAGCGGCTCGACCGCCGGCAGATGGGTCTGGTGCGCGAGACACTGCCGGAATGTGAGGCGGCGCTCGGCGGCGTTCATGTCGTATTGGCGCAGATCCGGGATGGCGGTCGTCAGCGGATCGTCGAGGCCGATCTTCCCCTGTTCCACGAGGCGCAGGATGCTGGTGGTGGTGAAGATCACCTTGGTGAGGGACGCGAGATCGAAGACGGTCTCGCGGGAGACCGGTTCCGGCTCCGGTTCGATCTGCGCCCAGCCGTTCCAGTGCACGGCGCGTGCGCCGTCAGCGGTCACGATGCCCAGCACGGCACACGGGACGTTGCCGTCGCGGATAGACGCGGCCGCGGGCGCAAAGGCCCGCTCGACGAGGTCGGCAAGCAAACTGGTGTCGGTCATGCTGCGCGGTGCAATTCGCCGCCGGGCATCGGATGCGGCACACCCGTGGTGGTCGGAAGGCTCAACGGCAGGCCCTTTGTGGAGCGTACGGCCAGATAGCCGAAGGCCTGCGCTTCGAGGAAATCGCCATCCCATCCGACCGCCTCGACGGGATCGACGCTCACGCCGAGCCTCTCGTGCAGGCGGCGCATGAAATGCGCATTGCGCCGTCCGCCGCCGGTCACCAGCCAGCGCTGCGGCCGCCGCGGCACGTGACGTAAGGAAGCGGCGACGGACTCGACCGTGAACTCCGCCAGCGTCGCGGCGCCATCCGCATCCGAGAGCGCTTCAACGCCCTTGGCACGGGCATGGAAATCCTGGCGGTCAAGGGATTTCGGGGCCGGGCGGTCGAAGAAGGGGTTCTGCATGAACTCTGCGACCAGCCTCCGATCGGCCATGCCGGAGGCCGCGAGCCGACCGTCTTCGTCGAAGCTCAGGCCCTGCCGGCGCAGGACGAAGTCGTCGAGCAATGCGCTGGCCGGACCGGTATCGAAGGCAATCACCGTATCGCCGTCGATATAGGTGACGTTGGCGACGCCGCCGAGATTGAGGATCATGACCGGATGGTCGAGGCGACTCGCGAGGGCCCGGTGATAAAGCGGCACGAAGGGAGCGCCTTCGCCGCCCGACGCGACATCCGCATGGCGGAACCGGTCGACCGTGTCGATGCCGAGTCCCTTCGCAACGCGCGCACCGTTGCCGAGCTGGCGGGTGAAGCGGATCTCGGGCCGGTGATAGACGGTCTGGCCGTGAAAGCCGATCAGTCCGACATCCTTCGCAACCAGGCCGATCTCGTCCATGAAGCGACGGATGGCCCCGACATGCGCCTCGGTCACCTCGTGGTCGAGGTCCTCCAGCGGCTCGCTCTTGGCCCGTGTCGGTTCCGCGATCAGGTCCTGGAGGCGGCGGCGCAACTCGTCAGGATAGGGAAAGGTCCGTCCCGAACCCGGAGTGACGACCTCGTCTCCGTCCGTGTCGACGACGGAGACGTCGATGCCGTCCATGGACGTGCCGCTGATGACGCCGATTGCCTTGACGGTCGAGGGTTGCAACATCGGGACCTCGGTTGAAGCTGCTTCGCGGCAGACCATACCACAGGCTCGAAGCCGGTCCAGAGTGGTATGAGATTGGACCATGACAGGTCGGGAGCAATGGCCTATAAAACCGCTTGCGGCTTCCAAGGGAGAAAAGACGCATGTTCAGGTCAGCACTGCGCGGCGCCATAGGCGCAGGTTTCATGTTGGCGGCAATGGCCTCCGCCTCGGCTCAGGTTCTGGAGATCGGCGCGGACAACAACCCGACCGGCCTCGATCCGCACCTCATCACCGCCTTTCCGAGCTTCATGGTGGTCAACGGCAACATCTACGAGGGTCTGACCGCCGTCGACAAGGACCTGAAGATCGTCCCGAGCCTCGCGGAGTCCTGGACCGTCTCGCCCGACGGCAAGACCTATACCTTCAAGCTCCGCGCCAACGTGAAATTCCACGACGGCTCCGCCATGGAGGCGGAGGACGTGGTGTCCACCATCAAGCGCGTTCAGAGCAAGGACATCGCATCGCCGCTCGCGAGCCGCCTCGCCGCCATCGAGAGCGCCAATGCGGTCGACGCGCAGACAGTCGAGCTGAAGCTCAAGGAGCCATCCGCTCCTTTGCTCTCGTCGCTCGCCACCATCGCCATCGTGCCGAGCTCGGCCGAGACCAACAAGGATGCGCTGCAGAAGCAGCCGGTCGGGACGGGGCCGTTCAAATTCCAGGAATGGCAGCCGAACGGCTATATCCTGCTTGCCAAGAACGACAGCTATTGGCAGCAGGGGCTGCCGAAGCTCGCGGGCCTGAAGTTCAACATCGTGCCGGAATCGGCCACCCGTCAGGTCGGCCTCACGAACGGCCAGTATGCGCTGTTGCCGAACATCGACGCGGCGACCGCCCTGCAGCTCAAGGGTAAGCCGGGCGTGAAGCTCTCCGAGACGCTGGACCTCGCCTACACGCTCATCGGCATGAACGTGTCGAAGCCGCCCTTCGATAACGCGAAAGTGCGCGAGGCGGTGAACTACGCCATCAACCGCCAGGAAATCGTGGAGGCCGCGCTCTTCGGCGCCGGCGTGCCGGGCGGCCCGCTCTCACCGGCTCTGAAGTCCTGGGCACTCGACGTGAAGGAGTTCCCCTGCTACGCGCACGATCCCGCCAAGGCTCAAACCCTGCTGAAAGAGGCGGGCGTCTCGCTTCCGGTGAGCGTCACCATGAACGTGCTGCCGCGCCAGGACATCAAGGACATTGCCCAGGTGGTGCAGGAGCAGCTCAACAAGGTCGGCTTCAAGGTCGAGCTGAAGAACCAGGAGCAGGGTCAGTTCATCCAGGACTGGCGCAACAGCAACTTCGACATGTTCGCCTCGCTCAATGCCGGCAGCCCAGATCCGGACGAGTATTTCTACCGCGCCTTCCGCACCGGCGGCTCGACCAACGTGTTCAAGTACTCGGACACGGAAATCGACCAGCTCCTCGACAGTGCCCGCAGCCAGCAGGACCAAGTGGCCCGCAAGAAGGCATACGACCAGGTGCAGAAGAAACTCGCCTGCTCGGGCCCGGTGGCACACCTGACCTACGGTACCCTGTTTTCGGCCATGCGCGACAAGCTTCAGGGATTCGAGACTATGCCGAACCGCTCGCTCATGCTGCTGCGCAGCGCAACCTACTGAGTCGAAGCCGTCGTTCCGGCGCCGCAGGAGCTGCGGCGCCGAATCCATTTTCAACGCGGAAGCCACTGCCCTAGATGAATCGCGTTCTGGTCTCCCGGCTTATCGATCTGGTCATCGTCCTGTTCGGCGTCTCGGTCATCGTGTTCCTGATGATCCGGCTCATTCCCGGCGATGCGGTGGCGATCATGCTCGGGGCGAACACCGAGATCACCCCTGAGCGCATGGCGGAGCTGAAGAGCCGTGTCGGCCTCGACCGCCCCATCGTCGAGCAGTACCTGCTCTGGGCGGGAGCCGCCCTGCGCGGCGACTTCGGAACCTCCCTCTGGACCGGCCGCCCCGTCGCGACCGAGATCATGGTGCATCTCTGGCCGACCCTGGAACTCACGTTCCTGTCCCTGCTCGCCGGCGCGGTGCTCGCGGTTCCCGTCGGCTGCCTGATGGCGCAGACCCGGGGCAAAGGTGCGGACGTGGCGATGCGGATCGCCGCCATCGCGGGCCTGACGATCCCGTCCTTCTGGCTCGGGATCGTGCTCATCCTGCTTCTCGCGAGCTTCGCGCCGAGCTTCGCGTCCCTCGGTTATGTGCCGTTCTCGGAGGATCCGCTCGGCAATCTCCAGCGCATGATGCTGCCGTCGATCGCGCTGGCGCTGCCGATCCTGGCCAATCTCTCGCGCCTCGTGCGTTCGGCGATGCTCGACGCGCTCGGGCAGGACTATATCCGCACCGCCCGGGCCAAAGGCCTGAGCGAGCGCAAGGTGGTCTACAAGCATGCGCTGCGCAACGCGCTGATCCCCTTCCTCACCAGCGTCGGCATCATGACCGGTTACCTGCTCGGCGGCGCCATCGTGGTCGAGCAGGTCTTTGCCATTCCGGGCCTCGGCCGCCTCATCCTGGGAGCCATCGCGGAGCGCAATTATCCGGTGATCCAGGCCACGATCCTGGTTGTGACGGCCGGTTTCGTGCTGGTGAACTTCCTGGTCGATCTCCTCTACATCGTGGTCGATCCGCGGGTAAGAGCCTGAAACCATGTCGTATCTGGCCAAGAACAAGCTTCTCACCTTCGCGCTCTTCCTCGTGGCGCTGCAACTCATCCTCGCCGTCGGCGCACCCTTGATCGCGCCCTACGATCCAATGGCGCAAAGTATCGTCCGACGCTTACGCGGGCCGACCGAGCTCAACTGGCTCGGCACGGATCAGCTCGGCCGCGACGTCTTCACCCGCATCCTCTACGGCTACCGCACCTCGCTTATTGCCTGTCTGTTGGCGGTCGGCGTCGCTCTGCTCGCTGGCGGCACCCTCGGGCTGGTCGCCGCCTATTACCGCGGCTGGCTCGACCGGGTCATCATGCGGGTGATGGACGTGCTATTCGCCTTCCCGGTCATGCTGCTGGCGATCGGCATCATTGCAGTGCTCGGCCCGCATACGTACAGCGCAGCGGCCGCCATCGCGGTGGTCTACACGCCCATCTTCGCGCGCCTCCTGCGGGGTCCCGCCCTCGTGCTGTGCGAAAGCGAATACGTGGCGGGCGCCCGCGCCATCGGAGCCTCGGACGCCCGCATCATCTTTCTGCATATCCTGCCCAACCTCGCGTCGGTCATCCTGGTGCAGACGAGCCTGCTTCTCTCCGCCGCGATCCTCGTCGAGGCGTCGCTCTCCTTCCTGGGGCTGGGCACGCAGCCGCCGACACCATCCCTCGGCCTGATGCTGTCGGAGGGGCGCAACTTCCTCCAGCTCTCGCCCTGGAGCGCCATCTTCGCTGGCTTTGCGATCCTGTTCCTGTCCTTCGGATTCAATCTCCTTGGCGACGCCCTGCGCGATACCCTCGATCCCCGCCTGCGGGGCCAGCCGTGAGGGCGCGGAGCGCCCGCGCCGAGGACATTCCGGCGCTGGCGGCCATCGCCGAGAGATCCTACCGGGCTGCTTTCAAGGCCATTCTGGAGGAGGATGTGCTTGCGGGTCGCAAGGCGGCTTTCTTCGCCACCCGTTTCGCCACGTCATGGAGGCGGATGCTTGTGGCACTGGAGGGCGACAGGCCCGTTGGCTTCCTGCTCATGACCGACGGCCATATCGACATGCTGTTCATGGACCCCGAGGCCGACGGCATGGGAGGCGGCGCGCTCCTCCTCCGGAAGGCAGAGGCTCTGGGTGCCCGGAGCCTCGAATGCTTCCGTGACAACCACGGCGCGCGTCGTTTCTATGAGCGGCACGGCTGGCGCCTCGCGCGGGAATACGAGCGCGACTTCGCCGGTCGCGCGCGCAGCTTCGTCCTTTACGTGAAACCTTAAATCGAAATGACGCGCCCGGTGCGCACTGCCTCGTCGGCTGCGAGCACGATCTTCAGGGATCGGACGGCATCGTGCATGTGATCGGTCAGGTCCAGGTCCTCGTCGATGGCGCGCAGGAGGTAGCGCTGCTCGCGCTCGCAGAGGTCGTCGTGGCTGGGCTCGTCCGCCGTGCTGATGCGTTCGTCTGCCCTGGCGAAAGTACCGTCGGGCTTCAGGGCGGCATGGTGGAGGAGGATCTGGTTCGTCTTTGTGTGAGCGTTGATGTCGTCGGACCGGATGTCGCCTGCCGTCTCGGCCATGACGATGCTGACGCTGCCTTTCGGGCCGATCACATCCTTCACGAAATAGGCCGTCTCGCTCATCATCGGGCCCCAGCCAGCCTCGTACCAGCCGACCGAGCCGTCGTCGAAGGTCACGTGGAGATGGCCGTAATTGTACATGCCGGCCGGCATGTCGTCGGTCAGGCGCGCGCCGACCCCGTGCACCTGCACGGGCTTGGCTCGCGTAATCTGGCACATCACGTCGACGTAGTGCACGCCGCAATCGACAATGGGCGAGAGAGATTGCAGCAGGCGCTTGTGCGCCTCCCAAGCAGCGCCGCTCGATTGCTGGTTCAGGTTCATGCGGAAGACGTTCGGGGTGCCCAGCGTCCTCGCGATTTCGATGAACTTCATCCAGGACGGGTGGTGCCGCAAGATATAGCCTACGACGAGCTTGCGCTTCATCCGCACGGCCGTGTCGACCACCCGCTGCGCGTCTTCCACCGTGTCTGCGAGGGGCTTCTCGACAAATACGTGGGCGCCAGCCTCCATAGCCTTGATGGCATAGGGCGCATGGGTGTCCGACCAGGTGTTGATCGACACCACGTCGGGCTTCGTCGCAGCCAGCGCTTCCTCGAAGTCGGTGAAGCGCGCGCCCTGCTGCAGCGGCGCAGGCAGCGTCATGTCCTCGATATTGCGGGTGCACAATCCTGCGATTTCGTACCCCTCGATGCGGGAATAGGCGAGGGCGTGGGACATGCCCATGTTGCCGAGACCGACCACGAGAACCCGCTTCGCACCCATCGAGAACCTCCTTATTCGCCATCGATCCAGGTCTGCCGCACGTTCAGCCCGTCATCGAGAAGCACGAGGCTCGCGCGGTAGCCGGGCGC
This sequence comes from Microvirga sp., assembly GCA_035645535.1. Lineage (GTDB taxonomy): Bacteria > Pseudomonadota > Alphaproteobacteria > Rhizobiales > Beijerinckiaceae > Microvirga. The sequence continues at coordinate 59,101 of DASQMJ010000022.1, read as the reverse complement.
TAGGCGCCCCAGTTCATGGTCGAGCCTCAGGAAAGTCGCCGGATTGAGCGAGGCCATCCTGAGCACCTCGGGCAGGCCAAGGCCCAGCCGCTGTACGCTGTTGCGCACCGCACTCGCCATGTCGAGATCGGAGCCGGCAAGGGTCCCGTCCGCGGTGGTGAGCCTGCCTTCGCGGCGGTAGATCGTGCGGCCGTGCAGCTCGAATGTTTCGAGATCCGTGCCGGTGACCGACATGGCGTCGGTCACGAGCATCATGCCCTCGGTTCCCTTCGCGGCGATGGCAATGCGCAGGGCCGCGTCACTCACATGGTGTCCGTCGACGATGAGGCCGCACCAGGTGCCGACGCTGTCGAGGCCCGCTCCGACCGGGCCCGGTTCGCGCCCGGCGAAAGGCGGCATGGCGTTGAAGAGGTGGGTGAAGCCGCGCAGGCCGTGGCGGCATGCCTCCATGACCGTGGCATAGTCGCCGGCCGTGTGCCCGGCGCAGACCAGCACCCCTGCCGCCGCGAGCTGGCCGATTGCCTCCATCGGGTTGCGCTCGGGCGCCAGCGTCACGAGGGTGCGGCCCTCCTCAAGCGACGTGAGAATCCTCAGATCCTCCTCCTCCATCGGACGCATGAAGTCAGGGTTGTGAACGCCCTTGCGCTCCGGATTGATGAAGGGACCTTCCACATGGATGCCGAGCACGCCGGGGATGCGGGCGGCAAGCGCCTCCCGCATGGCCTCGACCGCCTCCGCCATGCGTTCGCGGGTGTCGGTGATGAAGGTCGGCAGGAGTCCAACAGTACCATAGGTCCGGTGAGCCTCCGCAATGGCCCGCAGACCGTCCACACTGCGTACATCGTTGAAGAGCACGCCGCCGCCGCCATTGACCTGCACGTCGATGAAGCCGGGAGCGAGCAGGCCCTCGATACGGCGTGTCTCGATGCCGGCGCCGAGATCTTTTGCTGACGGCACGGCCAGGATGCGGCCATTCCCGACGACGACGGCACGTCCATCGAGAATGTGGGTGCCGTCGAAGATGCGGGCGCCGACAAGAGCGTAGGTCATCATACCGTCTCCGTCACCTTGCGCAGGCGCGGAGGTGCATCCGGGTTTCGTCCGCGCGCCAGTGCGACGGCGTTCACCAGCGGATAGAAGCTCTGCGCCATTGCGATCGGCGCGAGGTAGGGATGAATGTTCTCGACCGACGGCAGCATGACCGATGCCGGGCCTTCCGCGGCGCCAGCGACGACCACCGGAACGCCCTGTTCGTTGAGCTTGGTCACCAGATCGCTGACTCCGCTCAGGGTCTCGTCGCGCTGGCTCAGCACCAGGATCGGGAAGTGGTCGCCCGCGAGCGTCCAGGGGCCGTGCATCAGCTCCGCGGCGCTCATGGCCTCGGCGTGGATGCCGGACGTCTCCTTCAGCTTGAGGGCCGCCTCCTGCGCCACCGCGAAGCCGACGCCTCGCCCGACCACGAAGAGGTTGCCCGCCTCGGAGAGCATCGGCAGCGCCGCCGACCAGTCCGTGGCAGAGGCCTTCTCCAGCACCTCGGGGAGCGTATCGAGCGCCCTCAGGAGCGCCTCGTCCTGCGACCAATGGGCGACGAGCTGCAAGCCTGCCGCCAGCGCCGCAATGAAGGACTTCGTGGCCGCGACGCTCTTCTCCTGGCCGGCATGAAGCGGCAGCACGACCTCGCAGGTGGAGGCCAGCGGCGAGGAGGTGTCGTTCACGAGGGCCACAGTCAGCGCGCCGTCCTCCCGGCCCGCATTGGCAAGGTGCAGGATGTCAGGGCTCCGACCTGATTGCGAGACTGTAAGGAAGAGCGCATCGCGCATGCGCGGGCGCGCTTCATAGACTGAAGTCACGGACGGGCCGACGGAGGCCGTCACCAATCCGGAATGGATCTCGAGAAGGTACTTGGCGAAGGTGGCCGCGTTGTCGGAACTGCCGCGCGCGCAGGTGACCGCGAAGGGCGGCGGCGACGCGCGCAGGCGCTCGCCGAGGTCACGGCAGAGAGCGGCGTTGCTCTGAAGCAGGCGCGCCACGACCTGTGGAGCCTCGCGCGCCTCGCGCAGCATGGCCGTCATTGAGGAGCTGTTCTGGTCAGGCATCGTCATTCTGTATCCGGTCAGGCTGGCTGATGGTCAGCTCGGCCACGAAGTCATAGGCGTCGCCACGATAGTAGGACGAGGTGAATTCCACGGCCTCGCCCCCGGCCGTGAAGGAGCGGCGCTCGATGTAGAGGGCGGGACTCTGGGCCGGAACGTGCAGCAGCGAGGCCTGTTCCTCGGTGAGGAGCACGGCGTGCAGCCGCTGCAGGGCCCGAGTCGGCATGACGCCCTGCTCGTGCAGGACGGCATAGAGCGACTGCCTGACGAGGGAGGGGTCCGGCAGGAAACGGCTCGGGACGACCGCATGCTCGATCGCCATGGGGATGCCGTCGGCGAGGCGCAGCCGGTTGACCCGACTCACAAGGTCGCCGGGCGAGAGGCCGAGCGCCATCAGCTCATTAGGCGCGGCCGGGCCAACCGAGCGGCTCAGGAGCACCGCCGATGACGGCAGGCCGCGAGCCGACATGTCGTCCGTGAAGCTCGACAGGCGCGACAGGGGCTGTTCGAGCCGTATCTGCGGCGCGATGAAGGTGCCCGAGCCCCAACGCTGGACGAGCACGCCCTTCTTGACGAGGCCGGTGATGGCCTTTCGGACGGTGACGCGGGAAATGCCGAGCTGCCGCGCAAGGTCGCGCTCGCCCGGCAGGGCGTCGTCCGGCTTGATCGCGCCCCTTCGGACCGCCTCCTCGATGGATTGCTGCAGCTGCAGATAAAGCGGCGTGGGGTTCGTCTCGTCGAGGGGCAGCAGGGGCAGGGAGTCAGAGGCCGCTACGGTCATGCCTGCCTCCGCTTTGGGCTGTCTTTCCCAGAAGGATGGCGCCGTCGAGCGCATCACCCGCCGGCGGCACGATGACCCGCTGCAACGGCGGCGGAAGCCAGGGCCGCAGGGGCTCGGCCAAGCCGCCGAAGATGCACAGGGCCGGCGCGCCGAGATCGAGGAGCCGCGTCGCGATCTGGGCCATCTCGTCGGCGGCGTGCCGAACCAGCTCAAGGCCGAGGGGATCCCGCCGCTGGGCATGCTCCAGCACGAGCGGCGCGTAGCGGGCATAGTCCCCCGGACGCGCCTTGCCGACCCAATCCACGAGCACCTCTGGATCATTGTCGAAATCGGCCAGGACCGCGTCGGAGAGCGGCGTCGACGGAATGCGGCCATCATAGGCCCAGATGCACCGACGCAGGATCTCTCGCCCGATGGCGGCGCCGCTGCCCTCGTCGGAGATTTCAAAGCCCCAGCCGCCCACGTAACGGCACTGTCCGCCGACGCCGCCGTAGCCGCAGGAGCCGGTTCCGACGATGAGGATGGCCCCGTCACCGCCGCCGAACGCGCCGAGCCAGGCGATATGTGCATCCGTGTCGATGGCGAAGGATGCGAAGGGATGTCGACGGGAGAGCAGCCGCTCGACGGCGCTGCTCTGGCCGGCACCGGCTGCTCCCATGCCGACGCGAATATGCGGGAAATCGGATTCGCTCAGACCGGCCTGAGCAACGGCTTCGCGGCAGGCGGTGAGAATCGAGTTCCAGACCACGTCCGGATCGAGGCGGATGTTCGACGGTCCGCCCGATCCCTCGCCAAGAAGGTTTCCTTGCGCATCACGCAGGCGCGCCCGGCACTTCGTGCCGCCGCCGTCAATGCCAAGGAAGAGAAGCTCATTCATCGTGAAGGTGTCTTGGATGGTCCGAAGGAAGCCTGGGTCGCAGGGCGGCCACCATGCCACTTAATGTCCAGTTCGTGAAGGGGCGCCGGTGGAAAATGCCGGCCTGCCCCCTACGAACAGGTAGGCCTGTGACCGCCGTCGCAAGAGGGGTGGGCCGTTGGCAGACCCGGGTGGCGCTTCCAGGGGAAAGCTCCACCGAACCCTGTTGTGTTTCATTGCGGGCGATACCAATATGAGGTCTCTTGTCCGAATTCTCAGCGGGTAGAAAAGTCACGATCCGCCGCAGAACCAGAACGCGTCAAACGCGCAAGAGGACGAACCAAGGGAACCGACATGGGCGTTTGGCGCCACATGCTAGGAGGAAGAACAGGATGAAACCTCTCCATACCAAGAATCTTCTGCGCCGCGCCGGGCGTCTCGTGGCCACGGCCTCCCTCGCGGCGATGGCCATGACCATTGCCGGAGCGGTCTCGGCCCAGACGCTCACCATCGAGAGCTGGCGCAACGACGACGCGGATGTCTGGAACAACAAGATCATCCCGGCCTTCAACAAGAAGCACCCGAACATCAAGGTGCAGTTCAAGGCCGACCCGCCGACGGAGTACAACGCCGCCCTCAATGCCCGCCTGGCCGGCGGCACGGCGGGCGACCTCATCACCTGCCGTCCCTTCGACGCCTCTCTCGATCTGTTCAAAAAGGGACAGCTTCTGTCCGTCAACGACGTGAAGGGGATCGAGAACTTCTCGGATGTGGCCAAGAGTGCCTGGTCCACCGACGACGGCAGCACGACCTTCTGCATGCCGATGGCATCGGTGATCCACGGCTTCATCTACAACAAGGAGATCTTCGACGAGCTGAAGCTGACGCCGCCGAAGACCGTGAAGGAGTTCCACGCGGTCCTCGAAAAGATCAAGGCCGGTGGCAAGTACACCCCCATCGCCATGGGAACCGCTGACCAGTGGGAAGCAGCCACCATGGGCTTCCAGAACATCGGCGTGAACTACTGGAAAGGCGAGGAGGGCCGCAAGGCTCTCATTGAGGGCAAGCAGAAGTTCACTGATGCGCCCTACGTGCAGACCTTCGCCGAGCTGGCGAGCTGGGCGCCGTACATGGGCAACGGCTATCAGTCCCAGAAATATCCCGATACCCAGAACCTCTTCACTCTGGGTCGCGCCGCCATCTACCCAGCCGGCTCCTGGGACATCCCGATCTTCCGCCAGCAGGCAGACTTCGAGTTCGACGCCTTCCCGCCGCCCCTGCCGGAGGGTGCGAGCAAGTGCTACATCAGTGACCACACGGACATCGCGCTCGGCATCAATGCCAAGTCGAAGAACGTCGAGGCAGCCAAGACCTTCCTGTCCTGGGTGGCGTCTCCGGAATTCGCTGAGATCTATGCCAATGAGCTGCCTGGCTTCTTCCCGCTCTCCAAGGCGAAGGTCGACGTGAAGGATCCAGTCGCGGCGAAGTTCGTCGGCTGGCGCAACGGCTGCGAGAGCTCGATCCGGAATTCCTATCAGATCCTCTCCCGCGGCACGCCAAACCTCGAGAACGAGCTCTGGAACGTCAGCGCCCAGGTTCTCAACGGCACCATGAAGCCGGAGGAGGCCGCCAAGAAAGTGCAGGATGGACTCGCGAGCTGGTACGAGCCGCAGAAGAAGTGATTGCCGATGCCCGGCGGGCTGCCTCGCGCAGCCCGCCGCTTCCATTCTCTCGAAGCCGGATCAGCATGTCGGATATCGCCGCCCCGGGTGTCCAGATGGAAAGCGCCGCTGCGCGCTCCCGCTTTCCCATGCATATCGCGGTGTTCCTCGCGCCCGCGCTGATCATCTATACGGTGTTCTCGATCTACCCGCTGATCGATACCATCCGCCTCAGCCTTTATGCGGGCGACGAGACCGGTGCACGTTCTTTTGTCGGCCTCGACAATTTTCGCACGCTTCTCACCGATCCTGCCTGGTCGGGGCAGTTCTGGAACGCACTCGGCAACAACCTGATCTTCTTTCTCATCCACATGGTGGTGCAGAACGGCATTGGCCTCGGTCTGGCTATGCTGCTCAGCCTGCCCCGCCTCGCCGGCGGCAGCGTCTACCGCACGCTCCTGTTCCTGCCGACCATGCTGTCGGTGGTCATCATCGGCTTCATCTGGCAGCTGATGCTCAATCCGCTCTGGGGCATTGCGGAGGGCCTCATGAACGCCGTCGGCCTGGGGCGCTTCTTCGGCCCCTGGCTCGGGCAGGAATCGACGGCCCTTCTGACCATCTCCCTCATCTCGGTCTGGCAGTTCGTCGGGATTCCGATGATGCTGATCTACGCGGCGCTCATCAACATTCCGGACGATCTCCTGGATGCCGCGACCGTCGACGGAGCCGGTCCCTTCAGCGTGTTCTGGTTTGTGCGGCTGCCCCTGATCCTGCCGACGCTGGGGGTGGTGTCGATCCTTACTTTCGTGGCGAATTTCAACGCCTTCGATCTCATCTACGCCGTCAAGGGCGCACTCGCCGGGCCGAATTTTTCCACTGACATCCTCGGCACTTTCTTCTATCGGACCTTCTTCGGCTACCAGCTCCAGGTCGGCAGCCCCACTATGGGCGCGACAGTGGCCACCGCCATGCTGTTCGTCATCCTGACCGGCGTGCTGATCTATCTCTTCGCCGTGCAGCGGCGGCTGCAGCGGCATACGTTCTGAGGGCGCCGATGACGAATCTCCGCCCCGGCCGCATTGCCGTCCACCTGGCCTTGATCCTCTACGCGGTCCTGGCCGTGGGACCTATCGTCCTCATCCTCATCAACGCGTTCAAGACGAGGCGCGCCATCTTCGCCGACCCGCTCGGGTTCCCGGATGCCCGCACCTTCACGACCATCGGGTTCGACCGGGTCTTCGCCAATTCGGATTTCGGGCTTTACTTCTTCAACAGCCTCACGGTTACGGTGGTGTCGCTGGGGCTGATCGTCCTCATCGGCGCCATGGCCGCTTGGGCGCTGACGGAATACCGCTTCCGCGGCAACACGATCCTCAGCCTCTACCTCGCCATCGGCATCATGGTGCCGATCCGCCTGGGCAGCGTCAGCATCCTGCGGATGATGGTGGAGCTCAACCTCGTCAACACGCTCACGGCCCTTGTCCTCGTCTACGTGGCACAAGGACTGCCCCTCGCGATCCTCATCCTCGGCGAGTTCATCCAGCAGATCCCTAAAGACCTGCGCGACGCCGCCCGCTGCGACGGGGTGAGCGAATACCGCATCTTCGGCAGCATCATCCTGCCGCTGATCCGGCCGGCCATCGCGACGGTGGCGGTGTTCACCATGGTGCCGATCTGGAACGATCTCTGGTTCCCGCTGATCCTGGCGCCGGGTGACGGCAAGCAGACGGTCACGCTCGGCGTGCAGCAGTTCATCGGGCAATACGTGACCGACTGGAATGCGGTGCTCGCCTCCCTGACCCTCGCGATCGCCCCGATCCTCGTCCTCTACCTTCTCTTCTCACGCTACCTCGTCCGCGGCCTCACGGCCGGCGCGGTCAAGTAAGGCGTGGTGCTTCCCAGCGGATCCCGATCTCATGGCAGACGTCTCTCTCCACGGAATCGCAAAGTCCTTCGGCTCCACGGAGGTCCTGCGGGACATTGACCTGCAGGTGGATGACGGCGAGTTCGTCGTCTTCGTCGGCCCGTCCGGCTGCGGCAAGTCCACGCTCCTGCGCGTCATCGCCGGCCTCGAGACGGTGAGCGCGGGTGAGATCCGCATCGGGGGCAGGCGGGTCAACGAGCTGCCGCCGGCCGAGCGCAAGATCGCGATGGTATTCCAGTCCTATGCGCTCTACCCGCACATGTCGGTCTACAAGAACATGGCCTTCGGGCTGAAATTCGCCAAGACCAACAAGGCGGAGGTGGACCGCCGCGTCAGGCAGGCCGCGGAGGCCTTGAAGCTGTCCGCGCTCCTCGACCGCAAGCCGCGCGAGCTGTCCGGCGGCCAACGCCAGCGCGTCGCCATCGGGCGCGCCATCGTGCGCGAGCCCAGCGTCTTCCTGTTCGACGAGCCGCTCTCGAACCTCGACGCGGCTCTCCGGGTCAACACGCGCCTGGAGATCGCCAAGCTCCACCGCGAGCTCGGAGCGACCATGGTCTACGTAACGCACGACCAGGTCGAGGCAATGACGCTGGCGTCCAAGATCGTCGTCCTCAACCATGGGCGCATCGAGCAGGTCGGGGCACCGCTCGATCTCTATCGCGCTCCGCGAAACCTCTTCGTGGCGGGCTTCATCGGCTCTCCCCGCATGAACTTCATCAGAGGACAGGTGCGTTCCGTTCACGAGGGAAGTGCGGACATCGCCTTCGCCGGTGCCGAGACGACAGTTCCGGTACGGGCGGGTTCGCTGAACCAGGGCGACGAGGTCACGGTCGGCATTCGTCCGGAACACATGGGCGAGGAGAGCGCGAAAGGCGTTTCGCTCGAAGGCGTCATCGACGCGGTCGAACACCTCGGCGAGGCGAGCTACGTCTATATGAAGCTCGCGGGCGGGGAGGATGTGATCGTGCGCTCGTCGGGCGACACCGCCGCCGGGCCGGGCGACCGCTTCACGGCGCAGGTGCCTCAGCGGTTCATCCACGTCTTCGACGCCGCCGGTCAGGCCGTGGGCCTCCGCGCCGGCCGGTAGCGCTCGCCGATGGGTTTCAGGCCCGGTCCGACGTTCTGATCCAGTTGATCGTCGGCCTTTCGCGCCACATGGAGCGTTCGAGATAGGTGCTGACGATGTGCTGCACCCGGGCCAGCGAGGTCTCGTCCTCCGCCTCCACGACCAGCATGAGGGCGTGCCTGGCCGTTTTGAGGGAGCAATGGCCGAAACCGAACTCGGCCCGTCCCGTGCGGGCGGAATAGGTCGCCGGGACCTCCTCCGACAGTTGCCTGCAGAGCTGAGCAAGGTAGCGGTCGGGCACCATCGTGCCGACGCTCGCTTCAGATCTCAATACTGCCATGAAACCGGTCCCCGTGAGGCCTCGAACTGACGGACCAGCCAACGGAATCCGCCATGCTTAAGATGCCTTACGGGAAGCACGAGTTTCAACTGTAAAATCTCTAAGCCTTTGGAAAAGTATCTTATTTCCCGATATATCGTTAGAAGTAAGCAGTCAGGCGCACCTAGCCTCCTGGCGCCGCAGGTAGAGCGGAACCTCGTCTGCGGCCAGAGGAGCGGCGTAGAGGTAACCTTGTGCCTGGCTGCATCCCTTGTCGCGCAGGAAACTCTCCTGGCCGGGGGTCTCGACGCCTTCGGCAATGACATCCATGCCGAGACTCGCTCCAAGCTCGATGACCGCGAGAACGATTGCGGCGCTGTTCGCGTCGTGCTCGAGATCCCTCACGAAGCTCTGGTCGATCTTGATGTCGTCGATCGGGAACTGCTTGAGATGGATGAGCGAGGCATAGCCGGTTCCGAAATCGTCGAGGGCGATCCGGACGCCGTTCTCATGGAACTCCTTGAGGGCCATGGCCACGTGGGCGGTGCTGCGGCCCAGGAAAACCGTCTCGGTGATTTCCACCTCCAGGCGCTCGCTTGGAACGGCTGCTGCACGGACGGTGTCGATGAACCGCCTGGCGAGGCCGACCCAGTTGAACTGCGCGCTGGACAGGTTGACGGCGACACGTCCGCAATCGATATCCCGGTCGAGCCACGCCCGGATGTCTGCCGCCACCTGCTCGACCATGTGGTCCCCGAAGGCTACGGAGAGTTCGGTATCCTCGAAGACGGACAGGAAGGAGGCCGGCGTGAGCAAGCCGCGGATCGGATGGCGCCAGCGCGCCAGCGCCTCGAAGCCAATGACCTTCCCGGTCTTGAGATCGAGCTTGGGCTGGTAGTACGGGACGATCTGCCCCAGGCGCAGCGCCTCCTGAATCTCGTGCGCCGTGGTGGTCGTCTCTTCCGGCTGATGCCGCATGTCCGGGGAGTAGGCCACAGCCCTGTTGCGGCCTAGGGCCTTGGCGGTCCGAAGTGCCAGATCCGCGTCCTTCAACAGATCGGAGGGCTGCCTGTCGTGATCCGGATAGCTCGCGATCCCGATGCTGGCCTGACACGGCACGAGATTGCCCATGTAGGCGCAAGGCCGCCGCAGCTCTGCCAGAATTCGCTCGGCGCGGTTCTCCGCGTCCCCCAGGGATGGGGTCTCCAGGATCAAGACGAACTCGTCGCCGCCGAGGCGGGCGACGCAATCCCCGTCCGGCACCAGCAGCTTCAGGCGCTCCGCCGTTTCCCGGATGAGGGCATCGCCGGCGTCGTGTCCCAGCCGTTCGTTCACGCTCTTGAGCTGATCGAGGTCGAGGAGGAGGAGATGGACGCCCGAACCGCTCCGGGCCGCCTGAGCAAGGGTTTGCTCCAGGCAGCTTTGGAAATAGGCCCGGTTGGGCAGGCCTGTCAGAGGATCGTGGCTCGCGGCGCGCCACATTCTCTCCTCGGCGGCCTTGCGCTCCGTGATGTCCACGACGCTCGACACGATGTGCTTGAGGCCGCCGATCTCGACGACCATGCCGGACAGGAGGACCGATCGGATGGAGCCATCCGCCAAGCGGACCTGCGTTTCGAAATTGCTGACCTGCTGGTCCCTCTGAATCGCGGTCAGGAAGGCCGTCCTGTCGTTCGGATCGACGTAGAACTCGTTGACTGATCGAATCCCCAGGGCTTGCTGCGTAGCACCCATGAACCTCACGGCGGCGTCGTTCGTCTCGACGATGGTGCCGTCGAGGCGAACCACGAGCAGGGGGATCGGAACCGTCTTGAACACGGTCTCGAACATGGCGCGGCTGTCGCCGAGCTCCTCCCTGGCGCGCCGCTCGGCCTGGGTCGCGGCCCATTCCATACGCTGAAGCCGGTTCGACCGGGTGACGACGAGGCACAGGGCCAGGTTCAGCATGATCATCGCGAGACCGAGCCCGGCATCGGAAGAATCCGCCTGTCCCTGCCACAGATACCCAGCCAGGACCATCGCGCTGCCGCCGACGCCTGAGACCACGGACCAGCGGAAGGATGTCGGCACGGCGAGGTAGTAGATCGACGGCAGCATCAGCACGGCGAAGAGTGCGAGATCGCTGTGCGAGCTGACGAGGACGGCGACCGCCGCGGCATTCACCCATTCCCAGGCGATCATGGATTTCTGGGCCTGCGGGAAGGTGGCGGCCCGACTGATGGTCCAGAAGCAGAGAATTGCGATCAGAACCACGACGATGCGCGCCGTGACGGCCGGATAGAAATGCGGCTCCCCGTAGAACCTCCAGTCGCTGGCGAAGAAGAGCGCGTTCAGGCAGGCAGATAGGAACAGCAGCAAACGCATATGCCGGAGCGTTTCCGGCAGGCGTTCCGCTTGGAACGCCGCTTCCTCCGCCGGATCGCGGAACTCGCCGCCAAAGAGGGTCAGGTATCGGGATGGCATCTATGTCATGGTGTTACAGGAAGCTCAAGATCTCGTTAATGGGCAGAGGAATGCCGGGGCAAGGACCAGCTTATGTTTCAGACACGGAGGCAGCAATTCGTTCCGCCAGCCCACCATGAAGGATTTCGTCCGGAGAGCCTGCAGCCACGACCTTTCCGTCCGCCACGAAGGCCATTTGGTCGGCGAGATCCGCGACGTCCTCGGGCGTGTGGATCGTCATCACGATAGTAACGTTCCGCTCGCGGCGCAGCCTGTCGACGAGCAGGACCATGCTGCGGCGCAGGCCCGGATCGAGGCTGCTGAAGGGCTCGTCGAGCAGGATGAGGGGCCGCCGGGAGACGAGTGCCCGCGCGATCGCCACGCGCTGACGCTGCCCGCCGGACATCTCGCCCGGCCTGCGTCCGTCGAGGCCTTCCAGCCCGACCGACTCCAGCGCATCGGCGACTGCCGTATGCTCCTCCTTCGTCAGGCGCAGGGACGGGCGCAGCCCCAGGGCGACGTTCTGGGTGGCGGTCAGGTGCGGGAAGAGGTTGTGGTCCTGGAAGACGATGGCTATCGGCCGTTCGGAGGGGGAAAGCGGCAGCAGGTCGCGGCCGTCCAAGGTGAGCCGGCCGCCCTGCGGGTGCTCGAAGCCGGCGATCATGTGCAGCAGGGTCGTCTTGCCGCCGCCCGACGGGCCAATGATGGCGCAGAGCGTCCCGACCTGCACCGTCAGGGAGTAGTCGGCTTCGAAGTCCGGCCAGGTCAGACGGCAGTTCTCAATCGCCAGCATGGGACAATCGACCGGAAATGTGAGCGAGCAGGAAGGCCACCAGAACGATGAATAGGCCCACCGCCGAGGCCTCGTCGAGGCGGTAGGCGCCCAGGCGCTCGTAGAGCAGATAGGGCAGGGTACGCAGCTCCGCTCCGCCGAAGAGCGCGATGATGCCGAAGTCGCCGAAGGACAGGGCCATGGCGAGGGCGAAGCTCGCGCCCAGCGGGCGCCTCAGGACTGGCCAGTCCATGATCCTCAGCTTGGCCATGCCAGTGACGCCGAGCGACGCCGCGAGGCGGCCATAGCGCTCCTCCGCGGTCATCAGCCTCGATGCGATGTAGCGGTAGGCGAAGGGCAGAGCGGCGAGCCCGTTGATCAGGGGCAGGAGGATCAGCCCGGCCGTGGCCGGATCGGCGAAACGGCGCAGGAGCAGGAAGAGTCCCGCCGTGAGCGCAAAGGGCGGCACCGCGAGCAGGGTGTTCGGCAGGAAGTCGTAGACCGCCGCGAGTCGCGGCGAGCGCAGCGCGAAGCGCCGCCGCCGCGCCGCCGTCCCGAGCGCCAGGGCGAAGAGACAGGCAAGGCTCGCAGCGGCCGCGGCGATGGCGAGGCTCGTGGCGAAGGCCTGGAGGAGATCCGCGTCGAGGATGACGGCGATGTTCGGCAGGCCGGCCAGCACGCTCACGGCAAGCGGGACCACGAACAATGCGCCTGCAGACAGGACGAGTGCGTCGAGCAGTTTGAGGCGAGGATCGTCCGAGTCCGGGCGCTCGACGAGCCTGCGGATCGTTTGTGTGGCCGGTGGCCGCTTGAGGGCCCAATTGAGCAGGCCGGTCATCGACAGGCAGATGACGAGCTGGATGAAGGCCAGCCATGCGGCGCGGGAGAAATCGAGGTCGATCTTCAAAGCTTCGTAGATCGCCACCTCGAGCGTCGCCCGGGCGGGGCCGCCGCCGAGCGCCAGCACGATGGCGAAGCTCTTGAAGCACAGGAGGAAGACGAGGCCCGCGAGACCGGGCAGCTCCGCCCGCAGCACGGGCCAGTCGAGATGGCGGAAGATCTGGCCTGGCGTGAACCCAAGCGCCATGGCCAGGCGCCACTGCTCCGCTGGCACGAGGCGGAGCGCATCGAGGGCGATCCGTGCCACGAACGGCCCGTTCAGGAAAACATGGGCAATGAGGATGCCCGGGTAGCCGAAGATGCTGAAGTCTCCGCCCCAGCCTGCGGCGCGGAGGGCCTCGGAGAGCCATCCGCTGCGCCCGTAGACCGCCAGCACTGCAAAGACCGCCACGATGGTCGGAATCACCATAGTGGTGCTCAAGAGGGCCAGAACCACATTGCGTCCGGGAAAGCGACGGCGAGCCAGCGCCAGGGCCAGCGCCATGCCAAAGGCGATGGACAGGACCGTCGACAGGCTCGCCTGGATCAGCGAGAAGGCGAGAACACGGGTGAGATAAGGGCCGATGGAGAGAAGCGCTGGCCTCCCGCCGCCGACCGTCGCAAGGGCGATGAAGCCGCCCGCCACGAGCGCCACGATAGCAAAGGCCACGAGGCTTCCGGGATGGGGCGGCCGGTATCGCATGTCGGCCGGCTGTCAGCGCGCCGTGGCGTTGAGCCAGGAGTCGATGAAGGCGCGGCGGTTGCGCTGCACCTCCTCCGGCGTGAAGAGCAGGGCCTTGCCCGGCTGGACGAGGCCCTTGAAGGCCTCCGGCAATCCACCCGACGGATTCTTCGCCGGCATCATCCAGTTGCCCTCCGGGATGGCGGACTGGAACGGCTCGCTGAGCACGAAGTCAATGAACTTCCTCGCCAGATCGGGCTGCTTGGCGGTGCGGGTGATCCCCGCCAGCTCCACGTGCAGGTAGTGGCCTTCCGCGAAATCGGCGGCTTTGTAGTGGTCCTTCTTCTCCGCCACGATGTGATAGGCGGGCGACGTGGTGTAGGACATCACCATGTCGGCCTCGCCTTTCATGAAGAGGCCGTAGGCTTCGGACCAGCCCTTCGTGAAGGTAACGATACGCGGCTTGAGCCGCGCCCAGGCCTCGCCAGCGTCGTCGCCATAGACCTTCTGCATCCACAGAAGGAAGCCCAGGCCGGGGGCGCTGGTGCGCGGATCCTGCAGCACGATCTTCGGGCCGTTCGGGTCCTCGACCAGCTCCTTCAGGCTCCTTGGGGGGTCGTCAAGCTTGCTGGAGTCGTACACGAACGCGAGATAACCCCAGTCGAACGGAACGAAGGTATCGTCCTGCCACTGGATGGGAAGCGACAGGTCCTTCACGTCCACGCCGTGCGGTCTGAAGATGCCAAGGTCCTTGGCCTCGGCCGCAAGGTTCATGTCGAGGCCGACGACTGCATCGGCCTTCGTGCCCTCACCCTCGAGACGCAGCCGACCGACAAGGCTGCCCGCATCTTCCGCGGTGACCCACACGAGTTCGCAGGAGCACACCGCCTCGAACCGGTCCTTGATGGTCTTTCCGGGGCCGTATTTCCCCGCGAAGGACCCATAGGTGTAGACCGTAAGCGTCGGCTTCGACTGGGCCTGTGCGAGACCGGTCGCAAGCCCGAGCGAGAGGATGGCGAGGAGAAGTCGTCGTAACATCAGGAATGCTCCCATGCATGAGGCAGGCCGGATCGGCGGCACAACTCGCACGGGGCGCAGGCTGGTCTGCGATGTCGCATGCTCATTCCCTCCGCCGGTATGACCCGGATCAGGTTCAACGGGTCGGCGGCCCGGCCGCCTCTCAGCCTTGAAAAAGGCTCCCCGTGAGACAGTTCGCTTCTAGAACACTTCCCGGGTTCTCACAAGCGGTGCAGGCGAGATCTCAAGGCGCTTTCATGCACCTAGTGCCCATTGTCGTCCCGCACTCTTTCTGGTCGGATAAGGAAGGCTTCACGAGAGGTCCCATGACAGGTTCGGTTCCCACCTACGACGTCGCGGTCATTGGTCTTGGCGCCATGGGGGCGGCGGCACTCTACCAGCTGGCGAAGCGTCGCGCGAAGGCTGTCGGCATCGACCGGTTCTCCCCGCCGCACGACCAGGGCTCGACCCACGGCGAGACGCGCATCACCCGCCAAGCCATCGGGGAAGGCGAATTCTACGTGCCGCTCGTTCTGCGCTCGCACGAGATCTGGCGGGATCTGGAGGCGGAGACCGGCAAGAGCCTCCTAACCCAGAACGGCTGCCTCATCATCGGCTCGCAGGCGCGGCAGGCGGTAGGCAACGTCCGTATCGACTTTATGGGACAGACGCTGAACGCCGCGAGGCGCTACGGAATCCCCCACGAGGTGCTCGATGCGGCCGAGATTCGACAGCGGTTCCCGCAGTTCAAGCCCCAGGACGGGGAGGTGGGATATTTCGAACCGGGCGGCGGCTACTTGAACCCGGAGCTTTGCGTGGCGGCGCAGCTGTCCCGGGCCCATGCCCTGGGCGCCGAGCTCCGCCTCGGCAACGCGGTGCTGTCCTTAAGGGCGAGTGAAGACGGCGTGCGGATCACGACCGAGAGCGGCGAGATCGAGGCCGGGCGAGCCATCGTGTCCGCCGGCGCTTGGGCACCTGGCCTCCTGGGAGCACCTTTCGACCGCCTCCTCGCGCCGAGCCGGCAGGTCATGCACTGGTTTCCCGTGGAGGCGGTCGCGGCGCGGCACTGGGCCGAAAGCCCGGTCTTCATCTGGTCGCACGGACCGGGTGCGAACGACTTCTTCTATGGCTTCCCGTCCCTGCCTGGAAGCGATGCCGTCAAGACGGCGGGAGAGCAATATGACGAAACAGTCGATCCGAACCAGGTCGAGCGACGCATCGGACCCGACGAGGCGCGCCTGATGAGCCAAAAGCACCTCACAGGCCGCCTTGAGGGACTGGGATCCGACGCAGTCCGTTCCATCACGTGCCTCTATACGGTCACGCCGGATTCTAACTTCCTCATCGATCGACATCCCGATCATGATTGCATCTTGGTCGTGTCTCCTTGCTCAGGCCACGGCTTCAAGCACTCGGCGGCCATAGGAGAGGCAGCGGCCGAGATCATGACCGACGGATGCAGTCGCCTCGATCTGTCGCCGTTCAGGCTCTCCCGGTTCGACAAAGCTGGGCGTGCAACGGGAGTTGCTTGAGTCCTGCCGAGAAAAACAGAGCCCCTGGCGAGGTATACTATATGTTCATATAGGTCATCCGGGCCGATTGTTCTGCTATCCTTGGTCTGTTGCCGCAATTCGTCGGGCTGAATATCGCTGAGCCAGCGTTCGGCATATTTGGGTCATCACGCGTCTTGTAGGGTCAACATATGGAATGGCTGACGACGACCGACTGCCTGACATGCTTGTTGGCTCTCGCTGCCGCCAGTGGCGTCGCCGGCACGTTGATCGTCATCAAGGGGCCCGACCTGTGGCGGCCCCGCATCATCAGTCTTCGGGTCGCAGGAGCGCCGCAAGGCGGCGAACTCCAGACCGGGTTCGTCGCATCCGATCCCACCAGCCCCATCGGCCAGCTTGGGGTCGTGTTCATCGACATGGCATCCAAGCTGGGCCTTCGCGACGGGGAGCGCGAAAGGATCATGCAGGCGCTGCGCGAGGGGGAGGAACGCCTCCAGGTGGCGCAGGACGTGGCTGGCCTCGGAGTTTGGGACTGGGATCACAGGGCCGGCCGGATCGCTTGGTCGCCGCAGATGTTTCGTCTGACGGGCATCGCGGCGGACCAAGACGGGGCGGATCTTTTCGCGGTTTGGCTCGGCGTGCTTCATTCCGAAGACCGTGCTCGCATGGAGCAGGAGGTGAAGCACCTGTTGCGGACGCTGGAGCCCCTGACTGCCGAGTACCGGATCGTGGCCCCGGATGGATCGGCGCGCTGGCTCCTGATGCGCGCCCAGTCGTTGCCGGACGATGCCGGTCGGCCCCTGCGCACGGTGATCGTCAACCTGGATATCACGTCCAGCAAGGAGAGCGAGGTCCGCGAGCGCTTTCTTCTCAGCCTGAGCGACCGGATTCGCGATCTCCTGCGCCCGGACGAGATTTTGACGGCCGTGACGGAGGCTCTTGGCCGTCACATGGGCGTTTCTCGCTTAGGCTATGGCGAAATCTGCAAGACTGCCGCGTCCCTGACGGTGTTCGCGGACTGGCATGCGGAGGATGCTCCGGACCTGAGGCGAGAACGGTCGCTCCTGCCCTTAGGTCCGGCCATCGTCGAGGAGCTGCGGGCCGGCCGCGTTCTCGTCATTGAGGACGTGCTTTCGGATCCAAGGGTTGTCGGTCATCGCGACGTCTATGAGGCGGAGCGCGTTCGCGCCTCCATCTATGTGCCACTCGCCAAGGAGGGGCAGCCTCGGGCGGTGCTCTATCTGCACGGCAGGACGGCACGCCGCTGGACCCCTGGGGAGGTCGAGCTCTGCCGCGATGTGGCGGAGCGAACCTGGGCGGCCTTCGAGAGGTCACGGGCGAATGCCCGCCAGCGCCTGCTGATGAACGAACTCAATCATCGCGTGAAGAACACCCTTGCGACGGTGCAGTCCATCGCAGCCCAGAGCTTCAAGTCCGGTCAGTCCAGAGCCGCACGGGAGGCCTTCGAGGCGCGCCTGTTCGCCCTCTCCAAAACCCATGACGTCCTGACCCGGGAGAACTGGGAGGGGGCCGACCTGGGCGACATCGTGGAGGAGGCTCTATCTCCGTACCGCAGGGACCACGCCGAACGGTACCAGATCGTCGGGGAGCCGGTGCAACTGCCGCCACGCGTCGCCCTGTCGCTCGCCATGGCCATGCACGAGCTCTCCACCAATGCCGCCAAATATGGGGCATTCTCGGCGGACTCGGGCCGCGTGACCGTTCGCTGGCAGATCGTCCAAACCCGCGAGGAGCGACGCCTCATCCTCGAATGGGAGGAGAAGGGCGGGCCGCCTGTCCAGGCGCCGACTCGCAAGGGCTTCGGCTCCCGCCTGATCGAAAGGGGGCTCACGCGGGAACTTGCCGGCGAGGTGGGGCTCGATTACCGCCCCGAAGGGGTCGTATGCACCATCCGGTTTCCTCTGCCGAGCGTCTCGGCGGACAGCACGGAAGAGGATCTGCTGGGCCTCTCTTGAGGCACCACCTGTCCAGGTTCGGAACAGCCAAGGCTCCCGCCCGTTCTGCTATCGCATCGGGAGCATTCCATGTCCGGACTGAAGCACGGCCCCTTGAACGATCGAACGGTCCATCTCTGCATCGACATGCAGCGCATCTTTTCGACCGAGGGCCCTTGGCCGACGCCCTGGATGGAACGGGTGCTGCCCACGGTCGCGCGCATTGTGGAGCGCTTCCCCGACCGCACGGTCTTCACGCGCTTCATCACGCCCGAGCGACCGGAGGACATGCCGGGGCAGTGGCGGCGGTACTACGAGCGCTGGCGACAGACCACCCGTGAGCACCTCGATCCGCGCATGCTGGAGCTGATGCCGCCGCTCGGCGACTTCGTGCCGCCGGCAACCGTCATCGACAAGCCGGTTTATTCCGCTTTCGCGGGCCACAAGCTCGCCGAGCATCTGCATGCGCGCGGGGCCGACACTCTGGTGGTGACGGGATCGGAGACCGATGTGTGTGTGCTCGCAACGGTACTTGGCGCGGTCGACCACGGCTACCGTGTGGTGATCGTCGCCGACGGTTTGTGTAGCTCATCGGACGAGGGGCATGATTCGCTCCTCGCCCTCTACGGCAAGCGGTTCAGCCAGCAGATCGAGACGGCGGATGCCGAGACGGTCCTCTTGTCCTGGGAACGTTAGGTCTCACCGACGCGGCTTGCCGTCCTTGGCCGATGCATTCGCGAGGCCGGCCCGGCGCAGGGCGTCCGCCAGCGCTCCGCCGGCGGATGCCTGAGCGGCAGGCTTCCTGTCGCCGCCCTGCGGCCGGGATTTCTGGAACGATGCGCGATTGTCGTCGCGAACGGCAGGCTTCCTCTCGACAGGATCGCTCATGCGCATGGTCAGCGAGATCCGCTTGCGAGCCTTGTCGACCTCGAGCACCTTGACCCGCACGATATCCCCGGGCTTTACCACGTCGCGGGGATCCTTCACGAAGCTGTCCGACAGGGCGGAAATGTGCACGAGACCGTCCTGGTGGACGCCGACGTCCACGAAGGCCCCGAAGGCAGCGACGTTCGTCACCACGCCTTCCAGCGTCATGCCGGGCTTCAGGTCGTCGATCTTTTCGACACCCTCCATGAACGTTGCGGTCTTAAACTCGGGCCGTGGGTCGCGGCCGGGCTTCTCCAACTCGGCAAGGATATCCTTCACGGTCGGTACGCCGAACTTCTCGTCGGTGAAGCTCTCGGGCTTCAGCTTCTTGAGCACGGCGCCGTTGCCGACCAGAACCTTGATGTCGCTCTTGGTCGCTTCGAGAATGCGGCGAACGACAGGATAGGCCTCCGGGTGAACGCCCGAGGCATCGAGCGGGTCGTCGCCGTTGGGGATGCGCAGGAAGCCGGCCGCCTGCTCGAAGGTCTTCGGGCCGAGGCCAGGAACCTTCGTGAGCGCCTTGCGGGTCCTGAACGGACCGTTTGCATTGCGATGGGCGACGATGTTCTGCGCCACCCATTCGCCGAGGCCTGACACGCGTGCGAGCAGCGGCGCCGAGGCGGTGTTGAGGTCGACGCCGACCGCGTTCACGCAATCCTCCACCACCGCGTCGAGGGAGCGCGAGAGCTTGTGCTCCGCAAGGTCGTGCTGGTACTGGCCGACGCCGATGGATTTCGGGTCGATCTTCACCAATTCGGCGAGCGGATCCTGCAGTCGACGGGCGATGGAGACGGCGCCGCGCAGGGATACGTCGAGGTCGGGCAACTCCTGGCTCGCGTAGGCGGAAGCCGAATAGACCGAGGCGCCCGCTTCCGACACCATGATCTTGGTGAGTTTAAGGTCCGGGTGCTTGGCGACCAGTTCACCGGCGAGCTTGTCGGTCTCGCGGGAGGCGGTGCCGTTGCCGATAGCGACGAGCTCCACCTTGTGGGCGCGGCAGAGCCTCGCCAGGGTCGCGATGGATTCGTCCCATTGCCGCTTGGGCTCGTGCGGATAAATCGTGTCGGTCGCCACCACCTTGCCGGTTGCGTCCACCACTGCGACCTTCACACCCGTGCGGTAGCCGGGATCGAGCCCCAGGGTCGGGCGCGTGCCCGCGGGCGCCGCGAGCAGCAGGTCGCGCAGGTTGCCGGCGAAGACCTTCACGGCCTCGTCCTCCGCCGTCTGCCAGAGCCGCATCTTCATGTCGAGCTCGATGGAGAAGCGCAGCTTCGTGCGCCAGGCCCAGCGCACGGTCTCCATGAGCCAGCGGTCGCCGGGGCGGCCCTTGTCCTCGATCCCGAAGGTCAAAGCCGTGCGGCCCTCGTAGGAGCTTACGTAGCCAGGCTCGTTGCAGGCCGGATCCTCCTCCATGCGCAGGTCGAGGATCTCCTCCTTCTCGCCGCGGAAGAGCGCGAGGATGCGGTGCGAGGGAAGCTTGGTGAGGGGCTCCGAAAAGTCGAAGTAGTCGGCGAACTTCGCGCCCTCGGTCTGCTTGCCTTCGCGCACTTTCGACGTCAGGCGGCCGCGCTGCCAATAAGTCTCGCGCAGGGCGCCCAGAAGCTCGGCGTTCTCGGCGAAGCGCTCGACCAGGATGGCGCGGGCGCCCTCCAGGGCTGCCTCCGGCGTGGCGATCTCCTTCCCGGCATCGGCGAAGCCTGCGGCGGCCTCCTTCGGGTCGCGGCTCGGGTCGCTCAGCAGCAGGTCGGCGAGGGGCTCCAGCCCTGCCTCCTTGGCGATCTGCGCCTTGGTACGCCGCTTTGGCTTGTAGGGAAGATACAGGTCCTCGAGCCGCGCCTTGGTGTCGGCGGTGTTGATCTGGTGCGCCAGCTCTTCGGTCAGCTTGCCCTGCTCACGGATGCTGTAGAGGATCGTCTTGCGCCGGTCCTCGAGCTCGCGCAGGTAGCGCAGGCGCTCTTCCAGGGTGCGCAGCTGTGCATCGTCCAGGGTTCCGGTCACCTCCTTGCGGTAGCGCGCGATGAACGGCACGGTTGCGCCGCCGTCGAGGAGCTCGATGGCAGCCTTCACCTGCCATTCCTGGACGTTCAGTTCGCTTGCGATGCGCTGGCCGATGGATAGCATGACAATCTCCTGAGCAGAGCCGCGGCTTCTACGGCGCGACGCATCCAGTGGTCAACCGGGGGCAAGCTGCCGCAGGGGAAGCATCTTGCGGAGAAATTTCCCTTGGCGATGCGAGCTCTGGGCGATAGACCGTGCGGCCCCGCCGGTCCCTTTCCCCAGAGTTCGTCATGTCTTCCCCTGCCCAGGATCTCTCCATCGGTATCGACTTCGGCACCAGCAACACCGTGGTCGCCATCGCGGATGGCCAGGGGCGCGTCGAGGCCCTGACCTTCGACCACCGGGGGAGCGACCTCAAGGTCTACGTCACCGCCCTGTGCTTCTGGGACGAGCGCCATGGCAACGGCCTGCGCACCCAGGTGGAGGGTGGCCCCTGGGCCATCGACCAGTTCCTCGAGGGCCTGACGGCGCATCGCTTCATCCAGTCCTTCAAGACCTTCGCGGCGAGCCAGTCCTTCCAGGAGACGCGAATCTTCCGGGAGCGTTACCGATTCGAGGATCTGCTGAGCACCTTTCTCCGCACGCTCAAGCGCCATGGCGGCGAGAGATTCGACCTCTCAGCCGGTTCGGTGATCGTCGGGCGGCCGGTGCAGTTCGCCGGAACCCATCCGGACGACGAACTCGCCATGAACCGCTACCGCGCCGCCTTCGGCAAGCTGGGTGCGGATCACGCCCGCTACGTGTACGAGCCCGTGGGAGCCGCGTTCTTCTACGCCCGGCAGCTCAACCACGATGCGACCGTGCTGGTGGCCGATTTCGGCGGCGGCACCAGCGATTTTTCCGTCATGCGCTTCTCGCGGGAAAGCGGCGTCCTGCGCGCGGAGCCCCTCGGCCATGCGGGTATCGGTATCGCTGGCGACGCCTTCGACTACCGCATCGTCGACCATGTCGTGTCGCCGCGTCTCGGCAAGGGCGGCAGCTACCGTTCGATGGGCAAGATCCTGTCGATCCCGAACCATTACTACGCCAATTTCGCCCGCTGGAACCAGCTTGCCATGATGAAGGGCAGCGGCGACCTGAAGGAATTGCGGGAGCTTGCCCGGGCGGCCCTCGATCCCGAGCCGCTCGAGAAGTTCATCGACATCGTCGAATACGATCTGGGCTTCGCTCTTTACCGAGCTGTCTCCGACGCCAAGGTGGCGCTCTCCTTGCAGGACGAGGCCGAGTTCCGCTTCCAGGGCGAAGGCGTCGACATCCGGGCGACGATCACGCGCGCCGACTTCGAGCGCTGGATCGCCCCTGACGTCGCCCGGATCGCCGACACCGTCGACAGGGCGCTGGCGGATGCAGGGGTCGAGCCCGGCGAGATCGAGAAGGTGTTCCTGACCGGCGGAACCTCCTTCGTGCCGGCGATCCGGGGCCTGTTCGTGGACCGTTTCGGAGAGGAGCGCCTGACCTCGGCCGACCAGTTCGAATCGATTGCCTACGGACTTGCCCTCATCGGCCATACGGCAGAGCCGGAGCGTTGGGCCGTCGGCACCGGCTGAGCCTCCCCGGAACCGTAGGCCCGGCTCTTCGGTTGACGACACAAAGACTTATGCCGACAGGAGGGCGCGATGTCTCGCGGCGACAAGTCGAGCTATACGGACAAGCAGAGGCGCAAGGCCGAGCATATCGAGGAATCCTATGAGAGCCGCGGCCTCTCGGAAAAGGAAGCCGAGCGGCGCGCTTGGGCGACCGTGAACAAGCAGGACGGCGGCGGCAAGAAGAGCGGCTCCGGCCGCGGATAACGATCGTCCGTTCCGTAGTGCCGCTCCTGACGGAGCCGGGCCGAACGGCAGCGAGGAGGCCGCCTCCTTCACTCTCCGACTATGAACCTCGGAGGAGCGCCTGATCGGCAGGTGAATGCCCGCGGCATCGTGGGGCGCGGCGATCTCGGCAATGGAGCGTCAGTGCGGCCGTGGCGAAAGCCGTCTACCACACCACCGGGCGGTGGATCCAAGAGCTGCCGATCCGGATCAAGGACTTTCTCTAAGGCAGCGCCTGCGGTCCCGTAGGGCCGTTTCCGTCCTGAAACACGGGAAATGGACATGCGCCACGCGCATGATCGGGTCTCCCACTATGGCGCATTGCCAAGTTGCACGGTGCGCTCCGAGAAAAGCCGGTGTATGGAGGGCGCCGAGTTCATCCCTCGCGCTCCCTCATGGAGGAAACATTGCTCACCAGCGCTGCCGCCGGCGTCTACGTCATCTGCCCGACGCCTTTCGAGCCCGACGGCCGGCTCGACATCGCCTCGACCGACCGGATGGTCGAGGCCTATCTCAAGGCCGGTGCCACGGGTCTCACCATCCTCGGCATCATGGGCGAATCGCCGAAGCTGACGGCCGAGGAATCGCTGACATTCGCCAGGCGGGTCATATCCACCGTGGCCGGACGTGTCCCTGTGATCGTCGGGGTTTCAGCAGCGGGCTTCGCGGCCATGTCGGGGCTCTCCGGCAAGGTGATGGACGCAGGCGCCGACGGGGTCATGATCGCTCCGCCGTCCGGGCTGCGGACGGACGATCAGATCGTCACCTATTACGCGGATGCGGTCGAAGCCATCGGGGCCGATGTGCCGTTCGTGATCCAGGATTACCCGCTCGTCACCAACGTGGTCATGACCCCGAAAGTGATCATGCGGATTATCGAGCAGAATCCCTCATGCGTCATGCTCAAGCACGAGGATTGGCCCGGCCTCGACAAGATCACGACCCTGCGCCGCGCCAGCGCGGCGGGCGAGGTGCGCCGGGTCTCGATCCTGTGCGGTAATGGCGGCCTGTTCCTTCCCTTCGAGGTGGAGCGCGGCGCCGACGGCGCCATGACGGGCTACGCCTATCCGGAGATGCTCGTCGGCGTGGTCAACCTCATCAAGCAGGGGCGGCGGGCGGAGGCGCACGACCTCTTCGACCGGCACCTGCCTCTGGTGCGCTACGAGACGCAGCCGAATCTGGGACTGGCGGTGCGCAAATACGTCCTGAAGAAGCGCGGTATCATCGCGTCCGACACGCTGCGCAAGCCGGGTCCGAAGCTGACGCCGGAGACAATTGCGGAAATCGATTGGATGATGGAGCGCATCGAGCGCTCGCAGAAGGGGAGCCTTGCGGCATGAAGACAGGTCTGGAGGGGAAGCGCGCGCTCGTTCTGGGCGCCAGCAAGGGGTTAGGCTTCGGCATCGCCCAAGGGTTAGCGGAGGAGGGCGCGCGCGTTGCCATCGCCAGCCGGACGATGGAGGGATCGAAGGCCGCGGCCGAGAAGATCGGCAAGGGTGTCCTGCCCTTTGTGTGCGACACCGGCAGGGTCGACCAGATCGACGCGCTGGCCAAGGACGCGACCGATGCGTTCGGCGGCGTCGACATTCTCGTGCTCAACAGCGGCGGCCCGCCGCCCGGCAAGGCGCAGGGCGTTGCAAGTGACCAGTGGCGTGCCTCGTTCGAGGCGATGTTCGTCAACCTCGTGCGCATTGCCGACCACCTCCTGCCCGGCATGATCGAACGCAAGTTCGGCCGCATCATTTCGGTGATTTCCTCCGGCGTAATCCAGCCGATCCCGAACCTCGCCATCTCCAACGCGATTCGCCCGGCGCTTGTGGGCTGGGGCAAGACCCTGGCGGCGGAGGTGGCCGCTTCGGGCGTCACGGTCAACGCCATTGCGCCAGGACGCATCGCAACGGATCGCCTGAAACAGCTCGACGCCGCCAATGCGGAGCGGACCGGCCGCTCCGTCGAGGAAGTTGCTGCCGCCGCGCGGGCCGGGATTCCGGCGGGCCGCTATGGTGAGATCGAGGAGTTTGCGGCCGCAGCCGTCTTCCTCGCGAGCGAAAGGGCTTCGTTCATGACAGGCTCGATCCTGCGCGTCGACGGCGGACAGATCTCCTGCACCTGAGGCAGGCCGTCGGGGTGGGAGGACCCACCCCGACACTTCCGGTCAGGCGAGCACGCCGGCGAGATGAAGAGCGATTCCGGCGGCCGAACAGGCGGCCAGCGTCGGCAGCATTCCCCATTTGAGCCGGAACATGGCAACGATGGCGGCTGCGGAGAGCAGCAACGCCCAAGGATCCATGCTAACTAGAACCGGGGCGTCGAACGAGAAAGGACCCCAAGCTGCCGTTCGGGTGTTGGCGAAGACGGTGTGAATGGCGAACCACAGGGCGAGGTTGAGGATCACTCCGACGACCGTCGCGGTGATGGCCGTAAGGGCGCCGCTCAGGGCACGGTTGCCGCGCAGGATTTCGATGTAAGGGGCGCCGAGAAAGATCCACAGGAAGCAGGGGGCGAACGTCACCCATGTCGCCAGCAGTCCCCCGAGCGTGCCCGCCACTAGCGGGCTGAGAGCGCCGGGATCGCGGAAGGCCGCCATAAAACCCACGAACTGGAGCACCATGATCAGAGGTCCGGGCGTGGTCTCGGCCATGCCGAGGCCATCCAGCATTTCACCGGGCCGAAGCCAGCCATAGGTCTCGACCGCCTGCTGCGCCACATAGGCCAGGACCGCATAGGCTCCACCGAAGGTCACCATCGCCATCTTCGAGAAAAAGACCGCGATCTGGCTGAAGATGTCGTTCGTGCCGAATGCAACAACCAGACCCAGCACCGGCGCCAGCCAGAGACCGAGCCAGACTGCGAGAACCTGCAGACTTCGCCGGCTGTCGGGACGAGCATGGGAGGGCAGCTCCTCGCCGAGCAGCGGAGTGCTGTCCGATCCATCTCGTGCGTCATGCCCGCCGACTTGGAACTGCCGCAACCCTGCTCTGCCACCCAGAAAACCGATCATGCCGGCGGCCAGGATGATGGCCGGAAATGGCACATTCATAAAGAAGATCGCCACGAAGGCTGCGGCGGCGAGCCCGATCAGCACACGATTCTTGAGGGCCCGCTTTCCAATACGGATCACAGCTTCGAGCACGATGGCGAGAACGGCGGCCTTGAGCCCGAAGAAGAGAGCCGCCACGAAGCCGACCTGCCCGTAGAGCGCATAGATCCAGCTGAGGCCCATGATGGCGACCACGCCTGGCAGGATGAACAGTCCACCCGCCATGAGCCCGCCGAGGGTGCGGTGCATGAGCCAGCCCACATAGGTGGCGAGCTGCTGCGCCTCGGGGCCCGGTAGCAGCATGCAGTAGTTCAGCGCATGCAGGAACCGGCTCTCAGAGATCCAGCGCTTCTCTTCAACCAGGATCCGGTGCATGACGGCGATCTGCCCCGCCGGCCCGCCGAAGCTCAGGGCGGCGACCCGCAGCCAGACTTGCAAGGCTTCGCGGAGGGAGACGTCATGGCCAAAAGTATTGGGGCTGTTCCGGGGGGAGGTTCGCACGACGTCGTTCATATCATGCTCCCGGCTTCTTCGAGGGCCAGTTGTGGGTCTCGTCCGTCGCGTCCCGGCACCAGCGGTAGAACGCATCGTAGAGCGCAAGACCCGCCTCCAGCTGGGCAAGGTCGTCCGAATACATCCGCGAGAGCCCGAGCGAGGCCGCCAGGAGGCCGGCGGCTTCCGGCGCAAGGTCGAGCCGCGCCGTGTCGGCTCCGCGCACGATCGTCGCGAGCCGTCGCAGGGGTTCCGTCCCGAGACCGAATTCCTGAACCATGACATCGAACGTGCAAAATTCGCCCCGGTGGCTCCAGAACACGTTCTCTCCCTCGATGTCGAACGGGGTGGCGCCGAAGCGCTCGGCTACGCTCTGGACCTCGGAAGCGGCAACGAACAGGAAAACGGCCCTTGGATCGACAAAACGGCGGATCAGCCAGGGACAGGCGATCCGGTCGATCTTCGGCCGGGAGCGGGTCACCCAGACGGTCTGTCCGTGCCGATTGCGCGGCGGCAGCTTCGACTGCGCCACCATCGGCAACCCTGCTTCGGCCCAGGCGAGCACCCCGCCTTCCAGGGAATCCGAGGGGACGCCATGGTGGCGAAGCCAAGCCGCGACGCCATGGCTGAGCTTGAGGCCCTTCTGGCAAATCACGACGACATTGCGGCCCGTCCATTCGGACGCCCAGTCGGACACCTCCGCGAAGGGGTGGCGGAGCGATCCGGGGATCAGACGCGGATCGGCCTCGAAGTCGTCATCGGTTCGTACGTCGATGAGGGCCGGGCACTTGGGCGTGCCGATCAGGCGGACAAGCTTATCGGGGGAAATGGTGTTGAACGGCGACATGGTGCACCCGTGAAATTTTGAGCGGATGCGATGCTTGGGCATGTCGCCTCATGGGGAGATCGCAATCCCCATGGCGGAAATTAGGATCCTGTACGCCGAATTTGTCAAGGCAGATGCGAAAAGACCGCCCTTCCGGGCGGGCTGCCTCGATGCTCCTGTTCAGTAGGACAGGAGCATCGGAACCGGAGAGCTCCTAAGCATCGTCTGCGTAACGCCTCCGAGCACCAGTTGACGCCAGCGCGAATGGACGAAGCCGCCCATCACGAGCATGTCGGCCCTGAAGAGCCCGATCTGCGAGCGGAGCGTTTCGCCGGCGTCGCCGCCTTGGATCGGGAGATCCTTGACCGTGCAGTTGACGCCGTGACGAGCAAGGTGCGGGGCGAGTTCGGCGCCGGGCAGGGAAGCGGACAGATCCTTCTCGCCGGAAACCGATACGATCTCCACCTGCTCGGCGGATTTCAGGAACGGGAGAGCGTCATGAACTGCGCGGGTCGCTTTCGTGCTGCCGTCCCAGGCCACAACGATCCTGGCGGCCCGGAACGTATCCACACTCTGCGGCACGATCAGCAAAGGCCTGCCGCCACTGAACAGCGTTTCTTCGATAAAGCCACGGCCGAGGCTCAACGGATCGGGTTCAGCGTCGAGGATCGTTAAGTCATGGACCCGTGTCCGAACCGTGAGGGAGGTGGCCAATGCGGAATAGGGCCGTTGGAGGACTTCGGCATTGCAAGAAACACCTGCCGTCATGGCATCCTGCTGCGCCTGCTCGACGAGGGCCTGCGACGCTTCACGGAGACGACGGTTCTCTGCCGCCACCAGACCGGCCGCGACATTGCTCACGAAGGCGTGGGTGATCATCATTTCCGGCGTGAGGGCATAGATCGATGCGTGAGCCGATGCCTGCTGAGCCAGGGAGAGGCCATAGCGGAGGGCGCATGACGACTTTTCCTCGCTCTGGGAAAAGCCGATGAGAATGCTCTTGATGTCCTGAACCATTGCGTCTCCCTCCTCTGCGGCGGCACCTGCATAGCGAATGCCAGATCCTGCAACTGATTATACTCGGACGCCCCGAAAAGATCCCTGTTCCATCCTGGCAGGAAGACGGCCTAACCTCATCCGGCGGAAGTATGCACGTTGAGAATCTGAAACGCAGCCTGGGATAACCCGGCGGAGGCTCAAGACTCTTCACGTTAGGGCATGCCCAGGAGACAGGCTCCGGGCAACCGGATCGGTGCCGGCTCGGGATCTCGGGGCAAGGCGCATGCGTGAACCTTTGCGGTGCGTGGGTGTTTCTCTGCAATGGTGGACAGAAGAGAGACCCCTGCGGTTTGGATGCCATGCTCTTTCGCCTGACTGGAAGGCTTCGCCTCCCTGCGCCGCTCATGACGCTGGCTTCAAGCGGCCGGCCTCCGCCGGACGAGTTCTACCCGAAGCCGCCTCCGACGGAGCCCGCTCCCGTTCCGCCTTGTCCGAGCGATGCACCGCAACCCCAGGAGCCGGCGGGCGTTCCTTCGCCCATGCCCGAGCAGGTGCCCGAGCCTAGAAAGCCCGTGATCCACCCCACGCCTCCGCCGGAGGTGCCTGGCCGGGAGTAGGCGTATCAGCCGGCGCTCACGCTGGCTGCACGAGATTGGCGAGGAGCCGGAAGGCGCCTGGCACGAGGCAGTCGAGCTGATGGTGCAGCACGAGGCTTACGTGGGTGTGGCGGCCCCGGCCGATCGGGCCTGAGATCAGACCTCCGAGCAGCGGCACTTCGCCCCTGTCGCTCATGGCCACGAGAGGCTCGTAGACGTCGTCCCAGGTGGACGCGAAGTAGAGCCCGCGCTCCTTGTTCCAGCCCTGCCAGTCTGCAGGCCCGATGCGGTTCGGCCCGGCGAGAAGCGGATGGGCTGGCCGCAGGACCTCGACCGGCGCGGCCGGATCGGACACGCGCCAGCGCAGGGACGGGGAGCCGATCTCGATGCGTCGCGGCGGCGTGCGGGCCGGATCCCAGCCGTCCGATGGCCTGTGGTAGAGCGTCACCAGATGCCCGCCTTCTTCCACGAAGCGGTGCAGGCGCTCCCAGGCGGCGCCGAGGTCCGGCCGGCTGCCGAAAGCGAAGATGCCGACGACGATGGTCGTGAAGCGGGACAACTCCCCCCGGAGGTCGCCTGGAGCCAGATCCACGACCTCGCAGCCGAGCCGCGCCAGCCACGTGCAGACCCTGTCGTTGCCGCCGCCCACATAGCCCACTCTCGTACCGGGCGGAAGGGACACGTCGATGGCGAGAACGCGCAGCGACGCGCAGTCGAGATGCGCGGTTCGGCCGATATGCGGATAGGCGATCGGAGTCGAATGATAAGCCTGTTGGCCGTTGATATGGCCTTCGAGCCTGTAGAGGCCGGGCTCCAGACCCGCGGGCGGATGAATGCAAAGATCGTTACCGTCTCTTGTGACTGACCAGCCGTCGGGCGCCGTGAGCGAAATGTCGGACGATCCCATGCCTCCTTGGACGGTCGTCATGGCGCAGAAGGGGCGGATGTCAGCCGAGGTGAGGATGACCGCGTCGGGTTCGACGGCGACGGAGTGCTCCGGCGCAATGCGCAGCGGCTCTTCGAGGTCGAAAACGGCGCAGGCTGTATGGCCTTCGAGTTCGACTGCCACTGCAACGGCGACATCGCCATTCCCGCCGAGGGCTCTGAAGTGTGGCGAATAGGGGCTCGTGAAGGGAGCCGTGGCCGAGATGCCCAAATCACAGAGCATGCCGGTGTCGGTCCGTTCACGATGGAACGGCACGATATGAGGTGGAGCGACAGGTTCGACGGATGCGGTTACGCCCAGCGCGTCGACAGCAATGTGCAGAACGCTCCTGCCGCCTGGGGCGACGACCGGCGGCACGGCCCAGGATCTCACATGCACGTTGCCTGCATCGAGGATGACCGAGTCGAGTTCCCGCAGCTTGCGGATGAGCCGGTGCTCGATCCCGCCGCGAGCCTGGTTGGGACAAAGAGCGAGAGCATCCTTGATGGATCTCGCGGCTGCAATTGCGGCGCTAAGAATGGCCGGTCTGTGTGGGAACGCGGCCTGCGCCTCCTCGATCGCCCTCTGCGCGTCAACGAGCCGGTTTGCGGCTTCGCCGGTAAGCTCCTGCGCCAAGGATCCCACCGTCGTCGGGAGGCTCTCGCGGATGTCGGCTTCGTCGCCGTTTCCGCCATTGCTCTTCAGCAGAAGGTGCAGGGGCCATGACCGGGGAGGGTGTTCCAGCCACACCCCCATGCCCTGGGAGAGGTGCTTGGCGCGCGACCATTCCCCGATGCGCGCGAACGGCGCGCCTGTCGCCGCGTCGTCGCCGGGAGCCCGGACTAGGAGCGTGGCCGTCGGAGGCGCAACCTCGTCGTCATAGGTCGCTCCGCCGCCGGACCATGCAGGGAGGTAGAATTTCGACACCCGCCACGGCTTCAGACCTTGCGCGAACTGCTCGGGATAGGCGCTTGCATCCGCTGCGCGCGCGACGGCGATCTGTGCTGCGCGGGTCATGGCCCGATGATGGCCATGCTGTCCCGGTACGTCGAGGAAGGTGGGGATGACGATGTCGGGCCGCTCCGCTCGATAGGCGCGCACCAGGCGCTCGACGATGCGGTCCTCGCCCCAGCGCGCGAGGGTGTCGTCTCCGTTCTTAGAGAAGCCGAAATCGTGCACCGGGTCGTCCGGGCCGTGACCCAGCCAGATGACGTCCGCATCGAGAATGCGGGCCGCCTCCTCCATCTCGCGGGTGCGCAGGACGCCGAGAGCCGCCCCGCGCTCCGGTCCGATGGCGTTCTGGCCGCCCTCTCCGCGTGTCGAGCAGGCAATGACGATGCGCATGCCGTAGCCGAAGCGCAGACAGGCCAGCATCCCGTTCGCCTCGTCGTCCGGATGTGCGCCCGTGTTCATGACGGTCAGCACGGAGGACAGCCGTTCGAGCTTGCGGTGGAGGCGCAAGAGGGCCGGATCCGCCATTTCCTGCGCGATACGTTCGTGATCCCGCATGACCTTGAAACCTCGTGGAAGATCAGAGCACGTGGCCCAGAGCAGGGGCCGTGTCGAGCTTCGGGGTCACCGTCTCGAGGAGGGGTAGGGCGGCGGCCCCCAGCGCGGCGGTGAAGAGGCCCGTCGTGCCCCGCATGACTCGCGGCAGCGCTCTCTCGCGACGGACCGCCACGGAGTGGGGCAGGGGTTTCAAGGCGGCGATCAGGTCGTCGAGCAGCGCATCCGGCAAGGCGCCGCCGAACACGATGCTCTCCGGGTCGAGAAGGTTCTCGATCATACCGACGACGGGTGCGAGGTGGGCGGCGGCCTCGACAACCCACTCG
The DNA here is from genome assembly GCA_035645535.1 of Microvirga sp. Classification (GTDB taxonomy): domain Bacteria; phylum Pseudomonadota; class Alphaproteobacteria; order Rhizobiales; family Beijerinckiaceae; genus Microvirga. The sequence goes on along the minus strand of DASQMJ010000022.1, from coordinate 27,640 downwards.
CGCAGGATCGGATGACCGGAGGCATGAAGCGCCTCAAGCTCGGCAAGGCTGCCGTTGGGAAGCTCCTTGGCCGCGAGACGCTGCTTGAGGGCGTGAAGCGAGGCATAAAGCTCTAGGCAGCCATGGTTACCGCAGGCACAGATAGCCCCTCCAGGGGAGACGGTCACATGGCCGATCTCGCCCGCATTGCCGAAGGCGCCGCGCATCGGACGGCCCTCCGCCACGATGCCGAGCCCGAGGCCAGCTCCGAAATAGAGAAGGCAGAAGTTCTTCAGGTTACGGGCGACACCGTGCAGACGCTCGCCCACGGCGGCGGCCGTGGCGTCGTTCTCCACCAGGGTCGCGATGCCGGTAACTTCGCTGAGGAGTTCGGCGGGCCTACGGCCGATCCAGCCGGGCAGAGCTGTCGGCCCGACCGAACTCATGCCCTCAATGTCAAAGGGGCCGGGCATCACTGCGCCAATTCCAAGGAGCCTGTCCCTTGAACCGGGGATCGCGCGGCAGATCCCGTCGACCTCGCTCCGCACGAGAGGCAGGATATGGCGGGGGCTTGCATCGTCGAGAGGGAGCGAGTGCTCGGCGCGCACGCGCCCGGTGAGGTCGACAAGGACGGTCGTGAGGCGGTCCGCGGCGATCTCAATGCCGACCGTCATGCCTCCATCCGGGTTCACGGCGACCTGGACAGGGGGAAGGCCGCGGCCGGAGCGCAGCCGACCCTGTTCGAGGAGCAGGCCCTCCTCCAGCAGTTCGGCCACGATGTTGGAAACGGCCTGGGGACTTAAGTGCGCCAGGCGGGCAATCGCCGTGCGACCGAGGGGGCCGTGCAGGCGTACCGCGTCGAGGACGACGCGCCGGTTGTGGGTGCGGTTGCGCTCAGGGTTGTTGCCGATGGCAACGTTTATTGGCGGAGATCTGTGGCGCGACATTCCAATCTCGTCCTGCCTGCTGACGATGCAAGGAGCTGCGGAATAACTCAAGTGAATTATTTTATTGACAGGCGCCGTTCATCCAAGTCAGCCTGAGGTAGTGAGCGGGATTGTTGCCGCGCTCCAAAACCCAAGGGAAAGCACCGCACACCCGATGAAGCTGGTCGGGTGGCAAAGTGGAGGGTCTCGCATGCGTCTCAAAAAATTGATGGCCGGTCTCGCTTTCGGCATCAGCGTCCTGGCGGCGAACGCCGCGAGCGCTGTCGAGATCGAATATTGGCAATACGTCTTCGACACTCGTGTGAAGGCGATGGATCAGCTGATCCAGAAGTTCCAAGCGGCTAATCCAGACATCACCGTAAAGCACACGACCTTCCCCTATGCCGAGTACCAGACCAAGGTCGCGGCCGCAGTGACGGCCGGACAGGGCCCGGATGTGGTCCAGCTCTTCTACGGTTGGGTCGACGGGTTCGTGGCCGGCAAGCTCATCCAGCCGCTGCCGAAGGACGCCTTCCCGCACGACAAGATCGAAGCCGAGTTCTTCCCGATCGTGAAGGCAATGAAACGCGGCGAGGACTATTACGGGCTGCCGACCGCGGTGCGCTCCCTGGCCCTGTTCTACAACAAGAAGGCTTTCCAGGCCGCCGGCCTCGATCCCAACAAGCCGCCGCAGACGCTCGACGAGTTCCTCGATGCCGCGAAGAAGACCGTGAAGCGCGACAGCGCCGGCAATATCGTATCCGCCGGCGTGACGCTGGACATGGCCGGTCAGGACCACCATTGGTGGCGCGAAGTGCTGGTGCGCCAGTACGGCGGCACGCCCTATACGGACAACGACCGCAAGGTCGCCTATGACAGCGAGGCGGGTCTGAAGGCGCTGCAGTTCTACACCGACCTCCAGACCAAGCATAAGGTCGGCGCGGTCGGCTTCATGGACGAGGGGCAGGCGGCCTTCAAGGCAGGGCTCGCTGCCATGACCATCGACGGCACCTTCCGGCTCGGCAGCTTCAACGCGATCAAGGCCTTCGAGTGGGGCGTGACCGAGCTGCCTGCAGACTCCAAGGGCATGCGCAGCAACTATGCCAGCTACTTCGCCAACGCCATCACCAGCAAGGTTCAGGGCGAGAAGCTGGAGGCGGCGAAGAAGTTCCTGACCTATATCAGCTCGCCCGAGGCGATGGACATCTGGCTGCAGACTGTCGGCGAACTGCCGGCCCGCCGTTCGGCCGCGCTGACCCAGGCGAACCTCTCGCACCCGGTGTACGGGCCTTTCCTGAAGGGTCTGGAGTATGCCCACACCACCATGTTCCTGGATGAGGCCGCTCAGCGCCAGACGGCCATCGACATGGTCAACCGCGTCCTGATCCAGAACCAGGATCCCAAGGCGTCGCTCGCGGAGGCCGCCAAGGCCGAGCAGGCGATCATCGACCGCGCCAAGAAGTAGGGAGCTGACGGTGACGGCAGCGCCAGCAAAATCCGGCCGGGCGTGGGATCGCTTAAGCCTGCGCCAGAAGCGCGTGATCTGGGCCTGGACGTTCCTGGCGCTGCCCATCGTCTTCTATGCGGCAATCCGCTTCTGGCCGACGCTGGAAGCGCTCGCCCTGTCCTTCACGAACTGGAACCTCTTGAGGCCGGCATCCTTCGTCGGCCTCGAGAACTACGTCAGGCTGTGGAACGACCCGCTGTTCTGGCAGGTGTTCCGCAACACCTTCGCGTATCTCGTCATCGGAACGCCGATCAGCCTCGTCATCTCCTTCGTCATCGCTTATTACCTCGATCGCGTGCGGTTCATGCACGGCTTCATCCGGGCGCTATACTTCCTGCCGTTCCTGACCACGGCGGTCGCCATGGCCTGGGTCTGGCGCTGGTTCTATCAGCCAATCCCCATCGGTGTATTCAACGGCCTGCTCACCTGGCTCGGCCTGCCGCAGCAGCCCTTCCTGCGCTCCACCACACAAGCGCTGCCGGCGATCCTGGCTCCGGCCGTTTGGGCCGGCCTCGGCTTCCAGGTCATCATCTTCATCGCCGGCTTGAGGGCGATCCCCACCTCCTACTACGAGGCTGCGCGCATCGACGGAGTTTCGGAGTTCACCATTCTTCGGAAAATCACCATACCGCTGCTCAAGCCCACCATCGTGTTCCTGGTCGTATTCTCATCCATCGGCTTCCTGCGGATCTTCGACCAGGTCTACAACATGAACTTCAACGATCCTGGGGGACCGCTCAACTCGACGAAGCCCCTCGTGCTGATGATCTACCAGACAGCCTTCAAGTCATTCGATATGGGATATGCGGCAGCGCAGACGGTCGTCCTCTTCCTCATCCTTCTCGCCGTTTCGCTGCTTCAGCTGCGCATCCTGAGGGACCGCTGACGATGTCGATGAACGCTGTCGCTCCGGAACCGAGTCTGTCGCGCCGGTCCATCCGCCCCGGGCGCATCGTTGCCTGGACGCTGCTCTTCATCGGCGGTGTGCTCATGATCACGCCGATCCTGTTCATGCTATCCACGTCCTTGAAGGATGCATCCCAGGTCTACGACCTGCGCCTCATCCCGGAGTCGCCGACCCTTGACAACTATTTCGTCGTTCTGTCCGACGGACGTTTCCTGCGCTGGTTCCTGAACTCGCTGCTCGTCGGGGCCGCCGTGACCGTGTCGAACGTATTCTTCGACTCCCTCGTGGGCTACACCCTGGCAAAATTTCGGTTCCGGGGCCGCTACTTCATCTTCATTGCCATCCTCTCGACCCTGATGATCCCAACTGAAATGCTGGTGATCCCATGGTATCTGATGGCGAGCAGCTTCGGCTGGATCGACACTTATTGGGGCATCATGTTCCCGGGCATGATGACGGCCTTCGGCACCTTCCTGATGAAGCAGTTCTTCGAGACGGTGCCGGACGAGTTCCTCGAGGCGGCCCGCGTGGATGGTCTCAATGAGTTCTCCATCTGGTGGAAGGTGGCGATGCCGCTCGTCACGCCGGCCCTGTCGGCGCTTGCCATCTTCACGTTCCTCGGCAACTGGACCGCATTCTTCTGGCCGCTCATCGTCACCAACAGCCGCGAGCTTTACACCCTGCCGGTCGGTCTTTCGAGCTTCGCGGTCGAGCAGGCGATCCAGTGGGAAATGATCATGACCGGGGCGAGCCTCGCCACCATCCCGACCCTCGTGGTCTTCTTGCTGCTTCAGCGTTACATCGTCCGCGGCGTCATGCTCGCCGGCCTGAAGGGATGACCATGACCGTCATTCGCGACCCGAAGCTCGACGATAGAAGCGTCTTCCCCGACGCCACCTACAAGGAGACGGTGCTGAAGCCCCTGTTCGACGGCGCCAAGGCCCATCACGTGGACGGTTTCCGGCGCATCGATCGGGCGCATCTGGTCATGCTGGCCGAGACCGGCATTCTCGACCGCCCGCAGGCCTCCGCCATCGCCCGCGCTCTCGCGGCCATCGATGCGGAGCTCGACGTTCCGTCCCTTACCTATACGGGGGAGGTGGAGGACTTCTTCTTCCTGATCGAGAAGGAGCTCAAGCGCCGCCTTGGCCCGGATCTCGCCGGCCGGCTTCATACGGCGCGCTCCCGCAACGATATCGACCATACCCTTTTCAAGCTCGGCCTGAAGCAGCGTATCGACGATTTGCTCGCGAAGGCCTTCCGGCTCGCCGGCATTCTCATCGATGCGGCGGCCCGCGAGGAGGGGACGCTCATCGTTGCCTATACCCATGGCCAGCCGGCACAGCCGACCACCTTCGGCCACTATCTCGGCGCCGTCATCGAGGTGCTGCTGCGCGACATCGAGCGGCTCGCCGCCGCACGGAACATCGTCGACCGTTCGCCGATGGGCGCTGCGGCGATCACCACCTCTGGTTTTCCCATCGACCGGCATCGCATGGCGGAACTCCTCGGCTTCGAACGTCCGCTGCAGAATTCCTACAGCTGCATTGCAGCGGTGGACTACGTTGCCGCTACCTATGGTGCTCTCGAACTGATGTTCCTGCATCTCGGCCGCCCGATTCAGGATCTCCAGTTCTGGACCAGCTTCGAGGTTGGGCAGGTCTATGTGCCGAACGCCTTCGTGCAGATCTCCTCGATCATGCCCCAAAAGCGCAATCCCGTTCCCATCGAGCATCTGCGCCATCTGGCGTCCCAGACTTTCGGCCGCGCCCGCGCAATGCTCGACGTGATGCACAACACACCCTTTACGGACATGAACGACAGCGAAGGCGAAACACAGGCGATGGGCTATGAGGCTTTCGCATCCGCCGGACGCGTGCTCGACCTCCTCGCGGCCTTGATGAGCGAGATTCGCATCGACGAGGCTCGGGTGCGGGAGAACATCCGGCGCAGCTGCATCACCGTGACGGAGCTTGCCGACAGCCTCGTGCGCCGGGAAGGACTCTCCTTCCGTCAGGCTCACGAGATCGCATCCGCCGTGGCGCGAGCCGTGGTCGCCACGCACGGCGACATTGCCCTGAATGGCTACGCGGCCTTCCGAGAAGCCTTCTCAGAGGCGACCGGCCGCACGACCTCCCTGGATGAGTCGGCCTTCGCCGAGATTGTTTCGCCGGAGCACTTCGTCGCCGTCCGCAGCCGCTACGGCGGACCGGCGCCCGTGGCCCTCCGAGCCGCCTTGCAGGACTACCGCACGCAGCTCGACGCCTTGACCGGTAGAGCGCGTACCATCGCCGAGCGTGAGGCGGCCGCCGCCGCCGAGCTCGATACCAAGTTCCGCGCGCTTTTGGGAGAAGCCTGATGGCGACCATTGCACTCGATGGCCTTGTCAAGCGATACGGCAAGACGACTGCCGTCCATGGCATTGACTTGCATGTGAACGACGGAGAGTTCGTCGTCCTCGTCGGCCCTTCGGGCTGCGGCAAGTCGACGACGCTGCGGATGATCGCCGGGCTGGAGGACATTTCCGGCGGCACGGTTCGGATCAACGGGCGCGTTGTCAACGAGGTGGAGCCGAAAGACAGGAACATCGCCATGGTGTTCCAGAACTACGCCATCTACCCACACATGACTGTGGCGCAGAACATCGGCTTCGGGCTCTACACTTCCAAGCTTCCCGAGGTCGAAAAAAGAAAGCGCATCGAGGAGACAGCCCGTATCCTGGGGTTGGAGGGTCTGCTCGAGCGGCGCCCCTCGCAGCTCTCGGGCGGTCAGCGCCAGCGCGTCGCCATCGGCCGCGCGATGGTGCGCAACCCGGCAGCCTTCCTGTTCGATGAGCCGCTGTCGAACCTCGATGCCCAGTTGCGCACGCAGATGCGCCTTGAGATCAAGAAGCTGCATCAGCGGCTGGGCACCACCATCGTGTTCGTGACACACGATCAGATCGAGGCCATGACCATGGCCGACCGCATCGTGGTGATGCGCGACGGCCGCATTCTCCAGGTCGGCACGCCCATGGAGCTCTACGACAACCCGGCGGACGTCTTCACCGCGCGCTTCATCGGCAGCCCGACCATGAATCTTCTGCCGGCTCGACTGCAGGCCAAGTCCGGAGGCCATGTCGCCGAACTGGATGGTCTGGACGCCGCTGTGCCGTTCCATTCGGGTTATGGCCTGGATGCCGGTGCGTCGGAGGTTCTTGTCGGCGTCCGCCCGCACCACCTCGTCGTCGGCGCTCCCGCCGGGGAGAGCGGCTTGAGCCTGTCGGGCGAGGTCTCGGTGGTCGAGCCACTGGGTTCCGAAACCCTGGTCCATCTCGATCTAGGGTCTGCATCCCTCATCGCCACCGCGTCAGGCAGGGCGATCCCGAAGGCGGGCGAGCGCGTGACCGTCCATGCGCAGCCGGGCAGCCTCTATCTGTTTGACGCGAAATCCGAACGGGCCCTATGCCGAATGTAGCGAGCCCGCCGCGGCCAGGGTCCAGCGTGCTGTGTCTTGGGCGCACCTATTGCGACCTGATCTTCACGGGATTGAGCGGGCTGCCCGTCCTCGGCCGCGAACTCTTTGCGGACGACGTCGCCATTGTGCCCGGCGGAGGCGCTTTCATCACGGCAGCCCATCTCGTGAGCCTCGGCTCTCCGGCCGCCCTTGTGACGCGCCTCGGGACCGACCCGCTCTCCTCCGGACTCGAAGACCCGATCCGCAAGAGCGGGATCGATCTCACCTTCATTGAGCGCGCGTCCGATGCGGGGCCTCAGCTCACGGTCGCCATCGTGCAGTCGCAGGACAGGGCCTTTCTGTCCCGCCGTGCGGGGCACGCCAACCCGGCAACCCTCCTGGCGGCCCTGGCGTCTCCCAATGCGCGACACCTGCACATCGCCGAATACGCCACCCTGGCCGAGATTCCCGATCTCGTGACCGGGGCGAAGCGTCGAGGCCTGACCGTCTCCCTCGACCCTAGCTGGGATGAGGCCTTGATCCACGATCCCACCTTCCTTGAGAGCTGCCGTGGCATCGATATCTTCCTCCCGAACGCGGAGGAGGCCGCGGCGATCTCCCGCGCGGAAGACGAGGACAAGGCCCTCGACCTCCTGTCCCGCCACTTTCCGCTCGTGGTGCTGAAGAAGGGGCCGGATGGTGCGGTATTGGCTCATGGCGACGAGCGCCAATCCTGTCCTGCCGCCCAGGTGAAGGTCGTCGACACGACCGGCGCGGGAGATGCTTTCAATGCAGGCTTTCTCCATCATTGGTTGAACGGCGAGGATCACTCCTCCTGCCTCGAAGCGGCGATCGAGGCGGGGAGCCTCTCCGTCCAGGCCGCCGGCGGCGCGACGGCCTTGCGGAGGACCAAGCCGCAGGTGTCTTGACCGGGCCTCATTTTCTGTCGCCATTGGCGCACGGCTGCCTATAACAGTCACAAAATTCCGGGAGAGAAGAACGCTCATGGAACTCCAGCCCTGGGAAAGAGACCCGTCCGACATTCTGCCGACAGATGGATTCAGAGGCGCCTTGGCAGGGCGCATCTGGCGGCCCGGCATAGGTCCGTCCGTCGTTGCGATCCGCGACGCGGGCGTGATCGACATCTCGGAAACCTCCGCTACCATGAGCGGCCTCGCCGCCATGGACGAGCCCGCAAGGGTCGTCAGGCAGGCGCAGGGCGAACGGGTCGGGTCGGTCGAGGAAATCCTCGCGAACACGTTCCCGGACCGCCGTGACCCGTCAAAGCCCTGGTTCCTGGCGCCTGTCGACCTACAGGTCGTGAAGGCCGCTGGGGTGACCTTCGCGGTCTCCATGCTGGAGCGGGTCATCGAGGAGCGGGCTCGAGGCGACGCGGGAGCCGCTGCAGCCATTCGCGCCGAGGTGCTCCGCCTCGTCGGCGACGATCTCGGCAAGCTCAGGCCCGGCTCCGCCGAAGCGATGGCGCTGAAGTCCGTCCTCGTGGCGCAGGGCGCCTGGAGCCAGTATCTGGAGGTCGGCATCGGTCCCGATGCGGAGGTCTTCACCAAGGCGCCGACCCTCTCGGCCGTCGGTCCGCTGATGGATGTGGGAATTCACCCTGCGTCGACCTGGAACAATCCCGAACCGGAAGTGGTCGTGGTGGTGACGTCGACCGGCAGGATCATCGGCGCGACGCTTGGCAATGACGTGAACCTGCGGGACTTCGAAGGGCGCTCCGCGCTGCTCCTGTCGAAGGCGAAGGACAACAACGCCTCCTGTTCCATCGGCCCGTTCATCCGCTTCTTTGACGAAACATTCTCGCTGGACCACGTGCGGCGAACCACCGTGACGCTGACGGTTGCGGGCGATGACGGCTTCCGTCTTGAGGGATCCTCGTCCATCTCGAAGATCAGCCGCGATCCCGAAGATCTTGTCAGACAGACCATCGGACCCCACCATCAGTATCCTGACGGCTTCGTGCTGTTCCTGGGAACGATGTTCGCACCGACCCAGGACCGTGACGAGGCCGGAATGGGTTTCACCCACAAGGCTGGCGACATCGTCACCATTGCGGCGCCGGAGCTCGGGGCTCTGGTCAACCGGGTGAAGTCGAGTGCGGATTGCGAGCCCTGGACCTTCGGGCTCGGCGCGTTCATGGCCAACCTGGCACAGCGTGGCCTGCTCAAGACACGATTGGAAACGGCATCATGACGAAGAACTACATTGCTGGGGAGTGGGTGGTTGCGAGGGAGGCCTCGGCAGACATCAACCCGTCGAACACCAACGACATCGTCGGGGAGTTCGCCCGTGCCGGGGCAGCCGAGGCGGAGGCTGCGATTGCGGCCGCCTACGACGCCTTCCCGGCCTGGTCCCGCTCCTCGATCCAGCAGCGCCACGACATCCTGAAAAGCGTCGGCGACGAGATCCTGGCCCGCAAGGAGGAACTCGGCCGCCTGCTCTCGCGCGAGGAGGGCAAAACCCTGCCCGAGGGCATCGGCGAGGTCGCCCGCGCCGGCCAGATCTTCCATTTCTTCGCCGGCGAGTGCCTGCGCATGGCCGGCGAGAAGCTGCCCTCTGTGCGCCCGAACGTGGACGTGGAGATCACCCGCGAACCGGTGGGGGTGGTGGGCCTGATCACGCCCTGGAACTTCCCCATTGCCATCCCGGCCTGGAAGATCGCCCCGGCGCTGGCCTACGGCAACACGGTGGTGTTCAAGCCGGCCGAGCTGGTGCCGGCCACCGCCCATGCGCTCGCCGAGATCATCGTGCGGGCCGGCGTTCCGGCGGGCGTGTTCAACCTGGTAATGGGCAAGGGCTCGGTGGTGGGCGAGGCGCTGCTGCAGAGCCCGAAGGTCTCTGCCATCTCGTTCACCGGCTCGGTGCCGACCGGCCGGCGGGTGGCGCAGACCTGCATCACGGCCGATCCGATGAAGAAGGTGCAGCTGGAGATGGGCGGCAAGAACCCGATGGTGGTGCTCGACGATGCCGATCTCGGGGTGGCGGTGGACTGCGCCGTCAACGGCGCCTTCTTCTCCACAGGCCAGCGCTGCACCGCTTCGTCGCGGCTGATCGTGACGGACGGCATCCATGACCGCTTCGTGCAGGCGGTGACCGAGCGCATGAGGACCCTCGTCATCGACGATGCGCTGAAGGCCGGCACCCACATCGGTCCGGTGGTGGACCAGAATCAGCTCGACCAGGACCTGAAGTACATCCGCATCGGCCAGGAGGAGGGCGCCAAGCTGGTGGCGGGCGGCGAGCTTCTGAAGCGGGATGCGCCTGGCTTCTATCTGGCTCCGGCGCTGTTTACGGAAGTGGACAATCGGATGCGGATTGCGCGCGAGGAGATCTTCGGGCCCGTGGCCACGGTGACGCGGGCGCGGGACTATGAGGAGGCGCTGGAGATTGCCAACGACACGCCGTTCGGGCTCTCGGCCGGGATCTGCACGACGAGCCTGAAATATGCTTCGCACTTCAAGCGCAATGCGGAGGCCGGAATGGTGATGGTGAACCTGCCCACCGCCGGGGTGGACTACCACGTGCCGTTCGGCGGCCGGAAGGGCTCATCCTATGGTCCCCGCGAGCAGGGCCGGTACGCGCAGGAGTTCTACACCACCGTCAAGACCGCCTACACCTTCGACGGAAACGGTCCGTACGTGCCAAAAACCAAAGCCAGTGAGTAGGCGCGAGAGGAGCCCCGTCGGAATTCGATGGGGCGTTTCTTAACTCTTGAGGGTTAGTCCAAGGACTGGATTCCTTGGAAAGAATGAAGTCGTGCCCTGGCAATTTTAACTTTGCGGTCAACTTCGCCTTTGAAGTGCCACGATAAGTACTAATTATTGCCCGTCATCTTACCTGAGCTTCGCAGCGTTAACTGGAACAATATTTCGTATCGGGATGCAGTGCCTGATTGATATACTGTTCTCATTGAAGAAACCTGTGTCTGGTTCTAGGTAAAACCAAGCGTTTGTCCACAGCTGCCAGCAAAGAGCTCACAATGAGTACTTCCCGACGTTATCTGATTGCTTCTTCCTTGGCCCGTCTCATCCGCAAGGAGAGGGGAGGCAATCGTGTCACGGAAGGCCATTTCCCGAACCAAGCCGATCGCAGCTCATACGTCATCGTCGAGGGCGACAAGGGAAGCCTCGTCCTGATCACGAACGGGCATGGCGGGCCGGTCGAGGAGCGCACCGAAGTTCCGCGCGCTCATGCCGAGGCCCTGCTCGATGTAACCCCCGGCAAGGTGGACTACGTCCGTTCACATCTGACGGTGGGCACCCGCGATATTCACGTCAACCGTTATGTGACGCCGGGTCCTCTCGATCTGATCTCCGTGGAGTTCGAGAGCGAAGAGGAGGCCCGGGACTTCCGCCCCCTCTCCTGGTTCGGGCCCGACGTGACGGCGGACGTCGTCTACCAGAACCGCTCGATCGCGCTCGAAGGACTTCCCCCCGTGCCCGAGGTGCCGATCTCGAACGCGGCACTTAACAGCCTGCTCGACACCCTCGAGAACCGCTACACTCCGCCGAGAGCCTATGCTCCCGCGCCGCAGCGGGCAGACGCGACCCGGCGTCCGCCGGCGCCGCCCGTGCAGGAGCCTCCTTCCCGCAAGCAGGCTGCCCAGCCCGGCAACAGCGAGCATGCTCCGGCAGAGGCCGATCTCTCGGACGACGAGAACAACGAGATGAACCTCAACATCGAGGACAATGTCATCCGCGAACTCGCCCGCTCGCTCAGGCCGCAGCGGCGATAAAGCGCGAGGTCTGCATCGGGGCTCCTCAAAGTTCGACAGATGCGGGTCCGATCTGTCAGCTCGGAAGCACGATGCAGCTGCCGCCCGCCCTGCGGATCTTTTCGCAGAGCCGGGCGGCCTCGTCGCGTGTCGCAGCCGGCGCGCGCACCCGGTAGAATGTCCGCGTGCCACGGCTGCGCAGCCGTGTGCCAATGACCATCGGCCGCACATCGCCCAGCAGCGAGGCATAGGCCTGACGCGCTCGCGAGAAGCTGGCGAGTGCCACGCTCTTCGAGAAGTTGCCCGCAAGCTGCACGCCCCACGGCGCAAACGGGGCCTCTTCCGGGAGGACCCGACCGGGAATGCGGAGATTGGCGACGACCTGGAGGCAGCTCTGTGCCGGAGTGCTGCGGTCGGCCCCGAGTTTTGGGGCTGCCTCCTCCTTCACCTCCGCCGCCCAATCCTCGACCTGTCTACCCGTGATCGCATAAACATAGTTCCGCGTCTCCGCAGGAAGACCGCCCCGTCCGGCCAGCCAGGAGGTCACCCGGGCCGGGCCGCCGTTATAGGCAGCGGCCGCAAGGCCAAGATTGCCGAAGCGATCGGCGAGGTCCGATACGAACTCGGCAGCTTTCGGGATGGCCTGCTCCGGATCAAAGGGATCCTCCAGGCCTCGTTCCCTGGCAGTGCCCGGCATGAACTGAGCGATGCCTTGTGCTCCGGCCGGGCTGACCACGCTCGGGCGGAACGAGCTTTCCTGCCAGATGAGCCTCGTCAGGAACTCGGCCGGAATCCGCCGTGCCTGAGCGGCATCGTCGATGAGACGGCACAGGGCCTGACGCACGCTCTCGGTCGAGGGAGCCGCGAGGGCCGCCGAGCCGCTGAACACGACACCGCAGAGCGCAAGCCGCAGGCGCATGGATGACCTCGGGCGTTGGTGGGCTGTCCAGGCTCTGGTGCTCCGCCTCGGACATGAAGCGGAAGCTTGTCTCTGTGATTTAGGCGTGGCCGCCTCTTGTCCAGTCTTCCCGGTGGCGATTCCGCAAGGGGCCGGCAGCAGCGGTCATTGCCGCCGGCGGGGAGTCACGTGATCACAGTAGGTGCATCGAGGCCGGTGAAGCGGGAGATCTCGGCAATGGCATTGGCAGCCGCGACGACGGGTGAGAGGACCTCCGCCGTCGGCAGCGCGTGGCGGGCGGCGTCCGGCTCGAACCTCTCCATATATACGCGAAGCGTCGCGCCGGACGTTCCCGTCCCCGAGAGGCGAAAGACCGCCCTTGCATCCTCCCTGAAGAGGATCCGAACGCCCTGCTTGGGTGTCACCGAGCCGTCGACTGGATCCGTGTACGAGAAGTCGTCGCAGCTTGCGACGGTGAGGCCGCCGAATTGCTGGCCGGGCAGGCTTGCGAGCTTGCCGCGCAGGCTGTCCATCAGATCGTTGGCAGCCTTGGTGTCGAGATCCTCGTAGTCGTGGCGGGAGTAGTAGTCTCGCCCGAAGGTAGCCCAATGGTCGCGGACGATCCGTTCGGCAGGCTTCTCCAGCACCGCCAAGAGGTTGAGCCAGAGAAGCACCGCCCAGAGGCCGTCCTTTTCCCGGATATGGTTGGATCCCGTACCGGCGCTTTCCTCGCCACACAAGGTGATCAGGCCGGCATCCAGGAGATTGGCGAAGAACTTCCAGCCGGTCGGCGTCTCGTAGGATTTTATGCCAAGCTTTGCCGCGACCCGGTCGACGGCCCGGCTCGTCGGCATGGAGCGAGCGACCCCTGCAAGGCCCTTGGCATAGCCGGGAGCCAGATGGGCGTGGGCGGTGAGAATGGCAAGGCTGTCGCTCGGGGTCACGAACAGGCCGGGGGCCACGATCATGTTGCGGTCGCCGTCGCCGTCGGAGGCGGCTCCGAAATTGGGGGCATCGGGTCCGTGCATGAGCTCCATGAGATCGTGGGCGTGGACCGGGTTCGGGTCGGGATGGTGTCCGCCAAAGTCAGGTTTCGGCTCCCCGTTCACCACAGTGCCGGCAGGCGCGCCCAGGCGCCCCTCGAGAATGGCCTTGGCATAGGGCCCCGTCACGGCGCTCAGGGCGTCGAAGCGCATGCGGAACCCGGACCGGAACAGGCGGGATACCCTGTCGAAGTCGATGAGCGTCTCCATCAGCTCCGCGTAGTCGGCGACGGGATCGATCACCTGGACCGTCGCTTCTCCGAGGCACGTCTCGCCGAGGCGCGACAGGTCGACGTCGGGAGTGTCGACGATCCTGTATTCCGTGATCTGGCTCGCGCGCTTGAACACCGCATCGGTGAAGGCCTCCGGAGCCGGGCCGCCGTGGGCCATGTTGAACTTGATGCCGAAATCCCCGTCTGGTCCGCCGGGATTGTGGCTCGCCGAGAGCACGAGGCCGCCGACGGCCTTGTGCTTGCGGATGACGCAGGAGGCGGCTGGAGTGGACAGAAGCCCGCGCTGGCCCACGAGGATGCGGCTGAAGCCGTTGGCTGCAGCCATCTTCAGGGCCGTTTGGACAACCGTATCGTTGAAGAAGCGACCATCGCCCCCGATCACGAGCGTCGCGCCCTGCTTGCCTTCGACCGTGTCGAATATCGATTGAATGAAATTCTCGACGTAGCGGGGCTGTTGGAAGACGGTGACTTTCTTCCGCAGGCCGGAGGTGCCGGGACGCTGGTCGGAATAGGGGGTCGTCGGAACGCGATTGGTCACCATTCGTGCTTGTCTCTTCTTGCTCTCGGTTTCGGCATGTCCGTTGGGCCGGCTCCTGAAGAACGGCCGAGGTTCCAGATAGGCCCAATCCTGGCGAAATAAACAAGGGAGGCGGGGATCCTGTACCTTTTTCGTGGTGGATCGTAGGAGCCCATTGCCGTATCACAGCCCCGTCGACAGTGAAACATCGTACGGCGACGTAGCGCCTCCTCGACATCGACGGGGCAAATATTATCTATACCCGGAGCTTCGCCGGAACTCCCAAAGAATCCACCGGCATGGCCGTTCTGCCTTCATTCAGCCGCCAAGACGCAGCATGGGAGAGCAGGATCTTCAGTCCGGGCATATGCGACGTTTCCGTGAGTGGTGAGTCATGCGCAACAAGTCCCTGTTCTTCGTTTCCGGCCTTGCTGCGGCGCTCGCCTGCTCGTCCCCGTCAATGGCTCAACAGGCATCGGACCCGGTGACTCGGTTCCTTGACGGCATGTTCAAGCGCAACAATCCCCCGCCTGTAGCGCCAGCCGAGCAGGCGGCACCAGTTCCGGCGCCGGTCCGGCCCGAGCCGGCCCAGCCTGCACGCGCGTCCCAGCCGGCCGCTCAGGCGAAGCCACAGACGCCTTCCAGACCCACGCCGGCGGCTCAGCCGGGTCAGCAGCCACGTCCTGTGGCCCGGGAGACCACGGCTCCGCGTCCGGCCGCGGCCGAGCGGACGCAAGCACCTCCCAAGCCCGCAGCGGTGGAGCCGGCTCGGGCCCAAGCCTCCCCCAAGCCGACGGCTCCTGCGGCGGTCGAGGCCCCAAAGCCGAACGTAACGGCAACCCGCGCACCGGCGGCTGCGGCGCAGTCCGTCCCGAACTCTCCGGCGGCCGCCCTCGACCGCGTCAATGCCTATTTCAACAGCATCGACCAGCTCACGGCCTATTTCGTCCAGACCAGCACTAACGGACAGCGGGCGGAAGGCACCCTGGCGATCAAGCGGCCGGGGCAGCTCCACTTTGCTTATGCGCCTCCGAGTTCTCTCGAGGTCGTCTCGGACGGGCGCTCCGTCGCCGTGCGGGACAAGCGGCTCGGCACCAACGACGTCTATTCCATTCGGCAGACCCCGCTGAAATTCCTAGTCCAAGACCAGGTGGACCTTGCGAGGGACACCCAGGTGAAGGATGTGCAGATCGGCTCGGACGGAGTTGTCACGGTCCGGTTCGAGGACAGCGCCACCCTGGGCGGCACATCCAAGATCACGCTGCGCTTCGACGCCCGCACCAACACCCTCAAGCAGTGGACCGTGCTGGATGCGCAAGGCTACGAGACGACGGTCGCGCTCTCCAACGTCAACATGGTGCGCCGGGCGAGCGCTGACGCGGGAAATTAGAGCCTGGGTATACCAAGAGGCTGCAACAAAAGGAAAAAGCCCTCGCGCTGATTCGCGAGGGCTTCCCATGAGCGGGAGTTCTTGCATCAGATGACGAAGAAGTCGTTCGCCGCCAGTTTGAGGTTCTGCGAAAGCTTGGCAATCGCGATCTGCTTGGCCGCTCCCGATCCGTCCGCATCGTAGTACAGGATACCGGTCTTCTTGTCGTAGATCAGGTAATCGTTACGGTCGTCCGCGCGCTCCCCGACCTCGAAATAGGCCGTCTTGATTTTGGCGGGCTGATCGACGCTGCCCTTCTTGCCGAGCTTCTTGAAGACCGCGTTGTCAAGCCAGATTCTGTCGTAGCGAACGTTGAAGTCCTTGATCATGTCCAGATTGGACTTGCTGGGCTTGGTATCGAACACGAAGGTATCGTGGCCCGTGCTGCCATAGAGGGTGTCCTTACCGGCCTTGCCCCAAAGCTGATCGTTCCCCGCACCGCCCTTGATAACGTTGGCCTTCGAGGTGCCGACGAGCTGGTCATGCCCTGACGTGCCGGAAATACGCGCCGACGAGGTGGTGGGGGCGGGCGTGGGTGCGGGAGATACGGTGCCCGCAGCAGGATTGATCAGGTCGAGCTTGACGTTCCTGGAGCCGATCGAGACCGAATGGCTCGTTGCGGTGATGCCATCTGCCGAGAAGGTGACCGTGTAGGAGCCGACCGGGAGATCGAGCTGGTAGCCTCCCGCGCTCATCGTGGTCGTGCTGTAGATCTGCCCCGTGGTGCTGACGGCTGTGACCGCAATGCTGCCGAGGCCCTCGCCCGGGTCGTAGAATTTATCTCCGTCCCCATCCCGATAGGCGACGCCCGTAAGCTGCGAGCCGCTGCCCGACCTGGCAAAATTCTCGGTGACGAAGGCGCTCTCCCGCCCCTGATAGTCGCCTATCTCGAACCCGACACCGATTTCCTTGTAGCTGTCGTTCAGGATATTGGCGCGGTGACCGTCGCTGTTCATCAGGTTCGTGTGCAGCAGGAGCGCCTCGTCCTGATCCCCCGACGGGGCCCGCATTGTCGCCCATGCGATGTTCTCGCCCGAGGCCCACGAACCGGCAAACTGGTAGCCTGCCGCCGTCATGCGTTCTGTGGCGGTCGATCCGCCCAAGCCGATGTGGGAGAAAGCGTCTGTCGAGAGCATCCATGAACTGTGGCTCTCGGCGGAGGCGAGCAGGCTCGAATCGAACGCGAGAGGCTGCGCACCTGCCTTGGCCCGTTCTGCGTTGATCAGCTCGAGCAAATATTGCTCATTGGCGCTGGGCTGCGTCATGAGGATCCCCTTTTCGTCGTCCCTTTGCGGGAATTTTGGTTTTGTATTTCAAATGCCAGGCCACTCGGCGGCGGCCGGACAGTGCCAGCGCTAAAAGCGAAGTATGGCCTTCATCTGGCGCAAGCGGGGCTTGATCGGGATGGCCGCCTCTCTTCCGCCACAATGCAAGTGGCGGATCGACACGCCGATGCCGGAAAAGAAAGCTTTTGGCCAGAAGCTGTGCCGGTCACAGCAAACTGGTCAAAAGACGTTCGCAGAGGAGCGGAGAAGCGAGGCGGCAGATCAGCGATAGCGGCCTCGGCGCTGCAGGACCTCTATCTTGTAACCGTCGGGATCCTGAACGAAGAAGAGCTTGGCGAGCACCTGCCCGCCGTGCTCCAACTGCTTCACCGGTGTCGGAGCGAGGCCGAGCCCTTCAAGGCGCCGATGCTCCGCCTCCAGATCATCGACCACGAAGGCGAGATGCCCATAGCCATCGCCGAGGGCATAGGGTTCGGTACGGCCCTCATTGATCGTCAGCTCCAGCTCGAAGTCCGCTTCTGCGCTGCGAAGATAGACGAGGGTGAAGCCGGGGAATGCGAAGCGGTCCGCCACCTGCAGGCCGAACGCATCTGCGTAGAAGGCGGCGGAGCGCTTCTCGTCGAGCACGCGGATCATGGTATGTACGGCCTTGGCCATGAGATCGCTCTTGCGCTGAGTAGGCCGCCCCGTGCAGCACTATGCATGCTCAAACCATGTTTGCCACGCGAAGGCAACCTGTGAACAAGCATCGGAGCCGTGTCCCCGGAGAGTCGAGGCTCTTGGGGGGGACACGGCTCCGATCGAAGCAGATTCTTTGACGATCACCGCTGCCAGTTGGCCGAGTAGGGCGAACGCTGCGCCATGCGATCCGACGCGAGCAGCGCGGCCTCCACGCGATTGCGAACCTGCAGCTTCTGCAGAATATTCGTCAGGTGGTGCTTGATGGTTTTCTCGCTCAGATCCAGCTTGTTGCCGATTTCCTTGTTGCTCCGACCCTCGACGAGGATCGATAGGATCTGTTCCTCACGCGGGGTGAGTTCCGAGAACGGATCCGGCCGTTTCTCTCCTGGAACGGGACTCGGCGCAGACCTCATCAGCAGCTTCGCGGCGAGGCTCGGTGAGACATAGCTCTCGCCTTGGCTGATCAGACGTACGGCTTGGACCAATTCCGGGCCTCCCGTACCCTTCAGCAGATAGCCACGCGCCCCGTGCTTCAGGGCGGCGCAGACCTGATCCTCCTCCGCAACGACCGTAAGCATCAGGCTCTTCACCGAAGGACGTTGCCGGGCGATCGTTTCCACGGCGCTCAGGCCGCCGCCCGGCATGGTCATGTCGAGCAAGAGTACGTCGAGGTCGTTATCCGTCGCAATCCTCACCGCATCGGCCGCCGATGCGCCCTGATCGACGACCTTGATGTCGGCATGGGCGGCGAGCGTGAAAACGACGCCGTCCCGGTAGAGGGGATGATCATCGACAACACCGACCCGAATTCTATTGTCCATTGGACTCCCCCTTGTTAAGCGGCAAATAGGCAGTAAGACGCGTTCCCACTCCCGGCGTGCTGTCTACGGTCATGGTTCCACCGATGCTTTCGATGCGGTCCCAGAGACCGGTCAGACCCAGCCGGACCCGATTATCGGTGGTCTTTTCGATGGGCATACCAGGTCCCTCGTCGGCCACCTCGATCTTGATGGTCTGGCCATCCCACGATGCGATCACCTGCTGCCCCTTCCCGCCGGCATGGCGGAAGGTGTTGTTGAGACCTTCCTGCACGAACCGGCATAGACAGATCTTCACGAACTGTGGAGCGTCCGGCGGCATGTCGGAAATGCGGCAGTGAACCGCCGTCCTGGTTCTGCGCTCATGGTCGCGAGCAATGTGATGCAGCGCCTGGCTGAGCGTCAGATCCTGAACTTCCGGCAGGAGAAGCCCGGAGCAGAAGTTGCGGATATCGCTGAGGGCGTCCGACAAGGCGTTTCGGATCGTCACAAGGTTGTCTCGTTCGCTTGCGGCAGGAGTCAGCGCGTCCAGCCGGAGCAGCGCCAAGCCGATCAGCTGAGCGGGGCCGTCATGGAGGTCGTAGCCGAGCCTGCGGATGAAGCGCTCGTTGTCCTCCGTGGCGTTGCGGGCGGCGCGCTCGACCCGGGAGCGGAGGAATTCGTTCTGATGCAGGAGTTCGGACAGCTGGGAGACCCGCTGGGTCAGCGATATGCGTTGTTCGTCGATGGTCCGACTCCCATTCGCAACGATGGAAAATAGAGCCGTCATCATGGCGATCGTGACCAAGGCGGTCATTGCCCAGCTGTGCCATTCCGCTTTGGTGAGCTGCGCCTCGAACTCGTCTGCCCGTTCATAGAACTCGAGAACTGCAATGACTGTGCCACTCCTGGTCTCGCGCACCGGCATGTAGACCTCGAGTAGTGGCATGCCGCTGTCACGTTCCCGCGCGCTTTCCGCATGATCGAAATCGACGAAGGATGCCGAGATCATTCCATTCCATGCACGCTGCAGGTCGGGCTTCAAGGGAAAGCTCTTGCCCACGAGGCTTCTGTTGGTGCTGTAGATAACGAAGCCGTCGTCGTTCCAGATCTTGACGGAGGTCACGTTCATCCGGGCGACTGCACTCCCTATAGCCCGATTGAGCGCCTCCAGACTTCCCGCAGATATGGAATCGCCTGTCGCGAGTTCCTGCAGGTGGGGAGATAGAAGACTGTTGATGTAGAGCGCTGCGGATGCTGCCGCGATCTCGGCGACGCCGTTCTCGATTTTCCGGGCGACCCAGGTGCCCAGAGTAAACATGCCGACGAGAAGAACGCCGAATGCAACCAGGATGAACTGTCTGGCGAGACTGTGAGTCAGCCACAGGAACCTCTTGGGCTCCGCGCCAAGCGCTATTTCCTGGGAAGCATACACGCCTCATTCCTTCATCTTCGGGCATACTTATACCGCAACTTCGACTTGCTGTCGACACAATTAAGAAAACTTTAACTATCCTGATGGTTAATTGTTACTGTATTCTGTCGCAACTACTTGTGCGCAGCATCAGCGGCCAAGAATAGAGCGATCCGGGGGAATGTAGTGCTTCCATGAAGGGTGGACTGTTCTTGTCTGTCCGTGGCGGTGGATCTTCCCCGTCGTACTGCTGTCCGAAAGCCCTTCCGGATCTGCCGAAAATAATCCGCATACGGAGAGAGGCCGTCAATTGGCGCAAAGGCGCAATCAGGGCTGAATTCGAGACTTAGGGAGGCAGGATCCAAGGCTTTTATCCCATAGAAACAGAAACTTATCTAATGCCAGGGCGATCGTCACAACCTTCCTCCCGAAAGGAGTAGCCCATAGGCGTCCAGATCGGAATGTGGTCTCCGCCGGTGCCGGCGGGTCTCGTCGAAACCTGAGACGGTCGAATTGCGAGCTAAGGAATGTGCCACGAATTTGTCCTTGTATGCCAAGCATAGCTAAGGATTCCACGGAGCCGGTGCGTTCTCATAGTACGGCAGAAGTCCGATCCAGGATCGGACTATGGTCCCATATGTAACCGGCCTAAGTCTCTCCCAGACAAGCCTTCAGACCGTATGGCCCAGTGCCTCGGAATTTGCCCAACATGTGTCCAGCCGCCGCCAGCATTGCGGCCACAACAAGGGCATCGAGGCAGCCATGGTCAATCTCGTTAAGCACGATCTCGAATTTATCTTGAAGCAGATCAAGATCGCGGAAGCGCACTCGGCTGCGCATTCATCCGATACCGGTGGCACGCCGCTGACCCAGATTCGCATTGACGCCAACGGCAATATCGTGGTGCCGGGCGAACCGGGATATGCCGATGCCACTCCGGCGATCCCCTCCCAGCTATCTCCCTACGGTTTGCGCACGGTCGACGGCAGCTACAACAACCTCGTTGTAGGACGTGAGGAGTGGGGTGCTGCCGATCAGCCGTTTCTACGTGTGACAGATCCTTATATTCGTGAGAACTACGGTACCGGCGGCAGTGTTACCGATGCCGATCCGCGCACGATCTCCAATCTCATTGTCGACCAGACACTCGACAACCCGGCTGCCATCTATGCGGCCCTCGTTTACGCAGGAGTCCCGGCGGCGGAGTTGCTGCCAAAGGTGGAAGCCATCAGGGGCGCCAGGGCAGACGTCGTCGCGGGCGTAGCAGGTGCGCAAGAGATCTTGGACCAGCTTCTGACTGCGAATGGCGTTGAGGTCGAAGGCAACACCGTCATCATTCCCAACGTGTCACCCGACGAGGGACTGTCGGCTCAGTACAATGGCTGGTTCACGCTCTTCGGCCAGTTCTTCGACCACGGCCTCGACCTCGTTCCAAAGGGAGGGAACGGTACGATCTTCATCCCACTCCTGCCCGGCGATCCGCTGTACAGCACCGAACCCGGCGCACCCAACTTCATGGTGCTCACCCGCGCGCCGGCGAACCCTGTCAACCTGACGACTCCCTTCGTGGATCAAAACCAGACCTACAGCTCGCACTCCTCGAAGCAGCTGTTCATGCGCGAGTACGCACTTGTCGTCAACGAAGACGGCGAAACCATTCCGGCCTCGACCGGAAAGCTGCTTTCCGGAGAGCGCGGTCTCGCAACCTGGGCCGACGTCAAGGAGCAGGCCGCCAGCAAACTCGGCATTCTCCTGACCGACTCCGATGTGTTGAGCATCCCATTGTTCGCAATGGACGAGTATGGCGAATTCATCCGCGGCCCGAACGGCCTACCTCAGATCATCGCCGCCTTCAGGCCGGACGGAACTCCTATCCTGGTCGAGGGCAATCTCGACCAGCCGGTCAATCCATCTGCCATTCAGCTGCCTGTCGGCACGATCATTCGAGGCTCGGGATCGAGCACAATCGAGATCAGTGATGGACAAACGATTTCAGCCGTCCGCACCGGGCACGCCTTCCTGGACGACATCGCCCACTCAGCCGTGCCTGGCTCAGTCGATCATGACAGGAACCCGGCAACGCCGAGGATTGTGGTTGCCGCAGACGAGGACACGGTGGCGGGCAACTTCATTCCCGTCAATGAGTTCGGCGTTGCGACGACCTATGACAACGAACTCCTCGATGCGCACTACGTGACAGGTGACGGGCGCGGAAACGAGAATATCGGCCTCTCCGCCGTCCATCACGTCTTTCATTCCGAACACAACCGCACGGTCGACCAGGTGAAGATCCGCGCCGTGGAGGCGGCGATGGAGGGCGACCTGGCGTTCCTGAGAGAGTGGCTCTCGGCGAACATCCCTGCCGGCGCGGTTCTGCCGCCCGCCAACGCCTCGGACGAGGCGAAGCTGGCTTTCGCCAACACCCTCTCGTGGGATGGCGAGCGCCTGTTCCAGGCGGCGCGTTTTACCACGGAGATGCAGTATCAGCACCTGGTGTTCGAGGAGTTCGCCCGCAAGGTCCAGCCGGATGTGGATGCCTTCGTCTTCCAGCCGTCCATGGACATCAATCCGGCGATCTTTGCCGAGTTCGCCCACGTGGTGTACCGGTTCGGTCACTCGATGCTGCGCGAGGCGGTCGCCGCCACCAATGCGGACGGCTCCGATGCCAGTCTCGACCTATTCGACGCGTTCCTGAATCCGCTAGCATTCGGCTCTGCCAACATCGACCATGATGTCGCCGCGGGTGCCATCGTTCGCGGCATGACGAACCAGATCGGCAACGAGATCGACGAGTTCGTCACCGACGTGCTGCGCAACCAGGTCCTCGGCATCCCGCTTGACTTGGCTGCCCTCAACATTGCCCGCGGTCGCGAAACCGGCATTCCGCCGCTGAACGAGGCGCGTCGGCAGTTCAGGGAGATCGCCAGCGGCGACACCCAGCTCGATCCCTATACGAGTTGGATGGATTTTGGGCTCAACTTGAAGAACCCGGCCTCTATCGTGAACTTCATCGCCGCCTATGGCACGCATTCCACGATCACATCGGCGACGACACTTGATGCGAAACGTGCTGCCGCTTGGAATCTCGTTTTCGGTCATCCGAGCCTCGATGAGACGGACCGTCGAGCCTTTCTCAACGGGACCGGAATCTACGCAGAGAAGCTCGGCGGCCTGGAAAATGTCGATCTTTGGGTCGGTGGCCTCGCCGAGAAGAAGATGGCCTTCGGCGGCATGCTGGGCTCGACCTTCTCGTTCATCTTCGAGCTGCAGATGGAGAACCTGCAGAACGGGGACCGGTTCTACTATCTCTCCCGCGTCCAGGGCCTCAACCTCCTCAACGAGCTTGAGAACAACTCCTTCGCCAAGATGGTGCTCCATAACACCGACCTGTGGGAGACGGGTTACGCAGTATCCGGCGACATCTTCTCTACTCCGGATCACATCCTCTACATGGATCATGCTAAGCAGAACAGGTTTGGCTATAAGGATCCCGTCCAGGAGGATGCCTGGCAGCAGGCGCTCTCCCCGATGATCGAGCGGCGTGACGCGAACGGCACTCTGATCAACCCGGAAACCGACCCGAACGCGGTTGCAAGCTACATTCGCGTCAACACCAACGATCATGTTCTCATCCAGGGAACGGACAACAGCGAAACCATCATAGCCGGCGGCGGCGACGACTCGGTCTGGGGCCGAGGAGGCGACGATCGCATCGAGGCCGGGTACGGGGTCGACAAGGTCCATGGCGGCACGGGCGACGACATCATCACCAATTCAGGCACTGACATCGGTGAAGTCGACTTCCTGCACGGCGAGGAGGGCGATGACGTCATTCACGGCGGCAGCGGTCTGGCGCTGGTCTTCGGTAACCAGGGGAATGACTTCCTCATTGCCGGTCCGGATGGCAAGGAGGTCTTCGGGGGCACTGGCAATGACTTCATCCTCGGCGGTGATGGCGGCGACTTCCTGCTCGGCAACGAGGGCGACGACTGGATAGAGGGCGGTAACGGCTTCGACACCATCGCGGGCGACAACTCGGAGCTGAACTTCAACTCGACCATTATCGGCCACGACGTCATGTTCGCTGGTCAGAACGAGCAGGATTTCGACGCCGAGTCCGGCGACGACATCATGGTCCAGGGCGAAAGCGTCATGCGTAACGAAGGCATGTGGGGCTTCGACTGGGCGATCCACAAGGGCAATTCGGAAGCGGCAGACTCCGATCTTACCCGACCAATCTTCACCACGGACGAGCAGGATATCCTCCGCGACCGCTTCGACCAAGTCGAGGCGCTCTCAGGGTGGGAGAAGAACGACGTCCTCAGGGGCGACAATCGAACGTCCACCGCTCTCGGCGCGGAGCCGGAGGCTGGGGAGAACCCCAATCTTGCAGCGGCCGAGAACACCATGGTCAAGCACGAGCTGACCCAGGCCGGCGTCGACCGCATCTTCGGGCTGCGCGAGTTGCTAGGCGATCTGATTGCGGCTCCGACAGCAGGTGATCGCGAACTGCAGATTGCCTTCGACGACGGCAACATCCTGCTCGGCGGTGGCGGCAGCGACACTATCGAGGGGCGCGGCGGCGACGATTTCATTGATGGCGACAGCTGGCTCAATGTTCGCATCAGCATCAGTGCCAACCGCAACGGTACCGGAGGGGAGATCGCTACCGTCGACAGCATGAGGGGCAATGTCACCCTGACCGTCAATGGCCAGCTTGTGACGAAGCCGCTGACCGACTGGATGTTGTCCGGGCATATCCACCCACGTCAGCTCTCTATCGTCCGAGAGATTATACAGAACGACGGAGCCGGTGACACGGACGTAGCGGTATTCAGCGGCAATCGGTCGGACTACGTCATCGAGCGCGTCGTCCGCGGCACCGGAGAGAGCCGCGAGGTGCTCCTGAGGGTCATCGATACTCGCGGAATCGACAGCAGCCCTCAGGGTGATCTCCTCCGCGGCATCGAGACGCTTCAGTTCGCGGACGGCCCACTGAGCGTTCAGACGATCCTCGACCAGCCGTTCGATGCCTTACGCATCGCCTACACCGGTGCGACTCTCCGTGCGGAACTCGTCAATCCCGAGCCTAGCACGACCTTTACGTATCGCTGGGAGGTGTTGAACGCAGACGGGACGACGCAGGTCGTTCGGGCGGCGAGTCCAAATCCCTCCTTCCTGCCGGGCGAGGCGCTGGCAGGACAGGAAATCCGCGTGGTCGTTCTCTACACGCAGGGCGCACTCAATGGTTCCGCCACCTCCGTAGAGACCGCGATCGTCGGAACGGGTGGCGAGGACGACTACACAGGATCGGCTCTCCCGAACCTGATCCTCGGCCTCGCCAGCGACGACCGTCTTGAGGGCGAGGAAGGTAACGATACCATCGACGGTGGCGACGGCGACGACCGCCTCGACGGCGGCGACGGCGACGATAGCCTGCTTGGCGGAGATGGTGCCGACATTCTGATTGGAAGAACCGGAAACAACAGGCTTGACGGAGGCGCTGGCGACGACGAGCTATCCGGCGGTCATGGAAACGACACCCTCATCGGCGGCACCGGGACCGATACCGTTGTGGTCACGGGGCCAGTGGAAGCTTACAGCTTCGTCCGGGTGGGCAACGAAATCGTCGTATCTGACAATCTCGGCGAGGAGGGCGACGGTGTCGACCGGCTGAGCGGCGTCGAGCAGCTTCAGGTCGGCGAAACCGATATCTTCGCCCTAGTCGCCAACGGCACCGCCAATGTTGACATCGTTGTCGGAACTTCGTCGGCCGACACCCTCAGCGGCGGAGCCGGCAACGATCTCATCTTCGCCGGAGCAGGAAACGATTCCATCCTCTGGAACGAAGGCGACGGAAGGGATTTCGTCGACGGGGGTGAGGACGAGTCGGGCAACGACGTCGACGTCTTCAGGATCAATGGCAATGCGGCCGGTATTACGGTCTATGGGATTGCAGAGGCCCGCCAAGCCTTCTCCAACCTGACATTCCGGCCTGATACGGAAAAGGTCGTGATGCGCGGCAACATCGTCATTGCCGAGCTCAAGAATGTCGAGCAGGTTGCCCTCAACCAACCGGCGACAGGAGCGCCGGTCATCAACGACCTGACGCCTACGGAAGGGCAGCAGATTACCGTTAACACGGCCGCCATCCAAGATGCGAACGGCCTTGGCACTTTCAGCTTCCAATGGCAGGTATCCACGAATGGCGGGGCAACCTGGACCAATATTCAGGGTGCGACGGGGTCTACTTTCACGCCCGTTGAAGGCATCCTGGGCTCGGGTCAGGTCGGCGATATCCTTCGTGTTCGAGTCACTTTCACTGACGCCGAAGGGTTCAGCGAAGAACTCGTCTCTGCTCCGACCGGAATTGTCGGCGACAATTGGACCGGGGTGCCCCTCCTCCTTACCGAGTTCAACGGTACGGCTGGTGACGATATCGCCAATGGTGCCGACGGGGCATTTTTCGCTAGCGATCTCCTCAATGGAAACGCCGGCAACGATATTCTAAACGGAAGGCGCGGCAACGATACTATCAACGGCGGTGCCGGAAACGACACGCTCAACGGCGGCGACGGCAACGATCAGCTCAATGGCGGTGCCGGTAACGACTCCATAGTCGGTGGCGCTGGAAGCGATACCATCATACAGGGGGCGACAGACGGGCGTGACATGGTGGATGGCGGTACGAATGCAGGTACTACTGACACCTATCGACTGAATGGTACAGCCGAAGCGGAGACCTTCCGCATCTACGCGATGACCAATGGCCAGAACAGCGGGCTGGCGGCTCAACTAGGGACCACCTTCGCGGCTACTACCGAGATCGTCATCACCCGCACCGTCGGTGGGGTGGAGTCGGTGGTAGCGGAACTCGACAACATCGAGGAGATCACCGTCAACACGCTCAATGTGACAGCCAATGACGGCGGCGGTTTGAACCAGGGGCCAAGCGGCGGCGACACGATCCAGGTCGTCGGCAACTTCACCAGCACTAGCCTCAACTTCAGCACCATCACTATCGATGGCAACGAAGGCGATGACACAGTCGATATCTCGGGTCTGGAATCGGCGCACCGGATCGTATTCCGCTCGAACGGCGGCAACGACGTCATCGTAGGTAGCATGCGTGCTCAGGACGTGATCGAGCTGGCACCAGGCTTGAGGCCGGAGAACTACACCCGGACGGTCAACTCTAACGGCACCATTACCTTGACCAGCGCTACGCACTCGATCACGTACACGGCCGCCGATGGCGAAACTCCAGTCATCCGGGAGTGCACGGATGATGATCCGGAGCATGGGCCGGTGGAGGGCAAGCCGGTCGCCAACGACGACAGCTTTACCGTCAGGAAGGGTGAGGTGCTCAACCTCACGGTGACGCAACTGCTCGGCAATGATGTTGATCCGGACGGAGATCTGCTCGAGATCATCTCGATCGATGAGGACGAGCATGGCACGGTAGAAGTCGACCAGAACGGCACCATTACCTTTACGCCCAAGGCGGGCTTCACCGGCATGGCATCCTTCAAGTACGTGGTGTCTGATGGTAAGGGCGGCCGGGACGAAGGCACCGTGTGGATCACGGTCGAGAAGGGCTCCCCAGAGCCGACTGGGATCTCGCTTGGCAACGTGACGGAGGTGCTTCCCGAGAATACGAACATCGGGGCACGGATCAAGGTCGCGGACATCCTGGTCGAGGGTGGCATCGAAGCCGGTGCGCTTCATCTCGAGGGCGCAGATGCCGCCTGCTTCGAAATCATCGGCGACGGCCTCTACCTGAAGGGCGGAACTTTGCTCGACTATGAGGGCAAGAGGAACTTCGAGGTTCGGGTCGCAGCCGCCGGAGGCGTTTA
>DASQMJ010000021.1:0-91980 GCA_035645535.1 Microvirga sp. | reverse complement strand
AGGCATGCTGATGGGCCGATGATCCTGTAGTGAGTCTCGGGCGGTGTCTGGCGTACGGCCCGAGCTTGCGAAATCTTGAAGAGATGATGGCCGCGAGTGGCATCTCCGTCGATCACGCGATCGTTCATCCTCAGGCGGTCCGCGGCCCTTCCGAGTTGCTCCAACGCTGCACTCGACACAGGTGCGCTGCCACCGGCGCGATTCCTTCTCCCCATCGTATTCGGGCCATCGCGTTTAAAGCCGCTCCCGATCATTCAAGATTAAAGAAGAATTCCAGAGAGGTAATTCTCTCTCTAGAATTATTATAATGAGAATGTCCTTTTTGATTAAAATAACTACAAACTAAAGTATTTGACTGTACTTCGTCTGCTTTGCTACGCGCAGCCATTCCATGCATTCTGGGGGTGCGCAATGAAGTTTCGCCTTGCTCTATTGGCGTCGACAGCTCTTGTATTCATCTCGAACGAGGCACTCGCGCAATCGGCAGAATCCACCCCGATCCAACTCGAGGAGGTCACGGTAGAAGGGCGCCGCGACGGTCAGGGCGGGGTTCTTCAGGCGAACGGCTATGTGGCCACCTCGGGACGGAGCGCCACCAAAACCGACACCCCGCTTCTTGAGACGCCTCAATCCGTCTCGACCGTGACTCAGCAGCAGCTCGAGGATCGCAAGCCGCAGGCTTTGCTCGATGCGGTGAGCTACACGCCGAGCACGAGGGTGGGCGGATATGGCTTCGATCCCCGTTACGATGCCTTCTCGATCCGCGGCATCGACCTCACCCATACCGGCGTGTTCCGTGACGGATTGCGTCAGGTCAACAGCCCCAACGGCCTGTTCCGTCTTGAGCCTTATGGGCTCGAGGGGATCTCGATTCTGAGAGGTCCCGCTGCATCCATCTATGGTGCGAGCAGTACCGGCGGCATCGTCGACCTGATCTCGAAGCGTCCCACCGATATCCCATTCCGCGAGGTGGAAATTCAGTCCGGCTCCTTCGGCCGCCTGCAAGGCAATTTCGATATCTCGGGTCCGGTCCACTCCGACAACTCGCTTCTCTTCAGGCTCACCGGCCTCGCGCGTCAGGCGGGAACGGAAATCGGCGCGGTCAAGGACGACCGCGTCTTCATCGCGCCGGCCCTGACCTGGCGGCCGACGGATGCCACGACCCTGACGCTCCTCGGCGAATACATGGATTCGACGACAGGCGGCACTGCCGCTTACGTGAACGCGTATGGCCCATACATCGATCGCGAAGGCAATCTCTCCTACAAGTCCATCGGAGTGACGAAACAATTCGCTGGCGACAAGCGCTACAACGACTTCCGTCAGCAGCAGGGGCGCATCGGCTATGAATTCGAACATCGCTTCAGCGACATGGTCATGCTGCGCCAGCGCATGCGCTTTTCCGCACTCGGCACGAACCAGGAATACGTCTATGTGGGCGTTCCTGGCCTCGTCCGCGAGAACAACTGGGGTGTCGTTTCCGATACTCATCTTGAGACCCGCGTTCGGATGGGCGCAGTCGATCATACGATCCTGACCGGATTGGACGTCAGCCGTCTCAGCTATCGTTCGAAGGAGGGGTATGGCGGAGTGCCGATCGGGGTCGATCCTGAACTGGCCTACCGTTCGCGGCAGACTCAGACGCTGGCGGGAATCTACGTGCAGGATCAGCTCAAGTGGCAGAACTGGCGCCTCACCCTTGGCGGGCGTCACGATTGGCTGTCGAGTGAATTCGAAAGCAGCGGCATGGAGTTCGACCGCGCCGACACCAAGTTCACCGGACGTGCTGCCCTGGGCTATGTGACCGATTTCGGTCTCGCACCCTATGTGAGCTGGGGGACCTCCTTCACGCCCAATCCCGGCACGGTGCTGAGCGGCGGGGTCGCGGAACCGACAATGGGCAAACAGGTAGAGCTGGGCGTGAAATACGACCTGCCGGGCTACAACGCGTCACTGCGCGCCGCCGTTTTCGACCTTCGCCAGGACAATGGGATCGTTTATGAGGTGGTCAACGGCCTGAACCAGCAGGTTCAGCTCGATCTGCGCTCGCGGGGCTTCGAGCTCGAGGGTGTGGCGTCGCTCACGGAGGGGCTCAGCGTCCTGACCTCCTATTCCTACAATGACGCGCGCATTCTCAAGCTGACGCCGGAAACGGAAGGCAACCGGCTGACCAGTGTGCCCTATCACATGGCCTCTCTCTGGCTCGACTACACGTTCCAGGACGGGCCGGCCAAGGGGCTCGGTATCGCCGGGGGCGTGCGCTATGTCGGTTCCAGCCTCGGCGACAACCTGAACCGGGCGGTGCTCGACAACGAAGCGCGGACCTATCTCGACGCGGCAATCCGCTACGATCTTGAGAACATCAATCCGAGCCTCAAAGGAATGCGGGTTCAGGTCAACGCCACGAACCTGCTGGATGAGGTCAGCCAGGTCTGTACGTCCGGGTACTGCTACTTCGACGAGGGCCGCAAGGTCATCGCTAGTCTGCGGTATCGCTGGTAGCGGGCGGCGCAGTCGGAGGGGCTCTCATGCACAATCTCGGTTCTCCCGCCATCATCGTCCTGGCGATCGGCGGCCTGTATGTGGGCCAGAGCATCATCAGCGGGCTGACCTTCGGCGCTCTTCCGAGTGTGCTGCGGGACCGCGGAGTGCCGCTCGATCAGATCGGCCTGACCTATCTGGCCGTGCTGCCCTGGGTGCTGAAGTTTCTGTGGGCTCCGGCGCTCGAACGCTACAGACTGCCCCCGACAGGTTCGAGCCGCTCTCGTTCCATCGTCCTGATCGGCGGGCTGATCTCGGCCGCCTGTCTCGTTCTCGTGGGTCTGATCGGTCCGACGAATCTCGTGCCGCTCATGGCCGCCCTCGTGGTGATCGCCTTCGCGGCATCGACGGTCGACATCGCGTGCGACGGGCAGGCCGTGGAGAGCCTGTCGGAGCGCCATCACGGTTGGATCAATGCCGCTCAGGTGGGCGGAGCCTATCTCGGCGCGGCAGTCGGATCGGGATTGTTCCTGATCCTCGTCGCGCGCATCGAGTGGATGCAGGCGACGATTCTCATGGCCGTGCTCCTCGTTCTGCTGGGGCTGCCGTTCGTCATGTCGCCTCCGTCATCGCAGCCGGTCGTGCGGTTGCATCGGCCATCCTTGCGCGATGCGCTTCGCCGCCGCGAGATGCGGAAGGGGCTTGCTCTCGCCGCCATCTACGCGGCGACTCAGAAATGGGGCTTGAGCATGCTCGGGCCGTTCCTGATCGATGCGGGTCTCGACCTGAACGCACTCGGTATCGCCAACGGAGTGGGTGGCATGATCGTCGGCTTCGTCTGTGCGCTTCTTGGCGGTGCGCTCGTCCGGCTGTGGGGGGCGCGGCCGGTCATGGTGCTTGCACTCGTCCTGCAGGCCGCGGCTCTGGCCGGTCTTGCCGCGGCAGGAGTGGGCGGAATGCCTCAGGGGCTCCTGCTCGTGCTGGCTTTGGCCAGTTCCTCCGGTGTCATGGCGCTCGGCTTCGTGGCGCTCTATGCCCAGTTCATGGCGCTGTCGGATCCGCGTCAGGCGGGCATCGATTTCACGCTGCTGCAATGCATGGATGCCCTTGTCAGCATGGCGGGTGGCATCGGCGCAGGCTGGGTTTCGGAGCATTTCGGTTATGGCGTCTATTTCGGGCTGGCCGGGTCTCTTGCCCTGATCGCCGTGCCTGCGGTCATGCTGTTGAGCCGCACGAACTCTCCCGTCGGGCGGAGGGATGGCGCTGTGGTCTGGCAGATGACGTCCTGACGGCAATGATTTCGTCGCTTGCTCCCTGCTTCACAGGAATCTTCCTTTGGTACAAGGATGGGCTATCTCTGCCGGGCGAGCACGATTCTTCGATTCCCGGTCGGAGCCTCCTCGATGCCAAATTCGCGGACGAGCTTCTCTCACGCTTTGCCGAGACCTATCCGGGAGCGGACCAGAGGGCGGTCGTGTCGATGTGGACGCAGTGGCATTTCGGAGCGCTCATCATTCCCACGACGGCCGCGATCCTGCTGCTCGATCGCGATCTCCCTGTGGAGCTGAATTCCGTGAGCCTTGCGCTTCACGAGGACGGACGGACGGCGGCAATCATTCTCCCAAGCGACGGAGAGTCCCGGCGCGCAGATGCAACGGATCGGTTCTCACGTCTCTTCGACGGACATATCGAACCGCTGGTCGATCACTTCGCCAGCCATTTCCGCGTCTCTCGGCGCCTTCTCTGGACCAATGCCGCCACCGTCTACGAGTGGACCCTTCGGCAGGCCGGCGCCTTCAAACAGGTGGGTCCCGAAGCCATGGCTGAAGGGCGTGCTTTGCTGGAACGTCGGACCGATGCGTCGGGGCGCCCTAATCCCTTGTCAGGCGCAATCCAATATTGCGAGCAGGATGGCCAGCTCGCGCCGAAGCGCAAAGTTTGCTGCCTGAGATACCTCCTGCCGAACATGGAGGATTGCGGAAATATTTGTCCTCTGCCGGCAAGGAGCCGTTGAAGACAGTGCTGGACTAAAGCTGTTCCCCCCGACGTGGAATCAGCTCTTTTCCTTGCTATGCCGCATTTTTGACGGCGGACCGGAGCCCCTTCGCCGAAAAATGCTTTAGATGGCCCCATCGATCTCTCGGATTCGTGAAAGGCAAGGAATGAGGCGCTTGGCTTTGGAGAAGGCGGGAATGCTCAAACCTCACATGCCGCCCGGACCAAGCGCTGACTCTGCTCCCGGATGGGTGCCCGACACGTCTGCCGCGCAAGTTGCCTGCATCGGCAAGGGGATCAAGCAAGAGGCTTCCACCTGAGGCGCAGGTTCCAAGGTTACGCACCAGAAGGCCATTCCAATAACATCACGACGTACAAAGTCTGATGCAGATACGAGAGACGCGCGCAACTCCCAATTCGTATCAAAATTGCATAATCAGGCAAAAAATATCATTTGAAGAAATATTTCTCTTTTGCCACGATCCCGGAAGGCGAATTCCAAGACGGGCAGCGCCTAAGCAACAAAGTCGTCATTGAACCCTAGGGCATTGCTTCCTCGATCATGAGGAGCAAGGAAAGGAAACGGTGAAAATGGCACGGCGCGTCCTTGTCGCGGAGTTCATGCACGAGACGAATACGTTCAGCGTTCAGCTAACCGACGAGCAGGCTTTCAGGAACTCCAGCTATTATGTCGGGAACGAGATTCCTTTGGCTTTCGAGGGAACGCGGACGTCGATGGGTGCGGCACTCGAGGCGGCAACAAAGTTCGGTTGGGACGTCGTTCATCCTCTGGTGGCAGGGGCGAATCCGTCCGGCCGTGTGACCGATGAATGCTTCGAGGCCCTGGCGAAGCGCATTCTCGACGGCTGCGCGGAGGTCGACGGAGTCCTCCTCCACCTCCATGGCTCGATGTCCACCCAAAGCCACGACGACGGCGAAGGCGAGCTTCTCGCCCGTATCCGCGCGCGGGTGGGCGAAGGCGTGCCCATTGCCGTTGTTCTCGATCTCCATGCTACCGTGACCGAGCGGATGGCCGACAACGCCAATGCCTTGATCTCTTACCGGACCTACCCGCATATCGATCAATACGAACGGACTTGGCAGGCTGCTGAACTGCTCGAAAAAGCCATGGCCGGCGCAATATTCCCGAAGGTAGCGCTCGCCCGCCGTCCGATCCTGTATGCGCTGGACGGAGGGCGCACCACGTCACCTCCGATGATGGAACTCCTGCGGCGCGGCGACCAGATCGAGACGTCCGGCAAAGCGCTCGTCGTGAGTGTGCAGGCCGGCTTCTCCTCCGCCGATGTTCATGACATCGGACCTTCCATCGCGGTGACGGGAAACGACCGCGCCTCGGCCCAGACCATCGCCGAGGAGCTCATGGATTACGTCTGGGAGCAGCGGACATTCTCGTCCATCCAGTTTACACCGCTCGACGAGGCCATCGCCAAGGCAAAGGCGGGAGAGGCCCGCGCGGACAAACCTCTGGTCATCGCCGATTATTCAGACAATCCCGGCTCGGGCGCCTATGGGGACGCCACCAGGCTTCTCAAGGCAGTGCTCGACGCGAATCTCCAGAATGTCGGGTTCCATGCGATCTGCGACCCCGAGGCCGTGGTGCAGGCACAGGCGGCTGGCGTGGGCAACAAGGTAACGTTGTTGCTCGGTGGCAAGACCGACCCGACCATGGGAGGCGGCCCGCTCGAGATCACGGGCCACGTGGCTGCGATCACGGACGGCTCCTTCATCGCCTATGGCCCCATGGGCGGCGGGGCCCGACGCAATTACGGCCTGAGCCTGCTGCTGCGGGTCGGAGGCGTCGAGATCATCGTGATCAGCCACAACGGACAGGCTACCGATCTCGGCCAGTTCACTTCCCTCGGGGTCGACCCGACGCGGAAATCGACTCTCATCGTCAAGTCCATGCAGCATTTCCGTGCAGCCTTCGAGCCGATTGCGCGCGAGGTTCTCGAGGTCGACACAGGGGCCTTGTCGACGCGCAACTTCACGGAGCGTCCGTACAAGAAGATCAGGCGGCCCATATGGCCCTTGGATGCCATCTGATCTTGTGGCTTCATCACGGGGGAACGGACATCCGGCTGCTGGATCGTCTGAAAATCAAGAGAATAATTGGGGATAGGAAATGAACATTGCTGCTAAGCGGTCGCTCACCACCAGCGCGATGGAGCGCGGCGCGGCAGGGCCCGCCGCCGATATCGTCCTGCGGAACGGCCCGATCTGGTGCGGCCGGGAGGAGGGCATCGTCGAGGCCGTGGCGATCTGGCAGGATCGCATCCTGGCAACGGGCCGCGACGCCGATATCGCGTCGTTCGTCGGCCCATCGACCCGTATCGTCGATCTGGAGGGGCGGCTCGCAACGCCAGGCCTCAACGACTCGCACCTGCACCTGATCTCCCTCGGGCTCATGATGGATTGGGTCGATGCAAAGCCGTCGTCGGCTCCTACGCTCGACGCTCTGCTGGCGGCGATCGGCAAGCGGGCTGCCAAGGCAAAGCCCGGCGAGTGGATTCTCGCGCGGGGCTACGACCAGACGAAGCTCGACGTGAAGCGGCATCCCCATCGGGATGAACTCGACCGCGTCGCTCCGGACAATCCCGTGATGCTGGTGCGTACCTGTGGGCACGTCTCCATCTGCAATTCCCGTGCCCTGACACTCGCCGGTATCGACGAGGCCTCACCGATCCCGCCCGGCGGCTTGATCGAGCAGCGGGACGGCCGCCTGACCGGCCTTCTGGCCGAGAATGCCCGCGCACCGGTCTGGGCCGTCATCCCGCCCCCATCCGAAGACGATCTCGTCAACGCCATCGAACGCGGCGGCCGCCACCTGCTCTCGTACGGCATTACCAGTTGCATGGATGCTGCCGTCGGGCAGCGCGGCGGCTTCGGAGAAATCGCCGCGTATCACAGGGCCAAGCGCGAGGGGCGGCTGCCGGTGCGGACCTGGCTTGCCCTCCTGGGCGATCCGGAGCGGTCTATCGTCCCCAAGTGCTACGAGGCCGGTCTCGTGTCCGGCACCGGCGACGACATGCTCATGGTCGGTGGGATCAAGTATTTCCTCGACGGTTCGGCCGGCGGCCGCACCGCCTGGATGTCCAAGCCCTATCTGGGCGACGACGACACGACCGGTGTGCAGATGATGCCGGACGACGCGTTGAACGATCTCGTCATGGACGCTCATGTCAAAGGATATCAGCTGATCTGCCACGCCATCGGCGATGCGGCCATCGAACAGCTGATCACGGCTTACGAGCGTGCCCTCGCGGCCATGCCGGACCCTGACCGGCGGCACCGGATCGAGCATTGCGGCTTCTCGACGCCTGCCCAGCACGAGCGCATGATCAAGGCCGGCATCTATCCCTGCCCGCAGCAGGTCTTCATCTACGATTTCGGCGATGCCTATGTGTCGGTTCTGGGGGAGGAGCGAGGCCTCAAGAGCTATCCCTTCAGGACCTGGATCGATCTCGGCCTCAAGCCGGCCACAGGCAGCGATGCGCCGGTCTGCGAGCCGAACCCGTTCCCGAACTTCTACGCCATGCTGACCCGCAAGACGTGGAAAGGAACGGTCATGGATGCGAGCGAACGCGTATCGATCGAGGAGGCGCTCCAGGCCTACACGGAGTTCGGAGCTTTCTCGCAGAAGATGGAGAACGTGAAGGGACGCATCGTTCCGGGGCAACTCGCGGACATCGCTGTTTTTTCGCGGAATCTTTTGGAAGCAGCTCCAGAGGATATTCTTGACAATACCCAATGTGATCTTACGATCCGGGGAGGTTCGATCGTTCACGACCGTCTGGGCGTTACTTAAAACCATAAAAGGGAACGCGCCTCGACATTGAACCGCATCGAAGAGCGTTCGTATCCGGTGGACAGACATTCCGCCGGTGCGTCCGCGACTGTCACAGCTTGGAGGATCAGCCGTGCTCAAGAAGTTCGTCATCACCACTGCGCTCGCTCTCACGATGAGTGCAGGCGCTTATGCGGAGACACCACGCCAGGGCGGGACGATCCGCTTCACAGCGCCATATGGATCGAGTTTCGCGAACCTCGACATCCACACGTCGAACCGGGCCCAGGACGAGATCTGGGCGAAGGCCATCCACCGCGCGCTCTACAACTGGGATGCGAATGCCAACAAGCCGGTTCTCGATCTGGCGAAAGAGGTTACCGTCTCCGGTGATGGCCTCGTGCATACGTTCAAGCTGCGTGACGACGCATATTTCCACAACGGCCGCAAGATGACGGCCGATGATGTCATCTGGACCTTCACGCGCCTGATGGACGGCGCGAAGGCTTATCCTGGCGCGCGCTATGTGCGCATCATCAAGGGCGCCATCGACGTCGAGAAGGGCCAGGCGAAGGAGATCTCAGGGCTGAAGAAAATCGACGATTTTACCATCGAGATGACCCTGACCGAGAAGGTCGATCCCGGCTTCAACTTCTACCAGTCGATGACCTCGATCTACCCCGCCGATGAAGCCGCGAAGGACACCTTCTCGACCAAGCCGATCGGTCTCGGTCCGTTCAAGTTCGTCGAATACGTGCCCGGTTCCCGCCTCGTGGCGGAGCGCTGGGAAAAGTTCTACAAGCCCGGCAAGCCCTATGCCGACCGGGTTACGATCTCCATCATGGGTGAGGCATCGGCCCGCGATGTGGCCTTCCGCAACAAGGAGATCGACGCATCCATTCTCGGCCCGACCCAATATGTCGCCTACAAGGCCGATCCCGAGCTGTCGAAGGGCCTGCTCGAAGTCGCCGAGGTCTATACGCGCGTGATGGGCATGAACCCGAATTTCAAGCCCTTCTCGGACAAGCGCGTGCGCCAAGCGATCAACTACGCCATCGATGCCGATCTCATCATCAAGCGCCTCGTGAAAGACAAGGCTTATCGCGCAACCAGTTGGCTCCCGATCTCTTCGCCTGCGTACGACAAGGACATGAATCCCTATCCGTACGATCCTGAAAAGGCGAAGAAGCTCCTCGCCGAAGCGGGCTATCCGAATGGCTTTGAGTTCGAGTGGACGGCAACCTCCAACGAAAGCTGGGGTATCCCGATCGTTGAAGCGGTGATCCCGATGCTCGAGAAGGTCGGCATTAAGGTCAAGATCAAGCCGGTTGAGGGCACCGTGCTGTCGGAGGTCGCTCGCAGCGGCAATTATCAGGCCTACATCTGGTCAAACACTTCGGGTCCGGATCCGTTGACCTCGCTCAAGTGTTTCCATTCGGCGACTCCGCAATCGGCCTGCAACTACACCCAGTTCAAGAATGCGGAATTCGACAAGCTCATCGACGAGGCCGCAACGACCGACGATCAGGCCAAGAAGCTGGAGAATCTCAAGAAGGCGAATGCGATCCTCCGCGAGGAGGCGCCGATGTGGTGGTTCAACTACAACAAGGCCGTGATGGCCTATCAGCCCTGGCTCAAGGGGCTGCAGCCGAACGCCACGGAGCTTGCAATCCAGAACTACGAGGAAATGTGGGTGGAGGCGTCGTCGCCTGCCGCCAAATAAGCTCCCTCGGGCATTCACTCACCATTGAACTGCAGATCCTGGCGCTCCTGAAATTTTCTCAGGGCGTCAGGTGGAGTTTCGGATGCTTCCATTCATCGTGCGGCGCCTGCTGCAGACTTTGCCGATCATCCTGGCCGTTGCGGCCCTCATCTTTCTGATGTTCAGCGTCATTCCGGGAACCTTCGCATCGAGCATGAGCGATGACGGGCGCAGTGTGCTGGATGCCGAGGTCATGGCTCGCATGAACAAGGAGTTCGGGCTGGAAGATCCCGTCTATGTCCGCTTCGGCAAGTATGTGGCCCAGCTCGCGACCTTCGATCTTGGAACCTCGTTCCGGACGCGCCAGCCGGTTGCTCATGTTATCGCGGAACGCCTCTGGCCGACGGCGCAGCTCGCATTCGCTTCCATGCTGTTCGCCATCGTCATTGGAGTGCCGCTAGGGTTTATCGCGGCCCTCAAGCCCGGAAGCTGGATCGATACCATCTCGATGGTCGGTGCAGTCTCGGGCCTATCGCTCCCCAAATTCTGGCTCGGCTTGATGCTGATGTATCTGTTCGCGCTCGTCCTCGGCTGGCTTCCGAGCTTCGGTTATGGAGGTGGGGAACTGCGTTATCTGATCCTGCCGTCCGTGGCATTGGGCGTGGCTCCTCTGGCTCTGCTGGCCCGGACGACCCGTGCCGCCGTGCTTGAGATCATGAATGCCGATTTCGTCCGCACGGCGCGCTCGAAGGGCATGAGTGAGAGCAAGGTCGTCCGCTGGCACCTCACGAGGAACGCCCTCGTCATCATTCTGACCACCATCGGCCTCCAGTTCGGCACCGTCATCGGACAGGCGGTCGTGGTGGAGAAGCTGTTCTCCTGGCCGGGGCTCGGGTCGCTGCTGGTCGACAGCGTGACTCTGCGCGACATTCCCGTGGTGCAGGGCTCGATCCTGGTGATCGTCCTCCTGTTCCTTCTCATCAACATGCTTGTCGATGTGCTGTGCGCGATCATCGATCCGCGCATCAAGTATACCTGAGGCGGCGCTATGAAATTCAGAGCCAATCTCATGATCGGGGGCGTGCTCTTCGCCGGTGTGGTCGTCGCCGGCATCTTCGCTCCCTGGCTGGCACACACGGATCCCGTCATGGATGCAAACCTGATGTATGCGGAGGAGCCGCCGGGCAGCGAGTTCTGGTTCGGCACCGATGCTCAGGGGCGCGACATCTACAGCCGTGTCCTTCATGGCGCCCGGATCTCGCTCACGGTCGGAATCGTTTCGCAGCTCATCAACACGGTCATTGGCGTCTGCTTGGGATTATCCGCAGGCTATTGGGGCGGCTGGTGGGACGATTTCGTGAGTGGCCTCACCAACATGATGCTGGCGATTCCATCCCTGATCTTCGCCCTCGCCATCATGGCTATCCTCAATCCCGGGCTGACCAGCCTGTTGATCGCGCTAGGCCTCACCAATTGGTCGTTTACCTGCCGACTTGCGCGGGCTTCCGCACTCTCTTTGAAGAGTCAGGGTTATGTCCAGGCTGCCAAGGTACTTGGGTATGGCGATATTCGGATCATGCTGACGCAGCTCCTGCCCAACATGCTGGGTCCGATCATCGTCATCGGAACCCTCGGGATGGGTGGAGCCGTGCTTGCCGAGGCGGCCCTGTCGTTTCTCGGCCTCGGCATCAGGCCGCCTTACCCGAGCTGGGGCAGCATGCTGTCGGATGCCCGCGACCAGATCACGACGGCGCCCTGGATCTCCATCTTTCCGGGTCTCGCCATTTTCATGACGGTCCTGGGACTGAACCTGCTCGGCGACGGATTGCGGGACATCCTCGATCCTCAGGCGCGGACGCGACGGGCATGAATGGGCAGCCCCTTCTCGAGGTGGAGAACCTCAGAATCGATCTTGCCATCGGCGGCAGGCGCTTCGCCGCCGTGCAGGACGTCTCCTTCACCATCGATCGCGGCGAGACCCTCGGGCTGGTCGGGGAATCCGGCTGCGGCAAGAGCATCACCGCCCTGGCGCTGATCGGATTGCTGCGGCACCCGCTCCAGATCGGCGCCGGCACGATCCGCTTCGACGGCCGCGAGATCCAGCACCTCTCGGCTTCGGAGATGCGCAAGCTTCGTGGCAACCGCATCTCCATGATCTTTCAGGAGCCGATGACGGCGCTCAACCCGCTCTCGCCCGTCGGCCGGCAGATCGCGGAAATGTTCGTGCTGCACAAGGGCGCGACCTGGAAGGAAGCGGAGCGGCTTGCCGTGGAGGCGCTTGCGAGCGTGCGCGTGCCCGCGCCGGATCGCCGGGTCAAGGATTACCCGCATCAGCTGTCCGGCGGCATGCGCCAGCGTGTCATGATCGCTATCGCGCTCGCCTGCGGACCGGACCTGCTCCTGGCCGACGAGCCGACGACGGCTCTCGACGTCACCGTGCAGGCGGAGATCCTCGATCTCATCCGCGAGTTGTCGGCCGCCAAGGGAACCGCCGTCCTGATGATCAGCCATGATCTCGGCCTCATCGCCAACATGTGCCGGCGGGTCGGCGTCATGTATGCGGGCAAGCTCGTTGAGGAGCGCGCCGCGGAGGATGTGTTCCGCGCGCCGAGCCATCCCTACACGAGCGGGCTCGTGGCCTCGCTGCCGCTGCTCGGCGCCCGGTCGCGCCACGGCCGCCAGCGCCTCAAGGAAATTTCGGGCGTCGTCCCGGCCGTTTCCGCCTTCCCGACGGGATGCCGGTTCAACCCGCGCTGCTATGCTTCCACCGAGCGCTGCAGGGCCGAGGATCCGGACGTGACTGCGCTCCCCGATGGAGGCTTCGTACGGTGCCACTACCATGAATAGCCCCTCCGCCGACACGATCCTGAAGGTCGAGGACCTCACCGTGCATTTCCCCGTCGGCGGCGGCCTCTTTGGCGGCCCGCGCCGTTCCCTGCACGCCGTCGACGGCGTCGATCTCGAGCTGAAGCGAGGCGAGTGTCTCGGCCTCGTCGGCGAGTCAGGGTGCGGAAAGTCGACCCTCGCGCTCACCATTCTCGGCCTGCAGGCCCCGACCCGCGGGCGCATCGTGCTCGACGGGCAGGAGGTCGCCGGCGAGAAGATGGGCCGAAAGGCGCGGGCGCGCATCGCGCAGATGGTGTTCCAGGACCCGTATTCCTCACTCAACCCACGACAGACCGTCCGGAAGACCCTCGAGGCACCGCTGCGCCTCCACGGCATCACGGCCGCGAGCGAGATCGATGGGCGCATCGCCGAGATCCTCGGCCGCGTCGGGCTGCGGCCAGATCACGCGGAACGCTATCCCCATGAATTCTCAGGCGGGCAGCGTCAGAGGATCGGCATCGCGCGAGCGCTCATCCTCGAACCGAAGATCATCATCCTGGACGAACCGGTCTCGGCGCTCGACGTCTCGATCCGGGCACAGATCATCAACCTGCTGCTTGAACTGAAGGAGACGCTCGGTCTCTCCTACATCATGATCAGCCACGATCTGGGGGTCGTCGAGCATATGAGCGACCGGGTCGCCGTCATGTATCTCGGCCGCATCGTCGAGACCGGCGGCTGGGAGACCATATTCACGAATCCGCGCCATCCCTATACCCGCGCGCTCATTTCGGCCATCCCTGACCCCTTCAAGCGCAGCCGAGGGGACAAAATTACGGGGGAG
Organism: Microvirga sp.; assembly: GCA_035645535.1. Lineage (GTDB taxonomy): Bacteria > Pseudomonadota > Alphaproteobacteria > Rhizobiales > Beijerinckiaceae > Microvirga. Next base: position 78,327 of record DASQMJ010000021.1, on the reverse strand, counting down.
ATCCCGAATCCCCTCGACATGCCAACCGGATGCGGCTTCCACCCGCGCTGCCCCGCGGCGCTGGACATCTGTCGCACCCCTCCGGTGCCGGAGCTGGAGGAGATCGGGGATGCGCATCTCGTCCGGTGCCGACGGGTCCATGAACTGGCTGCACGCAGCGAAGCGCTGGTTCCGTGATCAGCGCCGTGCGATAAGCCAGGTCCGCTTTAAAGTCGTTTAGAAAGTCTCTCGCCATGACCAATGTTCCGAAGATCCTCGTTCGTGTCCCGCGGGCGGACGGGCCTTCCCACGTGGGCAAGCTCGTCATCGACGGCTGGTCGGCTCCGTGCACGGTCGGGGCAGGGGGACTGGTCCAGGCTTCCCTCAAGCGCGAGGGAGACAAGCGGACGCCCATCGGCGTCTTTCCCCTCCGCTACGGCTTCTTCGATCCCGTCGCCGCGCCGGATTTCCCGCGCGATCTGTCCTTTCCGTTCGTTCCCCTTTCGGACGACATGATCTGGGAAGAGGAGGGCTCAGACTACAACCGGCTGGTCCTCGCAGGCAGCGACGAGCGCCCCGACGAGAGACTGGTGCGGCGCCGCGCGGAGGGTCTCTTCGACGTCATTATCCCCATCGGGTTCAACGATGCGGTTGCGGAGTTCGGCCGCGGCAGCGCCATCTTCATCCATGCGGCCCGTGCCGACATGAGCGGCACGGCCGGGTGCATCGGCGTTCCGCGGGAGTACATGCCCGAGCTGGTGCGGCGCCTAAGGCCCGGCATGGTCATCGACATCGGCTATGTAGAGACCGAGGATCGGGAGCGGCTCGATCCCGAGACGCCCCTCGAAACCGTTCGCTTCACGGGCCTCGCCCCCGGCCCGAAGCTGATCGTGGTCGGGGCAATCCATGGCAACGAGACATGCGGGCCGCAGGCCATCCTCCGCGCCATCGAGGATTGCCGCATGGGCCGCCTCGCCATCCGCCGGGGCGAGGTGACGTTCCTGCCGGTCGCCAACATGAAGGCCTATCGCCAGAACACCCGGGAGGGCGACCGAAACCTGAACCGCGACCTGCGCGAGAAGACGATCCCCGAGGATTACGAGGACCGGGTCGGCAACCGCATCTGCTCCCTGCTGCGGGAGCATGACGTCCTGCTGGACATCCACTCGTTCCGCGGGGACGGCGAGCCCTTCGTCTTCGCCGGGCCTCTCGACAATTCCGGGCCGGTAGAGCCGTTCCGTCACGCGACGGCAGAAGGAGAGTTCGCGGCCCGGCTCGGCACCTCCATCGTCATCCATGGCTGGCTCGACGTCTATGGCCGTTTCCTCAAGGAGCGGGAAAGGCTCGGTCACTCCAATAGGGCGATCTCGGAGGGCGTCGGCACCACGGAATACATGCGTTTCTCCGGCGGCTACGGAGTCACTCTGGAATGCGGGCCGCACGACGATCCGAAGGCCGTGGAGGTCGGCTATTCCGCCATCGTCAGAGCCCTGGCGCATCTCGGCCTGATCGATGCCCCCCCGCCGGCGGTCTCGGCCGAAACGGTCATCCGGGTCACGGATCTCTTGGTCTGCGAAGCGGAGGGAGACCGTCTCGAAGGCCACTGGAAGACGGGCGACCGGGTTGCCGCCGGGCAGGTCATCGCCCGCCGAGCGGGTGGAGATGCGCTGACTGCCCCTAGGGACGGCTTCATCATATTCCCCAATCGATCTCCGAAGCCGGGTGAGGGGCTTTGCTATTTCGGCGAGGTCAGCGAACGGGTGCTGGCAGCCTAGGTTCGTCGCAGCTACCTAGTCTCGATACCCTTCCCGGCGTGACAATTCGCAGTACTGCGCGCCGGAACGAAACACATTAGACAGCGCCTCCAAGACGACAAATCGACTTTGCGCTTGGGGGCAGGCCTGTGACCGACGTTCTGAAGAAAATGCGGAAAATGCTGGGCTGGAAAAGCGTGGCCGTTGCTGCCGCGCTTCTGGTCGGGCTCGGCGTAGCGGCAGCTTTCACCGTTCCACGGCTGATCTCCAAGCCTGCGGCCGAGATCCCGTATTCCCATTTCGCGCGTGACCTCTCTCTCGGGAAGGTTGGCAAGGTCCTGATCGGAGAAGACGGCTTCACGGTCGAACGGACGGATGGAACAGCCTTTGTCAGGCTGCCGGACGACCTCCTGAGCGCTTCTTATCTGGACCAGCTGGCCGCCGCCGGGGTAGAGGTCGATTTCACGAAGCCGGGTATCGATCCGGCCGCCGTCGCAGGCGCACTGGTGCCCCTGATCCTCGTCGTGGCCGTCCTCGGGCTTCTGGCGGTTCAGACGGACTTCAAGCCGACCTCCCGCTGGCCCCGGGTGATCAAGGACATTCCGGACCGGTTCGACGATGTGGCGGGCCAGAACGAGCCCAAGGCCGAGCTTCAGGAGGTGATCGCGTTCCTGCGCAACTCCGAGGCCTTCACGAAGGTTGGCGCCCGCATCCCGCGCGGTCTCCTCATGGTCGGTCCTCCCGGCACCGGCAAGACGCTCATCGCCAAAGCCCTGGCCGGCGAGGCCGGTGTCTCCTTCCTGGCAGTCTCGGGCAGCGATTTCTCGGCCCCCCTGGTCGGCATTGCCAAGAGCCGAGTCTCCAAGCTGTTCCAGCAGGCTCGCAAGCGTGCGCCATGCCTGATCTTCATCGACGAGATCGATGCCATCGGGCGTAAGCGCGGCGGCGGCGGTTCCGCGGCGGACCGCGAATTTGAGGCGACCCTGAACCAACTCCTTGTCGAGATGGATGGGTTCAATACGACCTCGGGCGTAATCGTGATCGGCGCCACCAATAGGGTCGACGTGCTCGATCCGGCGCTGCTGCGGCCCGGCCGTTTCGACCGGCAGATCCATATCGGCCTACCGGATGTCGGCGGCCGCAAGGCGATCCTTCAGGTCCATGCCAGGAACGTGAAGCTCGCCGATAGCGTCGACCTGGGCTCCATCGCAAAGGGAACACCCGGCTTCTCCGGTGCAGATCTCGGCAATCTTCTCAACGAGGCTGCCATCTTCGCGGCTCGGGAGGGGGCTGAGGAAATCACGCGCAATCACCTGGAGGCTGCCCGCAACAAGGTCATCATGGGGCTTGAGAGGCGCTCTCTTGTGGTCGCGAGCGAGGAGCGGCGGCTCGTTGCCGTGCACGAAGCGGGCCATGCGGTCTGCGCCTGCCTGACGCCGGGCTCCGACAAGGTGCACAGCGCGACCATCGTTCCCCACGGCCAAGCGTTGGGTCTCGTCATGCGCCTGCCGGAGCACGACCGTCACTGCATCCCGGTGGAGAAGCTCGAAGCGGACCTCATTGTCGCCATGGGCGGCCGAGCCGCCGAGGAGGTCGTGTTCGGCCCCAGGAAGGTCACGACCGGCGCCGCGAGCGACATTGCCCACGCGACGGACATTGCGCGGCGGATGGTGACGGAATGGGGCATGAGCCCGGCCATCGGGATGGTTCGCGTCGCGCGCGGAAGTGATAGCTTCCCGGCTGAGGTGGAGCGGGAGATCCGCCGCATCGTCGAGGAGATGTATGCTGCCGCGAAAGCGTGCGTCGAACGCAATCGCCATGCCCTAGACGCCCTCGTCGAGGCGCTGCTGGAGCGAGAGACCATCGACGGCGATGAGGTGCGCCGGATCGTCTCAACTCAGGAAGACAGGATGGCAGCCTGAATTCGGGCTGCAGTTCACCCCTTCTCCTTATTCCACGCGTCTGCCAGTGTCATGCGGCTCGTGATCTGCCGTTGCGGCAGTAGGGGCGCCTCTCTCGCCTTGTCCTGAGCCGCCCTGGCCGATCTGCCGCTGTTTCCCCAAGGGCCCATGATCAGATCATGGGCCCTTTCCGTTGGGGCCGTCGCGGATCTGTCATCCGTCCTCGCTAGGAAGCCTGTCTCGCACTCTTTCCAGCCGAACCCGGATGTGGTTTGCTGGCTACATAAGAGAAGCGAAAAGCTTACCTAGGGAGGAGGAGAGGGCTGTGAACAGTTCCCTTTCTGCCGCGATCGACGTCCATGGCCTGCATGTCAGTTATGGAAGTCAGCGCGTGCTGCACGGCGTCGACCTTTCGGTTGCGCCGGGCGAGTTCGTCGCCATCCTGGGCTCCTCCGGCTGCGGAAAGACCACGCTCCTTCGGACGATCGCCGGTTTCCAGAAGGCCTCCTCGGGCTCGATCCGCCTTTTCGGCCGTGACGTGGTGAACATGCCGCCGGAGAAGCGGGGCATGGCCATGATGTTCCAGTCCTATGCCCTCTGGCCGCACATGACGGTACTCGGCAATGTCGGCTATGGGCTGCGCCTTCGAGGCGTCCCGAAGGACGAGATCCGGACCCGGGTCGCCAAGGTTCTCAAGATGCTCAACCTGTCGGGCCTAGAGGACCGCAAGGTGACGAACCTGTCCGGCGGCCAACGCCAGCGCGTAGCTCTTGGCAGGGCGCTCGCCATCGAGCCACGGATCCTCCTTCTCGACGAGCCCCTGTCCAACCTCGACGCCAAGGTACGCATCCAGCTGCGCTCGGAGATCAAGCTGCTCCAGAGCCAGCTCGGCTTCACCGCGATCCACGTCACCCACGACCGGGAAGAGGCGATGACCATGGCGGACCGGATTGTCGTGATGGATGCCGGCCGCATCGCCCAGGTGGGATCCCCGAAGGAGGTCTTCGATCATCCCAATTCGCCGTTCGTGGCGAGCTTCATGGGGGCCGAGAATACCATCGGCCTCGAGCTTCGCCCTTCCGGCGCAGGCATCGAGGTTCATGCGGAAGGAGGCGCTACGACCTCTTGGAGCGGGGAGGGCCCCGTCGGCCCCGTCACAGCCTATTTCCGCGACGATGTCGCTTCGCTGGACGATCCGGACGCACGGATCGACGGCTCCATCGTTCTGCCCGGCAAGATTACGCAGAGAACGTATCCGGGCGGACACTACAGGTATGTGGTGGCCATCGCCGACCGTCATTTTACCGTGACGGACAGCCGCTACCACGAGCTGGATCGCCCGGTGGGCCTGCGCCTGCCGCTGGCGGCCCTGCACCTGTTCTCCACCGACTCGATAAAGGGAGGAAGTCATGCGTAAAGGCTTATGGGCTGCGGGTCTTGCAGCTCTTCTGCTGGCAAGCCCTGCTGGCGCTCAGACGCTCAACGTCGCGACCGCCGGCGACCAGAACATGGTCGACTACATCAAGGACTATCTCGGCCCGATGTTCGAGAAGAGGCATCCGGGCGTGAAGGTGGTGGCCGTCGGCACGGGACCGGGCGACGGCGGCTCCCAGAAGATCTACGAGAAGCTCGATGCCCAGAAGAAAGCGGGCGCGCCGTCGGACTTCGACGTGGTCGTCATTCACCAGAAGGCTGCCGGCACCATGGTGAAGGAGGACCTGATCAAGAAGTACCGCGACACGCTGCCGACCGGCAATCTCGTGACCCGGGACACGGCGACCAATGCGCTCGGCACCGACGTGTCGGGCTACGTCATGCCCATGTTCCACTCGCAGACGGCGATCGCCTACAACGCCGACCTCATCAAGGACCCGCCCAACTCCTATGCGGAGCTGCGCGAGTGGGTGAAGAAGAACCCAAAGCAGTTCGGCTACAACGGCATCAAGGGCGGCATGTCGGGTGTCGCCTTCGTGACGGGCTGGGTCGCGGCCTTCGGTGGCGATGCGGCGAAGCTGGAGAAGGGGCCCTACGATCCCGCCGCGAAGGCGACCTGGGAGAAGGCGCTCGCGGATCTCAAGGAGTTCAACAAGAACGTGGTCATCACGCCCGGCAATGCCGGCACCCTCGACATGCTCAACCGGGGCGAGATCGCCATGGGGCCTGTCTGGGTCGACATGTTCTATACTTGGAAGGCCGAGGGCAAGCTGCCGCCGAACATGCGCCTGAAGCTCGTGTCTCCCGGCATGCCGGGCCAGCCGATGTACTACGCCATTCCGGCGAAGACCGCGCAGGAGAAGCTCGCGGCTGAGTTCATCGCGCTCGCCACGAGCCCCGACGTGCAGGCCGAGGGCATCGTGAAGCGCTTCAACTGGTATCCGGGCATCGACGCCAAGAACCTGGAAGGCAAGCTCGATCAGGCGGTGTGGAACCAGCTCTTCGCCGACATCCCGCCGGACGCGCTGGCGCAGAACGGCAAGCCGTTCCCCATCGGTCCCTATTTCAACGACATTCTCGAGAGCTACGAGAAGAATGTCGCGAACTGAGGCGCGCATGTCCGTGTGATTTCCTGCGGGCGGCTGTTCCCAGTCGCCCGCCCTTCGGCGCCACTTGGCCGTCCGGTCGGGGCGCAGGGTGCATTCAGTCCATGGCAAGACCGTCGTTCCTTGGCCTCCTGCTCATCGCACCGGCATTGGCGATGATCGTAGCCCTGTTCCTCTATCCCCTTGGCTATTCGCTGGCGGCGGCGTTCACGGAGCCCGGCGGCGGCTTGTCGCTCGTGCACTTCCAGAAGGCCTACGAGCTCTACTCCACGGATATTCTCTTCACCCTGTTCATCGTCATCGTCTCGACGCTGCTGACGGGCCTGTTCTCCATCGTGATCGCAGGCATCCTGACCCTGGGCGAAACGCCCTGGCTGGTGGCTGCCCTGCGGCAGCTCTACCGCTGGCCGCTCTTCATTCCGTTCATTGTGGCGGCGCAGTGCATGCGCACCTTCCTCGCCAAGAACGGCCTCATGAACAATTCACTCGTGGCACTCGGCCTCATGGAGCCGATCCAGGCCACGAGTTTCCTCGACTGGCGCGGCATCATCATTACGTTCGTCTGGAAGCAGGTCCCCTTCGTGACCCTGATGCTTGCCGGCGCCATGGCGTCGGTCGACCGGGCCACCGTCGAGGCAGGGCGCAATCTCGGCGCCTCGCGTCTGCGGGTTCTGATCGAGCTGGTGCTGCCGCAGGTCGCCCAAACGCTCCTCGTGGGGCTTGTCCTTTCCTTCGTCACCATGCTGTCGGTCCTGTCGGTGCCGATGATGGTGGCGGGCTCCCAGCCGACCATGCTGACCGTGGACATGGCCTTCCGGATCAACTCCTACGGCGATTACGCGACGGCGAACGCTCTCGGAGTGATCTCGTATCTGATCGCCGGCACGGTCGCCTGGATCTATCTCCGCCACAACGTGAAGCGGGAGGCGCAGGCATGAGCGCAAAGATGCGCCTGTCCTCGGCCGGCGCCGGACCGGAGCCCGGCATGCTTCGCGCCGCCGAGCAAGGCCTTGCGGTACCGGTGGAGGATGCACCCTCGGGAAGGAGAGGCCGCGTCTGGGCCCTTGGCGCGACGCTGCTCAAGATGCTCGGCCTTGCGGTCTTCGCCTTCCTGTTGTTCGGCCCGCTCGCCAACCTCGTGCTCTGGTCCTTCGCCGAGCGCTGGTATGCGCCCTTCAAGCTTCCCGTCGCCTACGGCACACGCTACTGGGAGGTGGTCTTCCGCCCGACGGGTGACGCCATGTCGTCGCTCATGACGAGCGTCGGCATCGCCTGTCTGACGGTGCTGGTGGCCCTCGCTGTCTCGGTGCCGGCGGGTTATGCCCTGGCGCGCCTCAGGCTTCCCTGGCGCACCGCGCTGATGATCCTGTTCCTGCTGCCGCAGGCCTTTCCGTCTGTGGCGATCTACATCAACGTGGCGCGGGTCTTCTACGGCTTCGGCCTGACCGGCACGGTGACGGGCGTGGTCCTCGTCCATGCCGCTCATGGCTTGGTCTATTCAGTCTGGATCGCGGCGGCGGCCTTCGCGGCAATCGAACGGGATCTGGAACTGGCGGCCCGCAACATCGGCGCCTCGCCCCTGCGCACCTTCTTTACCGTGACGTTGCCGCTCGCGGCGCCGGGAATCATGGCGAGCGCCATCTTCGTCTTCCTCGAGTCCCTCGACGAGTTCACCGGCACGTTCTTCGTCGGCGTGCCGCAGGTCACGACCCTGCCGCTGCTTCTCTACAACGCCAGCATGGGCGGCAACTACCAGATCGCCTCCATCACGGCCCTGATCCTGCTGGTGCCGTCGATCCTGTTCATGCTCGTCATTGAGCGCTTCCTGAAGGCGGACGTGCTCAGCAAGGTCGGACAATAGAGTGGCTGTGCGCGTTGCAGGGTGGATCTGCCTGGGTGTGGCAGTGCAACTGCCGGTACGTTTACACGAAAACTGATATACAGTTACATTTTATCTGTCGCCCTCATGGCGGCTTCAACAAGAGGAATGAACATGCTCAAGAAGGCAATGTTGCAGGTCGCGTTCGCCGTGGCCGTCACGGTCTCGTTTGCGGCGTTTACCGCTACCACGGCTCAGGCCTCCTTCCACTTCGGCGTGATCCAGTCCGGCCGCTGAATTGCGGTAGGCGAAACGGACTAGGCGTCTAGGCGCGAAGCCCGTTTCACCTCTGGAAAGGCACCCCAACGTTAGGTGGGGTGCCTTTTTGCATTCCAGAGCCGCAGGTGGCAGATTAACAACGGTAAGCTGAAAAATTTACGCCACCGGATCTTGCGAAAGATCGCCGTTCGGCGTTGAGTGCCGCGCTGATTTGACTGTCCGACGGGCGCCGCATGCCGCACACTGCTCACGACATCTCCCCTGGGTCCACGAATGTCGGTCATGGCGACTATGCCGAAATGTTCGAGCTCGCGCCGGTATCTTTATGGCTGGAGGACTACAGCGGCGTCCGGCAACTCATGGAGGAGTGGCGCCGGGCTGGTGTCGCAGATCTGCGGGAGCACCTGACGAAGAATCCAGAGCTGGTTGCAGCCTGCTCAGCCTGTATCCGTGTGGTCAGGGTAAACCGCAGGACCCTCTCCCTGTTCGAGGCTGAGAACCTGTCGCATCTCGTGGGGAATCTCGACCGCATCTTTCGCAATGACATGCTGAAGACGCACATCGATGAACTCGTGCAGCTGTGGGAAGGCAATACAGAGTTCTTCAGTCATACGGTCAACTATACCCTGTCGGGAAGGCGCCTCGACATCCAGCTGAAGGGCAGTATCCTGCCCGGGCACGAGCAGAACTGGGGGCGCGTCCTCGTCGCCATCGAGGATGTAACCGAGCGCGAAACAGCCCGGCGCCTGCTTGCGAGTAGCGAGGAATATGCACGTGGCCTCTTCGAGCACTCGCCAGTGTCCCTCTGGGTGGAGGATTTCAGCAGTGTCAAGCGCTTGCTCGATGAGATCCGCCACCGAGGCATTCACGACTTCCGGGTGTTTACGGACGTTCATCCGGAATTCGTCGAACGCTGCATGGCCGAAATCCGGGTCATCGACGTCAATCGCCATACGCTCGAGCTCTTCGCTGCCCCGGACAAGCCGTCCCTCCTGCGTCGTCTAAACGACGTCTTCCGCGACGATATGCGGGAGCACTTTCGCGAGCAGCTGATCGATCTCTGGCAGGGCAAGATCTTCCAGCAGAGGGAGGTGGTCAATTATTCCCTCAGCGGCGACGAGCTGCATCTCCATCTGCAGTTCTCGGTACTGCCCGGTCATGAGCACGACTGGTCTTTGGTCCAGGTGGCGCTGACGGACATCACCGCGCGCAAGAAGGCCGAGGCGTACCTGGAATATCTCGGAAAGCACGACGTCCTGACGAAACTGTATAATCGATCATTTTACGCCGACGAGCTGAACCGCCTGGAACGGAAGGGGCCATTCCCGGTCACGGTGATCGTGATCGATCTGAACGGCCTCAAGGCCGTGAACGATCATCTGGGGCATGCGGCGGGCGATGACCTGCTGCGGCGAGCAGGCGAGGTCCTGGGGAAAGCCGTGGACAAGCCGAACTATGCGGCTCGGATCGGAGGCGATGAGTTCGCTATTCTGCTGCCTGGAACGGACGAGCGCGAAGGAGCGGCAGTCCTCGACAACATCGAGAAGCTGGTGGAGATCAACAATCAGTTCTATTCCGGTCTTGCCCTCAGCTTTTCAATGGGAGCTGCGACCAGCCAGCCCGGGGAGCGGATGGAATCGGTCGTGAAGCGGGCGGACCTCCTGATGTACGAGGCGAAACGTTCCTATTACGCGACGGCCGGTTCATCGCTCACTGTCCCATCTGCAGACCGCCCCATCATGACGGAGCGGATCGATGAGGTGAGGCCGTCATCCGGTCACGGCGAGTGACGGTTGTTCGCGACCGTGGCCGTGTGGGATGCCTGCTGATCCAGGAGGTCGGCTATGGGAACCCAGCCGATGCCCGTTCTGTTCTCGGGAACCAGAAGCGCGAGTCCGTTGGCGATTTCCTGCACAGTGCACGGATAGGCCCTGCGGTCGCCTTCGGGCCGGTAGATGACTGTCGTGCCGATCTCAATGTGGGTTTCTGAGGCCCCGGCCGAGTCGTTTGCGGCTCTGCGCGCTTCCGGCGACGGCTCCGGCACGGGTGTGTTGGACGTCCGGGCCCTGAACCGGTCCAAGGCTGCAATGGCGGCGCGTGCTCTATCCCTGTACCGATCATGGACAATCCGCAGGAGAGGTCCCGGCTCCCGACCAGGATACCAGCTCGTGCCTCCCAGCTTGGCAAGCTCCTCCGCGACGATTTCGACCTCCACCTCATTCATGTAGACCATTCCTCCAGAGTGACGTGAATCTCGCGAGCTTGGCTTCGAGACTAAGAATAAACTCAAACGAAATAGCGTACTATAGACAGTCGTGCAGAGAGCTTGCCTCTGCCAAACACAAAAATTTGAACTCCTTATCTGAGCTATGTCTAAAGGGTTATTGTTGATGTTACTACATACATTTGAAGTAACATTATGGCGATGCCGGAGGGAGAAAGGGATCGGGGACGCGGGTTCCGATCCATGGTTTCTAGCCTAGGATTATTCCGCTAGAATGCCGACCGAAGAGCAGCAACGTCTCCTCGTTTCGTCAGCCCGGCAGGAGCCATCATGAACGTTCCTTCGAGGCGGCCTCTTCGGGAGGCGGCCATTCCCGCGGTCTCCGTACTCCTCTTGGCCGTCTTCATCGCTTTCCAGTTCCTAGCGTCCCCGTCGATCGGTAGCATCCGGTTCCTCGCCGCGGCAGAGACCTCGAGCCCCCGCGCGACCCTGGAGGGCTTCAGGACAAACATCGCCCAAGCGTCATCCCTGCTTATGGAGGCCTACCGACAGCACAAGTCGGAGCCCGGCTTGTTCCAGAGCCGAGAGGTCCGGAGAAAGGTCGAAGAAGCGGAAGGATTTCTCGCGCAAGCAGCACGGGCCCTCGACTTGCGGGACGTCCCTCCCGTCGAGCTGGATCACCGGCGGATTGAAGCTCCGTTGCTGCTGAAGGAGATCCTCGACCGATTGCCTCTGCCGGATCCGAACACCATCCCAGGCGATGCGGACATCGCCAAGCAGGCGGTACCGAGCTGGAGCGTGCCCGGAACCGAGATCCGGATCGCCCGCGTATCCGATGGCCCACGCGTGGGGGAGTACCTGTTCTCGCGCGAGACGGTTCGGCAGCTCGACGATTTCTACGTGGCCGTCCGTCACGAGCCCAATATGAGCGGATCTGGGGAGGATCTCTACGACTTCTACAGCCAGTCTCCGGGCTATCTTCTGCCGCCGAAATGGTATGGCCTGATCGAGGCGTTACCGGAGTCATTCCGGCTCGACGTCGCGGGGCAGGCGGTCTGGCAATGGATCGGCTTCGTCCTCGTCCTCGGAATCGCTGTTCTGGGCGTTGTCGGCACCCGCCGTCTGGCGCGGCCCGAGAGGGTTGCCGCCTCAACACTGACGGGAAGCGTCGTCGTGCCGGCTGCCATCGCAGTAGCCGCCCTCTTCGTGGCGTATATGGCCGATGCCCAGATCAACCTGACCGGCCGGGTCAACGATATCGTCGAGGAGATCGCGCAGGCCGTCGTCTATCTGGCGGCCATGTGGGGCGTGCTGAAGTTCTCCAATGCTCTGGCCGGCCAGCTGACCTTTGCCCGTTCCGAGAGCATCGACGCGCATCTCGCGCGAGCGGCGGTGCGGATCGGCGGCATCGCGGTTGCTCTTGGGCTGCTGATCTACGGCGCTTCCTATCTCGGCATCCCGCTGGCCGGGCTTCTGGCCGGTCTTGGCGTCGGCGGGCTGGCCGTCGCTCTCGCCGCGAAGCCGACCCTCGAGAACTTCATCGGTGGCCTGATCCTCTACGCGGACCGGCCGGTTCGCGTCGGCGATCTCTGCCGCTTTGGCAATCTGGAGGGGCGGGTTCAGGAGATCGGCATCCGGTCGACTCGGATCCGTGGCCTCGATCGGTCGCTGATCACGATTCCGAACGCCACCTTCGTCAACATGAATATCATCAACCTGACCAATCGCGACCGCATGCCCTACGACAGGACAATCGGCCTTCAGTCGACGGACAGCGTGGCCATCCGTCGCGAGATCGAGACGCTGACGGGCCTCGTCGCCGAGCATCCGCGGATCGAGCCCGGCTCGGTCCAGGTGCGCCTGCGGGAGGGACAGGAGGAGAAGCCGAAGGCTCAGATCCAGGCCCTGATCCTGACGTCCAAGTGGGACGAGTTCCTGCAGATCCAGCGGGACATCGATCTCATGCTGCGGGATGCGGTTCTCGCGGCAAGCAAGGCCCATAGCGAAAGCGCACCTTCCTACGACAACGTCGTTCCGCTCAAGGAGGCGGAAGAAGGTTAATCGATCTCCACGATCTCTGCCTCACCCTGGGGCGTGGAGATGGTGTCCCCGACCTCCTTGCCCATAAGGGCTTGGGCAAGGGGTGACACATAGGAGATGCTGCCCTTCGCCGGATCGGCCTCGTCCTCACCGACGATCCGGTAGGTCTGGGTCCGGCCGTCGCTGCGCTCGAACGTGACGTGCGAACCGAACCGCACATGCGATTTGTCCGTTGGCGGCGGGACGACCTCGGCCGACAGCCTGCGGGCATTCCAGTAGCGCAGATCGCGGGAGACCCGCGCGACTTCTGCCTTATCGTCCGCCGACTGCGCCTCGGCGAGCCGCTTCTTCAGGGTCTCGATCTCCTCGTCCATCCGGGCCAAGCCTGAGGGCGTGACGAGATGATGGGGGCTGACGGGCCGGTCAGGCAGATCTTCAAAGGCCTCTCCGCCTTCGGCCTCGCGAACAAAGGCGCTGCTCATCTTGAACCCTCCCTATTGAGAGGGAAACGGCTGGAAGGCTGCTAGGTTGCGGGTGCAGCCCTTTATTGCCGCGCTTGGCGCAGCCGTCCGACGATGCCGCCCGGAAAGGCATAGACGCTGATGATGAACAGGGCGCCGAGCCAGAGGAGCCAGCGGTCCGGGTGGAGCAGGTTCGGCAGGATCGGAATGCCGGCCAGGGCCGTGCTGCCTGCCGCCATCAGGACCTGCAGGTAACTCTGGGCCAGCACGAACAGGGTCGCGCCGATCACGGCCCCATACATGGTGCCCATGCCGCCGATGACCACCATGAGCAGGATGTCGATCATGATCGAGAAGGAGAGGGTCGTGTCCGGCCCGTTGTATCGCAGCCATAGGGCCATGAGGGCACCGGCGACAGTGGCGGCCAGAGCAGAGATGACCGAGGCCGCCGTGCGATAGGCCACGACCCGGTAGCCAAGGGCCTCGGCGCGGAATTCGTTCTCGCGGATCGCCTGCAGCACGCGCCCGAAGGGCGAGTTCACGATGCGCAGGAGGAGCAGGAACATACCGAGCGACACGAAGAAGAGCATGTAGTACGCGATGAGGCGCCCGTTGATGGCGGTGCCGAGGATCGGCTCCGACAGAAGGCGGAAAGCAGGGCGCAGGGCCGCGGGCAGCTGGAACGACAGGCCGTCCTCGCCGCCGGTGATGTCGGACAGCTGCGAGGCCAGCACCGCGACCGCGGAGGCCACAGCCAGGGTGATCATCGAGAAGAAGATCGCCCGCACGCGCAGCGACAGGAGGCCGATGGCGACCGCGAGGACTGCGGACAGGGCAAGCGCCGCCACGAGGCCGATGGCGACCGATCCCCACGACGGCCCGAGCCGTTCCAGGGCAATGGCTATGCCGTAGCCGCCGATGCCGAAGAACATGGTATGGGCGAAGGACACGATTCCGGAATAGCCGAGCAGCAGGTCATAGCTCGCAACCAGCACGATGAAGACGCAGATCTTCGCCGCCGTGCTCAGGGGCTGGCTTCCGGAGAACAGAAACGGAGTCGCCGCCAGAGCGAGCAGGATGGCGAGGAGGATGAGCGACAGGACGTGCGAGCGCGGCAGGTCCGAGGAAAGGACCCGGTTCAGGAAGCCGCTCCGGGCCCTGGTCTCGTCGAATGGCAGGCTCGTGGGGCCGGAGGTCGCGGTCATCGGCGTGCTACCGGAAAAAGGCCCTGCGGACGCCAGATCAGCACGAGAGCCATGACGAGGATGTTCGAGATCAGCGCCAGCTTGGGGGCTGCGAAGCCCACATAGTTGGCCACCAGCGCGACCAGAATCGAGCCGACGAAACAGCCGCCGACGGAGCCGAGGCCCCCGATGATGATGACGATGAAGACCAGCACCATCACCTCCATGCCCATGCCGGCGGTCAGCGTCTGGCGATAGAAGGCCCACATGACGCCGCCGAGGCCGGCAAGCGCCGAGCCCGCCACGAAGACGCTGACGAAGAGGCGGCGGATGCGGTAGCCGAGCGCCTCGACCATCTCTGGGTTCTCGACCCCCGCGCGAATGAGCAGACCGATCCGGGTCCGGTTGAGCAGGAGCTGCATGGCGATGAAGACGGCCAGTCCCACGCCGACGGCGAACACCCGGTAGCGCTCCACCACGATGTCGCCCATCACGAAGGCGCCGCGCAGGGTCTCGGGCAGCGGGATCGGGATCGGGGAGGCGCCCCAGATGGCGTGGATTGCCTGTTCGGCGACGATCAGGCCGCCCATGGTGACGAGGATCTGCTTGAGGTGGCTTCCGTAGACGGGGCGCACGATCACCCTCTCGAAGACCGCGCCGACCACGCCTGTCACGGCCATGGCGGCCAGGATGCAGAGGAGGAGCAGGGCGAGGTTCAATCCGACCGATTCCGCCTGCGCCCAGCCGGCGAGGGGTCCGAGAACCAGAAGCGTCGCGTAGGCTCCGAGCGAGATGAAGACCCCGTGGCCGAAATTGATGATGTCCATGAGGCCGAAGACCAGGGTCAGGCCGGACGCCATGAGGAAGATCATCATGCCCATGGCTAGCCCGGCGACGGTCAGCGTCACCCAGGTCGAGGGCTCCCCCACGAAGGGCAGGGCGACGAGAGCCAGGGCCGGGACCATGGCGAGGGGCGCCCAGTCGGTCTTCGTGCGCGGAAGTTCGGTGACGGTCGAGGAGGTGTCGGCAGCCAAATCGCTCATTGGTGCGCATCCAGGGAGAGGCCGAGCAGGCGCTGTTGCAGGATCGGATCAGCCACGAGCTCGCTCATACGGCCGGAATGGACGATGCGGCCGTCGTCCATGACTACCACGTCGTCACCGAGGGCCGAGGCGGCATAGAAGTTCTGCTCCACGAGCAGGATCGTCTCGCCCGCGGCCTTAAGGGCCCTGAAGGCCTCGATCATGCTGCGCACCATCACGGGCGCGAGGCCCTTGGTGGGCTCGTCCACCAGCAGGAGACGGCGCGGCTCCGCGATGGCGCGACCGATGGCGAGCATCTGCTTCTGGCCGCCGGAGAGATTGCCGGCCGGCAAGTTCCAGAAACGCTTGAGGGCAGGGAACAGCCCGAGCATCCAGTCGAGCCGGGTGCTGTCGACCGGTCCGTTGCGGGCTGCCAGGACAATGTTCTCCCGCACAGTGAGGTCCGTGAAGATGCCCATGGATTCGGGCACATAGGCGATGCCCGCGCGCGCGATGTCCGGCGTCGCGCTCGCGGTGATGTCGCGCCCGTCGAACCGGATGCTGCCCGCCGAGGCCTGCCACAGGCCCATGATGGTGCGCAGGGTCGTGGTCTTGCCGGCACCGTTGCGGCCGAGCAGCATCGTCAGGCTGCCCGGAGCGACGGAGAAATCGACCCCATGGAGGATGTGATAGGGGCCGATACGGGTCTGGACGGCTTCCAGCTGGAGCAGGGGCTCAGCCACGGGCAGCCTCCAATCCGAGATAGGCTTCCTGCACCACCGGGGAGGCGATCACCTCGGCCGGCTCGCCGTCGGCCACGAGCGCGCCGTTGTGCAGCACCACGATGCGGTCGGCGAGGGAGCGTACCACGTCCATCTTGTGCTCGACGAGGAGCACGGTGGCGTCGCCCCGCTGCTTGATGTCGCGGATGAGGTCGAGCACCGTCGGCACCTCGTCGACGCTCATGCCGGCGGTCGGCTCGTCGAACATGAACACCTTGGGCTCCATGGCGATGAGCAGCGCGACTTCGAGCTTGCGCTGATCGCCGTGGGAGAGTGCTTTAGGCGCCACGTGCCGCTTGTCCGCAAGGCGCACCCGCTCCAGCACGGCTTCCGCCTTCTCGATCAGGTCGCGTCGCCCGTTCCAGACCCGGAACAGGGACCAGCTCGCCTCGGTGCGGCTCTGCACTGCGAGGCGCACATTCTCCAGCGCCGTGAGTTGCGGAAAGAGGTTGGTGAGCTGGAAGGCGCGGCCCAACCCACGTTTGGTTCGGGCCGATGGGGCTAGGCCGGTGACGTCCTCCCCGTCCACTAGCACTTGTCCCGCCGTGGCGCGGAGCTGGCCGGACACGAGGTTGAAATAGGTTGTCTTGCCGGCGCCGTTCGGGCCGACGATGGCCGTCAATGTGCCGGGCGTGAAGCGGCACGAGACGTCCTTGACGGCCACGTGGCCGCCGAATTGAATGGTGAGCCCGCGCGTTTCGAGCGCGGGCGTTGAGGTTGAAGCGATCACTTCCGGTCAGCGCTTGTTCCGGACCGGGATCGGCATCTGGTCGGCCGGGATGGTGTTGACCAGATCGAGGAGGTCGTTCGCGTCTTTGCCATCGGCCTTCACCTTGAAGTGGTACATGACCTGTAGGGCCTGGTGGTCCTCCTTGCGGAAGGTCATGGCCCCCTTCGGGGTTTCGAAGGTCATGCCTTCCATGGCGGCGATGAGCTTCTCCGGATCTGTGCCGCCGGCCTTCTGGATGGCGGTCACCGCGGCGGAGGCGGCCGCGAATCCGCCGGCGGTGAAGAAGTCCGGGGGCGAGCCGTAGCGCTTCTGGTGCTCGGCCACGAGCCAGTCGTTCATCGGGTTCTTGGGGAAGGCCCAGTAGTAATAGACCGCGCCTTCCATACCGGGGTAGTTCTTGTAGATTTGCATGGCCGGCAGGATGTTTCCGCCCGGAGCGATCTCGATGCCGAAGCGCTCCGGCTTCAGGTCGGCGATCTTCGGCAGAGGATGCTGGCCGGCCCAGATGATGTTGATGATCTTCTTGCCCGGCTTGTCCTTGAGGGCATCGAAGATGCGTTGCGCGGAAGCGGTGAAATCTGTGGCGTTCTGCGGAGTGTATTCCTCGAACACGACCTTGGCGTTCGGACGGATCTGCGCCAGCGCGCTCTTGAGCGCGGCAACGCCGTCGCGACCGAAGGCGTAGTCCTGTGCCAGGGTCGCGATGGACACGTCCCCGCTCGCCGGAATGGCGGCCGCCGCGCCGTAGGCGTCCTGCGTGGAGTTGCGGGCGGTGCGGAAGATGAAGCGGTTCCACTTCTCGCCCGTGATCGCGTCCGCCACGGCGGGCTCCACGATCAGAACCTTTCCGTTCTCCTCCGCCACGGGCAGCATGGCGAGGGCCGCTGCCGACGAGGTCGTGCCGACGGCGAGATCCACGCCGTCGTCGTTGTAGGCCTGCTCGAGCAGCGTCTTGGCGAGGTCGGCCTTGAGCTGGTCGTCCTTGACGATCACGGAGATCTTGCGGCCGTTCAGCGTCATGCTGCCCTTGGTGAGATATTCCAGCCCCATCATGAAGCCGGCCTCGGTCTGCTTGGCGTAAGCCTCGAGCGGCCCGGTCTTGCCCGCGATCAGCGCGATCTTGATGTCCTGGGCAAAGGCGGTCGAGGTGAGCAAAAGCGCTGCCGCAGCGGCAGCGATGTTGAGCTTCAGGCGCATCGGACTCCCCAATTTTTGTAATGTCATTCACGCTTTCGCGCGGGCGCCTGTCAAGGACGACTCTCGAACCATATGTGGGGCGGGGATCACGCCTCAGGGAGGATCGGAGGCGCAACGTCTTTGTCGCGTCGCGCCGCCTCGCGCTCAAGGAGCAGCAGCGCCAGTCCGGCAGCGCAGATCACGCCCGCACCGACGAGCGTCCAGAACTCCACGACGTCCCCGAAGAAGATGTAGCCCAGCACGATGGCCCAGACGATCAGGGTGTACTGGTAGGGAGCCACGATGGAGGCCGGCGCGATCTTGAGGGAGCGGTTGACACAGGCATGTCCGCCCATGGAGACGATCCCGAGGAGGAAGAGGCCGGCCAGCTCGATGGGTGAAGGGTTCACCCAGGCGAAGGGCGCGGCGACGATACCGAAGATCAGGGTGCCGATGATCTGGCCCAGGACGAGCGTCGCATCGTGGGTCTCCCGCAGCTTGCGGGTCGTGATCATGAGCAGGGCGTAGAAGATGCTGCCCGCAAGGGCGATCAGGGCCGGCAGGCTCAGCGTCTCGGGGGAGGGGCGCAGGGCGATCAGGACCCCCACGAAGCCGACGCCGATGGCGAGAATCCGCTGCGTATCGAGCTTTTCCCCGAGCCAGAATACCGCGAAGGCCGCGACGTAGATGGGTCCGGCGAGGTAGTAGGTCATCACGTCCGCCAGCGGCAGGTAGGTCACGGCCCAGTAAAAGCAGGCAACCTCCAGGGTCGACAGCGTGATCCTCACCGCGTGGAGGCCCGGCTGCGGCGGGATCGCCAGCGGAACCTTCTGTCGGCGCATGAGAGGCAGGAGGACCGCCAGGGCCGCGACGCTGCGCAGGAGCAGGACCTGTCCGACGGAATAGGTAGCGACGAGCCATTTGCCCATCACGTCGTTCATGGAGAACAGGAACACGCCGAGCAGCATCAGGGCGATGCCGAACGGCACGCCGGACCTTATTTTCGAGGCATCGGGAAAGGACATGAAGAACTCTGGTCGACCGCCGCCGGGGCAGAGCATCCATGGTTGATCCGATAGCGATTGACAAGCTGTCAGGCGCAGGTTCGCGCGATCTCGGACGGCCGCACCTCGGAGCGCTGCAGTCGGGAGCCTACGGCAGGTTCAGCTGCCAGGAGACGCCGAAACGGTCGTTCACCCAGCTGAACCGTCGGCTGAAGCCGTAATCGTCCAGCGGCATGAGCACGGCGCCGCCCTCCGCCAGTGCGGATGCCAAACGCCGGACCTCGTCCTCGGATTCACAGTCGACAAAGAACGAGAAGGCGGGGGTCAGGCCGAACTCGTGTTTCACCGGACTGTCGATGCACATCACCGTCTGGCCGGCAATCGAGAACGTCGCCTTCATCACCGTGCCCTCGGGACCGGCCTCCCCAGGTCCGTAGCGGGTGATGTCGGTGATCTCGGCGCCAGGGAACACGGACACGTAAAAGGCCATTGCCGCCTCGGCGTCGCCTTCAAACATGATGAAGGGCCGAATCGATGCCACCATGAGAGTATCCTTCCTCGATTAGCGGCGAGCCCGCCCTAGAATGTCCTGGCGCCGTTCACCGGCAGCATGATGGCGTAGAGCGAGGTCGTCGCGCAGATGAACAGGCGGTTTCGCTTGATGCCCCCGAAGACGACGTTTGCCACGGTCTCGGGCACGAGGATCTTGCCGATCAGCGTCCCGTCGGTGTCGTAGCAATGGACGCCGTCTCCCGCGCTGGTCCAGATCCGCCCCGCCTCGTCGAGGCGAAAGCCGTCGAAGAGGCCGCTGGTGCAGGTCGCAAAGACGTCGCCGCCGCTCAGGGTGCCGTCCGGCCTCACATCGAAGACGCGGATGTGGCGCGGCCCGTCCGGCACGTGTGTGGCGCCCGTATCTGCAACGTAGAGCCGGCTCTCGTCCGGCGAGAAGGCGAGGCCGTTCGGGCGCACGAAATCGTCGGCCACCACCATGACCTCGCCACTATGGGGATCGATGCGGTAGACGTTGCAAGCGCCGATCTCGCTCTCCGCTCTATGCCCCTCGTAGTCGGAATCGATGCCGTAAGCCGGGTCCGTGAACCAGATCGAGCCGTCCGACTTCACCACCACGTCGTTGGGGCTGTTGAGCCGCTTGCCTTGGTAATGGCTCGCGAGCACCGTGATCGTGCCGTCATGCTCCGTGCGTGTCACGCGCCGGGAGCCGTGCTCGCAGGTGACGAGGCGCCCGCGGCGGTCGACCGTGTTGCCGTTGGAATAGCCCGAAGGCGCGCGGAAGACACTCACCACGTTCGAGGTCTCGTCGTAGCGCATCATGCGGTCGTTCGGCACGTCGCTCCAGACGAGATAACGTCCGGCCGGGAAGTAGGCTGGTCCCTCCGCCCAGCGGCACCCTTCGGCAAGCTTTTCGAGGCGCGCGGTCGGGATCACAAGGCGCCGGAAACGCTCGTCCAGGATTACGGCCACGTCCCTCAGCATCGGACCTTCAGTGCGCCATCAGGACCGGAATGGTCGTGTTGCCGAGGATGTAGCTCGTGGCGCCACCGAAGAACATCTGCCTCAGGCGGCTTTGGGTATAAGCGCCCTTGACCAGAAGATCGCACCCCAGCGCCACCGCTTCGGACAGGATCGTCTCGCCAGGCCTGTTGTTGGGATCCGGCACGGTCATGGCCTCGGCGCGGGTGATCCCGCGCCGGCTCAAGGAGCGGACGAGTTCGCTCGCGGACGGGCCCGGAACACCCCAATCCTCCAGTTCGAGCACGACGATTCGGCCGGCCTTTTCCAGAAGCGGCAGCGCACCGAGCACCGCCCGGGCGGTCTCGGTGCTCCTGTTCCAGGCGATCACGATGGTCTCGCCAAGCGTACGGGGGATGCTCGGCGGGGCGATGAGCACCGGGCGGCCCGTCTCGAACAGGGCCGCCTCCACGGTCGACAGGCGCGTCTGCCCGTTGGAGCCGTCGGGGCGTCCGAGAACCGTCACGTCGAAGACGCGGCCATAGGCACCGAGGAACGCGTCCTCCATCAGACCGTCCTGGCGCCAGCCGTAGCTGAGGGTGGCATGGCCGGCGGCGGCGCGTTGGATCTGCTTCGTCACCATGAACGCCTCGAAGCGCTCCCGGCAGGCCCGGGACATTTCGAGACGGTTCTCCGGGGTGATGGGGGAAGGGACACCGATGGCGATGTCGACCGGCAGCACGACCGGATAATCCGGCGTGATGGCAAGGCCCTCGATGTAGCTGTCGAAGAGGCGCCCGAGGAGCAGGGCGGTTTCGAGGATCGGCTCGACCACGCCGTGGTCTTCGATGGGGACGAGGATGCTTTTCATGAGCGTATTGTCGCGCTCAACCCGCCTCTCGGCAAGCCCATACGGCCAAGGTTGTATGGGCGTGCCGCCGACATGCTACACGACGGTGAAGTCCTCAGGATTCCACGAAACGTCGGGATAGCGGGGATCCATCTCCTCCAGGGTGGCCTTGACGATGGCTGCGATGGCGGCGTTGCGAACCCATTTCCGGTCGGCAGGCACGATGTGCCAGGGTGCCCAGGGTGTGGAGCAGCGGTGCAGCATGGTCTCGTAGGCGTCCTGGAATTCGTCCCAGTGCTCCCTGTCGTCGAGGTCGCCCGCACTGAATTTCCAGCGCTTCTTCGGGTTGTCGAGGCGTTCCTGAAGGCGCTCCGCCTGCTCCTTCTTGGAGATGTGGAGCATGAATTTGAGGATGACGGTGCCGTTCTCGACGAGCATCTTCTCGAAGGCGTTGATCTGGTCGTAGCGCTGCTCGATCGCCTCCTTCGGGGCGAAGCCCCGCACCTTGGCGATCAGCACGTCCTCATAATGGGAGCGGTTGAAGATGCCGATGGTGCCGCGCCTCGGCACGACCGCATGGACGCGCCAGAGAAAGTCGTGCGCCAGCTCGGTTTCCGTCGGCTGGCGGAAGGCCGTCACCGAAACGCCGAGGGGGCCGGTGGCATTGAAGACGCTCCGGATCGTGCCGTCCTTGCCCGACGTGTCCGTGCCCTGCAGGATGACGAGGAGGGCGCGCTGCCCCTCCGCATAGAGCCGGTCCTGGAGCGCATCGATCTCGTGCGCCAGCATCGAGGTTGCGGCCTTGGTCGCCTCCTCGTCCCCAAAGCCGCACTTGTCGCGGGGATCGCGCTCCTTCAGAGCGGCCTTCCTGCTCGGCTCGACCCGAAGCTTCTCGATCAGTTCCCTCACGTCGCTCGCCATGCTCTCCTCCCCAACCTGCTTCAGAACGATAGAGCGGGGAGGGGCGAAAGGAAGATCTGGATGGCGGCTGTGTCCGCCTTTACTCGGCGGCGGTCGAACCCTAACCAAGAGCACCACTGATCAACGAAGGTGCCTGAAATGCTCGCTCTCTATTACTTCCCCGGCAATGCCAGCCTGCTGCCGCACATGATGCTGCGGGAGATCGGAGCGCCCTTCGAGATGCGCCTCGTCGACCGGAGCCAGAATGCGCAGAAGAGCGCCGAGTATCTCAAGCTCAACCCCAACGGCCGCATTCCGGTCCTGATCGATGGCGATCTCGTCCTGTTCGAGACGGCCGCGATCGCGCTCCACCTCGCCGACAAGTTCCCGGAGGCCGGGCTTGCGCCGCCGGTCGGAACGCCCCAGCGGGCCGAGTTCTACAAGTGGATGGTCCACCTCACCAACACGCCCCAGGCGGAATATCGGGCGTGGTTCTATCCCCACGAGCACGTCAGCGACGAAGCTGCCGCCCCGAGCGCGAAGGAGGCGGCTCGCCAGCGATTGGAGCGCATGTTCGACGTGATCTCCAGCCAGCTTGGCGACAGGCAGTGGCTGCTCGGCGACCGCTTCTCGGCGGCCGATCTCTTCCTCTTCGTGCTGATCCGCTGGGGACGGGGCATGCCGCGCCCGCCGCGGGCGATCCCCAATCTCAAGGCCTTCGCCGACCGTGTCCTGGCGCGGCCCGCCGTGCAGGAGGCGTTCCGGGTCGAGGGCATTCAGGAGCCGTACGTCTGAGGCGCCTCAGCCCTTGGGTCTGCGCCGGGTTCGCTTCGTTTCCGGCAGCACCTGATCGACCTTCGCCATCTCGGCCCAGGGGTCCCTTTTGAGCGTCCGGAGCCGTTCGGCCAGGTTCGTAACCGTAAAGCCGTTCGGCTTGAGCCTTGGCGTCAGTTCATCCCATGCGACCGGCGTCGCAATCGGCGCCCCTGGCCGCGCGCGTGTGGAGTAGGGCGCGACCGCCGAGGCCTCGCGGTTGTTGCGAAGATAATCGATGAAGATCCGTCCCTCGCGCTCGCTCTTCACGGAGGTGGTCGTGTAGCGGTCGGGCTCGTCCGCCGCCATGTCCACCGCAAGACCACGCGTGAAGGCAAGCGCATCCTTCCACGGCGCTCGGGGCCTCAGCGGCACGATCACGTGCAGGCCCTTGCCTCCCGTGGTCTTGACGAAGCTTTCGAGCCCCATGGCTTTCAGACGCTCGCGCACGGCGCGAGCCCCCTCGATCACGAGCGGGAACTCGACACCCTCGCCGGGGTCTAGGTCGAGGATCAGGCGGTCGGGCCGCTCAAGATCCTTGAGTGTCGCGCCCCACACATGCATCTCAAGGACGCCGGCCTGGACGAGCGCCACCACGCCTTGGATGTCGCGGATGGCTAGGGCTTCCTGCTCGCCGTCCTTGACGTCCGGCACCATCTCCCGGTGGATGAAGTCGCTGAGGCCTGCCCAGGAATGCCGCTGGACGAAGCATTTCGTCTGCGCGCCGGACGGGCAGCGGATCAGGGTGAGCGGACGGTCCGCGACGTGCGGCAGGATCCAGTCGGCGATGCCGACATAGAACTCCGCCAGCTGCTGCTTGGTCAGTCCCTGCTCCTCCCACAGCACCCGGTCCGGATGGGAGAGGGAGACGCCGGCCACGTCGACGCGGTGATCGTCCTGCGCCTTCTTGGCTGGCGACGAGCCGTTCCTGGCGGGTTTCCGCGTGTCTGTCTTGCTGCCGTTCCCTTTCTTCGCGGCCGGCCGTGCCTTCGACGCCGTCTTCGTCTTTCGGGAGAGATCCTCGATGGACCGTCCGGATTTCACCGAAAGTGGCGCTTCTTCGAGAATGTCGGGATCGTCTTCGCTGCGGGCGAACTCGTCATCCGCCTTGATCAGCAGCCAGGATTCCTGGCGCTCGCGCGGGCGCTTCCCCATGCGGACCAGATGCCAGGTCCCGTGCAGCTTCTCCCCGTCGAGGCGGAAGGTGAGGCGGCCCTTCTCGTAGCTCTCGTGCGGATCGCCTTCGGGCTCCCAGGTGCCTCGGTCCCAGAGCAGCACGCTGCCGCCGCCATACTGGCCTTCGGGAATCGTGCCTTCGAAATCGCCGTAATCGACCGGGTGATCCTCCACATGGACCGCCAGCCGCTTCTCGCCCTTGACGAGGCTCGGCCCCTTGGCGACCGCCCAGCTCTTCAGAACCCCGTCGAGTTCGAGGCGGAAATCGTAGTGCAGCCGCGAGGCGTCGTGCTTCTGCACGACGAAGGAGGAACCCTGCCGCCGGGTCTTTCCACCCTGCGGCTCGGACGTCTTGGTGAAATCGCGCTTGGCGCGATAGGGCGCGAGCTTTGCCATGGCGCGGAGTCAAATCCGCGCCCGGCATTCGGTTCCGGCTACGAGGCCAGCTCACCCGTGGCCGCGGTGCGGCCGGGCGTGCGCTCGTGCAGGAAGGCCGCCGCGATCAGGTCGCGGGTGTATTCCTCCTTCGGCCGCTCGAAGATCTCCTCGGCCGTGCCGCGCTCCACCACCTTGCCGCTCTTCATGACCATGATCTCGTCCGAGAGGGCGCGCACCACCGCGAGGTCGTGGCTGATGAAGATATAGGCCAAGCCGTGCGCCTTCTGGAGGTCGCGCAGGAGCTCCACGATTTCCTTCTGGACCGAGCGGTCGAGGGCCGAGGTCGGCTCGTCGAGCACCACCAGCTTCGGGTGCAGGATCATGGCGCGGGCAATCGCGATGCGCTGGCGCTGCCCACCGGAAAACTCGTGTGGGAAGCGGTTGCGCCAGGCAGGGTCGAGCCGGACCTCCTCGAAGGCCTGGGCGGCGCGCCGGTCGCGCTCTTTCCGCGAGATGCTGGGCTCGTGCACGAGCAGCCCCTCGGTCACGATCTCGCCCGCCGTCATGCGGGGCGAGAGCGAGCCGAACGGGTCCTGGAAGACGAGCTGCAGGTGGCGCCGAAGGGGCCGCATGCCTCCCCGGTCGAGGGGCATGAGGTTGCGGTCCTCGAAGCGTACGATGCCCGAGGCCGGCAGGAGGCGCAGGATGGCGCGGCCCAGGGTGGACTTGCCCGAGCCGGATTCGCCTACGACACCGACGGTCTCGCCGGCCCGGACCGACAGGCTGACCCCGTCGACGGCACGCAGCACATGGCTGGTGCGGCCGAACAGGCCCGATTTCATTGCGAACTCGACCTCGATGTTGCGGGCGTCCAGCACCAGCGGCGCGTTCATCGAGACCGGCTCCTTGCGCCCGGTCGGCTCCGCGTCGATGAGCATCTGGGTATAGGGATGCTTCGGGGCCGTGAAGATGTCGCCCGTGCGGCCGCTCTCCACCACCTCGCCGCGCTTCATCACGTAGGTGCGGTCCGCGAAGCGGCGCACGATGCCGAGATCGTGGGTGATGAACACGATGGACATGCCCAGCCGCTTCTGCAGGTCCCGCAGCAGCTCGAGGATCTGAGCCTGGACCGTCACGTCGAGGGCGGTAGTGGGCTCGTCGGCGATGAGCACGTCGGGATGGTTGGCGAGCGCCATGGCGATCATCACGCGCTGGCGCTGCCCGCCGGACAGCTCGTGCGGGTAGGAATCGACGCGACGGGCCGGGTCCGGAATGCGCACGAGTTCCAGCAGCTCGACGGCCCGCGCCCGGGCCTGCGCCTTGCTCAGGCCCCCATGGGTGGTGAGCGGCAGGGCGAGCTGGTCGCCGACCCGATAGAGCGGATCGAGCGAGGTCATGGGCTCCTGGAAGATCATGGTGAGCTTGGAGCCGCGGTAGTTGTTGAGCCGGTCCGGCGACAGGCCGACGAGCTCTTCGCCGCGGTATTTCACCGAGCCTTCCGCCCAGCCGTTGGAGGCGAGAAGGCCCATCACGGACATCATGGTCTGGCTCTTGCCGGAGCCGGATTCTCCCACGATGGCGACGGTCTCGCCAGGAGACACGTCGAGGTCGATTCCCTTGACCGCATGCAGGATGCCGTCGCCGGTGCGGAAGCGGACGTGGAGGTTTCGGACCGAGAGAACGGGTTCGGCCATGTCAGCGGTCCTTCGGGTCGAGGGCGTCGCGCAGCCCGTCGCCGATGAAGTTGAGGCAGAACAGGATCGCGACGAGGGTGATGGACGGGTAGATCAGCATCCAGGTCGCGCCCTGGATGTTCTTGGCGCCTTCCGAGATCAGCACGCCGAGGCTGGTGTTCGGCTCCTGCACGCCGAGCCCGAGGAAGGACAGGAAGCTCTCCAGCAGGATGACCTTCGGGACGAGAAGGGTCATGTAGACCACCACGGGTCCGAGGGTGTTGGGGATCACGTGGCGGCGGATGATGCCCTTCGTTTCGACCCCGAGGGCCTCGGCGGCCTGGACGTATTCCTGGCGCTTGATCGACAGGGTCTGGCCGCGGACGATGCGGGCCATGTCGAGCCATTCCACCGCCCCGACCGCGATGAACATGAGGACGAAGTTCCGGCCGAAGAACACCACCAGCATGATCACGAAGAAGATGAAGGGCAGCGAATAGAGGATGTCGACGATGCGCATCATCACGAGGTCGACCTGCCCGCCGAGATAGCCCGAGGTCGCGCCGTAGATCACCCCGATCACGATGGCCACGAAGGTGGCCAGCAGCCCGATGGCGAGGGAGATCTGCCCGGCCTTCATGGTGCGGGTCAGAAGATCGCGCCCGTTGGTGTCGGTGCCGAACAGGAAGTACTGCCGCTTGACCGGAACGTCCACGACCAGGCGCCGGCCCTCCTCCTGGCGCTCGACCACTTGGGCGGTGCCGAACAGGTCCGACCGCTCGAAATAGGCGAGCAGGCGCTCGTCGACGGGGCGGGTGCTCGAGCTCACGAGAGTGAGACGCACCTTGTCGTCCTCGATGGAGACATGCTCAGGCTTTGCTCGCACGCGGGCGCTGATGCGCTCGATGTTCGGCTCGATCTGGTCGGCCTTGGGGTAGGCCTCAAGGGAGGCCGGCACCTTCACGTAGTCCGGATAGACCCGGTCGAAGGGGTGGCCGGTCAGGAACGGCCCGAAGATGCAGGCGAGCGCGATCAGGACGAGGACGATGATGCTGGTCAGGGCCGCCCTGTTGCGCACGAGGCGACCCCGGGCCTCGGCCCAGAGGGAACGCCCGGTGACCGTGTCCTTCATGGTTTCGACGGGAAGTACGGCGCCTTCGGCCATGGCACGCCTCAATCGTAGCGGATGCGCGGGTCGATAAGGGCGTAGAGGATATCGACCACGAGGTTGAACAGGAGAACGAAGACGGCCACCACCACGACCGTGCCCATCACGAGCGTGTAGTCGCGGTTGAGGGCCCCTTCGACGAAGTAGCGGCCGATGCCGGGCAGGCCGAAGATGGTTTCCACCACCACCGAGCCGGTGAGCAGCGCCGCCGCGGCCGGGCCGAGATAGGAGATCACCGGCAGGGCCGCGCCGCGCAGGGCATGGGTCACGATGGTCCGGGTCGGAAGCCCGAGGGAGCGGAGCGTCCGGATGTGGTTGGAGCGCAGGTTCTCGATCATGGCCGCGCGGGTCATGCGGGCCACGACTGCCACCTGCGGCAGGGCGAGCACGATCACCGGCATGATGAGGTTGCGCGGATTGCCGTCGGCCCAGCCGGCCACGGGCAGCCAGGCGAGGGCGAGACCGAAGACGATCTGGAAGATCGGCGCCACCACGAAGTTGGGGATCGTCAGGCCAAGGGCTCCCATGCCGGTGACGAGATAGTCGACAGCGCTGTTCTGGCGCAGCGCCGCGATGGCCCCGAGGGTGCCGCCGACCAGGATGGCGAAGGACAAGGCGAGGGCACCCAGCGTCATGGAGATGGGCAGTCCGCGGGCGAAGAGCTCGGCCACCGAGAAGTCGCGCAGGATGAAGGAGGGGCCGAAATCGCCGCGCATCACGGCACTCAGATAAAGCCAGTACTGCTCGATGAGCGGCTTGTCGAGCTGGTAGATCCGGTTGAGGTTCTCCATCACCTTGGCTTCGAGGGGCCGTTCGAGGTCGAAGGGACCACCGGGCGCCAACCGGATCAGGAAGAACGAGATCGTGACGATGATGAACAGCGTCGGGATGGCCGAGAGAAACCGACGGACGATGAAGGAGAGCACCTGAAGCTCCTCCCACTGGAACGCGTATTGTTAAAAAAATAGGGCGGCCTGAACTTCAGGCCGCCCGGCGCCAGCAAATATTTTACTGGGTCTTCGAAAGGAAGCGCGACGGATAGACGCCCCGCGTGTTCTGAACGAAGCCCTTGATCTTCGGCGAGATCAGGTTGCTCTTGCCGTAGTACATGATCGGGATCCAGGGCATGTCCTTCATGAGGATCGCCTCGGCCTTCTTCAGAAGATCGGCGCGCTTCTTGAGATCCAGTTCCTTGGCCGCCTGATCGAGCAGGCCGTCGAACTCCGGATTGTTGTACTTGCCGTAGTTGAAGCCCTTGTTGTCGCTCTTGAGCAGGAACAGGAAGTTGTTGGGATCCGAGTAGTCGGCGATCCAGCCGTAGCGGGCGATGTCGAAGTCGCCGCCGTCGCGCAGATGGGCGAAGTGGGTCTTGCCGTCCGTGTTGATGAAGGACGTCTCGACGCCGATCTGCTTCCACTGGTCCGCGATGGCCACCACCGAGTTGCGGTTGTTGTCGGTGGTGTTGTAGCGGATCTGGAGCTGCAGCGGCTTGCCCGGGCCGAACCCGGCCTCCTTGAGGAGGGCCTTGGCCTTCTCTTCGCGGTCGATCGGAGAGGCGTCCTTGTACTCCATGAAGGCCGGCTCGCCGTAGTTACCCACACCCGGAGGCATGAACGAGTAGCCGGGCTGCATGGTCTGGCCCCAGATCTGCTCGGCGATGAACTCACGGTCAATGGCCATGGACAGGGCCTGACGCACGCGCACGTCGTTGAACGGTGCCTTGGAGGAGTTCACGACCAGATACCAGGTGCCGAGATACGGACCGAGCTTGACCTGGTCCTTGAAGCGCTCCTTGAGCGACTTCATCTGGTCGGCCGGGACGTCGTCGGTGGTGTCGAGCTCGCCCGCCTCGTAGCGGCGGACCATGGCGGCGAAGTCCGGGGTCGGGAAGTAGTTCACGACGTCGATCTGGACGTTCTTCGCGTCGTAATAGTTCTCGTTCTTGACGAGCTTGATGTGGGAGTTCGGCACGAACTCGGCGAGCTTGTAGGCGCCGTTCGTCACCATGTTGCCCGGCTTCACGAAGTCCTTGCCGAACTTCTCGACCGAGGCCTGATGCACCGGCAGGCTGGTCTGGTGGGTCAGGAGCTCGATGAAGTAGGGGGTCGGCGCCTCCAGGGTGATCTCTACGGTCTTGTCGTCGACTGCCTTGACGCCGAGCTCCTCGGGCTTGGCCTGGCCCTTGTTGATTTTCTCGGCGTTCTTGATCGGGTACAGGATGTTGGCGTACTTGGCGCCGGTCTCCGGATTCATGATCCGGCGGTAGGAATAGACGAAGTCGGCGGCCTTCACCGGGTCGCCGTTCGACCACTTCAAGCCATTGCGCAGCGTAAAGCGGTAGGTCTTGCCGTCGTCGCTGACCTCCCACTTCTCGGCTTGGCCGGGTACGGCCTCGCCCTTGGCATTGTAGGTGACAAGGCCTTCGAGCATGTCGCGCAGGATATGGGCCTCCTGCACGGTCGAGGTCTTGTGGGTATCGAGCGTCTCAGGCTCGCCGGAATTGGCGCGGTTATAGACGACCTGGGCCGATGCGGCGCCCATGAGGGCGGCTGTTGCAACGGCCGCCAGAGCCGTGCGTTTCAACCATGACATTGACGCGTTCCCTTTACTGTTATTCCTGGGTTTCGAATTGCTTCGATCTCAACCCTCGGGCGAGACCTTGGCTCATTTGTTGTTCAAACAACTGTTTCTGTCCAGTGGATAATAGAACAGCTGCAGAAACAGGGATTTAGGCGCCTCGTCCCTTCAGGCGCCCGCATCGGGGACGAGGCCGGCGGCCTGGATTCCAGCGGTGGCGGCGATCTCGTCGTTGTCGGACGTATCCCCCGAAACGCCCACGGACCCGAGAAGATTTCCCTGTGAATCCTTGACCAGCACCCCGCCCGGAACGGGCACGAGCAGGCCGCCCACCGCGTGGGTCACGGCAGCGATGAAGTGCGGGCGGTCGACGGCCATCTTGTTGAGGGCGCGCGACCCGAGCCCCATCGCCAGGGCGCCGTGGGCCTTGCCCATGGCGATCTCGGCGCGTCTGAGGCTCGTGCCGTCGTCCGACAGGAGGGCCTTGAGGGCGCCGCGCTCGTCGTAGACCGCGACCGACAGGGGTTTGAAGCCCCGGTCGCGGCCGGCCGCGAGCGTGGCGGATGCGATGGTCTGGGCCGTTTCCAGCGAGAGTGCGGGCACGTCATTTCCTCTTCGGTTGTGGCGGGTATAGGGCGGCGACGGCGCCTAGCGAAGCGCCGTGTCCTTTCGGGCGAGCCAGGTCGCGACGGCCTTGCGCTCGTCGAGGGTCATCTCGGTGACGTTGTTGGGCGGCATGGCGTGGGTCAGCACGCTCTGGATCCGGATCAGCTCCGCATGACGGGCGATCTCCTCCGGCGTGTCGAGCCTCACGCCCTTGGGCGCGACCGGAACGCCGTCCCAGACCGGCTCGGCCGCGTGGCACATGGAGCAGCGGGATTGGATGGCGAGCACCGCCTCGTCGAAGGCGGCGGTCACGGCGGCCGGGGAGGCGTCGACCGGCGCCTCGGCCATGTTGGCGTGGCCCGGCTTGCCAAGGATCGACAGCCAGATCGCCAGCGCAATGCAGGCCGCCGCCACGCCCCAGCTCCACCAGGGCGAGCCCTTGTCCGCATGGCGCGAGTTGAAGAAGTGCCTGACGACGGCTCCGGCGATCACCACGAGGCCGATGATCGCCACCGCGTAGCGGGAGGACCAGGCCAGGGGATAGTGGTTCGAAAGCATCAGGAAGATGACCGGCAGGGTCAGGTAGTTGTTGTGCGTGGAGCGCAGCTTGGCTTCCTGGCCGAGCCTGGGATCGGGCGAGCGCCCCGCCAGCAGGTCCGCCACCACCTTCTTCTGGTTGGGAATGATGACGAAGAACACGCTCGCCGACATCCAGGTCGCGATCATCGCCCCCGTGTGCAGGAAGGCAGCGCGCCCGTTGAACACCTGGGTGAACGCAAAGGCAGCGGCGAGGATGTAGAGGAACAGCACGACTCCGAGCACGACGCCGCTCTTGCCGAGCGGCGACCGGCAGAGCCCTTCATAGACCAGCCAGCTCAGGAGGATGCCGCCGATGCCGATGGCGGCCGCCTGCCAGGGCGCGAGCGCCCGCACGGAGGGGTCGATGGTGTAGAGATCGGCTTGGAGGTAATAGACCCATACGATCAGGAAGAAGCCGGAAATCCAGGTCGAGTAGCTCTCCCACTTGAACCAGGTCAGCTCCTTCGGCATTTCGGGCGGCGCCACGAAATACTTGCGCATGTTGTAGAAGCCGCCCCCATGGACCTGCCAGGCCTCGCCGCCCACGCCCTGCGGCAGGCCCTCCCGCTTCTTCAGGCTGAGGTCCAGGTGGATGAAATAGAACGAGGAGCCGATCCAGGCGATTGCGGTGATGACGTGGATCCAGCGGAGAAGCTGGCTGATCCATTCGGAAATCTGCGGGTCGATCATGCGGCCACTTGCTGGTGTCAGGAACGCGTACCCTAGGGCGAGGTGCCCGATTGCGGAAGGCCCGCCCTCCGGCTTTTTCAACAGGAACCGATCCCGGGAAACCGTGCCTTCCGCAACGGCACGGCCGGAGGCGTCTTGACGCCGGTGCGCGGCATCGAAAAAGCTTGCGCCCGTCGGACCAAGCTCCGTCCGCCGGTTCTGCCTTTCATTCCGGAAATTTCATCCGAGGTTTACATCCGAGGTTTTCATGGGTCGCCTGTCCACCCACGTCCTGGATACCGCCAACGGCAAGCCCGCCAAGGGGCTCGAGATCGAGCTCCACGCCCTGGAGGGCGAGGGGCGCCGCCTCGTCCTGCGCACCGTGACCAACGCCGATGGGAGGACGGACGAGCCGCTCATGAGCGGCGAGGCCTTCCAGACCGGAACCTACGAGATCGTCTTCCACGTGGGCGCCTATTTCCGGTCCGTAGGGACAGCCACCGCCGACCCGCCCTTCCTGGACGTGGTTCCCGTGCGCTTTGCCATCGCCGAGCCCCTCGGCCACTACCATGTGCCGCTCCTCGTCTCGCCGTGGAGCTATTCCACCTATCGAGGCAGCTGAACGATCATGGCCGAGACCTCCTATCCCCGCGACCTCGTCGGCTACGGCCGCAACCCGCCCCATCCGCATTGGCCGAACGACGCGCGCGTCTGCGTCCAGTTCGTGATCAACTACGAGGAGGGCGGCGAGAACAACATCCTCCACGGCGACCGTGCCTCGGAGGCCTTCCTGTCCGAGATCGTCGGCGCCGCGCCTTGGCCGGGGCAGCGGCACATGAGCATGGAGTCGATCTACGAATACGGCTCCCGCGCCGGGTTCTGGCGCCTGTGGCGCATGTTTACCGAGCGGAACCTGCCGGTGACCGTCTATGGCGTCGCCACCGCCCTGATGCGCAACCCTGAAGCCGTCGCCGCCATGAAGGAGGCGGATTGGGAGATCGCGAGCCACGGGCTCAAATGGATCGACTACCGGGACTTCTCCTCTGACGAGGAGCGGGCGCATCTGAAGGAGGCGATCCGCATCCACACCCAGGTCACGGGAGAAAGACCCCTCGGGTGGTACACCGGCCGCACCTCGGAGCACACCAATCGCCTCGTGGCCGAGGAGGGCGGCTTCCTCTACAGCGCCGATTCTTACGCGGATGAGCTGCCGTACTGGGAGACCCACGGCAAGCACGTGCAGCTCATCGTGCCCTACACCCTCGACGCCAACGACATGCGCTTCGCGACCCCGCAGGGCTTCAATTCCGGCGACCAGTTCTTCGCTTATCTCAAGGACACGTTCGACACCCTTTACGCGGAGGGCGAGACGGCCCCGAAGATGATGTCGGTGGGCCTGCACTGCCGCCTCGTCGGCCGGCCCGGCCGCGCCGCCGCCCTGGCGCGGTTCCTCGACTATGTCGCCTCCCACGACCGGGTCTGGGTGGCGCGCCGCATCGACATCGCCCGCCACTGGATCAGGCGCCACCGTCCGGCCCATCTGAAGCCCAGCGCCATGAGCCGCGCGGTCTTCGTGGAGCTGTTCGGCGACGTCTTCGAGCACTCCGCCTGGATCGCGGAGCGGGCCTATGAGGGCGGGCTCACCCCGGCCCAGGACACGGCCGAAGGGCTGCACGCGGCGATGGTGCACGTGCTGTCGGAGGCAAGCCGCGAGCAGAAGCTCGCCCTCATCCGCGCCCATCCGGACCTCGCCGGCCGCCTGAAGCTCGCCGACCTCACGGACGATTCGCAGGGCGAGCAGAAATCCGCCGGCCTCGACAGCCTGACGGAGGAGGAGCGCGACCGCTTCCTCGCCCTCAACGACGCCTACAAGCAGAAATTCGGCTTCCCCTTCATCATGGCCGTCAAGGGGCGGACCAAGGAGGAGATCCTGGAGGCCTTCGAGGAGAGGCTCGAGCACGAGACCGACCAGGAATTCGACGCGGCCATCGTCCAGATCGAGCTGATCGCTCTTCTCCGCTTGAAGGACCGCCTGCCGTCCCTGGCGGACGTGTTTTCTTCGCTCACCTAAGGGAACCTCCAGTCCGGCCGGGCGTCTCCTCCCAAAGCTTGGCCGTCCTGTTCGGCGGCCGGACCGGAGGAGGGGTGACATGGGACTGTTCAAGTTCATCAAGGAAGCGGGGGCCAAAATCTTCGGTGGCAGCGCCGAGGCCGCGACCCCCGAGAAGCTGCAGCAGGAAATCCAGGGCCATGGCTTCGACGCGGGCAAGCTCGGCATCCAGGTGGAGGGCGACCGGGTGAGGTTGTCCGGACAGGCGATGAGCCAGGAAGAAGCCGAGAAGATCATCCTTTCTCTCGGCAACACCTACGGAGTGGCGGAGGTCGACACGAGCGACCTTCAGATCCAGCAGCCCGCCGAGCAGTCGACCATGTACACGGTCCAGAAGGGCGACACCCTCTGGGCCATCGCCGAAAAACACTACGGCAAGGGCAAGGGCGCGAAATACACGGAGATCGTGAAGGCCAATTCGCCGCCGGTCAAAGACCCGGACATGATCCAGCCCGGCTGGGTGTTGCGCATTCCGCCGCTGTCCTGAAGGGCGGATGTCCGATTGCTCTCCCGCGTGCGGAACCTTAAATGCTCGTCCAACGCAGGAGACATGTTTCATGAACGCACCAGCAGGACACGTCGATCTCGACCGGGACGCGGTCAAGAAGGGGCTCGCTGACGGCTCGATCCATCTGATCGACGTCCGCGAGCCGCACGAGTTTGCGGCCGGGCACATCCCGGGGGCGATCTCCCACCCCCTGTCGTCCTTCGACCCCACGAGCCTGCCCGACGACAAGCGCATCGTCTTCTCATGCGCCGCCGGGGTCCGTTCGCTGCGGGCCATCCAGTTCGCCCAGGCGGCCGGGCGGGACCTCCGTGAGCACTACAAGGGCGGCTTCAAGGACTGGCTCGCAGCCGGAGAGCCGGTCGAGTGAGGAAATTTTGTCTATCCTTCGGAATATCACATAGATGTGTTCCAAAGTAGAGTGCTCAAGCTTGGCAAGATGTGCACTATTATCCCCCCGCCGGTAACGGCTCACTGGGAAGCCGTCAATCGCGCTCATACAGAGGGGAAGTACATGAAGCGCACTATCGTCGTCGCCAGCTTGCTTGCGATCGGGGTGACCGCCGCCATCGCCCAAAGCAACGTCGTCGAACAACGCCAGAGCTTGATGAAGGAAATGGGTGCGCAGACCCGGCCCATCGGCGCCATGCTGCGCGGTCAGGAGCCCTTCGATCTGGCCAAGGTCCAGGCCGGCCTCAAGGTTTTCGCCGAGAACTCAGAAAAGTCCAAGGCTCTCTTCCCCGAGAACTCGAAGGATGCGCCGAAGACCGACGCCCTGCCGGCAATCTGGCAGAACAAGGCGAAGTTCGAGTCCATCGCGACGAAGCTGCACCAGGACGCACAGACCGCCATGGCCAACATCAAGGACGAGGCCACCTTCAAGGCCGAGATGCCGAAGGTGCTGCAGAACTGCGGCGGCTGCCACAACGACTTCCGCAAGAAGAGTTCTTAAGTTTTTGCCCATACTGGACGGGCGGCCTTCGCGGCCGCCCGTTTCATTTGGAGGACAGGGATGCGTCGAGCGATTGTCGTGCTTCTGGTTCTGGCCGTGCTCGGAGCGGCGGGCTTCTGGGTCCTCACGTCCCCGGCGGCCTTTGCCCTGATCCGAGGGGGCGGGGAGGGCTCCTTCGCGACGCCCGTGGCCATGAACCGCGAGCCCAACGTCGAGAACGGCCGGGCCATGTTCTTCGCCGGCGGCTGCACCTCCTGCCACACCACTCCCAATCAGGACGACAAGCTGCGCCTCGGCGGCGGCTATGCCCTGAAGTCGCCCTTCGGCACCTTCCACGTTCCCAATATCTCGCCCCACAAGCAGGACGGGATCGGCTCGTGGAGCGTCACCGACTTCATCCGCGCCATGCGCGAGGGCACCTCGCCCGACGGGCGCCACTACTATCCGGCCTTCCCCTACACGTCCTATCAGCGCATGAGCCGCGAGGATCTCGCCGACCTGTTCGCCTTCATGCAGACTCTGCCGCCCGTCGAGGGCCGGGCGCCCGACCATGACCTGCCGTTCCCCTTCAACATCCGCCGCGGCGTCGGCCTGTGGAAGCTCGCCTTCCTGGACGGGCATTCCTTCGCGCCCGATCCGGGCAAGTCGGAAAGCCTGAACCGGGGCGCCTATCTGGTGAACGGGCCCGGCCACTGCGCCGAATGCCACAGCGAACGCAACTTTGCGGGCGCCATCATCGAGGAGCGCCGCTTCGCCGGCGGGCCCGATCCGGAGGGCAGGGGCTCCGTCCCCAACATCACGCCCGATCAGAGCGGCTTGGGCGGCTGGTCTGCGGACGAGATCGCGACCTTGTTGAAAACGGGGGAAACGCCCCTGTTCGATACAGTCGGCGGCCCCATGGGATCGGTGGTGGCCAACACCGCGCAACTCTCCGACGATGACCGTCGCGCTATGGCCGAGTACCTGCTCTCCCTGCCGCCGAAGCCTGGGTTCAAGGGGCCTGAATAACCTGTGAAACGCTGGGGATGGACTGCGCGGCGTCAGTCCATCACGGCCGCTTTGAGGATGCACACCATCGTCGCGCGGCCGGGCGTCTTGCCGGTGCAGCGCACGGAATGGGGGCGGTCGCAGCGGTAGCGCAGGGTCTCACCCGCCTTCGCCTGCTGGGTGACGCCGCCCACTTCCACCTCGAACTCCCCTTCGAGAACGGAGAGGCATTCCACCGACCCGCGCTGGTGGCTGTCGGAGTCGAGCACGCCGCCCGGCTCGGACTGCACGTCGTACCATTGCAGCCACTCGATGGTCTTGAGCCAGCCGATGATGGCGAGGCGCATCTTGCCGTCCTCGGACACGAGGATCGGCGTGTCGGCCTTCGAGGACTTCTCGATGAAGGGCTCCTCGTCGCTGGTGGCGAGAACCCGCTCGATCGACACGTCGAGGGCCTGGCTGAGGCGCCAGATGGTGGCGAGGGTCGGATTGGTCTCGTTACGCTCGATCTGGCTGATGATCGACTTCGCCACGCCGGATTGCTCGGCGAGTTCGGACAGGGACAGGTTGTAGGCCTTGCGCAGGCGCTGGATCGTCTTGCCCATGTGGCCCGACAGAACCTGGGCGCCCGTATCGAGATCCCGGTTCCGGTCTTTGCCTTCAACGCCCATTTTGACTGCCTTGTCCTGAAAGATCGAACGTTCGTTCCTCAAACCGGTTTTGAGGCAAGAGCCCAGGAGGGTCAAGCGCAAGGGAAGCCGCAGCCGGGTTTTTCCTGTACCGGCAGACCGTTACGGCAGGAGCCGTCAGCCTCCCGCCTTGGGCGAGGCAACCTTGAGCTCCTTGACCCGGATCAGGCCGAGCCGATGCTCGCGCCAGACGATGAACAGGCCCGTGCCCGCCACGATGGCGGCGCCGGTCAGCATGGTCAGGGTCGGCAGGTCCCCGAACATGACCCAGCCGAACAGCAGCGCCCAGATCATGGTAGTGTATTCGAAGGGCGCGATGATCGAGGTGTCCGCATAGCGGTAGCTCTGGGTCAGCAGGATCTGCCCGATGCCGCCCAGGATCCCGCCGGCCACGAAGAGAAGCATGTCGAAGGCGTCCGGCATCCGCCAGCCCAGCAGGATGGTGAACAGGGACAGGACGGAGGCCAGGATGAAGAAGTAGAAGACGATGGCCCCCGTCTTTTCGGTGGCGGTCAGCCGCCGGACCTGGATCATGGCGCCGGCGGAGCAGAAGGCGCCCAGGAGGGCGCAGAGCGCCCCCAGGGTCGGCCCGCCGCCGAGGCTCCCGGTGAACGTCTCGATCCTCAGGTAGGGGGAAAGCATGATCAGGACGCCGATGAAGCCCACGCCGACCGCCGACCAGCGGTAGGCCCGGACCTGCTCCTTGAGCAGGATGGCCGCCAGGATGACGACGATCAGGGGCGAGGCGTAGCCGATGGCGATGGAGTCGTGGAGCGGCAGATAGGAGAGGGCGGCGAAGCCGAGATACATGCCGGCGGTGCCGATGAGCCCGCGCTTGAAATGTCCGACGAGGTTCCGGGTCCGCACCGAGTTGATCATTTCTCCCTGCCAGGCGAGCCATGCCAGCAGCGGAAGCAGGGCAAAGGCCGAGCGGAAGAACACGACCTCCCCGACGGGGTACCGGGTCATCAGGGTCTTCAGCGTGGCCGACATGAGCGTGAAGACGAGGGCGGAAAGGACTTTGAGGGAGATCCCCAGGAGAGGTTTCAAGGCAGGCGTCGCTTCGGTTGGACGTGCAGCCAACCACGGCGCGGGCCCCGCGTGAAGACCTTTCAGGCCGCCGACCCCTGCGTCAGGCTCATGCGTTCCGCCGCGGCTGTCACAAAACCGCAAGGCTGGCGTCACAGGCGCGAGACACGAATCCGGTCAGCTTCATGCGACACGCCGAATGAGGACGTCGCATGGCTGAAGCATTCGAGGCCGTCCGCGTGCGGACATTGTTTTTGTCGGATCTGCATCTGGGCACCAAGGGGTGTCAGGCCGGACCGCTGCTGAAGTTCCTGAGGGCCTACGATGCCGACACCATCTATCTCGTCGGCGACATCGTCGACGGCTGGCGCCTGAAATCGGGCTGGTATTGGCCGCAGTCCCACAATGACGTCGTGCAGAAGCTCCTGCGCAAGGTCCGGAAGGGGACGCGCCTCGTCTACATTCCCGGGAATCACGACGAGTTCCTGCGCGACTACGTGGGAATCGGTCTCGGAGGAATCGAGCTCGCCGACCACGCGCTCCACGAGACCGCCGACGGCAGGCGCTACCTCGTCATCCATGGCGACCAGTTCGATCTCGTGGTGCGGCACGCCCGCTGGCTCGCCCTGCTCGGGGACGGCGCCTACACGATGGCTCTCGTCGTCAACACCCATCTCAACCGGGTGCGCCGCAGGCTCGGCCTGACCTACTGGTCACTCTCGGCCTGGGCCAAGCTGAAGGTCAAGAACGCCGTCACCTATATCGGCCGGTTCGAGGAATTCCTCGCCTCGGAAGCCCGGCGCCAGGAGGCAGACGGGGTGATCTGTGGCCATATCCACCATGCGGTCATGCACGACCGGCTCGGGATCGATTACGTGAACACGGGCGACTGGGTGGAATCCTGCACGGCGGTCGTCGAGCATTACGATGGCCGGCTCGAGCTGATCCGCTGGTCGGAACAGGATCGCGAGGCCGGGCTGACGAGCCGGGATCGCGTCGCGCCGGCTCTGGACGAGACACGGGTGGCATGATGCGCCTCCTCGTCGCGTCCGATGCCTGGCACCCCCAGATCAACGGGGTCGTCCGCTCCCTCGAGCACATGGCCGCACAGGCACCGGAATTCGGGGCAGAGATCGTCTTTCTGACGCCGGAGCGGTTCCGATCTCTGCCGATGCCGACCTACCCGGAGATCAGGCTGGCGCTGGCCTCGCCCGCGCAGGTGGCCCGCATCCTCGACGAGGTGAGGCCGACCCATATCCATATCGCGACGGAGGGACCGGTCGGCCTCGCGACCCGCGCCGCCTGCAGGCGGCAGGGGATGAGCTTCACCACGAGCTATCACACCCGCTTCCCGGAATACGTCGCGGCCCGCACGCCCATTCCGGAGGCGTGGTCCTACCGGGCGCTGCGCTGGTTCCACCGCGAGGCGAGCGCCATGATGGTCAGCACGCCGTCCCTGGAACGTGAGCTGCTCGGTCGCGGCTTCAGCCGCATTCTGCGCTGGACCAGGGGAGTGGATACCCGCCTCTTCCGGCCGCGTCCGGAGCGGATCCTGGACGCCCGCGCGCCGATCTTCCTCTCCGTCGGGCGGGTAGCGGTCGAAAAGAACCTGGAGGCCTTCCTGTCCCTCGACCTTCCCGGGAGCAAGGTGGTTGTCGGCGACGGGCCCGCCCGCCGCGACCTGCAGCGGAAATATCCGGACGCCCGTTTCCTCGGCGCTCTCTCGGGCGAGGATCTCGCCCGCGTCTATGCTTCGGCGGATGTCTTCGTGTTCCCGAGCCGGACCGACACCTTCGGTATCGTCCTGCTGGAAGCTCTCGCGTCAGGCCTTCCCATCGCGGCCTATCCGGTCACCGGTCCGGCGGACGTCATCGGGCCGTCCGCCTGCGGCGTCATGGGTGACGACCTGAGGGAGGCCGCTCTCGCGGCGCTGCACATCCCGAAGGAGAAGTGCCGGGCCTACGGCGAGACCTTCACCTGGCGAGAGAGCGCCCGGCAGTTCTTTTCCAACATCGAGGCGGCTCATGCGGGAGGCCCGTTGCTGCCGCCGTGAAGTTGACCGACGGGTGTACGCTTCCCTGTCCCTGATCAGGCCGGCGGCGTGCCGGCCTGCTCGCGGGGCTCTTCCTTGGGCGGCACGGTGCTCGCCGTTTCGCCCGGCTCATCCCGGCGGGGGAGGCGCGTGCCGCTGACCCAGCGCACGATGTCGAGCATCGCCGTGGAGAGCGCCTCGTCCAGCGCGCGGGCGGCATTGGGCGCGTCGACGGCAGCCGCGGGAGCCCTGGCCCGGAAGATGCGGCCGTTGACGATGCGGCCGTTGGCGTCGTTCACGATCTTCACCGAGATCTCCACCACCGCCTCGTTGCCGGGGGTCGCGATTTCGAAGCTGCGGAGCTCCGATACGAGCTGGACGTCGGCCACGGCGCCGCTGCTCGGCCGCGACACGCCCCGGATCTGGGATGCGTTCTCGAAGGTGTTGATCAGCCGGGTCTGGATCAGCCGGGGCAGGTTGTCCGCCCATTGGCCGCCACCCAGGAACGAGATGGCGCCGCTGGCGTCCTTCACGATGATCTGCTGCGTCGACAGGCTCTGGATGGCGGCAGGCTCGTTCACGAGCACCTGGACGTCCGACGGGCCGCGGATCCGGGAAGTGGGCGCAGAGAGGTCGTAGGTCGTCGGCGCGGGGCCCGACGAGCAGGCGCCCGCCACGGCAGCAAGGATCGCCGCCGACGCGAGGCGCCGCAGAGGCCGAACCCGATCTTTGGGGGGAGATGACACGGACGATCCAGACATAACGCTACTAGGACTAACGGCGACCATTGTATTCCGGGAGCGACGAACGGCCACCGAAAAGAAACTGCTGTGGATTACGCTCGATGCTCCGCACCGCGCGGCTGATGTCGTTGAGGGTCCTGCGCCCCTCGACGGCCAGCGCCTCGTATTCGCGAAGCCCGGACTCCGTGAAGCGTCCGACTCCGGACAGGATGCCTTCGGTGCGCTGGTTGAGGTTGTCGGCCAGCTCGCGAACGGAGAGGGCGGCCTGGCGGATTTCGTCGAAGGCCCCCTTGCCGGCCTCGCCCGAGGCGGAGCCGAGGAACCCTTCCGCCCCCTTCAGCACCGCGTCGATGCGGTCGGCGGACTTGTTGAGCTTCTCCGTGATGGAGCGTGCTTCCTGGATCGCCTTGTCGATGTCAGGGCTGCGGCGGCCGAGCGTCTGGGCGAAGGTGTCCACGTTGTCGACCACCCGGCCGACCTTTGTTGCGTCGACCGCCTTGGCGAGATTCGCGATCTCGGTGAGGGCCATGTCGAGCTTGGGTGCCGAATCGTTGAGGCGGCTCACGAGGCTCGCGGCGTCCCGCAGGGCGGTGTCGATGGCCTGTCGGTTCTCGGCGAGGGCCTTCGTGAACTCCTCCGTGTTCTCGACGATGCGGGCGACCCGCTGGCTGTCGATGGAGCTCACCACCCGATCCACGTTGTCGACCGTGCGGCCGACCTTGGCCGGGTCGATGGTGCGGGTAATGGCCGTGAGGTCGCTCAGCGCCTGATCCAGCTTCGGGGCCGCCTCGTTGAGGCGGCTGGCGAGGCTCGCGGCGTCGCGGAGGGTGTTGTCGATGGCCTGTCGGTTCTCGCCCAGCGCCTGGGTGAAGCTTTCGACGTTTTCGACGATCTTCGCCACCCGCTGGGGCTCCACGGAGCGCACGACCTCGTCGAGATTGGTCGCAAGCGTCTCGAGCCTCTCGGCGAGCGGCCCGACCTTCTCGGCCGCCTGGCCGATCTGGGCCAGGAAGCGGTCGATGCCTTCCGCATTCTCGCCGAGGGCCTGGGAGAAGCGCTCGACGTTCTGGACCGTCCGGTTGATGCCGCCCTCGTTGTCCTGGATGACGCGACCGACCCGCTCCAGCACGTCGTCGGCGCGCCGGGCGATGTTGCGGGCGCTCTCGATGAGATCCTGGAAGTCGGACCGGTCGGCGAAGATGGTCGGCAGGGGCTGCCCCGGGCCCGCCGTCAGGGGCAGCGCGCTGGGCTCGCCGCCCGAGAGGGCGATGGCCGCCACGCCGGTCAGGCCCTGATACTCGAGGCGCGCGCGGGTGTCCGTGCGGATCGGAGTGCCGGCTTCCACCTGGGCGATGGCCATGACCCGGCGCGGATCCTCGGGCAGGAGGCTCAGCTCCGTCACCTCGCCGACCCGCAGGCCGTTGAAGGCCACGGTGGAGCCCTTGGAGAGGCCCGAGACCGAGCCCGAGAACACGATGCGGACTGCCTGCCGGCCCTGGCCGCGGTCGCCGCCCGAGAACCAGTAGACGAAGCCGAACGCCGCCGCGATCACCGCGAGGGTGAACAATCCGATCAAGGCGTAGTTTGCACGCGTTTCCATCGTAACCCTTATGCGCCGCTGGCCATGGCCGCGCGAGCCCGTTTTCCATGAAAATAGGAGCGGAGCCAAGGATGATCCGATGCGAGCAGCGTCTCGATGGGACCTTCCGCCAGTATCTTGCCGTCACCCAGTGCCGCGATCCGGTCGCAGACCGTGTAAAGGCTGTCCAGATCATGGGTTACCATGAATACGGTGAGGCCTAAAGTCCTCTGCAGTGTCGCAATCAGCTCGTCGAACTCGCCGGCGCCGATGGGGTCGAGGCCCGAGGTCGGCTCGTCGAGGAAGACGATGTCCGGGTCGAGGGCAAGCGCCCGGGCGAGCGCCGCGCGCTTGATCATGCCGCCGGACAGTTCCGAGGGCAGCTTGTCGGCCGCGTCCGGTTTCAGCCCCACCATCTCGATCTTGAGCATCGCCAGTTCGTCGAGGAGCCGTTCCGAGAGGCCGAGGTATTCCCGCATGGGTACCTGCACGTTCTGCTTCACGGTCAGGGCCGAGAACAGGGCGCCCTGCTGGAACAGGACGCCCCAGCGCCGTTCCAGGAGGCGCCGGTCCGACGGGGAGAGCTCGTCCAGGTTCTGGCCCAGCACCTCGATCGTGCCGGCGCGCTTGGGAACGAGGCCCAGGATCGTGCGGGTCAGGACCGACTTGCCCTGGCCGGAGGCGCCCACGAACCCCAGGATCTCGCCGCGATAGACGTCGAGATCGAGCCCTTTCAGGATGGTCCTCTCGCCGAACCCGACCTCGACGCCGCGGACGCGGATGACGACCTCGCGGTTCCTGTCGGTAGCTGGATGGTGGCGGTCGAGCATCGTGTCAGTACCTGATGGCCGCGAAGAACATGGCGAAGAGCCCGTCCAGCACGATGACCATGAAGATGGCCTTCACGACCGACGAGGTCACGTGACGGCCGAGGGACTCGGCGGAGCCGGCTACCGCCAGCCCCTCGAGGGTGGCGATGATGCCGATGACGAGGGCCATGAAGGGGGCCTTGATCATGCCGACGAGAAAAGTATTCATCCCCACGGCGGCGCGCAGGCGGGAGAGGAAGACGTCCGGGCTCACGTCCCCGTAGAGCCACGCGGTGACGCCGCCGCCGGACAGGGCCGCGATTGACGAGATGAAGGTGAGGAGCGGCAGTCCGATCACGAGGGCAAGGATGCGGGGAACGATCAGCACCTCGATGGGATCGAGGCCCATGACCCGCAGGGCGTCGATCTCCTCCCGCATCTTCATGGAGCCGATCTCCGCCGTGAAGGCAGATCCGGACCGACCGGCCACCATGATGGACGTCAGCAGCAGGGCCAGCTCGCGCAGGATCAGGATGCCGATCAGGTCCACCACGAAGGGCGTTGCCCCGAAGCGCACCAGCTGGAAGATGCCCTGCTGGGCCACGATGCAGCCGACCAGGAACGAGATCAGGACGATGATCGGCACCCCTCGATAGGCGATCTGCTCGAGCTGGTTGATCACCGCCGTGCCGCGGAATCGCTGGGGATTGACGATGACGCGGACGAGGGCCGAGGCGAGCTCGCCCAGGAACGCGACGCCGTCGACGAGGTCGCGGCCGGCCCCGGCGACGCTTCGGCCCACGTCCACGAGGAAGTCGACCGCCTTGGAATGCCGGACCTTCGGCTGTTCCTGGAAGCCGCGATAGGCCACCTCGTCGAGGAGGATCTGCTGCTCCTGGCTGGCATTGGCGAAATCGGCCCCGAGGCCGCGCTCGCCCAGTTCGTGCCGCGTCCGGTCGAGGACCCAGGCGCCGAGGGTGTCGAGCCGCTGCACCCGGCCGAGATCGAGGATCACGTGGCTCTGGTCCGCCTCGGCGGCGATCTCGCCCGCGAAGGATTCCACGAGCGCGGCATGCTCCGCGGTCCAGTGGCCGGCGAGCATCGCCGTCACCTTGTCCCCAGAACGCTCGATTCTGACTTGCGGCTCTTGAGCCAAGGTGCTCTGCGCCACGATCATCCTTCCGGCATCGATTCCGCTTGGTGATAGCGTGTTGCTGCGCCACAAGTCGAGCCGAAGTTGTGGAGAGACAGACACTATGCGCAAGCTCGACGTGACGATTGACCGCTTTCCCATCGCAGGAAAGTTCACGATCGCGAGGGGCTCCCGCACGGAGGCCGTGGTGGTGACGGCGACCGTCGCCGAGGACGGCGCGGTGGGGCGGGGCGAATGCGTTCCTTATCCCCGCTACGGGGAGACCGTCGAGGGCGTGGCGGCAGCCATCGAATCCCTGAGGCCCCGGATCGAGGCCGGGCTGACGCGGGAGGCCCTCCAGGATGCCATGCCGGCCGGCGCCGCCCGCAACGCCGTCGACTGCGCCCTCTGGGACCTCGACGCCAAGCGCTCCGGCATCCGCGCCCACGTGACGGCCGGCCTGAACCGCTGGCCGCCGGTG
Organism: Microvirga sp.; assembly: GCA_035645535.1. GTDB lineage: Bacteria > Pseudomonadota > Alphaproteobacteria > Rhizobiales > Beijerinckiaceae > Microvirga. The sequence continues at coordinate 33,525 of DASQMJ010000021.1, read as the reverse complement.
ACCACCGCCTACACGATCAGCCTCGACACGCCCGAGGCCATGGCGGAGGCCGCCGCGAAAGCCTCCGAGCGGCCGATTCTGAAGGTCAAGTTCGGCGGGCCGGGTGGGGATCTCGAACGGATCGCAGCGGTCCGCAGGGCCGCCCCCGGCGCCACCCTCATCGCCGACGCCAACGAGGGCTGGACCGAGGAGAACATAGCCGCCCACCTCGCCGCCTGCGCAGATGCGGGCTATGCCCTGGTCGAGCAGCCCCTGCCGGCGAAGCAGGACGAGTTCCTGCGCGGCATCGATCGGCCGGTGCCGATCCTGGCGGACGAGAGCGTCCACGACCGGGCCGGCCTCGACCGGCTGGTGGGGCTCTACGACGTGATCAACATCAAGCTCGACAAGACCGGCGGCCTGACCGAGGCGCTGGCCCTGGCCGACGCGGCGGAGGCCCGGGGCTTCGCCCTGATGATCGGCTGCATGGTGGGCACGTCGCTGGCCATGGCCCCGGCCCTGGTCCTGGCTCCCCGCGCCCGCTTCGTCGACCTCGACGGCCCGCTTCTCCTGGCGAGGGACCGGGAACCCGGTCTCACCTACGAGGGCAGCATCGTCTATCCGCCCGAACCCGCCCTCTGGGGCTGAGGGGGCAGGAGCCGGACGGCCAGCAGGGTGAGGAGGAAACCGATGGCGCCGAGGGGCGCCATCGCAGCGAAGACCGCCGCGCCCGCCTCCTTGTAGATCAGGCCGCTCGCGACGGTGGAGAGCGCCATCACCAGGGCGGCGAGCGATCCGTAGATGCCCTGGGCCCGCCCGCGCGCGCCGGGCGGCGAGAAGGCCGCGAGAGCCGCCATGGTGCCGAGATGGGTCGCCCCGAAGGAAAGGCTGTGCATGGCCTGCAGGACGAAGGTCAGGGCGAGCCCCGGATAAAGGGACATGACCGTGAAGCGGATCGCGGCCGCGGCGGATCCGGCGAGGATCAGCCCGATGCCCGAGCCGCGCCCGACAGCCTGCCCAAGAAACATGAAGACGAGGATCTCGGCGATCACGCCCGCCGCCCAGAAATATCCGATGGTGGCGTCCGAGAAGCCGAGCGCCTGCCAGTGGATGCTGGCAAAGGCGTTGAGGGCGCCGTGCGTGCCCTGAGTGAGCGCCGCCGCGATCATCACCAGCCAGAGGACCTTCGGCAGTCTCGGGGCGGCCGACCGCCTCCCGCCTTCATCGGCCCGCACGACGGGTTCCGGCCGTTCCTGCGGCACGGCCGCCAAGGTTGCGGTGATTCCCAGAAGGGGAATGAATGTGAGGGCCACGATGACCGCATCGGCCCCGAACCAGCCGACCACGTAGCCGGCCGCGATGTTGGCCAGGAAGAAGGTCACGGAGCCCATGCCGCGGATCCGGCCGTAGTTCAGGCCCGGGTGGCGCTGCACCGCGTTGGTCACCACGAGGTCGTTTCCGGGAATGATCGCCGCCTGCGCGAGGGCGACCAGGGCCACGATCCCCATGATGGCAAAGCTGCCGTCCACGAGCAGGAGCAGCGGGAAGCCGATCACCTGGCCCAGGTGGCTGAACAGGAGCAGGCGCCGGGCCCCGAAGGACCGGTCCGCCAGGGTCAGCAGCGGCGCCGATGCGAGAATGCGGACGACGATCGGGATGGCGATCACGATGCCGATGACCGTGGACGGGAGCGCCTTGCTCTGCAGCCACAGGGGAAAGAACGGCAGGTAGACCCCGTGGCTGACGAAGCTCGCGGCCTGCAGGGCGCCGAGGCGGATGCCGGTGATTCTGTCGGATGGTCTCACGGGAGGAGCACCGGAAGGGCGGGCGCCGTAAAGAACACGGTGAAAATACCGTTAAGGAAGGGGCGGAGGGGTTGAGGTATCCCCAGCTTGGGACACAATGGAAGTGTTAAGCCCGCAGCGAGGGATGTGTCCACCATGACGGAAGACGAGACCGGCGTCACGTTCAGCGACGCCGACTACGACGCCATCGAGGCGGCCGTTATGGAGACGGTCCGCGGCCGGTGGTTCCTGCGCGAATTCGCCCGGCGCAACCGCAACGCGGACACCGAGGCCGTGCTTTCGGCCCTGAGAGAGCTCGAGAAGACCGTGCACGACGGCGAGGCCGAGCGCGCCCTGGCCGAGATCCGGGCAGGGCTCCAGACCATGGCGGCGACCATCGCCCGGACGAAGCGTGAGCTCGGCCTCGTGCCGCGGAACGGCGGCCAGGACGACCTCGCGAGCTTCCTCGGCTCCCTGCCGGACGCCGACGGGTCGGCGAGCGAGGAGGAGTTCCAGGCCCTCGCCGAGCAGCGCATCCGGCGCATGATCCAGACCCTGCGCTACCTGGAAGGCCGTATCCACGGATTGATGGCCGCCTGCGCCCCGCAGCCGCCCGCGCCCGATGGAGGCGCCACCTTTCCGGAAGCGGCCGCACTAGCCGAGGACCCGACGCTCCATCCCGGTCCGCACCCGTCCTTCCTGATGTGATCCGGAGGCCGGTGCTCCAGACGGGCCGGCCGTTTCCCTCTCGAGTTCCGCGCCTCCTGGAGACGAGGGGACAACCGAGGCGCAGGCTCCATCCTACCGATCCGAAAACGAAAATGGCCGGCGCGGGGCCGGCCATCTCGTCCTTATGGAAGTCCGTGTCCGACCTTTCAGTCGAACCGGCCGCTGGCGTGGGCCAGCATGGTGTAGACCTTGCCGGTCTCCGAGGTCAGGTAGGTCTTGGTCAGCATCGAGTCGCGGTCGTCGCGGGAGACCTCGGCCAGCAGGCGCTCGAACTCTTCGACGTAGCGGTCGACGGTCTGCTTGAACTCCTCGTCCTGCCGGTACTTGCGCCGGATCTCGTCGAAGGTCTGCTGACCCTGGATCGTGTAGAGGCGGCGGGTGAACACGTTCCGCTCGCCGCGCTTGTAGCGGTCCCACAGCTCCACGGCCGCGTCATGGTCGATCATGCGGGCGATGTCGACCGAGATCGAGTCCAGGGATTCGAGGCTGTTGATGCGGGAGCGGTCGGGCCGGCCCGGCCCGCGGGCCGGGTCGTCCTCGCGCGAGGCCCGATTCAGCAGGTCCGACAGCCAGCCGCCGCGGGCTCCCGCGTCGCGGGCAGGGGCGGGGGCCGGGCGCTCGACGGCCGGCGGAGCCTGGCGAACCGGAGGCGCCGCGGGGGCCGGGGCAGGGGCCGCGACGGCCCTCTGCTCGACCGGCCGGGCGACGGTGTGCGCCGGGGCCTGCACAGGCGCGGGCGCGCGCTGCTCGACGACGGCCGCGACGGCAGCCATGGCGGCGGCCGGGGACTCGTTCACCCGGCGCGGCTGGGCCGCCGGGACCGCGTCCACGGCACGGCTCGAGCGCGAAACCAGGGCTGAGAGTTCGTTGAGGGCCTTGATCTGGTCGGCCACCACACGGCGCATGTTGGCGGTGGTCTCCTGCGTCTCCTGCGGGATCTCGACGACGCCGCGGCGGAGTTCCGCCCGGGTGGTTTCGAGTTCGCGCTGGATCTGGCTCGTCATGCTGCGAAGCTCGCCCATGGTGTCGCGGAACTTCGCGGTCGCGTTGCCGAGTGCCTCGGCCATCTCGGCGGCGGCTTTCTCGTAGGCCGTGCGCAGGGCGGCCGCCGTGCGCTCGCCTTCCTCGCCCGTGGAGGATCGGATGAGCTCGAACTGCTCGCCGATGGCCCGGGTGGTCGCCTCGGCGGACTCGGCCAGGACGGTCCCGATCTGGCGGGCGCGGCCTTCCACGTTCTGGAGCGAGCCTTCCACAAGGGCCGTGAAGGTGCGGGTGACCGTCTCCAACTCCTCGGAGCGTTCATTGATGCGGCCGAGCAGGTGGTTGAGGGCCTCCTGGCGGCCGCTGAGGGCCGCATCCATGCGGGCTTCGAGCCGCTCCAGGGCGGCCGCGGCCTCCGTCAGGGTCTGCATCTGCTCGCGGGTGGTCTCGGTCAGCGAGCGGCCGCGCTCCTCGAGGCTGCGGGCGAGCTCGGAAGCCTGCTGCATGGCGCCGCCCGACACGGAGCGCAGCACCTCGACCTGCTCGGCGACCTGGCCGGAGGCCTGGCCGGTCTGGGCGGCGATTTCCGCCAGCAGGGTCTGGATCTGCTGCACCTGCCCGCCGAGGCCGTCCTCGATGGCGCCCAGGTTGCCGCTGGCGCTCGCGGCCACCTGCTGGAGCAGGCGATTGGCGTCCTGGAGCCGGTCGAGCACCTCGGAAAGCTCTCCCCGAAGGCGCTGGTTCGTGCCGACGAGGGTTTCGACCGCCTGCGAGGTGCTCTGGTCGATGGAGCTGCGCAGGGCCTCCGTGGATTGGGCGTAGGCGGAGGCGATCTCCCTCGTGCGCTCCTGGAGGACGGAGAGCATGGCGCTGCTGCGCTGCTGCAGGCTCTCGACCACCGCAATGCTGCGCTCTTCGAGGGCGCGCAGGCTGGTCTCGGTGATGGCTGCGACGTCGCGGCCGAGGGTGCCGGCGCGCTCGTCGAGGCTCGCCACCAGGGACGCTCCCTGCGTGTCGAAGATGCTGCGGATCTCCTCGATGCGGCTGCCCAGGGAGCCGAGCACGGACTGGCTGCGCTCCTCGATCGCGCCGGCGACGCCGTCGAGGCGGTTGACGACGCGTTCCTCGAAGCTCGTGACGCGCTGGTCGAGGGTGGCGGCGATCTCCTCGGCGCGGCTGCCGAGGGTCTGGTTGATCTCGAAGGCCCTGGTGCCGAGGGTCTCGGTGATCTCTCCGGCCCGGTCGCCGAGGATGCGGTTGATCGCGTTGGCGCGGGCGTCGAGGGCCTCGCCGATCTGCTCGGCCTTGGCCGAGATCGTCTCGGCGATGGCTCCGGTCCGGGCCGTGATGGCCTGGCTGATCTCGTCCACACGGGCCTGGAGGGAGTTGGCCACGTCGCGTCCGCCCTCCGCCATGACCCGGGCCATCTCGCCGGTCCTGATCACCAGGGCCTCGTTGAGGGCGGCGGCGCGGGCGCCCAGCGTCTGGTCCACGCGTTCGACGATGGTGTCGAAGTTCGCCGTGATCTCGGTGGCGCGGCGGGAGGCGTGCTCCTCCAGGGCAGAGAGCTGAGTCTCGATGGCGGTGGTCGCCTCGCGGGCGCGTTCGGCGAAGGACTCGGCGACCGTGCGGCCCTGAACGGTGATGAGCCGGTTCATCTCCTCGAAGCGGCCGCTGATTGTCTCGGTGAGGCTGCCCACGTCGCTGGAGATGCGCTCGGCCACTTCGCCGCCGCGCTGCATGACGTTCTCGAAGGCCGCCAGGCGGGCGCCGAGGGTTTCCTCCATCTCGCGGCCGCGGGTGTCGACGGTCTCGGCGGTGCGGTTGAGGGCCTCGTTGACGCGCGAACCCTGCGTGGCGATGGCGAGGACGATGTCCTTACCGGTGGTGGCGAGGCGGATCTGCGCCTCGTCGGCGTGGCGGGCCAGCGTCTCGGAGAACTCCTGGCCGCGCAGGGTGAAGGCGGTCTGGAATTCCTCGACCCTGGCGCCCATGAGCGCGGCGACGCGCTCCCCGGCCTCGGTGAGGTTGGTCTCCAGGGCCTGGCCCTGGGTCGTGACGCATTCGCTGACGCGCTGGCTCGCGGACTCGAGGCGGACGGCAAGGTCCTCCACCCGGGTGCCGATGGCCTCGTCGGCGAGGCGCACGGCGCCCTCCAGCTGCTCGCGCACCTCGGCGCCGCGCAGGGCGATCTGCTCCGCGACCTCGCCCGCCGTTGAGGCGAGCTGCTCCCGAAGGGTGCCGCCGCTCGTGGTCAGCTCCTCGACGATCGAGGCGCCGGTGGAGGCGAGCTGCTCGCGGATGGCCGTGCCGCGGGACACGATCTCCTCGCTGACGGTCGCGCCGGCAGATGCGATCTGGTCGCGCAGCTCCGCCGTGCGGGCGGAGATGTCGTCGGCGATGACGCCGCCTGTGGAGGCCAGCTTCTCGGTGATCTCGCTGCCGCGCTGGGTGAAGCTCTCCTCAAGGCTGCGGGCCGTCTGCTCGAATGCCTCGCGCACGTCGTTGCCCTGCTGGGTGAGGGCGTCGATCATGCCCCGGCCGGTCTCGGCGAGGGTGCGGGTCACCTGGCTGGCGCCGTCCTGGAGGTGGCGGGTCAGCACGTCGCCCGTGCGCTCGAAGGCGCCGGTGATGTCCTGCGCCTTGCTCTCCAGGGCAGTGGTGATGGTGGTTCCGACATCCGCGATGCCGGCCTTGATTTCGTCGGTGGTGCCCGCGATGCGCTCCACCAGCTCGACGCCGCGGCTCGCCATCTCCTCCACCACGCGCTCGCCTGCGCGCCCGAGGGCCTGGGTGATCTGCTCGCCCCGCTGCTCGAGGGAGCCGGTCACGCGCTCGCCGGCGCCGGTGACGCTGCTCACCACCCGTTCGGCGGCCTCGTCGAGATCCTGGATCAGGTTCTGGTGCACGCCCGTGATGGCGCCGCGCACCCGCTCCGCGTTGGTGACGATGGCCTCGCGCTGGGTGACGAGCTCGTCCACGAGGGAGCGGATGCGGATCTCGTTGTCCGAATAGGCCCGCTCCAGGGTGGCGATCTCGCTGCGGACGAGGGTCTCCAACTCGCCCGCCCGGGCGAGCGCGCGCTCCACACCGTCGCCGACCGCCGCTACCTCGCGGCGCACGGCCTGCGACACGGACAGAACGGCGTCCGTGGAGAAGCTCTCGGGCTGGGCCAAGCGCACGGCGACATCGCTGATGGCGCGGGCCACCAGCTTCATCTCCTGCGAGCGGACCGTGAGCATGGCCAGGACGAAGAACAGGACGATGGGACCGGCGAGCAGGGCCGCCCCGATCGCCAGCTGGGTCGGCGAGAACGCTGCCAGGAACTGCTCGGGCGTGGTGATCCCCAGGGTGTGGACGTAGGCTGCGGCCGCTCCGATCCAGAGCAGGGATGCCAGGGTCGCCACCACGTAGGCCCGGCGGGAGGGCCGGGCCTGCAGGGCCTGGAGCATCACGCCGACATTCTGCCGGTCGTCGTTGGCTACCGCCGTGCGGTCGGGGGCCACGAAGCCCGAGCGCGAGGGCTCGTTCCGGCGCAGGTCGGATCTGGAATTCTGAAGGTCATCGTCGGCGGCATCGGCGCTGAGCCCGAAGGGCCCCTTCGTGAAGTCGTGGTCGTCGATGTCGGGCAGGCGGGGCTCGTCGCGGGCCGCGAGTTCCTCCGGCCGGTCCTGCGGCTGAAGCGCGAATTTCTCATCGAGATTGAGCGCCTGCTCGACAGCCGACAAAGCTGCCTCCGCCGGATCCTTCATCTTCTTTTTCTCGACCGCCATGATCTGCCTCGTGACGCAACAATGATGGATGGGGCTCGTCACATCCCTTTGAAATGTAAAGGGAAATTGCAGCCCCTGACCGGTTCGGACGCCCCTGCGAAGTGCTTCCGTTTGGTAATCCACTATTTACCAAACAAGTCTAGCGGCCGGTCTGAGGTAAGGAAACCCGATGTCCCCTGCCACTTGCGAACGTCGTTAACGGCTCGGTAACCAGTGGCGCCGGGCGGAAATAAGGCAAAAAGACGGCGGACCGTTGTGATCGGTCACTCGTCTTCCGGCGTCCCTTGCCGTAAATATGCGCCGATAGTCAGAGGTCCGCAATGATCAATATTACATTTATCGATCCCGAGGGCACCGCCCGCACCGTCGAGGCCGAGGAGGGGGCGACGGTCATGGAGACGGCGGTCCGCAACGGCATTCCCGGGATCGAGGCCGAGTGCGGCGGGGCCTGCTCCTGCGCCACCTGCCACGTCTATGTGGACGAGGAATGGGAATCCGCCACCGGCCAACCTCAGCCGATGGAAGAGGACATGCTCGACTTCGCCTTCGATGTCCGCCCGAACTCCCGCCTGTCGTGCCAGATCCGCGTCAGGCCCGAACTGGACGGCCTCGTCGTCCGCACCCCCGTCCGCCAAGGCTGATCAGGAGACCTATCATGTTCAAGACGATCCTCGTCCCTGTCGATCTCGTGGAGATCGAGACAGCCAAGGCCGCCATTGATAAGGCAGTGCAGCTCGCCGAGACCTTCGGCGGGACCCTGCGCCTGATCTATGTTCGGCCGGTTGTGCCGGTGACGTATATGGAGTTCATGCCGCCGGCCTTCGACGAGGAGCAGCAGGGGGAGGCCGAGAAGACCTTGGCCGAGCTTACCTCGACCGTGCCGATGCCTTCCGATCGGATCTCGGCGGTCGTCCGCCTCGGCTCCGTCTATAACGAGGTGCTGAACGAGGCGGAGAAGACCGGGGCCGACCTCGTGGTCGTCGGCTCCCACCGGCCAACCATGGCGACCTATCTCCTGGGGTCCAACGCCTCCGCCATCGTGCGTCACGCCAAGTGCTCGGTGCTCGTGGTGCGGACCTGACCGGCGGAAGGTTCGTCCACAAATGAAAAGCCGCGAGGGAATGCCGCGGCTGTGAGGTTCCGTTCAATTGGGCGACCGAACGTCCCGCCCGGTCAGCGCTCCCACTGGGTCGGGTCGCCCGCGAGAACGATCCTCTCGTCCTTCCGGATCGCCATGGTGCCGGCGACAGCAGAGCCGACCAGGGCGAGCGCGAGGGCGAGCTTTACGAACATCTTGATTTTCATTGCCGTTCCCTTGTTTGCAACTTCGCCCGCGAACGTGGCGAAATCTAACAATGTTACATTACGGCCAAGCTCGACCGCGTCAACCGCAAGACGGGATTCTTCGAGACACTTTCTCCATGATTATCAGATACTTCGCGGGGGACGCGAGAGTGCCGCAGCGGCCGGTCCCGCTACGGTTGCGGTCAGGGAAGGCTCGGCAGGAGTTCAGGGGGAGGAGCGTCGGGCCGGAAGGTACGGGGCTTGTTGAGGCGCACCATCGGCTCGATCTGCCAGACGCCCACGATCGCCAGGAAGGCCCCGAACAGCGCGACGCTCGTCGCGCCCATCTGCAGAGCATTCCAGATCAGATAGGCCATGGCCAGCAGGGAGGCGACCGCCACGGCCGCGGTCGCGAGCCATTGCAGGTACGGCTTGCCGGCGACGAAGCGCACGTCCGGATTCGCTCGCGCGATGGCTTCGAAAAGAGCCCTGGTGAAGCCCCGGTAGGATTCCGCCATCTGCTCGGCCTGGATCAGGCTCTTCCAGTTGACCGAGGTGAACGAAAAGGTCTTGCCGTCCTGCATCCGCACCTTGGTCCGGAACGACTTCTGCCCCAGACGGCCGGGCTCGTAGACCATGCGCACGGACGAGACCGCGCCGAGCCGGACCTCGTGCACCTTCCGCCCAGTATCGACGACGAGCCTGTCGCCGTCGAGGGTGAAGGTGATCGGCCCGCCGACCGGGCGGGGATTGTGCTGATAGGTCTGATTCATATTTCCAGCGCGTCGTGCGGAGAAGTGGGCTCCGGTTTTCCGTGATTGACCATGCGCTCGTCAAAGGAAAAGAGCATCGGCCCTAAAAGTGCCGGCCCCTTTTGCGTCCGATACTCTAGCGTACCAGCTCGCGCATCGCCTGATCGATGCCTTCCAGAGTGAGGGGATACATGCGGTCGGCGAAGAGCTGCCGCATCAGGTTGATCGACTGCGTATAGCCCCAATGGGACTTGGTCACCGGGTTGAGCCAGACCGACCGGGGGAAATGGTTGAGGAGGCGCTGCATCCAGACCTGGCCGGCCTCCTCGTTCCAATGCTCCACCGAGCCGCCGGGCACCATGATCTCGTAGGGGCTCATGGAGGCGTCGCCGACGAAAACCACCCGGTAGTCGGACCCGTAGGTGCGGATCACGTCGAGGGTGGGGATCCTCTCGTCGAAGCGGCGGCGGTTCTCTTTCCAGAGATGCTCGTAGACGCAGTTGTGGAAATAGAAGTGCTCGAAATGCTTGAATTCGAGCCGGGCCGCCGAGAACAGCTCTTCCGCCGCCTCGACGTGCCAGTCCATGGAGCCGCCGACATCGAGGAACAGCAGCACCTTCACGGCATTGCGGCGCTCGGGCCGGAGCTTCACGTCCAGATAGCCCTTGTGGGCGGTCTCGTGGATCGTCTCGTCGAGGTCGAGCTCCTCCGGGGCGCCGGTACGGGCGAAGCGGCGCAGGCGGCGCAGCGCGATGCGCATGTTGCGCACGCCGAGCTCGACGGTGTCGTCGAAATCCTTGAACTCGCGCTTGTCCCATACCTTCACGGCCCGGAAGTTGCGGTTCCCGTCCTGGCCGATGCGGATGCCTTCCGGGTTGTAGCCATAGGCGCCGAACGGGGAGGTGCCGGCGGTGCCGATCCATTTGTTGCCGCCCTGGTGGCGGCCCTTCTGCTCCCTGAGGCGTTCCTTCAGGGTCTCGAACAGCTTGTCCCAGCCCATCGCCTCGATCTGGCGCTTCTCCTCCTCCGTGAGGTAGCGCTCGGCAAGCTTGCGCAGCCATTCCTCAGGAATCTCGGCCGTGCCGAGAGCCTGGCTCAAGGATTCGATGCCTTTGAAGACATGGCCGAAGACTTGGTCGAACTTGTCGAAATGGCGCTCGTCCTTCACCAGGCAGGCGCGGGCGAGATAGTAGAATTCCTCCACGCTCTTGTCGGCGAGGTCCCGATCCAGGGCCTCCAGCAGGGAGAGGTATTCCCGCAACGAGACGGGAACCTTCGCCGCGCGCAGTTCTGTGAACAGGTTCAGGAACATGGCGCCAGTGTCCGGCAACCGCGCGCGAGGTCAAGCGCCAAAGCCGCCGGGGCGGCGCGACGGGGCCGATTTTCCTTTCGAGGCTACGATGCCTTGCCGATGGTGCGGCGGGCGCGGAATTCGATGCGGTCGGGGTCGCGCTTGCGGTTGCCGCTGCGCAGGATCGTGCGGAACTCGTCCCGCCGCTCGTGGATCGAGGCGATGACCAGCCCCATGGGGACGCCGATATCGCTCAGGACCGCCTCGCTCAGCTGGAGGGAGGCCTCGATGGTCTCGGGTACGGCATCGTCGACGCCCAACTCGTAGAGCTGCACCGCATGGTTCGCATCCCGGGCGCGGGCCACGATGGAGATGTTCGGGTTCTCCTGCCGGGCGGCGGCGACCACCGCCTCGATGGAGCTCAGGGTGTCAAGGGTGATCACGAGGGCGGGGGCGCGGTCGACGCCGCAGGCGCGCAGGAATTCCGGGTAGGAGCTGTCACCGAAGTACACGGGCCTTCCGGCCTTCCGCTCCGCCGCCACGCGGGCGGGATCCATGTCGACGGCGAGATAGGGCACCTTGTGGCGCTCCAGCATGTCGCCCACGAGCTGGCCGACGCGGCCGAAGCCAGCGACGATGACGCGCCCCACCTCGTCTGCCGGGGGAGGAACGGCCGCGACCGGATCCAGCGGCTGGCGCTTCTCCAGCGTCCGGCTGAGGTTCCTGCCGGCGCGGGCCAGCACCGGGATGGCAATCATCGTGAAGGTCGTCACGAGCAGGAGGATCTTGCCGATCCCCGTCGGCACCAGGCCAGCCGCCATGGCGCTGCCCAGGATCACGAGGGCGAATTCACCGCCGGGGCCCAGGAGGAGCCCCGTCTCGGCCGCCTCCGACGCCTTCAGGCCGAAGGGGCGCCCGATGGCGAAGATGATCAGGCCCTTGACGGCGATGACGAGGGCCGCCACCGCCAGGATCAGGACAGGCGCCTCGAGGAAGCTGAATACGTCGAGGCTCATGCCCACGGACACGAAGAAGACCCCGAGCAGCAGTCCCTTGAAGGGCTGGATCGTCACGTCGACGGCCCGGCGATATTCCGTCTCCGAGAGCAGGATGCCGGCGATGAAGGCGCCCAGCGCCATCGACAGGCCGCTCACGGCAGCCGCGAGGCTCGTCACCATCACGACCAGCAGGCAGGCGGCCATGAACAGCTCGGGGCTCTTCGTGGTCGAGACGAGCTGGAAGAACGGGCGCAGGATCACCCGGCCGAGCCCGATGATGACCGTGAGGGCCAGGGCCGCATAGGCGAGCGCCCACACGAAGGACGTCGCCGTCACTTCGGGCTGGCTCGTATCGAGCACCGCGATGGTGAACAGGATCGGGGCGACGGCGAGATCCTGGAACAGGAGGGCCGAGAAGCTCGCACGCCCGACCGTGGTGCTGAGGCGCTTCTGCTCGGCCAGGACCGGGATCACGATCGCCGTGGAGGACAGGGCGAGGCCGAGCCCGACGATGATCGCCCCCGTGATGCTCCCCACTGCCTTGAAGGCGAGGAGACCCAGGGCGACGGCGCACAGGGCGACCTGGAACGACCCGAAGCCGAACACCAGGCGGCGCAGGGTCCGCAGGCGCTGCCAGGACAGCTCGATGCCGATGGTGAAGAGAAGGAACACGACGCCGAACTCGGCGAGGTGGGAGGTCCCTTCGGGATTGGTGAAGGTGAGCCAGTTCACCCACGGATGGTCCGGCACCAGCCGCCCGAGGCCATAGGGTCCGAGCAGGGCGCCCACCCCGAGAAATCCGAGGACCGGGCTGATCCTCAGACGGTGGAAGAGCGGAACGATGATGCCTGCCGTCGCCAGGAACAGAATCGGTTCCTGGTACGCCTGCAGGTCGATCGAGGTTGCCATAGGGTTTGTCCGGTTCGGCCCATCATGGTTGCATCGGGCCGGAGAGGGCAAGGCCGGATTGCGCGTGGGCCGGGCACACGCGGCCGCAGGCATGCACCTGCGGCCCGTCTCTGGTGCCGACGCCTCAATCCAGCGTCGCCAGGGCCTGCGCCAGATCCGCCACGAGGTCGTCCGGATGCTCGATGCCGATGGAGACGCGGATCGTCGCGTCGGTGACGCCGAGCCGGTCGCGGGTCTCCTTCGGCACACCGGAATGGGTGGTGGAGGCGGGGTGCGAGATCAGCGATTCGGTTCCCCCCAGGCTGACCGCCAGCTTGAAGACCTGAAGGGCGTTGAGGACCCGGAAGGCCTCGGCCTCGCCGCCCTTCACGTCGAACGAGAAGGTCGAGCCGGGGGCGCTGGACTGGGCCTCGTAGACCGCCTTGGCGCGGGAGCCTTCCGGCAGGTAGGCCAGATGGTGCAGCTTCACCACGCCCGGGTGCTCGTTCAGGAAGGCTGCGACGATTTCGGCATTGCGGTTCGCCGCGTTCATGCGAAGCGCCAGGGTCTCGAGCGAGCGGCCGAGCATCCAGCAGGAATGCGGGTCGAGCTGGGTGCCGATGGCCGAGCGGAGGAGGCGCACCTGCTTCATCAGGTCCTTGGAGCCCAGAGCCGCGCCGGCGATGAGGTCCGAATGTCCGCCCACGTATTTGGTCAGCGAATAGACCGAGATGTCGGCGCCGTGGGCGAGGGGCTTCTGGAAGACCGGGCCGAGCAGGGTGTTGTCGCAGACCACGATGGGCCGATGGCCCTGGGCGGCGGCGATCTCCTCCGCGACCGTGCGCATGAAGGCGATGTCCACCAGGGTGTTGAGGGGGTTCGACGGGGTCTCGATCTTGATGATCGAGACGCGGCCCTTGGCCATGGCGTTCTTGGCGGCGGCGCGGATCCCGGCCTCGTCGACCCCGTCGCCGAAGCCGACCGCCTGGATGCTCATATTGGCCAGCGTCTTGGCGATCAGGGTCTCCGTGCCGCCGTAGAGCGGCTGCGAATGCAGGATCACGTCGCCGGGGCGGGCGAAGGTCAGGATCGTGGTGGCGATGGCCGACATGCCGGAGGAGAACAGGAGGCCCGCCTCCGCCTCCTCGAAGATCGCGAGCCGATCCTCGACGATCTCGGAATTGGGGTGGTTGAAGCGGGAATAGACCAAGCCCGCGGCTTCTCCCTTCGGCGGCTCGCGGCGGCCGGCCACGTAGTCGAAGAATTCCTTGCCGTGCTCGGCGCTGTTGAACACGAAGGTGGAGGTGAGGAAGACCGGCGGCTTCACCGCTCCTTCCGACAGGGTCGGGTCGTAGCCGTAGCCCAGCATCAGGGTCTCGGGCTTCAGCTTGTGATTGCCGATGCGGTCCTTGTGGTAACGGTTATATGCCATAAGTCAGTCCTCTCCTTTTGCAACGGCCTTACCCTATCAGGGCGGTTGTCGAAAGGCGGCGACGGGACATAGGGTCCGGTTGGCAACAGGGAAGGTTGGAGAAGGCACGGGATGGCGCGTTTCACGGGCACCGAATCGTATGTGGCGACGGAGGACCTCACGGTCGCCGTGAATGCGGCGATCACCCTGGAGCGCCCGCTCCTGGTGAAGGGCGAGCCCGGCACGGGCAAGTCGGTGCTCGCCGAGGAGATTGCCAAGGCGCTCGGCGCCCCGCTGCTGACCTGGCACATCAAGTCGACCACCAAGGCCCAGCAGGGGCTCTACGAGTACGATGCCGTCTCGCGCCTGCGGGACAGCCAGCTGGGCGACCCGCGGGTGTCCGACATCCGCAACTACATCAGGCGCGGCAAGCTGTGGGAGGCGTTTCAATCCGAGACGCGGCCGGTGCTGCTCATCGACGAGATCGACAAGGCCGACATCGAATTTCCGAACGACCTGCTCCTCGAGCTCGACCGCATGGAGTTCTTCGTCTACGAGACCGGCGAGACCGTGCGGGCCCGGCAGCGCCCCATCGTCATCATCACCTCGAACAACGAGAAGGAGCTGCCCGACGCCTTCCTGCGCCGCTGCTTCTTCCACTACATCAAGTTCCCGGACGCCGACACCATGGCCCGGATCGTCGAAGTCCATTATCCGGGGATCAAGCGCCGCCTCGTGGAGGAGGCGCTCAAGATCTTCTTCGATGTCCGCGATGTTCCGGGCCTGAAGAAGAAGCCCTCCACCTCCGAACTGCTCGACTGGCTCAAGCTGCTCCTGTCCGAGGACATCGGGCCCGAAAACTTGCGAGAGCGCGACACCCGCAAGCTCATCCCGCCTCTGCACGGAGCGCTGCTCAAGAACGAGCAGGACGTCAGCCTGTTCGAGAAGCTCGCCTTCATCGCCCGGCGGGACGGGCGCTGATGCTCCGCCTGCTGCTGCTGCGCCACGCCAAGGCCGCCTGGCCGCCCGGCGTTCACGACGCCGAGCGCCCGCTCGCCAAGCGCGGGCGCGAGGCCGCCGTGCGGATGGCGCATTACCTCAAGGACGAGGAACTCGTGCCCGATCTCGTCCTCGTGTCGCCGGCCCGTCGCACCTTGGAAACCTGGGAACTGGTGCGGCCGGTGCTGGGCGACGTCGAGGCCCGCCGGGACGGGCGGATCTACGAGGCGCCGGTGTCGCGCCTCCTCGCCGTGCTCCGGGAGGTCGGGCCCGAGGTGAGGACGCTCCTGATGATCGGCCACAATCCGGGCTTCGAGGATCTCGCCGCCCTCCTGATCGACGACGGGGAGCAGGACGACATCCTGCTCATGCGCCAGAAATATCCGACCGCCGGCCTCGCGGTCATCGATTTCCCCGTGGACGGCTGGCACGAGGTGGGACGCAAGCTCGGGCGGCTCGAACGGTTCACCACGCCTAAATCCCTGGGCACTGGCGGAGACGACTGACCGAACTATCTCATCCCACCATCGTTCTGCCTGAAGCCGCTCCGACGGTTCTCGCTGCACACAGGGGCAGGTCAGCACATGGTGCCTCACACGTTCGTCGCGCTTGTCCTCGCCGGCCGCGCTGTCCTGCCGGACGGTCTCGACTTCCGAAAGGACGCTCCTTCCTCGACCGGAAGCGTGCAGGCGCCGCCCGCCCGCTACGAAGCCTCCGCGCGCGAGGTGACGAACTGGCGTCGGGAGGCCGTCGGCGCCCTGGAGCCCAAGCCCATCGTGGCGCTCGCGGCCCTGCTGAATGCCGGGCGGCCCGTCGTGACCCGCTGCGTCAGGCTGAACAATTACTGGTGCATCAAGAGCGCCCGCTGGAACGGGGAGCTTGCCACCGACGGCGAGGGCCATGTCGGATTCGCCTCGGCGGACCACGGCGCCGCGGCGGCGGCGACCCTGCTGCGGCGGTACTACCTGGACTTCGGCCGCAAATCCGCCCTCGACATCGTGCGCCGATGGGCGCCCGCGGAATGTGGAATTGCCACCAGCTTCGGCGGGGCGGCGGTGCTGGCCGTCAAGGGCATCGGTGGAACGCTTCGCGCCCGCTACCTCGCCTCGAAGCGCAAGGGCGGGAGCGTGAGATACACGGCCACGGCAGGCCCGGGCGGCAAGCCGGGGCGAGTTTCCATGGTGCTTCCCGTCAGGACGCCGCAGTACCGGGTGCCCGACATCATGGCCGGAGGCGGTGAGCGGAAGAAGCCCGAGCCCTCGCCGGCAGTCCGCCCGGCCAAGCCCGCGCAGGCGGCAAAGGCCGCCGTTCCGCGCGAGGCAAAGCCCGCTCCGACGACGACCGCCTCCGTCGCGCCTAAACCTGAGACCGCCACCGCCTGCGCGCCGGACGAGCAGCGCATCCGCAACTATGCGGCCCGCATGGTGGCCGGGCTTGGCCTCGGTCCCACGGACGATCTGAAGCTCTTCGCGCCGGACGGAACGCCCCTGCCGAACCTGACTCACGTGATGCTCGCCATGTCCGGCTTCGAGCTCGGGATGCTGCGGGCGGATCCCGAGCTCGTTGAGCGCGCGATTCGGCGCGCCGCCGCGAAGGTTCAGGAGCAGGCGGAGGCCGAGGCGGCCCCGCCCGGGAGCCGGAGCGCCGTGCGCTGAGCGCGGCTTGCGGGCGAGGGCTCCGCACCCCACCTTGAAGCTTGGCTTGAGGAAAGCAGGTAGAAGTTCGTGTCCGTGATCACCAATCTCGCCTCCCGTGCCGGGTCGGCCGCGCAGTCGCTCTGGGAGGCCTCAGGCCAGCTCGTCCAGCCTTCGCTCCGGCTCGGCGTTACGGGCCTCGCCCGGTCGGGCAAGACCGTCTTCACCACGGCCCTCGTCCACCACCTCACCCGGGGGACGGCGCTGACGGCTTTCCGGGCCTCGGCGGAGGGGCGGATCCGGCGGGCGCATCTGGCCCACCAGCCGGACGACGCGATCCCGCGCTTTCCTTACGAGGAGCATATGGCGGCCCTCACCGAGGAGCGCCGCTGGCCGCAATCCACCAACCGGATCAGCGAGCTGCGCGTCGACGTTGAATACGAGCGCAAGGCGGGGTGGCGCTCGGGACCGGCTTCGCTCGCCCTCGACATCGTCGACTACCCGGGGGAGTGGCTGCTCGACCTCGCCCTGCTCGACGCGAGCTACGTGGACTGGTCCCGCCAGACCGTGGAGGCGAGCCGCCGGCGCGACCGGCTCGCCGTCGCGGCGCCCTGGCACGATTTCCTGAAGGGGGCCGATCCGGCAGGATCCGCCGACGAGGTGCTGGCCGCCAAGGCGAGCGATGCGTTCAAGACCTACCTGACCGCCCTGAGGGCGGGGGAGGAGGCGGTCGCCACGACCCCGCCGGGGCGCTTCCTGATGCCGGGTGACCTCGCGGGCTCGCCGGCGCTCACCTTCGCGCCCCTCGACCTGCCCAATGGACAGGCCATCGTACCAGGCAGCTTCGCGGCCCTCATGGAGCGGCGCTTCGAGGCCTACAAGACCCATGTGGTGCGCCCCTTCTTCCGCGATCACTTCCAGCGCATCGACCGGCAGATCGTGCTGGTGGACGTGCTGGCCGCCATCGATGCCGGTCCCGTCGCCCTCGCGGAGCTGGAGGAGGCCCTCGACCAGGTGCTCATGGCTTTCCGGATCGGGCGCAACACCTTCATCTCCCGCCTGTTCTCGCCCCGGGCCGACCGGGTGCTGTTCGCGGCCACCAAGGCCGACCACATCCACCACACCGACCACGACCGGCTCGACGCGATCCTGCGCCTGCTCGTGAACCGCGCCGCGCGGCGCACGGAAGCCGCGGGCGCGCGGGTCGGCACGGTGGCGCTCGCCTCCGTCCGGGCGACCCGCGAGACCACCATCCGCGAGGGCCGCGAGACCCTGCGGGCCGTCGCGGGCGTTCCGGAGGCCGGCGAGCGGGTGGGGGACGAGGTCTTCGACGGCGAGACCGAGGCGGCGATCTTCCCGGGGGAGCTGCCGGAGAAGCCCGACGACGTGTTTCACGGGGCGGTGCCGCCGGGCTCCCTGCGCTTTCCGCGGTTCCGTCCGCCGAAGCTGCCGGTGGACGCCGCGGGACGCATGGGCCGGCTGCCCCATATCCGCCTCGACCGCGCTCTCGAATTCCTGCTGGGAGACCGTTTCGCATGACCCGCCAGCCCCGCGCTTTCAGACTCGACGATCCCGAGGTGAAGAGCGGCTCCGTCGTGGTGACGGAGGAGCCGTTCGACGCCATCGAGGCGGCGGACGGCACCCTCGTGCCCATGGCCGAGCGGCGCCGGGCGCCCTGGGTCGGGATCCTCCTGTCGGCCCTGTCGGGCCTCCTCCTGCTCGGTATCGGGCTGGCGGTCGAGAGCCTGATCGTCGACCTCTACGCCATCGCCCCCTGGCTAGGATGGATGGCGCTCGGCCTCTCGGTGCTGGCGCTCATCGCCTTCGCTGCCATCGTCGGCCGCGAGATCTCCGGCATCATGCGGGAGCAGAAGATCGAAAAGCTGCGCGAGGCAGCGGTCGACGCCCTCGCGGTCAAGGACCACAAGGCCGCCAAGTCCGTCGTGTCGGAGCTGCTCGGCCTCTACAACACCCGCGCCAGCGCCGTGAAGGGCAGCGCCCGACTCATGGCCTCCATGGACGAGATCATCGACGCGGACGACCGCCTCGCCATCGCCGAGCGCGAGCTCCTGGCGCCCCTCGACGTCCAGGCGAAGCGCGCCATCGCGGGGGCGGCGAAGCAGGTCTCGCTCGTGACGGCGGTGAGCCCCCGGGCCATCGTGGACGTGGCCTTCGTGATCTTCGCGGCCGTGCGCCTGCTCAGGACGCTGGCCCGGATCTACGGCGGGCGGCCTGGCCTGTTCGGCTTTCTGCGCCTCGCCAAAGCGGCGTTCAACCATCTCGCCGTCACCGGAGGCGTCGCGGTGGGCGACAGCCTCATGCAGCAGGTGCTGGGCCTTGGGCTCGCGGCCCGCATCTCGGCCAAACTGGGCGAGGGGGTCCTGAACGGGCTCATGACGGCTCGATTCGGTCTCGCGGCGCTGTCCGTCTGCCGTCCCCTGCCGTTCATCCGCGAGGTAGCGCCGAAGATCGGCGACGTAGCGGGCGAACTGGTGAGCCGGGCCGAGGCGGCAGCCATTTAGCTTGCGCCCGAGGCGCGGTCAGGAACGTTCTCGCGGGTAATTCTGGGTGAAAACCCAACTGAATAAGCGGGTCGTTGCAGGAATTCCGTAGAGATTATCATCGGCGCGCGAAGCGTAGCTTCTGCTGTCGGATGTATCAGTCTGCGCCTTTCTGTCTCTCCTCCCTATATCGGGACGTCAACGGCCGGGTTACTTCTGGGAATGATCTCCCTTGCATTGGGTCAACAAGGAGAGATCAATGAACCTAAAGCTCTTTTCCCTTCTGGGCGTAGTGGCGCTCGGGGCATGCAACACTACCCAGACCGCGCAGGTTGCCGCAGTCGATGCGACTGGGACGCCGCGCAGGCTGACCAAGGCCGAGCAGAAGCAGATGCGGTGCCAGCAGAAGCAGCAGAATGCTGCGAACGCCGCAATGGGAGCGACGGTCATCGGCGCCGGTGCCAGCACCGTAGCGGCCGTGGCGGCTCCCAGCTTCGGCTGGGGCGGATTCTATGGCGGGGATTACGGATTGGCCGTCGCCGGTTCGGCCATCGCCGGGGTTTCCCAGGTGGCCGCGCAGGCTGCCACGAATCAGCAGATCGAAGCCGCTATGGGCAACTGCTGACGGACGCAACTCCTGGACGGGCGCCGAGTGCCCGTCCATTGCCGAAACGCGGAAAGTTGACGTGCGTCGCGCATTCCCGCACAAGCGCCCCTTCAGGCGCGGAACAGGGCGTTGCGCGCCGTCCGATGATGTCCCGCGGCGATGCTCTTCAACTCGTTCATCTTCCTGTTCGCCTTCCTGCCGGCCGCACTGCTGATCCACTGGCTCGTGGAGCGCTTCAAGCCGGACTGGCGCCTGCCGGTTCTCCTTGGACTGTCCCTGTTCTTCTACGGCTACTGGGACTGGCGTTTCGCCCCGCTTCTGATCGTCTCCGTGACGGTGAACTGGCTCGTGGCCGAGGCCTTCACCCGGACGGGCAGGGACATCCTGATCCCGCTTGCGATCTCGGCGAACCTCCTCGTCCTCGCATTCTTCAAGTATTTCAATTTCTTCGCCGACGTGGCGGCCCTCATCCCGTGGGTCCCGACGGTCCACTACGACATCGTCCTGCCGCTCGGCATCTCGTTCTTCACCTTCCACCACATCATGTACCTGACGGACCTCAAGGCCGGCAAAGCGCCGCGCTACGATCTGGTCCGCTACGGGCTCTACATCGCCTTCTTCCCGCAGGTTCTCGCCGGCCCGCTCGTGCGCTGGAGCGAGATCATGCACCAGCTCGACGAGCGGCCCTATGAGCGCGCCGACGCGGCGGAGCGCTTCGCCCGGGGCCTGATGCTTCTGGTCTCGGGCCTCGCCAAGAAGGTCTTCCTCGGCGACCAACTCGCGGACTACACCAATCCGATCTACGCGCTGGCCCAGTCCGGCCAGGCGCTCGACATGGGCCAAGCCTGGCAAGGGGCGCTCGGCTTTACCTTCCAAGTCTATTTCGACTTCTCCGGCTATACGGACATGGCCCTTGGACTGGGCCTCATGTTCGGCATTGTGCTGCCGCAGAACTTCGACGTCCCGTATCGCGCCACGTCCCTGCAGGACCTGTGGCGGCGCTGGCACATGACCCTGTCGCGATTCCTCCGCGATTATCTCTACATCGCGCTGGGGGGCAGCCGGAAAGGGCTCGCGATCCAGCTCGCCGCGCTTACCGCCACCATGACCCTCGGAGGCCTCTGGCACGGGGCCGGTTGGACCTACATCGTCTGGGGCGCCCTGCACGGCATCGGCCTGAGCGTCGCGGTCCTGTGGCGCAAGGCCGGCCTGTCCATGCCGAGCTGGCTTGGCTGGGTCCTGACCTTCGGCTTCTTCACGCTCACCCTTGTGATCTTCCGGGCGGGGAGCTTCGAGGTGGCCGGGAATTTCTACGCGGCCCTGCTCGGCTTCGGGGCCGAGGGCTTCACGATGAAGTGGCGGGCGCTCGCCATCGGGGCTGCCATCGCGATGATCGGCCCCACCGCCTGGACCTTCATCCATAAGCTGCCGCCGCGGCCCTGGATCGCGGCGCTCTTCGCCATTCTCTTCGTGGTCGTGCTGTTCAAGATCGGCGATGATGCAAACTATGAATTCATCTATTTCCAGTTCTGAGGCTGCCGAGCGGCACGACGGCGCCCTGTGGCGGCACTTCGCGCTCACGATCGTCGCCGGCACCCTGGCGCTCCTGGCCGGGACCGTCGCGCTCGCCTACGCGATCGATCCCTACGACACCGGCCGCTCGCCCCTGGTGGAGAAGCCCGGCGTGAGGCCGCAGGGGCCGCGCACGGCAAATTCCAGCCGCGGCCGGGACCCGGCCTTCGACGCCATGGTCGTGGGCAATTCCCGGATCCAGCTCCTCTCCCCCGAGCGGCTGAACGCAGCGACGGGGCTCAACTTCGTCCAGCTGGCGGTCCCTGGCTCGGGACCCAAGGAGCACCTGACCCTGATCGACTGGTTCCTGCGCCACCGCCGGGAGGCGCCGAAGGCTCTCGTGGTGAGCGTCGACGACCTGTGGTGCACCTCCGATCCGGAGCTGACCAACGATAAGCCGTTCCCGTTCTGGCTCTACAGCTCCGACCCGGTGGAATACGCGAAAGGCCTCGTCCGCTTCGACACCCTGGAGGAGATCGGGTGGCGCATCGGCTACCTGCTCGGCCTGGACCGGGAGAGGGCGCGTCCGGACGGCTACTGGGACTACGAGCCCGAATATATCGGGCTGGGCTATACGACGAACCCGGTCCTCCGCAAGCGGCTTCAGACGGATCCCTACGCCGGAGCCAAGCGCTTCGAACGTGATCCCCTCGAAGGGCAGCGGCGCTTCCCGGCGATCGAGCGGCTGAAGGAGGTGGCGGCTACGCTCCCGGCCGAGACCGCGCTCGTTCTCGTCATCCCGCCGACCTACAAGAACCTCCTGCCGCCGCCCGGTACCGAGAAGGCTTTCGTGACCGACGCCTGCAGGGCCGCGGTCACGGCTGCGGCCCAGGTCCATCCCAGGACGGCCGTGGTCGACTGGCGCGTCGACCGCCCGGAGAACCGCAATCCCGAGCTGTTCTTCGACATGCAGCATTACAGGCAGCCCATCGCCCAGGCGGTGGAAAGGGACGTCGCCAGAGCGCTGCGCCGATTCCTCTGAGGTTCCTGGCCGCCAAGACAAGCGGGTGCGGCAAATCGCTCTGCCGCGGCCGATTTTACCCATATGGGGCATCGGAAGACGCAAGGACTGCCTTCTTAGACCAACCGATAACTTCGAAGTGCGTTGTCGCGCGGCCCGCTTGTCTGTATAGGGGCGCCAGTTCCATTGGGGGATAGAACGGCCCAACATGACGAACACAGTAATCGACGAGGGATACCGGCCAACGGAAGACGAACCGTTCATGAACGAACGGCAGAGGGAGTATTTCAGACGCAAGCTGATCCGGTGGAAGGGCGACATCCTGAGGGAGGCCCAGGAGACCCTGGCGACCCTGCAGAGCGAGAACGAGAACCATCCCGATCTCGCCGACCGCGCCTCTTCCGAAACCGACCGGGCCATCGAGCTCCGCGCCCGCGACCGCCAGCGCAAGCTCATCGCCAAGATCGACGCCGCCCTGGCGCGGATCGACGACGGGACCTACGGCTATTGCGAGGAGACCGGCGATCCGATCTCGCTCAAGCGCCTGGAGGCCCGGCCCATCGCAACCCTCTCGCTGGAGGCGCAGGAGCGCCACGAGCGCAACGAGCGGGTCTACCGGGACGACTGAGTGTCCCTCCTGCAAGAATCGAGAAGGGCTCCGCTTGCGGAGCCCTTTTTGTTGGTGCGTCGGTTTGTGAGAGGCGCCGGAGCGCCTTACTCCTTCTTGCCGGAATCCAGCGGCCGTCCGAGCAGGCGGGCGAACTCCGCCTCGATTTCCTCGACCGAGAAGGGGTCGGGCGCCTTCTGGGCGGGCTTGGGAGCGGACGGGGCCTCGGCGGCCGGAGGAGGTGCCGGCTCGGCGCGCGGCGCAGGAGGCGGCGGCGGAGGAGCCGGGCGGACCGGATCCATCGCTGGACGTAGGGGCACCGGCGCGGCCGCAGGCTGGCGGGCCTCGACGAATTCATCCTCCTCGGGCTCCTCGAACGCGGGACGGGGCGAACCCATGGGTCCGTGCTCCCGATGGTCGGGCTCCAGAAGCTCGTCATCGTCAGGCGTCTCATCATGCTCCACGGGCCGCACCGGGGCCGGGGTGGGAGCCGGAGGCGGGACCGGGACGGCCGGCCGCTTCAGCGCCTCTTCGAGCTGCTTTGCCATGTCGGACAGGATCGCAGCGTCCGCGTCCGGGCGGCCGGCCGGAGCCGGCTGGGGAGCGCGAACGACCTCGGGTGCCGCCGGAGGAGGCGCGGGCGGCGCGGGCGGAACCGGCGGCGAGGCCTGCCGACTCGCATGGAGGGGAGGCATGAAGCCGGGTGCCGGCTCGGAGCGCCGGGCGACGGGCTCGGGCGCCGGGGAGGGCGGAGGAGACTTCGCCTCCGCCCGCAGGCCGTGGACGCTCGGGGCGGGGATCGGGGCGGGAGCCGAGGAGAGCGTGACCGCGTCGGGCTTGAGGACGGGCTCCGGGCGCGCCGGCATCGGCGCGCTCACCGAGGCCACGGGGGTCAGCTCCTGGTCCACGTCGGATTCCTCGGACGGGCGCTTGATGAAGGCGCTGAGCTGGGCGGCGAGCTGCGTCTCGATGGAGGGGCGTCCGGTGCCTTCCACCGCCGGCCGCACCGGCTGGTCCAGGCTGGGCTCGAAACGCTCCACGCCGTTCTCCGCCGACGGCGCCGGGATGCGGGCGCCGGCCACGCGGACGATGTTGGTCTCGATCACCACGTCGTTAAGGCCGCCGATCAGCAGGAGGTGCTCGACGTTGTCGCGGCGGAGGAGGACGAGCTGGCGCTGCCGGTCGAGGTCGTAGATGTCGACGACGCCGAGCCGCGGCTGGCGGCTGCGGCCGCGATCCTGGCCCGACATCAGCAGGCGCGAACCCGTCAGCTTACGCAACACCACGCCGAACAGCGCGACCAGCGCGAGGATGATCGCGAAGGCGATGACGTATTGGGCCGCCCTTGACGCTTCGATACCAAATTGAGCTAGCACGATAAACTCTCAAGCGTTGTGGAGGCCTTTCCAGGCCGTGTTCCTAGTGTCGTTTGTATCACATCGACCACGAAAGCGACGGGCAAGGTTAACAGATGGTTAACGGCTCTTCCCTCGCGGGCGACGCGATACAGCGTTGCGGTCGGCCTCGGCGGGCCCGAGATAGCAGGCTGCGGCTTGCTTTCTGCCCGGCAGAATGTGGATTACCTTGCGTAAAGCTCAAGGCCGGGCCCGCCTGATAACGGAACCCCTCTTGTGCGTCCACAGGGCACCGCCTTAGAGGTCAATCAATAATTTCCGTGTAGTATGGTCGCAAGATCAAGCGGTTGGCCTGCCCTCCGGCAGCCTCGTGCCGTGCGGCAGCGACCGTCACTCCTTGAGGATACCGAAGTTCCATGGCTCACGAGGGCGACAAGCCAAAGGCCTCGACCATCGACCGCTCCGAGCGCCCTGGCCATATCGGGCTGGTGCTGCTGCTGGCCAGCATTCTCGTGGGGGCGATCCTGAGCCTGCGATTCCTCGGCAGCGAGCAGGCCCAGCCGCTGATCCTCGGCCTCCTGGCCTTCTTCGCCATGGCGGGCGTGTTCTTCCTCTTCGCCATGGCCATCGGGGTGATCCAGTTCGCCGGCAAGACCGCCCGCAACGACATCACCAAGATCATGGCCGACACCTCGGGCGACGGCCTCGTGGTGATCGAGGATGACGGGCGCATCGTCTACGCGAACGAGACCTACCTCACCATGGCAGGCTCCACCGGCGGCGAGGTGAGGGCCGTGGAGCGCCTCTTCACCGGCGCTCCGGAGGTATCCGAGGCGATCTACCGGCTGGCCCAGGCGGCGCGGGAGCACCGTACCGGCACGGAGGAGATCCGGCTCTCTCCCTCCCTCGACGGCTCGCAGGAGTTCGGCTGGTACCGGGTGCGCGTGCGTCCGCTGCCCCGGCCCAACGGCCGCCAAGCGACCCAGTGGATCATCGCCGACGTCACTCAT
This sequence comes from Microvirga sp., assembly GCA_035645535.1. Classification (GTDB taxonomy): domain Bacteria; phylum Pseudomonadota; class Alphaproteobacteria; order Rhizobiales; family Beijerinckiaceae; genus Microvirga. The sequence continues at coordinate 8,409 of DASQMJ010000021.1, read as the reverse complement.
GAGCGCGAGCGCCAGGAGAACGTCTTCCAGGAGCTGCAGCACGCCATCGACTATCTCGACCACGCGCCGGCCGGCTTCCTGTCCATCGATCCGAACGGCTCCATCGTCTACCTGAACGCGACGCTCGCCTCCTGGCTCGATTACGACCTCGCCCAGGTGGGCTCCGGCGGCCTGGGGTTGTCCGACATCGTCCCGCGCAACGTGGTGGCGATGATGACCTCCTTCTCGGGTGAGCCGGGAAGCGTGCGCACCGAGACCTTCGACTTGGACCTGCGGCGCCGCAACGGCCAGTTCCTGCCCGTGCGGCTCTATCACCGCATCGCCTTCGGTCAGGACGGCCGCATGGGCGCCTCGCGCACCCTCGTGCTCAACCGCTCGCCCGGCGTCGAGGTGGACGAGGGGCAGCGGGCTGCGGAGGTGCGCTTCGCCCGCTTCTTCAACAACACCCCCATTGCCATCGCGACCGTCAACCGGACCGGACGGATCGTCCAGGCGAACGCCCCCTTCACCAGGCTCTTCGGCAGCCTGCCGCGCACGGGCGAGAGCCAGGAGGGGCCGCTGCTCCTCGAGGCCTTCGCCGACGGCGAACGGGCGCCGGTCGAGACCGCCCTGAGGGCGGCGGCAGAGAACCGGGGCGACATCCAGCCCCTCGAACTGCACACCGCCGGCGAGAACGGGGGCTCGGTCCGGGTCTGGGTGACGCCGGTGGGCGACACCGGCTCCGAGGACGAGGCGGCCATCGTCTACGCCCTCGACACCACCGACTTCCGGAAGGTGGAGGAGCAACTCGCCCAGTCGCAGAAGATGAACGCGGTCGGGCAGCTCGCGGGCGGGGTCGCACACGACTTCAACAATGTGCTCCAGGCCATCATCGGCTACAGCGACCTCCTACTCGCCAACCACCGGCCGACCGATCCGTCCTTCCAGGACATCATGCAGATCAAGCAGAACGCGAACCGGGCCGCCGGCCTCGTGCGCCAGCTGCTCGCCTTCTCGCGCCGGCAGACCCTGCGGCCGGAGGTTCTCAACCTCAACGACCAACTCTACGAGCTGTCGATGCTGCTCAAGCGCCTCCTCGGCGAGCGCGTGGAGCTCGACCTGACCCACGGCCGCGACCTGTGGTTCGTGAAGGCGGACGTGAACCAGTTCGAGCAGGTGATCGTGAACCTCGCGGTCAATGCCCGCGACGCCATGCCCAACGGCGGCAAGCTGGCGATCCGGACCGCGAACGTCCCGGCCGCCGAGGCGGCGCGCCTGAACGTGAGCGGCATGCCGGCGGCCGACTACGTGAAGATCGAGGTCTCCGACACCGGCACCGGCATGACGCCGGAGGTGGTGGACAAGATCTTCGAGCCCTTCTTCACCACCAAGGAGGTCGGCAAGGGCACGGGGCTCGGCCTTTCGACGGTGTTCGGCATCGTCAAGCAGTCGGGCGGCTTCATCGACGTGGACTCGAAGGTCGGGCAGGGCACGACCTTCCGCATCTATCTGCCGCGGCACGTTCCCGAGGTCGAGGCGAAGCCCGAGGAGGCCAAGGCCGAGACCGCCAGGAAGCCGGCCGCCGACATGACCGGCCAGGGTACCATCCTCCTGGTGGAGGACGAGGACCCGGTTCGGGCCGTGAACGCCCGGGCGCTGACGGCGCGCGGCTACACGGTGCTGGAGGCCGCCTCCGGCGTGGAGGCCCTGCAGGTGATCGAGGAGCGGGGAGAGCCCGTCGACCTCGTGGTCTCCGACGTGGTCATGCCCGAAATGGACGGGCCCACGCTGCTCGGCGAACTGCGCAAGCTCTATCCGGACCTGAAGGTGATCTTCGTGTCCGGCTACGCCGAGGACGCGTTCCGCAAGAACCTGCCGGAAGGGGAGCAGTTCAACTTCCTGCCCAAGCCCTTCAGCCTGCGCCAGCTGGTCGAGATCGTGAAGCAGGTGATGGGGCGGTAAAAGGCTGATATCTCAGACTTATCGCAGCCGCGACAATTGGGCGTCGCGGCCATTCATGGAATATTATCCACAGAACGAAAAATGAACTTGCGAAAGAGAACAAAAGGCGTACATATATCTCCTCAACACCGCGTTGAGATTCACTCCTCCTCCGTGCCATAAGGACATCTGGTCATGTCGCAGTCCTCTCTGAGACTGGTGGAAAGCTCATCAATGGATAAAGACAAGTCGAAAGCTCTCGACGCGGCGCTCTCTCAGATCGAGCGTGCCTTCGGCAAGGGCTCGATCATGCGGCTGGGCAAGGGCCAGCAGCCGGTGGAAATCGAAACCGTCTCGACGGGGTCGCTCGGCCTCGACATCGCGCTCGGCGTCGGCGGCCTGCCGCGCGGGCGCATCATCGAGATCTACGGGCCGGAATCGTCGGGCAAGACCACGCTGGCGCTGCACACCATCGCCGAGGCCCAGAAGAAGGGCGGCGTCTGCGCCTTCGTGGACGCGGAGCACGCCCTCGACCCGGTCTATGCCCGCAAGCTCGGCGTCAACCTGGACGATCTGCTGATCTCCCAGCCCGACACGGGCGAGCAGGCCCTCGAGATCGCCGACACCCTGGTCCGGTCCGGCGCGGTCGACGTGCTGGTCATCGACTCGGTGGCGGCGCTCACCCCGAAGGCCGAGCTCGACGGCGAGATGGGCGAGGTCCAGCCGGGCCTCCAGGCCCGCCTCATGAGCCAGGCCCTGCGCAAGCTCACCGGTTCGATCTCGCGCTCGAACACGATGGTGATCTTCATCAACCAGATCCGCATGAAGATCGGCGTCATGTACGGTTCTCCGGAGACGACCACGGGCGGCAACGCGCTGAAATTCTATGCCTCGGTGCGCCTCGATATCCGCCGCGTCTCGACGCTCAAGGATCGCGACGATCCGATCGGCAACTCGGTGCGCGTGAAGGTCGTCAAGAACAAGGTCGCTCCGCCCTTCAAGCAGGTCGAGTTCGACATCATGTTCGGCGAGGGCGTGTCCAAGGTGGGCGAGCTCATCGATCTCGGCGTCAAGGCCGGCATCGTCGAGAAGTCCGGCGCCTGGTTCTCCTATGACAGCCAGCGCCTCGGCCAGGGCCGCGAGAACGCCAAGCAGTTCCTGCGCGACAATCCGGAGGTCGCCAACAAGATCGAAGGTCTCATCCGCCAGAATGCCGGCCTGCTCGCCGATCGCATCCTGGAGCAGGCGACCCCGACCGCCGACGACCTGGACGAGGGTTCCGCCGACTAGAGCATCGGGCGCAACAGTGGACTCCGCTTTTGCGCGAAAGGACGCGGCTTTTCAAAATTGTACAGGATCGGTCCTGCGTCCGAATTCAGGTCCGATGCTGTAAGGCCGAAAGCATCGGCCGGTTGTCCGGCTGAGATCGTGCGCCATAAAGGTTTTGCTCTCCTTCAAGGGCAAAGGAAGGGCCGTCGCGAGAGATCGCGGCGGTCTTTTTGTTTTCCCGGTGATGAGACGGCATCCCGATCGGCGGGGTTCGGGGCTCCCGCGCTTATCGCAGGTCCACCCTGATCCCGGCCCCGATGAAGTTCGAGCCGGACCCTTTTTCGGCAAAGAGTCCGAAAACGCCGGAACGGTGATGGATGCGGGGGACGAAATACACGCCGGGCAGCGAGGAATGGGAGAACTCGGCTTCGAAGGCGAGGTAATTGAGAAGCCGGGTGGGCTCGATGCGGCCGCCGCCCTCCAGCCTCGGCCGCTCCGATGCGAGAGAGAGGCCTTCGCCGAAAGCCAGGTTCACGCTCAGGCCCCCGAAGAGCGGAATCTGCCCGGTCCGGAACATGAGTGCGAGCGTCCCCTCCCAATGGCTCTGTTCCCTGAAATGGCGGAGCACTTGCCCTTCCAGCTCGATCCGGTTGCCTTCGAAGGCGAAGTCCGTCCCCGGCAGCGGAATGGAGAAGGAGGGGACGATGACCCGCGAAAGTCCTGCCCCGACGAAATACGCTTGCTCGCTCGTCAGCTCACCCGTGAGGGCACGCTCCGGAATGTCCAGCAGATCGGCATTGACCCATTGGCCGCCATAGACCGTCAGATGCCAGCTCCGCTCCGGCGGTGGAGGACCGGCCGGAGCCTGGGCCGCCGCAGGTCCGCCGAGGAGGGCAAGGGCAAGAAGGCCCGATCTCGCAATCCTCCATGACGCGCTGCCTGAACGTCCACGAAAAGACGTGATCCACACTGGCGTTGCCGCTCCCCGCGATTGTTATGAGCCTCGAGCCTATAAGCGGGCTCTTCGAAAAACAAGGAAGCCGGCGCCTGAAGCTTGCTCCAATCGGGCCTGCGCGGGCCGGGATCCGGATTGTTCAGCCGTCAGGCGCCTTGCATTCCGGATGCGCCGATTGGGCCGAGGCGCCCGGTGCGGGCCTATTCGGTTGCCTGGAGCCGGGCCGCATTCTTGACGGCGAACCGGATCCACCTCGCGGAAAAATGCTCTAGCCTAAACGCCGCCTCGACAGAGGGGCCGCGTGCGGCTAAAACCGCCCTCCGTCATACCTTTTGGGCTTCGAGCCCCTTACCTTAAGTTTGAGAACCCATGAGCGGCGTCAACGAAATCCGGTCGGCCTTCCTCGATTACTTCGCCAAGAACGGTCATGAGGTCGTGGCCTCGAGCCCCCTCGTGCCCCGCAACGACCCGACTCTGATGTTCACGAATGCCGGCATGGTGCAGTTCAAGAACGTCTTCACGGGGGCCGAGAAGCGTCCCTACAGCACGGCGGCGACGGCGCAGAAATGCGTGCGCGCGGGCGGCAAGCACAACGATCTCGACAATGTGGGCTACACGGCGCGCCACCACACCTTCTTCGAGATGCTCGGCAACTTCTCGTTCGGCGATTACTTCAAGGAGCGCGCCATCGAGCTCGCCTGGGGCCTGATCACCAAGGAATTCAACCTGCCGAAGGACAAGCTCCTCGTCACCGTCTACCACGACGACGACGAGGCGGCGAACCTTTGGAAGAAGATCGCGGGCTTTTCAGATTCCAAGATCATCCGTATCCCGACCTCCGACAATTTCTGGCAGATGGGCGATACCGGCCCCTGCGGCCCGTGCTCGGAAATCTTCATCGACCAGGGCGACAAGCTCTGGGGCGGCCCTCCCGGCAGCCCGGAGGAGGACGGCGACCGCTTCCTCGAATTCTGGAACCTCGTGTTCATGCAATACGAGCAGATCGAGCCCGGCAACCGCATCGCCCTGCCCAGGCCTTCCATCGACACCGGCATGGGCCTGGAGCGCATCTCGGCGATCCTGCAGGGCGTGTACTCGAACTACGACACGGACCTGTTCCGCACCCTGATCGAGGCCGTGGCCCACGCCACCGGCGTTGCGCCGGAGGGCGACCGCAAGGCCTCGCATCGCGTGATCGCGGATCATCTGCGCACCTCCTGCTTCCTCGTGGCCGACGGCGTGCTGCCGTCGAACGAAGGCCGCGGCTACGTGCTCCGCCGCATCATGCGCCGCGCCATGCGCCATGCCCAGCTGCTCGGCGCCAAGGAGCCGCTCATGTACCGGCTCGTGCCCGCCCTGGTGCGCGAGATGGGGCAGGCCTATCCTGAGCTGATCCGCGCCGAGGCGCTCATCACCGAGACGCTGAAGCTGGAGGAAACCCGCTTCCGCAAGACCCTGGAGCGCGGCCTGTCGATCCTCGACGAGGAAAGCCGCAGCCTCGCGAAGGGCCAGAACCTCTCGGGCGAGACGGCCTTCACCCTCTACGACACCTATGGCTTCCCGCTCGACCTGACGCAGGATGCGCTCAAGCCCCGCGGCATCGGCGTCGACACGGAGGCCTTCAACGCGGCCATGGAGCGCCAGCGCGAGAAGGCCCGCGCGGCCTGGTCCGGCTCGGGCGAGGCGGCGACGGAGAATGTGTGGTTCTCCGTGAAGGAGCGCACGGGCGCCACCGAGTTCCTCGGCTACGACACCGAGAACGCCGAGGGCGTCGTCGTGGCCCTGCTCAAGGACGGCCAGGAGGTGCAGGAGCTCAAGCCGGGCGAGACCGGCCTCGTGGTTCTCAACCAGACCCCGTTCTATGGCGAGTCCGGCGGCCAGGTCGGTGATACCGGTGTGATGCAGGGCGAGGGCGCACGCGTCTTCGTGACCAATACGGAGAAGAAGCTCGGCGATCTCTTCGTGCACCACGTCACGGTCGAGCGCGGCACGATGAAGCTCAACCAGTCCCTCGAACTGATCGTGGATCACGAGCGCCGCTCGGCCGTGCGCGCGAACCATTCGGCGACCCACCTGCTGCATGAGGCGCTGCGCCAGGTGCTCGGCGATCACGTGGCCCAGAAGGGCTCGCTGGTCGCGCCCGACCGCTTGCGCTTCGACTTCAGCCACCCCAAGCCCATCGAGGATGCGGAGCTCAAGCAGGTCGAGGAAATCGCCAACAGGGTGCTGCTCCAGAACGAGCCGGTCGTCACCAAGCTCATGGCCGTGGACGAGGCCATCGAATCCGGCGCGCGCGCGCTCTTCGGCGAGAAATACGGCGACGAGGTCCGCGTCGTCTCCATGGGCAAGGCAGACGGCAACAAGACCTTCTCGGTCGAACTCTGCGGCGGCACCCATGTCAACCGCACGGGCGAGATCGGCATCATTACCATCGTCTCCGAGAGCGCGGTCGCCGCGGGCGTGCGCCGCCTCGAGGCGATGACGGGCGATGCCGCGCGCCGCTATCTCGGCGAGGAACGCCGCAGGCTGCACGAGGTGGCGAGCCTCCTGAAGACCCCGGCGGACGAAGTCTCCTCGCGCCTGACGGCCCTTCTCGAAGAGCGCCGCAAGCTGGAGCGCGATCTGGCCGAAGCCCGCCGCAAGCTCGCCATGGGCGGCGGCGCAGGCGGTGGCGATCCGATCAAGGACGTGGCGGGCACCAAGCTCATGGCCCGCGCGGTCACCGGCGTCGAGATGAAGGATCTCAAGAGCCTCGCCGACGAGGGCAAGAAGCGCCTCGGCTCCGGAATCGTCGCCATCGTCGGCGTCGCGGAGGACGGCAAGGCGGGCATCGTGGTCGCCGTCACCGAGGACCTGACCGAGAAATACGATGCGGTCTCGCTCGTGCGCATCGGCTCCGAGAAGCTCGGCGGCAAGGGCGGCGGCGGACGCCGCGACATGGCCCAGGCCGGCGGCCCCGACGGGGCCCAGGCCGAAGCGGCCCTCTCGGCCATCGAGGCGGCCCTGGCGGCGGCTTAAGGCCGCCCTTCGCCGGCACGCTGCTCCCGCTTCCACCTCGTCATCCCCAGCCTTGTGCCGGGGATCCACGCCTTGGACCCGCTGCGATTCTCAAGACGTGGATGGCCGGGACAAGCCCGGCCATGACGGCGAAGATGCAAGTCCTCAATCGTGGTCCGGATGCTGGCGCGAGGCCATCCTCGCCAGCTCCTCCGGCGAGGCATAATCGTCCGTCCGCTGGCCGGGCAGCGTGTGCAGGATCTCGAAGGCCGGGACCTTGCTCTCGATGCCGTACTGAATTTCCGGCGTCACCCTGCCCGGCTCGTCGAGGCTGCCGATGGAGACGCTGATGCGGTCGTTCTCCAGGTAGGAATAGGTCAGCGGCGTGCCGCAATCCCGGCAGTACCCGCGCTCCGCGGCCTCCGAACTCCTGAAGATGCCGGGCTGCCCCTTCGTCCAGACCAGATCCTTGCGCGGGACGCCGGTCAGGGCCGAAAAGTAGTTGCCGAAGGCCTTCTGGCACATGCGGCAATGGCAGATGCTGGCACCGGTCGGCTCGGACATCAGCGCATAGCGCACCGCGCCGCACTGGCAGCCGCCGGTCATGACGGGATGTGGTGATTGATCAGGCATGGCGATTCCAGCAGACGTGTTCTTGTCAACCTGATGAACGAGAGAGCGCGGCGCGAAGCTCTTCCACGGTCACATGGGTTTTCTCGGCCAAGGCTCTCAAGGTCGCTTCTTCATCCCACGGGCGGTGGCCAAGGCGCGCCTCCTCGAACAGGCGCCGGTATTCTCTCACGGCATATTCCAGAGGGCCTTCGTTCGGAGGGACGTCGCTCATTCCGGAGAACCTGGTTGGTTGAAGGGATACTTCAATATCTGGGACGCTCCTCCATTCGGGCAAGGATGCTCAAGCTCTGCGGCTCGGCGGGGCTTCTGCCCAAGGTATCCTCAGCCGCCTCATGTTTACATATGCGTCAGTGCCGGCGCAGGGGACCCCCGAGCGTGGAGCATGGTCCCGACGAGCGGAACAGCACCGCGCTCCCTCGAGCCATAGAGGAGCTTCTTGCCGACAATGAGACTGTCTACAGGATCAAGGGGGGTCGAGGGTGAACCAGGGGCATGGTTGATCAAGGTCCGGACCTTGCGCGATCCGCAACGCTGATGATCCAACCCGCACCTTCGTGCGCTCAAATAAAAAGCCCGGCGAATGCCGGGCTTTCTTGTGTCACAGCAGGCGAGGGGCTTTAAGCCGCCATTGCTTT
>DASQMJ010000020.1:0-1503 GCA_035645535.1 Microvirga sp. | reverse complement strand
TTAAGGATAGCCTGTCGAGTGCGATCTCGAAGGCCTGATCCTCATCGCGACGAGGGCCGGCGCCTCAGGTTCGACGCGACTGGGTCTATCGCGCCACGGCTCCCAAGTCCCGGTCAACGATATCCCCGAGGAAGATGACGCGGGGTTCCTGTCTGCGGCGGTGTGCTCACTGACACCAAACCCGGACACCGCATCTCGAATGAAGTGACCTTCGTCCAGGATACGGCAGATCATTCACGCCGACCACTGGAATGTCTGCTGTGGGTCGACGCTGTTGAAAAACTCCCGAAACCTCATTTTTGCCTGCTGATGGGCGCGCCGGGCTTCCCGGATTTTGCCTTCGGCCGCCAGGACATCGATCGTGGCTGCTTCCGCCGCCGCCTCCTGCGTCGAGCTGTCGAGCCGGATGATCGGCGCTCCTTTGGCGTGCGGGAGAGAGTGACGATCTTCGGCACTTCTGCCATGTCCCCACTCGGAACATGATCCTCCACAGCTCCACCGGGCTCGTGGTCTGCACCCCCTGCCCAGCGGGATATCGGCGATCTTCTCCAGCGATCCGCAATCCGGCGCAGCGGCCAGCCGAAGTTTGGGATGTCAATCAGGGCGAGCAAGAGACCAGCGACCCAGAAGGCATGGATGTGCGTGAAGAGGGCCAGCAGACCGAGCACGGCGACAATCTCGAACTGGAGCTTTTGGCCTTGGGGGCGATCCGCTCAGGCAAAGTGCGCAGCCGCAGGAACAGGAGGCCTACGGCCATTACGGCGATGACCAGGACCACGGCCATGACCACCATGAAGACATTGGTCTCGCCGGGGGCGGCGATGAATACCGGCAGATGATGGGGGCTGCGGGATTGAGCGATGGGTTCATGCTGGATCTCCGGTCGGAATCACATTCCGATGTTTCAATGCCTACTCCGCCGGGCCTGCGGGCTTGACGAGTTGCAAGCCCTGGTGGGCAATGGCGGGCGCACCTCGCCGCCTCCGGCGACCTGTACCGTCGAGACGGCGAAGTGGATGCCCTCCTCGTCGAAGGCCTGCTTGATGCGGGCAAAGGCCTTGCGGATCACGAACTACTCGCCCGGCCTCGTCGTCATTTTCATGCGGATCTGGATCGCGAAGTCACCGAACTGCTCGACGCCCTGGATCTTCAGCGGCTTGATGATGTGAGCGGCGAACTCGGGATCGCCGGCCATGTATGTCCTGCCCGATCTTCTTGATCAGCTTGCGCGCCTTCTCCAGGTCGGTGTCGTAGGTCAGGTTGATCTGGAACTTGTCGATCACCCAGTCGCGGCTCATGTTCTGCAGCGCCCCGAGCTCGCCGAACGGCACGGTGTAGACCGGGCCGCGATGATGACGCAGCTTGACCGAGCGCAGGGAGAAGGGCCAGCGTCTGCGAACCGAAGTCCACTGTCACACCCACAATGCCCGCCCCCGCGATCAGGGCTCCGATTTCCACGCCCAATGCGGAGAGCGTCATGAGCACAGCCACGACCGCCGGCAC
>DASQMJ010000019.1:0-68093 GCA_035645535.1 Microvirga sp. | reverse complement strand
CTGCTGGTCCTGCCACTTGCGCGTCTGCAGCTGGCCCTCGACGTACACCTTCGAGCCCTTCTTCAGGTACTGCTCGGCCACCCGCGCCAGGTTCTCGTTGAAGATCACCACCGAATGCCACTCGGTCTTTTCCTTGCGCTCTCCGGTCGCCTTGTCCTTCCAGGTCTCGGAAGTGGCGATCCGCAGGTTCACCACCGGCTCGCCGGAATTGAGCCGCCGCACCTCCGGGTCCCGCCCCAGATTCCCTACCAAGATCACCTTGTTCACGCTGCCTGCCATCGGCGCCTCTCCTTGACTTGAGGCCGAGTTCTGAGGCCCGCAGGGGCCGGTTACAAGCCGGAGGCGAGGTTCTGCACAGGCCTGTCCCCAGATTAAGGGAAGACAGCCGCTCGCAGGATCCGGAACGCTCTATTGCGCGATTGCCTTGCGGGCCACCGCGAGGGCGGCGTCGCAACCGGCCTTGTCGCCGGCGGCATCGGCCTGGCGGGCATGGGCCAGGGCCTCGAGAGCCGCCTCCTCCGGCTTGCCCTCCCCGAGCTTCTGCTCCGCCGCCACGATGGAACCCGGCGTCGGCTGCCGGTGCAGGCGGGCGGCGGTGGATTCGGCCCCTGAGGGCCCTGCCCCGGCCACCGCGCCGATCCGGGCGTCGACCTGCGCCTGCATCCGGTCGATCTCCTGCGTGCAAGGGCCGGCGAGGACCGGCTGGATCGGGAGGGCGGACAGAAGCGCGCCACCCACCAAGACTCTCCATCCAATCATGATCTGCGCTCCCCTATCTGGACGATTGCGGGCAAGATTACCTTAAGAATGGCAGGAGAACAGGGGCTTCTTTCGCAGGCAGCCAATCTCGCCGGCCACGGCAGAGGCCCGGAGGCTGAGGCAGAGGAGAACGGTGGCGACATTAACGAGCGGTATGACAACTCGAACGATGCTTAGTTGCAATCAACGCACTAGGCTTTTTATCCTCGCTTGTCACCTTGTCGCGCGTACTCTCTTTGTTCTAAGATCGTCAGTGGAATCATCTGCCGCATGTTGTTTCACGCGGTCAGGCGTCACATATCCCGAAGCCGGCCCGACCGGCCGGGGCATCTTCACAAGCTGGGCAGCACATGGCCAAACTCGACGATCTGTTCAACCGCGCCAAGGCGGGCGACCCGAATGCGCGTGTCATCACCGTGCGCGGGGCGCGGGAGCACAATCTCAAGAACGTCGACCTCATGGTTCCCCGGGACAAGCTCGTGGTCTTCACGGGGCTCTCCGGCTCCGGCAAGTCGTCGCTGGCCTTCGACACGATCTATGCGGAGGGGCAGCGCCGCTACGTGGAGTCCCTCTCGGCCTATGCCCGCCAGTTCCTGGAGATGATGCAGAAGCCGGACGTGGACCAGATCGACGGCCTCTCGCCCGCCATCTCCATCGAGCAGAAGACCACCTCCAAGAATCCGCGCTCGACGGTGGGCACCGTCACCGAGATCTACGACTACATGCGCCTGCTCTGGGCCCGGGTCGGCGTGCCCTACTCGCCCGCCACCGGCCTTCCCATCGAGAGCCAGACGGTCAGCCAGATGGTCGACCGGGTGCTGGAACTGCCGGAGAAGACGCGCCTCTACCTGCTGGCCCCTGTGGTGCGCGGCCGCAAGGGCGAGTACCGCAAGGAGATCGCCGAGTTCCAGAAGAAGGGCTTCCAGCGCCTGAAGATCGACGGCGAGTATTATGCCATCGACGAGGCCCCTGCCCTCGACAAGAAGTTCAAGCACGACATCGACGTGGTGGTGGACCGCATCGTCGTGAGGCCCGACATCGCCGCACGCCTGGCGGATTCCTTCGAGACCGCTCTCGACCTCACCGACGGCATCGCCGTGATCGAATACGCCGACGAGAAGGACGAGAAGGGACAGGCGAAGCGCATCGTCTTCTCGTCGAAATTCGCCTGCCCGGTTTCCGGCTTCACGATTCCGGAGATCGAGCCGCGCCTGTTCTCGTTCAACAACCCCTTCGGCGCCTGCCCGACCTGCGGCGGCATCGGCCACGAAATGCGCATCGACCCGGCGCTCGTGATCGACGAGACCCTTTCCCTCAAGCGCGGCGCCGTGCTGCCCTGGGCCAAGTCGGCCTCGCCTTATTATGGCCAGACGCTGGAGGCCATCGCACGGCACTACAAGGGCTCCATGACCAAGCCCTGGACCGAGCTGCCCGAGAAGATGCGTGACGCCATCCTCTACGGCTCCGGCACCGAGGCGATCCGGATGTCCTACGACGACGGCCTGCGCGCCTACGAGGTGCGCAAGCCCTTCGAGGGCGTGATCCCGAACCTGGAGCGCCGCTACAAGGAGACCGAGAGCGACTGGGCCCGCGAGGAAATCGGCCGCTTCATGGCCGAGACGCCTTGCGAAGCCTGCGGCGGCAAGCGCCTCAAGCCCGAGGCCCTGGCCGTGAAGATCGCCGGCTCCGACATCGGCGATGCGACCGCCCTCTCGGTGAAGGACGCGCATGAATGGTTCGGCGCGCTGTCGAAGAAGCTCACCAAGAAGCAGAACGAGATCGCCGGGCGCATTCTCAAGGAAATCCGCGAACGCCTCACCTTCCTGGTCGACGTGGGCCTCGAATATCTGACGCTTGCCCGCGCCTCCGGCACCCTGTCGGGCGGCGAAAGCCAGCGCATCCGGCTGGCTTCCCAGATCGGCTCGGGCCTCACGGGCGTGCTCTACGTGCTGGACGAGCCCTCCATCGGCCTGCACCAGCGCGACAACGAGCGCCTGCTCGTCACCCTCAAGCGCCTGCGCGACCTCGGCAACACGGTGATCGTGGTGGAGCACGACGAGGACGCGATTCTCCAGGCGGATTACGTGTTCGACATCGGCCCGGGCGCGGGCATTCATGGCGGCCAGGTCGTCGCGGAAGGCACGCCCGACGAGATCATGACGAACCCGAAATCGCTCACCGGCAAATATCTCACCGGCGAGCTGAGCGTGAAGGTGCCGGATAAGCGCCGCAAGCCCGACAGGAAGCGGATGCTGAAGGTGGTCGGCGCCAAGGGCAACAACCTCAAGGACGTGACGGCCGAGATCCCGCTCGGCACCTTCACCTGCATCACCGGCGTGTCCGGCGGCGGCAAGTCGACCCTCGTGATCGACACGCTCTACAAGGCCGTTGCGCGCAAGCTCAATGGCGCCGTGGAGCATCCGGCGCCGCACGACCGGATCGAGGGGCTGGAGCATCTCGACAAGGTCATCGACATCGACCAGTCGCCCATCGGCCGCACGCCGCGCTCGAACCCGGCAACCTATGTGGGCGCCTTCACGCCTATCCGCGAATGGTTCGCGAACCTGCCCGAGGCGAAGGCCCGCGGCTACGGACCGGGGCGCTTCTCCTTCAACGTGAAGGGCGGGCGCTGCGAGGCCTGCTCCGGCGACGGCGTCATCAAGATCGAGATGCACTTCCTGCCGGACGTCTACGTCACCTGCGACGTGTGCAAGGGCAAGCGCTACGACCGCGAGACGCTCGAGGTGAAGTACCGCGAGAAGTCCATCGCCGACGTGCTCGACATGACCGTCGAGGAGGCGCGCGAACTCTTCAAGGCCGTGCCGTCGATCCGCGAGAAGATGCAGACGCTCGCCCGCGTCGGCCTCGACTACGTGCATGTGGGCCAGCAGGCCACCACGCTGTCCGGCGGCGAGGCGCAGCGCGTGAAGCTCTCCAAGGAACTTTCCAAGCGCGCCACCGGCCGCACCCTCTACATCCTCGACGAGCCGACCACGGGCCTGCACTTCCACGACGTCGCGAAGCTTCTGGAAGTGCTGCACGAGCTCGTGGACCAGGGCAACTCGGTGGTGGTGATCGAGCACAATCTGGAGGTCATCAAGACCGCCGACTGGATCATCGACATGGGTCCGGAAGGCGGCGACGGCGGCGGCACCATCGTGGCGCAGGGCACGCCCGAAGACATCGTGAAGGTCGGCGCCAGCTACACCGGACGCTTCCTGAAGGAGGTGCTGGAGCGCCGTCCGCCCAAGAAGACCGTGCCGAAGGCGCCGGCCAAGAAGGCGAACGGCAAGGGGAAGGTGACGCGCGAGGCGGCGGAGTAAGGCTCCCCGCCTACCCGCGTCGCAGGCGCGTCAGTGCCTCCTCGGCGAGACGCCGCGTCAGCTCGCCCGCCGACAGCTCCCGGCCGAGCGGCGCAGCCTGCCCCGACCAGAGAGACATGAAGTCGCCGGATCCGCCCGGCTCCGTGGCCTGCCGCAGGGGCAGGAGCGCGCCGCCCGCGAGAGGGAACGGCGGCGCGATGTCGGAGAGCGGCCCGACCTCCCGCACCATCCGGTTGACGATGCTGCGTGCCGGGCGCCCGGTGAACACGTTGGTGAGCGCGGTTCCGTCGTCCCGGGCGCTCTTGAGCGCCGCGCGGTGCGCGGGCGCGATGGTGGCCTCAGGCGCGAACAGATAGGCGGTGCCGATCTGCACCGCCGAGGCGCCGAGCGCAAAGGCCGCCGCGGTGCCGCGCCCGTCGGCGATGCCGCCCGCGGCGATGACCGGTACGCTCACCGCGTCGGCGACCTGCGGCACCAACGCCATGGTGCCGACCTGCGTGGCGACGTCCTCTGAGAGGAAGATGCCGCGATGCCCGCCCGCCTCGAACCCTTGAGCGACGATCGCGTCGCATCCCTCTCGCTCCAGCCAGCGCGCCTCCGCCACGGTCGTGGCAGAGGAGATGACCTTCGCGCCCGTCCGCTTGACCCGCGCCAGCAGTTCGGGACGAGGCAGGCCGAAATGGAAGCTCACGACCTCGGGCCGGAACTCCTCCACGAGACCGAGATAGGCCTCGTCGAACGGCGCCCGGCTCGAAGACGGCGTCGGAGCGTCGGGATCGAGCCCGAATTCCCCGTAATAGGATGCGAGCCGTCGCTTCCAGGCGGCCTCCCATCCGTCGCCAACCTCCGGCGGCTCGTGGCAGAAAAAGTTGACGTTGATGGGCCTCTTCGTTCCCTGCCGGACCTTTGCCAACTCCTCCCGCGCCCGCTCGGGGCTCAGCAGCGCGCAGGGCAGCGACCCCAATCCTCCCGCCTCGGACACGGCGATGACCATCTCGGCCAGATTGGCTCCGGCCATGGGTGCCTGGACGATCGGGATGTCGATGCCGAACAGGTCGAGGATGCGCCGATCGGGCCACATGATGCCGCCTTTCGATTCCGCCACGGAACGACAGAGCTAAGGCGGGATTAAGCTGATGCGCAAGCGCGGCGGCGCGGCCGCGCGGCGTGCCGAGAAGGGAAACGCAAGATGGCCTCGGATCCGGACGTGACCTACCCTCCCGTGGACGTGCTCAAGCCCGTGGCCGAGAACGTCTGGATCGTCGACAGCGGGCCCCAGCAGGCCATGGGCCTGTCCCTGCCGGTGCGCATGACCGTGATCCGCCTCGCCTCGGGCGACGTGTGGCTCCACTCGCCGACGAGGTTCAACCCGGAGCTGCGGCGCGAGATCGAGGTGCTCGGCCCCATCCGGCACATCGTGGCGCCCAACGTGGCGCACTGGACCCATCTGAAGGAATGGCAGACCGCCTGCCCTGCCGCCGTCATCTCGGCCGCCCCGGAGCTGCGCAACCGCTCCCAGGTCCGCGAGGCCGGTCTGCGCCTCGACCGCGACCTCACCGACACGCCGCCGTCGGACTGGGCCGACGAGATCGAGCAGACCGTGGTGCCCGGCGGTGCGGGCTTCCGCGAGGTCGCCTTCTTCCACCGCCCCACCCGTACTCTCATCCTGACGGACCTGATCCAGAACCTCGAGCCCGAGAAGCTGCCCCTCGGCACCCGCGTGTTCGCGAAGCTCACCGGGGTCCAGGCGCCGGACGGCAAGGCGCCTGCCTACCTGCGCCTCGTGGTCCGCCTGCGCCGCCGCGAGGCCAAGGCTGCCATCGCCCGCGTCGTCTCGCGCGCCCCCACCCGCGTGATCTTCAGCCACGGGAAGTGGTTCGACCGGGACGGCACGGCGGAACTGCGGCGGGCGTTCCGATGGCTGCTGGGATGAGGCGGCGCCGGGAGTCGGGCCGCCGGGCGGGTCAAGCGTCGGCGCCTGAGCTATACTGCGGCCGGTCGGCCGGCCCGGTCCCCGCGACGGAGGCCGGCTGCCGAAGCGCGAGGAGGCCACCATGTCGCGGGTCCTGTACACGTTCTGGCGCTCACAGGCGGCCTTCCGGGTCCGGATCGCGCTCCACCTCAAGCGCCTCGAAGCCGAGACGGTGTTCGTCGACCTCCTGCAAGGCGAGCAGCACGCCGAAGGCTACCGCCGCCTGAATCCGGGGATGGCGGTCCCGACCCTGCTCGATGGCGACGCGCCGCCCCTGATCCAGTCCCTCGCTATCCTCGAATACCTCGAGGAAACCCAGCCCGAGCCGCCGCTCCTGCCCCGGGACCCGCGCCTGCGGGCCCATGCGCGGGCCGTCGCCCAGATGGTCGCCGTCGATGCGCACCCGCTCATCGTTCCCCGCGTCCGCCACTATCTCGAGCGCGAGTTGGGTCTCGACGAGACCGCGCGGACCAGGTGGCTGCAGCACTGGCTCGACGGTGCCACGGCGGCCGTCGAGCAACTCCTCGCGGGGGACGGCCGCACCGGCCGCTTCTGCGTCGGCGACGCCCCCACGATGGCCGACATCTGCCTCTTCGCCCATGTCACGAGCGCCCGCATGCTCTACGCCTTCGACCCCGCTCCCTACCCGACGGTGGCCCGCATCTGCGCAGCCTGCGAGCCGCTGGAGGCGTTTTCGGTCACGCATCCGTTGAGGCAGCCGGATGCGCCGCGCTGAACTAGGATGTTTCTTCGTCACCAACGGCGCTGAGTTGCGCGTCCTGCCACTCCTTCAGAGTCTGCCACAGAAAGTGGTTCGACCGGACGGGACGGCGGAGCTGCGGCGGGCCTTTCGATGGTTGTTGGGGTGTGTCCTTTTAAAGAACACAGGGGGCCTCTTAGGCGACAGGAGCACCGCATGACGGCTGCTTGCCGGTGCGAAAAGGGAGGGAAGGCACGCCCCTTTCGTCATGGCCGGGCCTGTCCCGGCCATCCACGTCTTCCCATGCCGACGCGGACAAAGGCGTGGATCCGCGGAACAAGTCCGCGGATGACGGTGGAGGGGAGGACGCGCCTGACGCTCACCAATGCAGCGTCTCGTAGAGGTCATCCCATTCGGGGTTCATGCCGTGGATGAGGCGGACTTTCCAGGCACGGGGCCAGTGCTTCATGGTCTTCTCGCGTTGAATGGCAAGACGGATGTCGTCGTGGCGCTCGTACCAGACGAGGCGCTTGAGGCCGTAGGTTTTGGTGAAGCCATCAACAATGCCCTCACGGTGCTCCCACACGCGGCGACTCAGATTGCTCGTCACGCCGATATAGAGCGTGCCGTTCCGCCGGTTCGTCATGACGTAGACCCAGCCGCCTCGCTGCATAGGTCGATGATACTTGGTTATATATACTCCGCCAGTCGTCATGGCCGGGCCTGTCCCGGCCATCCACGTCTTTTCGACATCGCGGTTTTAAGACGTGGATCCCCGGGACAAGCCCGGGGATGACGGGGAGGGTGGCAAAACGGGAGTGCTCGACGCAACCACCCTCACCTTCCCGTCGCGCCAGAGAAGCAACCGCCCCTCCGCATCCTCGATCACGCCGTAGACCAAGCGTCCCTGCATCTCACCGCGCCAGCCGTTGCGCCACGCCGCCACCGTGTCGCGCAGGCCTCGCATCAGGAGCCATGTGATGCCGAGCGCCGTCGCCGGCATGGCGACGAGCCAGAGCGCCTGGATGGATTCGGGCCAGGTGTGGAATTTGGACAGCCAGTCGGCGAAGACGTTGTAGGACGGCTCCATCTCAAAAACTCCCCGTTGCGTGAACGACCACCAGCGCCGCTGGTGGTCGGGGAGTTCAGAAGCCGTACGTAGACGACCGCGATGACCTTTAGGCTTTCGCCCTGGACATGCGTCACCGCCTCCCCGGCCGCATGGCTGGGAAGGCATCATCACGGCAGATGCCTGCCGCTACGTAAGGGGTTCTGATGCCCCGGAGCCGGGTGCGCCCGGCTCTGCGGTCAGGCTTAGCATGGGGCGGGAGAGCGAGCAAAGCGGGGGCTGCGGTGGATTCCCTTCCCGCACCCGCGCGCCGGGGATGCCATCCTCACCGTCATGCCCGGCCTCGTGCCGGGCATCCACGCCTTTCGAGGTGGCGCGTCCCAACACGTGGATGGCCGGAGACTGATCCCCGGATCAAGTCCGGGGACGGCCATGACGGCGGGAGAGACCTCGTTCTCATTTTGTTCTTGACGGCTGGTGTAAGCTAGGCTATATCGTGCCGGTCCGGTTCACCGAGGGGCGCGCTCGCGAGGCGTCGTGACCGTGGAGCCGGGCACGGTCCTGCCGATGCGGTCACGCAGCCGTATGGGCGGGAGGCCCAGGCATCGCCTCGGGACCGCAGCCGCCGCAGACCCGTCCGCCCATGGGGCGGCGTCCGTCTGTGGCGCCTGACGGACCATGGCCGCCTGTCCGCCTAAAAGAACCGTGCGCGAGGGGCCGTCCGGCTCTTCCCATCACCATCTCAGCTTCGAGCCGGACCGCCTCTCGCGCCCCCTCGACTGCCGCAGGTTCCGCGCCGCACAGGCCCGGAGCTCGATGGCGCACGCTCTTTGTCATTCCCGGCAATGTCACCCCGGTCCTTCTTACCGGGATGACATTGCCGCGTACTGCCTGCAGCCGGAGCCCGATGCATCACGGCGACAATTCGCCACCGCTCGCCGCCCGGTGCGGCTGGCAGCCCCGCGCAATCGTCCCAGAGACAGCACCGCGCCTCCAGGCCATACCGCAAGGAAAGCCTTGTTTTCAGCCAATGGCCGGAAGTTCTCGCTTGCTTTCGGCAGATCGGGCGCCCCTGTGCGCCAGAGCACGTCCCGAACAGCCAGAGAAGTACTGGCCCCGAGAAAGCCGTCCGGGTCCGATTGACGAAACGTTAAAACGTTGTATCTCACCCCCCGAACACTGGGTCAGCCGGAGATTTCACATGACGATCAACAGTCCGAATTCGCAGCTCGCGTTCCTCTCCAACACCGCCGACGGAATCTTCACGCCCTCGGCCGTGTCGGAGCTTACGCCGTACGACCCGAGTTCCGGCATCGGGACGGACGGCAACGACATCTTCCTGACGCCGACCAAAGCTCCGTACTTCAAGGACCAGAACTGGAGCGGCTTCGCCCTGAGGGGCGGCGCCGGAACGGATGCACTCTATCTCAATTACAGCGACGTCTACGATCTCAGGCAGCTCGCGGAGTTCTCGGGCATCGAGGAGATCTCCTTCAGCGATTTCGGCGCAGATCTCTACATCACGTCGCAGATGCTGGCAGGCGTCGATCTCATCACGGGCTCCGGCGGAGCTTTGGAAGCGCGGATCTACATGGCCGGCGACGCCCGGCAGACCTTCGACCTGCGCGGCAAGACCTTCACCGGCAACTACACCTTCCTGACGCCGGCCCCTTATACGGACATCGTCATCACCGACAAGAGCCAGCTCCTGACCGAGACCGGCACGAGGGTGAACTTCTCGGTGCAGGCGGGCGTGCGCGTGCATCTCGTCGGCGACGCGTTCACCAATGAGGAATACGGACGCCTCGTCCGCAACGGCGTCACCTTCATCACGGACAACTTCGAGAAAGGTTCGGACAATCCCGCACCGGTTCTCACCGGGCTCGACGGCGACCGTGTCGCGGCCAGAAACCTCGGCGTCGTGTCGCTCGATGTCGGCGCCAATGCGGTGGCCATGGACAACGTGAACGTGCGTAAGATCAAGGTCACGGTCCTCAACGGCAACGCGAACGACCACCTCTATATCTCGAACACCCTGCTCGACCTGCCGAACGGCGTGAGCGAGGGCGGCAGGATCCGGGATGCGGGCGTCTTCAACGGCAAGGTCTTCGCCAATCTCTACAACGTCTCGAACACGTCCTTCGAGATCATGTTCAATGGCGAGGCGTCGCAGGACCACATCAACAAGGTCGTGCGCTCGCTCACCTACTACAACACCGGCAAGGCGGCGCAGACCGAGCGCCAGATCCAGGTCAGCGTATTCGACGCGGCCGACAAGACCGCCACCGGCACGGTGACGGTCACCCACGCGGCCGATGTGGCGACACCGCCCCCGGTTCTACCTTCACCGCCCTCAGGCGGCGGCACCGTCGTCGGCACCCCCGAGCCGAACGTGATCAAGGGCGGTTCGGGCAACGACGTCCTCTATGGCGGCGGCGGGGACGACACCATCTACGGCGGCGCCGGCAGGGACACCCTGCGGGGCGACGACGGCAAGGACGTCTTCGTCTTCGATACGAGGCCCGTCAAGGGCAAGTACGACACGATCAAGTCCTACAAGGTCAGGGACGATTCGATCTGGCTCGACAACAAGGTCTTCACCAAGCTCGGCAAAGGCTCGTTCGAGAAGCCCGTGAAGCTCGCCAGCAAGGCCTTCTGGGCTGGCGACAAGGCGCACGATGCGAACGACCGGATCATCTACAACAAGAAGACCGGCGCCCTGTATTACGACCAGGACGGAACGGGGTCGAAAGCCGCCATCCAGATCGCCAAGCTGGACAAGGGGCTGAGCATGGCGTCCGAGTTCTGGGTGGTGTGAGAACGCATCGCCTCCGGCCTTTGGCAGGCGTCGAGCGGCTTGCCGAAGGTGACTGGCCGGGACGGGCGGCGCAGCCGCAGGCTAGTTCTTGGTGGCAGAGGATGCCTCGCGAAGGGCCTCGGCCTCGCGCCGCACCTGGTCGGAGAGCCGCTCCGCAATGGCGGCGATCTTCGCGGCCGCCCCGTCCTTGCCGTGGATCTCCACCTGCCCGGCGAGCCCCACCGTCATCATGGTTTCGAACACCACTTCGGCAGGGACGCCGCCCTTGACCAGGTCGACGGCGATCTTCTGCCACTGGTCGAGAAGCTGCTCTTTGAGGGCGGAGATGTCGGTGCTCATCCGACACTCATACCCGATCCCTCTCCCCGTGGATAGGAAAGGATCGTGGCACCGGCCCATTATGGACAGCGGCGCTCTCCGGCCACCGTTCCGCTTCGGCAAGAGCTTGCATGGCAGCTCCATCGGCGCGATGATTCCGGCTCTCCTGACGGAGGCGCTGATGACCGCCACCGACGTCGCGTTCGCGGGCTCGATTCCCGCCCTCTACGACCGGTACCTCGTACCCCTGCTCTTCCAGCCCTATGCGGAGGATCTTGCGGAGCGGCTCAGGGACATTCGCAGCGGCCGGGTTCTGGAGACTGCGGCAGGCACCGGCGTCGTGACCCGTGTCCTTGCCGAAACGCTGCCGCCCAATGTCGAGATCGTGGCGACCGACCTCAACCAAGCCATGCTCGACCTCGCGGCGACCCGGCTCCGGGCCCCGAACGTGCGCTGGCAGCAGGCGGACGCGCAGACCCTGCCCTTCGATGCCGGCAGCTTCGACGCGGTGGTCTGCCAGTTCGGCGCCATGTTCTTTCCCGACAAGGAGGCCGCGTATCGGGAGGCCCTGCGCCTGCTCAAGCCGCGCGGGCGCTTCGTGTTCAGCGTCTGGGGCCCGTTGGAGGCGAACCCCGTCAGCCAAGTCGTGTCGGACGCGGTCGCCAGTCAATTCGCCGACGATCCGCCTCGATTCTACGCACGGGTCCCCTTTGGCTATGCGGATCCGGACCGGATCCTCGGCGAGGTCGAACGCGCGGGCTTCGAGCAGGTGGACATCGATGAGGTTGAGAAGGTCACCCGGGCTCCCTCCCCGCGCGAGCCCGCCATCGGCCTGTGCCAAGGAGCGCCGATGCGAGGCGAGATCGAGGCGCGGGCGCCCGGACGGCTCGACGAGATCACCGACAAGGTCGCGCAGGCGCTTGCGGCGCGCTTCGGTCACGGGCCGGTGGAGAATTGTATGCGGGCTTTCGTGATCACCGCTTGGCGTACGTGAGAGCGTGACCGGGAGGGGCCTTGCTTGGCGCCTCCGGTCGGCCAGCCGATGGCCTGTCATCGCCGGCAGGCGGCGTCTCCATCCGTAGCCGGAACGCAGCCACATCCATCCGGAGACTATGAGCGCGGCGACCTCTGACGCTTCCCTCAAACGGAACCCAGCCGGCGAACGGGCGTTAATCAGAACAAATAGAGAACATTGGAGATCGCCATGACCCAAGGCAACCGGAAGAGCACCCCAGCCCAGCGCAGAGACGAGGACCACGGCGCGAACCCGAAGACCGCCCCAACCTCCGCGTCCAATCAGATCAAGGACCCGGAGGACTGGGTGACCGGCGACGAGCCCATGACCGGAGCGCAGGCCTCTTACCTCAAGACGCTGTCGGAGCAGACGGATCGTCCTGAGGCCTACGATCCGCAGCTCGACAAGGCGGAAGCCTCGAAGCGCATCGACGATCTCAAGCACGCGCGCGACGACGGCTGAGGGTTCGGATGGGCGGGGCCGCCCATCCGATCTTACGCAGGTCAGGGATTGCTGCGGATCCGGAGGTTGTTCTGGACGTGGGCGACGCCGGAGACCGCCGCGGCCAGATCCTCCGCCCGGAAGCGCAGGCCGCGCGAATCCACGGTGCCGGACAGGGTCACCTCGCGGCCCCTCACCTCCACCTCGATGTCCGACGCATCGATGAAGGGATCGTCGGCGAGGCGCTCGCACACATCCTCATGGATCCGCTCGTCCGATCGCTGATAGCCCTTGGGACCGCGGCCGCGATGAGGCCCGAAGGCCCGGCGTGCCTCGTCGTCCTGCCTCCGGCCGCGCTCGTCATCGCGGTCCGTGGTGCCGAACGCGCCATAGCCGGAATGATGGGTGTAGCGCGGGGCGAAGCCCGCATCGTCAGGCGGCCCACCGCGACCGGCATCGACGACGCCGCCCGTGAACTCGTCGGTGTCGTCGCCGTAGCCGCCAGGATACTGGCGCCCACGCAGCCCGCGCGTGCCGACGGCGCCCGAAGGCACGTCGCCGTAGCCGTTGTCGTCGCCGGACCGGTTTCTATTTCTCTGGCGTGTGTCCACCATCGTGTGCGTCTCCTGTCGCTTGCAGTAGCAACAGCCCCGTATGGGCGAGGTTCCAACCGGCGCTTGACGGGCCGGGAGCGGATCGGTCACGTGTCGCGACGCGATCGGACGCCATCGCAGGAACGTGCAAGGAGGGCAGGCGTGGCACACTATCTCGGAATCGATGTCGGGACCTCGGCCGTGAAGGCCCTGGTGGTGGACGAGCGGCAGGCCACCCTTGCGGAAGTCGATGTGCCATTGTCGATCTCGCGCCCGCACCCGCTCTGGTCCGAGCAGGACCCCGAGGCCTGGTGGCAGGCAGTGCAATCGGCCGTCGAGAGGCTGCGTGCCATGGCGCCCGCGGCCCTTGCGGACATCCGCGGAATCGGGCTCTCGGGGCAGATGCACGGCGCGGTGCTCCTTGATGACAGGCAGCAGCCGCTGCGGCCCGCCATCCTCTGGAACGACGGGCGCTCCTACGGCGAAGCGGACGAACTCGGCGCGAGCCGTCCCGATCTCTCGCGGGCGATGGGCGTCATCCCGATGCCCGGCTTCACGGCGCCGAAGCTGCTCTGGCTCGCACGGCACGAGCCGGACACGTTCCGCGCGGTAAGGAAAGTGCTGCTGCCGAAGGACTACATTCGGCTCAAGCTGACCGGCGAGTGCAAGAGCGACATGTCCGACGCCGCCGGCACCTGGTGGCTCGATCAGGCGACGCGCGCCTGGTCCGACGAGGCGCTCGCCGCGACAGGGCTCGACCACAGCCGGATGCCCGATCTGGTCGAGGGATCGCAACCGTCAGGAATGCTTTGGCAGGAGGTGGCCGAACAATGGGGCATGCGAGGCGACGTGGTCGTCGCGGGAGGCGCAGGCGATGCTGCGGCGG
Organism: Microvirga sp.; assembly: GCA_035645535.1. Taxonomy (GTDB): domain Bacteria; phylum Pseudomonadota; class Alphaproteobacteria; order Rhizobiales; family Beijerinckiaceae; genus Microvirga. The sequence goes on along the minus strand of DASQMJ010000019.1, from coordinate 54,199 downwards.
GAGCCGTGGGCCTCGGCGCCATCGAGGATGGAGCAGCGTTCCTGTCGCTCGGGACCTCGGGCCAGCTCTTCGTGACGACGCGGGAATTCGGCCCGGCGCCCGAGACCCTGATTCATTCCTTCTGCCACGCCATCCCCGGGCGCTGGTTTCAGATGGCCGCCATGCTGAACGCCGCGAGTTGCCTCGCCTGGGCCGCGGGTTTGCTGGATGCTGATATCGGCGACCTGCTGCACGAATCCGAGTCGGCCTTCCGCAAGCCCTCGAGCGTGCTCTTCCTGCCCTACCTTGCCGGCGAGCGCACGCCCCACAACGATCCGCACGCGCGGGGTGTCTTCTTCGGCCTCTCGCCGGAGACGCGCCGGTCGGATCTGGTGCAGGCGGTCCTGGAGGGTGTTGCCTTCAGCTTCGCCGATGCGAAGACCTGCCTCGAGCAGGCGGGCACGCCGCTCACCCGGGCGGGTCTGATCGGCGGCGGATCGCGCAGCCCGTACTGGACGAAGATCCTCGCAAACGTCCTGAACGTCCCCCTCTCCCGCTATGCCGGCAGCGACAAGGGACCCGCCTTCGGCGCGGCACGGCTCGCGAGGCTCGCCGCGACCGGCGAGCCCGCATCCGCCATATGCACCCAGCCGGCCGTCATCGAGACTGTCGAACCGGAGCCGGAACTGGTCGAGATGTACACCCCGCGCGTCGAGGCATTCCGTCGGCTCTACCGCGCTGTGAAACCGGAATTTTCCTGAGCGTGCCTCAATTGACAGCCGAGGGCGCGGCTATAAGTATTTCCCTCACCTGAATGAATAAATCGCCTCGGGAACGAAGAGGCACTCTCAGGGAGGGAATGTCGTGCGCTGGCGCTCTACGCGAATGAGCCAGGGTCTTGCCCCTGTCGTCCAAGCGTCAGTTGGGGAAAGGGGCGCATCCGCAAACCCCGCCCGTACCGCTGGCCCCTGCTCTTCTACGGCATCCGACGCTTGTAACTTCCGTTTTGGGGCGCGCCTATGACCGACAGGACCCCGATTCTCGAGATGCGCGGCATCTCGAAAACGTTTCCCGGGGTGAAGGCGCTGAGTGATGTTTCGCTCACAGTCTACCCAGGCGAGATTCACGCCCTGATGGGCGAGAACGGCGCCGGCAAGTCGACCCTCATGAAGATCCTCTCCGGCGCGTATCATGCCGACCCCGGCGGGGAGATCCGCATCGACGGCAGGCCCGTCGTCATCGGCGACCCGCTCGCGGCGCGCCACCACGGCATCGCCATCATCTATCAGGAACTCTCCCTCGCCCCCAATCTCTCGGTCGCCGAGAACATGCTGCTCGGCCGCGAGCACAAGTCGGGTCCGATGATCGACCGCGCCTCGATGGAAGACGCCTGCCGCGCCGTGCTGGACAGGCTAGGCGTGAACTTCAAGCCCACGACCCGCGTCGGCGAGCTTTCCATGGCGGAGAGGCAGCAGGTGGAAATCGCCCGCGCTCTCGTGGCCAATGCGCGCATCCTCGTCATGGACGAGCCGACCACGTCCCTGTCCTCCCGGGAGACGGAGGCGCTTTTCGCCCTCGTCCGCCAGCTGCGCGCGGAGGGCATGGCCATCATCTATATCAGCCACCGCATGGCCGAGGTCTACGATCTCTCCGACCGGGTCTCGGTGCTGCGCGACGGCACCTATGTGGGCACCCTCGAGCGCTCGGAGCTGTCGGCGGAGCGGCTGGTGCGGATGATGGTGGGGCGCGACCTCTCCTCGTTCTACAAGAAGGAGCACGACGCGCATGGCAGCCGCGGTCCCGTCATCTTCGTGGCCCGAGGCGTCGGCGACGGGCAGCGCGTGCATGATTGCTCGTTCGAATTGCACGAAGGCGAGGTGCTGGGCATCGCAGGCCTCGTAGGCGCCGGGCGGACCGAGCTCGCCCGCCTCATCTATGGGGCGGATCGGCGGACTTCGGGCGAGATCTGGCTCGACGGGCGTCTCCTGTCGATCCAGCGGCCTCAGGACGCCATCGATTCAGGCGTGGTTTATCTGACCGAGGATCGCAAGCAGCTCGGCCTGTTCCTCGACCTCACGGTGCGCGAGAACGTGAACCTGAGCGTGCTCGGCCGCGACGCCCGGTCGGGCGGCATCATGAACCTGAAAGCCGCCAGGGATCGGGCCGCCGCCGCCATCCGCGCCCTTGCGATCCGGGTCGCAGGCGATCAGGTGACCGTCGGCAGCCTCTCGGGCGGCAACCAGCAGAAGGTGCTGCTCGCCCGTCTCCTCGAGACGAAGCCGCGGATCCTGATCCTCGACGAGCCCACCCGGGGCGTCGACATCGGCGCCAAATCGGAAATCTACAGGCTCATCGACAGTCTCGCCCGCAACGGCGTCGGCGTCATCGTCATTTCCAGCGAGCTGCCCGAGATCGTCGGCATCTGCGACCGGGTGCTCGTGATGCGCGAAGGCAGGATCGTGGGCGAGGTCGGAGGCACCGGCCATCCGCCGATCACGCAGGAGAACATCGTGGCAATCGCGACAGGTGTGAGGGAATCCGCCGCATGACACCCCCGGACAAAGTTGGTGCGACCGTTCAGGGCGCCGGAGCGACAGGCGCCGACGCAAAGGCGCAGGACAATCAGCGCCGCCTTGCTTGGCGCTCCACCCTGCAGGCGCTCGGGATGCTGCCGGTCCTCATCATTCTCGCCATCGTGTTCGAGCTGATGTCCGGACGCTTCCTGAGCTTCCAGAACCTGTCCATCGTGGCGCAGCAGGCATCGATTAACATAGTGCTGGCGGCCGGGATGACCTTCGTGATCCTGACCGGCGGCATCGACCTGTCCGTGGGCTCGATCCTCGCGGCCGCCGCCATGGTGGCGATCCTGGGCTCGAAGATCCCGGAATGGGGAATGCTGGGCATTCCTGCGGCGCTGCTCATGGGTCTCGCCCTCGGCTTCATCAACGGCGCCCTCATCGCCTTCGCCCGGTTGCCCCCCTTCATCGTGACACTGGGCTCCCTGACGGCGGTGCGCGGCCTCGCGCGCCTTCTCGGCGGCGACACCACCCAGTTCAACCCGCAGCTCCCCTTCGCCTTCATCGGCAACGGCCACGTCTTCGGGATCCCCTGGCTCGTCATCATCGCCCTGGCGGTCGTTCTGGTCTCGTGGTTCATCCTGCGCCGGACGGTGCTGGGCGTGCATATCTACGCGGTGGGCGGCAACCCGGACGCCGCGCGCCTGACCGGCATCAAGGTCTGGGCCGTGCTCCTGTTCGTCTATTGCGCGTCGGGCTTCGCGAGCGGCCTCGGCGGCGTGATGTCGGCAGCCCGCCTCTATGCCGCCAACGGCCTGCAGCTCGGCCAGTCCTACGAGCTGGACGCGATTGCAGCGGTGATCCTCGGCGGCACGAGCTTCGTCGGGGGCATCGGGTCGATCTGGGGCACGCTCATCGGCGCGCTCATCATCGCCATCCTGTCGAACGGCCTCATTCTCGTGGGGGTTTCCGACATCTGGCAGTTCATCATCAAGGGCTTCGTGATCATCGGGGCCGTGGCCCTCGACCGATACCGGCTCCAGGGCTCCGCCCGCACGTGAACCGAATACCAGCGCCCGGACCGGGCGCTGGCCTAAGCAGACGTCGGACCCGCATCGGGTTTCAGAGGTCGCACTTCACCAGGAGGAAAAGGATGACACTCTCTCGGCTCACACTCGGTCTTGCCGTCGTGGCAGGACTGGCGACTCCGGTTCTCGCAAAGGATCTCTCGAACGTGGGGATCTCCGTCGGATCTCTCGGCAATCCCTTCTTCGTCGCCACGATCAAGGGCATCGAGGACAAGGCGAAGGGGCTCAACCCGAACGTCAAGATCACCTCCGTCTCGTCCGACTACGATCTCAACAAGCAGTTCACCCAGATCGACAACTTCATCGCCTCGGGCGTCGACGTCATCATGTTGAACGCCGTCGACCCCGTCGCCATCGAACCGTCGGTGAAACGCGCCCAGGCCGCCGGCGTGATCGTCGCGGCGTTCGACGTGGCGGCGGCAGGCGCCGACGTCACGGTAATGACCGACAACGTGAAGGCGGGCGAGCTGGCCTGCCAGTACATTGCCGATCATCTCAAGGGCAAGGGCGACGTCATCATCGTCAACGGCCCGCAGGTCTCGTCCATCGTCGATCGGGTGAAGGGCTGCAAGAGCGTGTTCTCCAAGCATCCCGATATCAAGATCCTGTCCGACAACCAGGACGGCAAGGGCTCCCGCGACGGCGGCTTCGCCGTTACCCAGAGCCTTCTGACCCGCTTTCCGAAGGTCGACGCCATTTTCGCCGTGAACGACCCCACCGCCATCGGCGTGAACCTCGCTGCCAAGCAGCTCAACCGCAGCGAGTTCATCATCACGGGCGTCGACGGCGCGCCGGACATCGAGGCGGAGCTCAAATCGGGCAACTCGCTGATCAAGGCCTCGGCGTCCCAGGATCCCTACGTGATGGCGGGCCAATCGCTGGAGCTGGCGGCAGGCATCCTCAACGGGAAGAAGCCTGAGAAGCCGGTGGTCCTGCTCGAGCCGAAGCTCATCACGTCCGAGAACCTCGGGCAATACAAGGGCTGGACGGCGGTGCGCTGACACCAGGCATGGCGACGGCCGCTGTCAAAGCGGCCGTCGCTCGCGATGCAAGGAGAACTTATGTTACGGCAGTTGCGGGAGCAGGTTCTGGAGGCCAATTTGGAAGTGGTCCGCCGCGGGCTCGTTCTCTACACCTTCGGCAATGTCAGCGGCATCAGCCGCGAGAACAACCTCGTCGTCATCAAGCCGAGCGGCGTTCCCTACGAGCGCATGACCGCCGACGATCTCGTGGTCACGGATCTCGACGGCAAGGTGGTATGGGGCGACCTGCGCCCCTCCTCCGACCTTGCCACCCATCTCCACCTGTACCGGTCGTTCTCGCAGATCGGCGGGGTCGTGCATACCCACTCGGAATACGCGACCGCCTGGGCGCAGGCCCGGCGGCCCATCCCGCCTCTCGGAACCACCCATGCGGATTATTTCTACGGCCCGGTTCCCGTCACCCGGGAGCTGACGCCACAGGAGATCGAGCAGGATTATGTGCGGGCAACGGGAGTTGCCATCGCCGAATGCTTCGGCAACCGCGACCCGATGGAAGCCCCCGCCGCCCTGGTCGCAGACCATGGGCCCTTTTGCTGGGGCAAGTCGCCGGAGGACGCCGTGCACAATGCGGTCGTGCTGGAGACCATTGCACGCATGGCGATGTACACCCTTTCACTGCAGCCGGAGAGGTCCGGCATTTCGCAGGCTCTCCTCGACAGACATTACTTCCGCAAGCACGGCCAGACCGCGACCTATGGCCAACCCGGTCGCTAGGATGCCGTGCGGTTCAATCGCAGCCTAATAGGACGATGAGATGGCCATTGTAGCGGGCGCCGATTTCGGCACTCTCAGCGTACGCGTCACCCTGGTGGATGACCGCAAGGGCCCGCTCGGGCTCGCCACGGCCGAATATCCCCTCCACAGGCGACGCGACGATCCGGACTACGCGACCCAGGCGCACGCGGACCACATGAATGCACTGGCGCGGGCGACGCGCGGCGCCCTAGCGGCGGCTGGCGTGCGAGGCGAGGACGTGGCGGCGCTCGCCATCGATACCACCGGCTCCAGCGTCCTGATGGTCGGCGAGAACCTCGAACCGCTCGGGGAGTACTATCTCTGGTGCGACCATCGAGCCAAGGCGGAGGCTGAGGAGATCACGGAGCTTGCCCATCGCGAGGGCCTCGAGGCCATCGAGTGGTGCGGCGGGGTCTATTCGCACGAGTGGGGGTTCGCCAAGCTGCTCCACTGGCTCAGGCACAACCCCGATAAGCGTGATCGCCTGGTCACCGCCCTCGAGCATTGCGACATGGCCGTCGCGACCCTGACCGGTGTCACGGATCCGCGCCGGCTGAAGCGCAGCGTCTGCGCCATGGGTCACAAATGGATGTGGAGCCCGCGCTGGGGCGGCCTGCCGTCCCAGGAATTCCTGTCGAAGGTGGATCCCCTCCTCGACGGCATTCGCGACAAGCTCGCCGGCGACTACAGGACGTCCGACACGGTTGCCGGCCATCTCACGGCCGCCTGGGCCGAGCGCCTCGGCCTCAAGGAAGGCATCCCGATCCCGGTTGGCGCCTTCGACGCCCATTGGGATGCCATCGGCGCGGGATGCCGCGTCGGCGACGTGGTGAACGTGGTGGGCACTTCGACCTGCATCATCGCCATGGCGCCCGACACCGGCCTCATCCCCGGCGTCTGCGGCGTCGTGCCCGGCAGCGTCGACCCGAAGCTCGTCGGCATCGAGGCCGGGCTATCCGCCACGGGCGACATCTTCGAGGCCATCGCCCGGCGGGCCAACACCAACGTGAGGGAGCTGTCCAAGGGGCTGGAGCAGTATCGCGCCGGTCAGACGGGCCTGTTGCGCCTGACTTGGGACAACGGCGACCGGACTGTGCTCGTGAAGGCCGATCTCGGCGGCATTACGCTCGGATGGAACCTGCTCCATACGGCTCAGGACGAGCTCTTCGCCGCCATCGAGGGCACGGCCTTCCACACACGCATCATCCTCGAACGCATGGCCGAAGGCGGGGTGCCGGTGGAGCGGGTCATCAATGCGGGCGGAATCCCGCAGCACAATCATGTGCTGAATCAGGTCTATGCCAACGTGCTCGGCCGCCCGGTGCTCGTGCCCGACGGCATCCCGACGGGCCTCGGCTCCAGCATCTTCGCGAGCCTGGCGGCTGGATCGCACCCTGATCTCGATAGCGCCCAGCAGGCGATCTGCCTGCCATTCCGGACCTTCGAGCCGGATCCCGCCACCCGCGACACCTACGAGCAGCTCTTCGCCATTTACAGGATGCTTTACTTCGGCTTCGGCGGTGCCAGCGGTCCTGTGGCGCTCGACCACGTCCTGCGCAACCTCAAGCGAATTGCCGCGATACACTCTCCTTCCGTTCCGGCAGACCCGGTTCCGGCATGAGCTTGGACGAGCCTCGCGAAATCGGATAGATCGATGGCTCCCATCATCCCTCTCGAAGGCATCTCATGATCCTGGTTTGCGGCGAGGCCCTGATCGACCTCTTCATAGGAGCCGCCTCCCCGACTGGCCTTCCGGCCGAGGCCGTCGCCGGCGGCTCGCCCTTCAATGTCGCCATCGGCATCGCACGGCTCGGCCGGCCGGCCGGCTTCCTGTCCACATTGTCGGAGGATGCGTTCGGCGCATTTCTCGAAAGCCGGTTGACGGAGGCCGGCGTCAGCACGGCCTATCTCCATCGCAGCGCGAAACACACCACCTTGAGCGTCATCGCGACCAGCACTGCCGGGGAGCCGCGCTACTCCTTCTATGCGGAGAACTGCGCGGACCGCGCCCTCGGCGCGGACGACCTGCCCGACCGGCTCCCGCAGGACGTGAACGCCATTTCGGCCGGCTCCTATGCTCTGGGCGTCGAGCCCATCGCCAGCGCCATCGAGGCTCTGCTCCGCCGGGAGTCCGGGAAGCGCGTGGTCTCCCTCGATCCCAACGTCCGTCCCCGTGTTGTCGGTGAACTGGCGGCGTTCAGGCAGCGGTTCGAGCGGCTTCTCGCCTACGCGATGATCGTAAAGGCAAGTGCCGAGGACATCGAGCTGTTCTACCCTGGCATGGATCTTGTCGACGCGGCCCGGCTCTGGCTCGACAAGGGACCGCGCCTCGTCATCGTCACGCGAGGCTCGGACGGGCCCCTGGCGGTCTTCGGCGATACGGTCGTGGAGCGCCCCGCGCCCCAAGTTGCGGTGGTGGATACGGTCGGGGCGGGAGACACGTTCCACGCCGGCCTCCTCGCCTGGCTCGACGCGGAAGGCCTGCTGACCCCGCAGACGATCGGACAGCTGACAGTGGCGCAGGTCACGGCGGCCCTCGACTTCGCGGCGGCCGCCGCTGCCATCGTCTGCACCCGCCGTGGAGCCAACCCTCCCACGTGGGAAGAAACGAAGCGTTTCATGGCGGAGCGGACCTGAGAAGGTTCGCCCGCGACACGTGATGCCGACGACGTCGGCATCCGATAACGATCGGAGAACACCATGAAGCCCGCACAACCCGTTCTTCCGCCGACCGGACCGAGCTGGCGCACCCGCCCCTTTCATCGGAACTGGCTGACGGAGCAGGCCAACGACCTGTTCGACTTTTTCCAGAACCGGATCATCAACCCCGCTGGCGGCTTCTTCGATCTCGACACGGCCGGCAAGCCGATCGACGACGGCAATCCGGTCCGCCAGATCCACAACACGACCCGCATGGTCCATTGCTTCTCCATCGGCACACTGCTCGGCAGGCCGGGATGCGACGCGATCGTCGATCATGGCATGGAGTTTCTCTGGAACGGCCACAGGGACAGCCGGCACGGCGGCTATGTCTGGTCCCTGAACAAAGACGGACCGAAAGACGACACCAAGCAGGCCTACGGACATGCCTTCGTGCTGCTGGCGGCATCGAGCGCGAAGGTTGTCGGCCATCCCCTCGCGGACCGCGTGCTCGCCGACATCAGTCAAATTCTGGAAGAGCGCTTCTGGGAAGACCGGTACGGGGCGGTCGCTGAGGAATTCGCGCGGGATTGGTCGCCTGTCAGCGAGTACCGCGGCCAGAACTCGAACATGCACCTGACCGAGGCCCTTATGGCGGCCTTCGAGGCGACCGGCGAGCGGGCCTATCTCGACAAGGCCGAGCGGATCGCCGAACTCATCATCGGTCGTCATGCCGCGTCCCTCGATTATCGGGTGGCCGAGCATTTCACCGCGGACTGGACCCTGGACCGGGACTATCGCGGCTATGATGTATTTCGCCCGTTCGGCACCACGCCGGGCCATTGGCTCGAGTGGGCAAGGCTGCTCCTCCAGCTGTGGTCCTTGGGCGACCGGCGCCAGGACTGGTTGCCGAATGCGGCGCAGTCCCTCTTCAGGCAATCGATCGAACTCGGCTGGGATCGTGAAAGGGGCGGCTTCTTCTACACGCTAGACTGGGACAACAAGCCCGTCCTGCGCCAGAAGCTGTGGTGGCCCTGCGCCGAGGCCATCGGGGCGGCTGCGTTCCTGTGCGAGCACCGGCCGAGCGATTTCCACGAGAGCTGGTATCGCTATCTCTGGGGCTTCGCAGACCGGCATCTGATCGATCACAGGCACGGCGGGTGGTATCCGGAGCTGTCGGAAGACCTGCGGCCCGCCACGACGCTCTTCACCGGCAAGCCCGATCTCTACCATGCCCTCCAGGCCTGCCTGATTCCGCTCTTCCCTTCGACGGGGAGCCTGACCCGGGTCATCCCGCAGGAGAGCTGACCGAAGGCTTCCGCGCAGGGGCTCCCGGACTACGCGGAGATCGCCTCCAGCTCATGCCTCAGGGGCATGCCTGCCTGAGCTCCTGCTTTGAGGCAGGCATAGGAGGCCGCACGGCATGCCCGCTGCATGGCATCGCCCACCTCCAGGCCCTCGGCCAGCCCATTGGCCAGGACGCCGACGAAGGTGTCGCCGGCCCCGGTCGTGTCGACCGGCGTGACGAGCCGGGCAGCGGCATGGGTCTGCGATCCCTCGCGGTCTACGGCAACCGCCCCGCGCGCTCCCGCGGTGACGATGCAGAGGCAGTCGTAGGCCTGCGCCAGGAAGGTCGCGGCGCCGAGGTAATCGTCCTCAAAGGCACGACCCATAGTGCCCGCGACAGCCAGAGCCTCGTGTTCGTTGACGACGAGAATGTCGGTACTGGCGAGAAGCGCTGCGACCTGCCCTGGATCCTCGGCTGCCGGTGCCGGAGCGAAATTCCAGACGATTGTTGCGCCGTTCAGTCGTGCGCGCACTGCGGCTTCGAGGCTCTCCGCGAAAGGAACCTCCATCTGCAGGACGAGCACGGATGCCCGATCCAGAAGCCGCTCCGGAAGATCGGCCGCGCGGACCGCCATGTTGGCGCCGCTCGCCACCGTGATGGCGTTCTCGCCCGTCTCGTCGACGGTGATGAAGGCGCATCCCGTCGGCTCGTCGACGATGCGGACTGCGTCGGTCCCGACTCCGTTGTCGCGAAGGTTGTCGAGGCAGGCCTTGCCGAAGGGATCGCTGCCCACGGCTCCGGCCATGACCACCTCGACGGGACCGCCGCGGCCGATGCGGGCCGCCGCGACCGCCTGATTGGCGCCCTTGCCGCCGAAGAAGCTGTCGGCCCTGCGCGAAAGCACCGTCTCTCCAGGACGGGCGATCCTCGGCACCCTTGCGACGAGATCCATGTTGATGGATCCGAAAACGACGATCATCCCGTTGCGCCGCGCCACGTTGCCCTCCCGCATCCTCGTTCGGGCACAATGCGCAGGGTCAGTCGGAGGCGCAAGCGCCTCGCGCGGGGCTATGGCACCGTGTCGCCATTCTCGCGCGGGTGAGCCATGGTTCACCCGCTCACCGATAGAACGTCCGTAGGACTCTACCGGAACCAGCCGAAGTAGAGCGACCAGAGGCTCGGCGACCTGATCCCGCGGACGCGGCGCGCCGCCTCCTCCGCCCACATGAACTCGCCGCCATGGCACGAGCAGAGCACGATGTGAGCGTCGTGTTCCGAGATTTGGAAGAAGTCGACGGCATCGCCAAACCTGTCGCTCGCCAAGCCGTCGGCGCGCAGCACAGGGTCGGAGAAGGCGACCGAAAGGGCAGAACCCTCTGCCCGCATCTCGCGGCGCTTCGCTTTCGGCTTCCACTCGATCTCGTCGAGGGTCCTGAGCTGACGGCCGCCTTGCTGCTCAAGGAGCTCGGCCCAGCGGTCGAGGCGCTCGCGCCTCGACATCACGCGGATTTGTCCGGGCTGTTTCAGATCCGCAACGCTGCTGAGTTCGGACAGTGGCCTGTGTTCCATGCTGATCTCCTCTCCTCGTGGGAAGAGCGATACCGGGCCCCGCCAGCCTTCAAGCTCAACAAGGGGCCGCACGAAAAGTTCGAAACAGACCCAGCTCGAGGAACGGATTTTTAGGCAGCTCCCGGCACGACATGGGGTGAAAGATGCGGGAATTGTTCCCGCAGCCTGTCGACGATCTCGGCGACACGGCAGGATCGGCAACGGTCGAGATGTCGCCGTGGTTTCTCCAACTCGCCGCAGGCGATAGCGTCGCAGCCCTTGACCTTCCCATGATGGAAAGGTCCAAAAGTCTGGAACCTCTTCAGCCGAAAGGTTCGCACCATGTATCGATTTCACATCCCGGCCATGAAATGCGGCGGCTGCCTTAATGCGGTCATCCGCACCATCCAGTCCGTCGACCCGACTGCTCGGGTCGAAGGCAACCTTGAGAACCGCGAGATCGAGGTCCTCTCGAACAAGGCGGAGGCTGCCCTCCTCGCGGCCTTGAGCGAAGCCGGATACCCCGCCGGACCTATGACCGAACCGGTCAGGTGATGTGGCGGTTCTTCGATAAACCAGGAGGATCGAGATGAAGATTCATACCCTCGCCCTAGCCCTTACGACCGTCGCCCTGCCCGGCTTCGCGTCGGCCCAGGGAGCCCATCATGGCGGCCATTCTGGCCATGCTACGCCCTCGGCAGCCGCGCAAAGTCCGGAGACGCCAGCTACCAGGGCCTATCGTGAAGCCAATGCCAAGATGCACCGGAACATGGAGATCCCCTTTTCCGGTGACGCCGATGTCGACTTCGTTCGCGGCATGATTCCGCACCACGAGGGCGCGATCGACATGGCGAAAGTGGCCCTGGAACATGCCAAGGACGAGCAGGTCCGCAAATGGGCAGCCGACGTGATCCGCGAGCAGGAGCGCGAGATCGCCGAGATGCAGGCGTGGTTAAAGAGGAAAGGCGCGATGTAGCACCTTTGAGCCTACCGGGAACGTTCGGACTGACCTCGGAGCCTGGACGGCTTCGTGCCCGTCTAGGCCTTCCGAAGCTCATGGTGCCGGGCGATGGCCTCCTCTCCATGCGTGCTCCGGATCAGGTACAGGGCCGCCCCATCCTCCACGACCGGAAGGATGCGGACGACCTCGAACATGCTCGTCATTCGACGAAACCTGACGAACTGCCCGACGGAATAGATGGGCCGCATCGTTGCCTCCACGGAAGAGGTCTCCGGCAAGGCCATTTCATGCTGCACCGCACAATGTGCAAGCCTTTCAATGGCAATGCACCCGGCCGCTATAGACTGGAGACCAGTTCGGGCAACTCGCCCAAATGTCCGAGACGCCTGAAGCGCGGCTCGTCCGTCGGCCCCACGCAATGCTCCAATGCCCAAGTCAGAGCATGGGGCACGTAAACGCCCCAGCTCCCGGCCTGGATTGCCGGCACCACATCCGACTTGAGGGAATTGCCGACCATCATGCTGCGGCTCGGCCCATCGCCATGGCGGCTGAAGATCCGTTCGTAGGTCGCGGCGGTCTTGTCGCTGACGATCTCGACCGCATCGAACAGGTCCCCAAGGCCAGACTGGGCAAGCTTGCGCTCCTGATCGAAGAGATCCCCCTTCGTGATCAGGACGATGCGGTACGATCCGGCCAATTGCTCGAGGGCTTCCCGGACGTGAGGCAGGGTCTCGATGGGGTGGCTCAGCATCTCGCGACCAGCCTCCAGGATCTGCCGGATCACCGAGGCCGGAACCTGGCCATCCGTCACCTCGATGGCCGTCTCGATCATGGAGAGCGTGAAGCCCTTGATGCCGAAGCCGTAGACCTGCAGGTTCCGCCTCTCGGCGTCCAGCAAGCGGCGGGAAATGTCCTCCGGCTCCCCATGCTCCGCCAAGAGCGACGTGAAACGCTCCTCGGTCATCCGGTAGAACGTCTCGTTCTGCCAGAGCGTGTCGTCGGCGTCGAAGCCTATGGTGGAGAGGGAGGGCATCGGTGCGCGTCCGGGCAAAGATCTTCCGCCGCGCAATCTAGTGCGGGCGCCGCTCCCATTTCAACGTTCCCTCCCCGCCCTAGATAGGCGGACCAGGCACTCACGAATCATGAGGCAGGATGAGCCGGATCGAATGGCGTCAGGACAGCGTGGCAGGCGTGCCGTTGAACCGGCATGTAGGCTTCGTCGGCTCGGTCGAGGTCGGTGCCGTGCAATACGACGGGAGCAACCGGTTCTGGATCTGGTCGAGCCCGTTGCAGGAGGACGCCTGGGGCTACGGGCCGACGGAGGCCGCTGCAAAGACCGCCATGGAGCTTTGGCTTGCTTCGTGGCTGGAGAATTTTCGGGACTTCCTCGCAGTTCGGAGCTGAGACGAACGCCTGGAATTGCTTTAAGCTTGAAATGATGGCACGCGACTTTCATAGTTCGGCAAGGCACGCCACCGGAACGGGCACGACAGGAAAGAGACGGAATGGCCACCGAGACCAGCGGCATACACACCGATTTCTCCGAAGGGATGAGCTACGGCGACTATCTCAAGCTGGATGTCCTGCTCTCGGCCCAGTCACCCGTCTCCGGCGAGCACGATGAACTGCTCTTCATCGTCATCCATCAGGTGATGGAGCTCTGGCTCAAGCTCCTCAACCGGGAGCTCGATACGGCGCTCGACCATGTCCGCGCGGATGAGCTCCAGCCTGCCTTCAAATGCTTCGCCCGCATCAACCGTATTCAGGAGCAGCTGATCCAAGCCTGGACGGTGCTGTCGACCATGACCCCGTCCGACTATCTCCGCTTCAGGCCATCTCTCGGCCGCTCGTCCGGCTTCCAGTCCTGGCAGTATCGGCTCGTGGAATTCAAGCTCGGCGCGAAGGAGGAGCTGAAGATCGCTCCGCACCGGCACCGGCCTGAAATCGCCAGCCAGCTCGAAGCCTGCTATCGCACCCCCGGCCTCTACGACGAGGTCCTGCGCCTCCTCGCGCGGCGCGGCTACTCGATCCCGGCAGAAGTGCTCTCCCGCGATGTGACGCAGCCCTACGAAGCCCATCCCGAGGTCGAGGCCGCCTGGGAGGAGATCTACCGACACTCGGACGAGCACTTCGACTTGTATGAACTGGCCGAGGAGCTCGTCGATCTCGAGGACGCCTTCCAGCAGTGGCGCTTCCGGCACATGAAGACGGTGGAGCGCATCATCGGCATGCGCCGCGGCACCGGCGGCAGCGCCGGCGTCGCCTATCTCCGCAGGGCGCTTGAGCGCTCCTTCTTTCCGGAACTCTGGTCGGTCCGGACCAAGCTCTGACGAGGCGGATATCCGATGCTCGATCTGCGCCGCCATTTCTCCAGGTTCCTGAATGCCGAACCAGGCCGTCTCCATTTCGCGGCCCACAGCCACCATCCCTGGCCCGACGTGACCCGGGATGCGCAGTTTCAGGCCTGGGACGATGCTGCCCGTCTCATGGACGACAAATGGGAGCATGTCCTCGGACCCGTGCTGGAAGAGTTTCGTGCGCATGCGGCGCGACATCTCGACCTGCCGGATCCTTCTACCATCGCGGTCGCGCCCAACACGCACGAGTTCCTGAAGCGCATCCTCTCGTGTTTCGACCGGAATCGGCCGATCAGGATCCTCACGTCCGACAGCGAATTCCATTCCTTCAGCCGGCAGGTCGCACGCCTCGAAGAGGACCGGGAGGTCGCGGTCACGTGCGTTCCGGTCGAGCCCCTCTCGAGCTTCGAGAACCGCTTCCACTCGGCCGCGCAAGCCGACTACGACCTTGTCTTCGTGAGTCAGGTCTTCTTCAGCTCAGGCTTTGCAATCGACTTCGAGCGGCTCGCGGACGCGGCCGGAGACGCGATGCTCGCGATCGACGGCTATCACGGCTTCATGGCCCGCCCGACCTCTCTTGCGCACCTAGCAGACCGAGCCTTCTACGTCGCGGGCGGATACAAATATGCCATGGCCGGCGAAGGCGCGTGCTTCATGCACTGCCCGCCCGGCTGGGGATCGCGGCCACGGGACACCGGATGGTACGCGGCTTTTGGCGATCTTACCAAGGCGCAGGGCGGGCAGGTCGCCTACAGCAGCGACGGCTGGCGCTTCATGGGCGCGACCTTCGACCCCTCAGGCCTCTATCGCTTCAATGCGGTGATGCGCTGGCTTTCCGAATCCGGCGTCACGGTCGCAGCCATTCACGCCCATGCACACGCGCTCCAGACGCAGTTCGTGCAGCTTGCCGCCGAGTGCGCCGGGTTCGAGGAAGCATCGCTGGTCGTGCCGCTCGAAGAGCCGCGCCGGGGGAATTTCCTGACTATCGAGAGGCCCGACGCCCGGCAGGTCCATGACCGATTGAAGGCTCGGCAGGTGGTCACCGACGTCAGGGGCAATCGCCTCCGCATCGGTTTCGGTCTTTATCAGACGGAGGCCGAGGTGGTGGAACTCGTCCGACGCATCGACGAGGTCGGCGCGTTCCGCTCGGCGCGCGATGAACACGTACAAGCCTGATGCCGCAGGTACGATGAAGCGGCAGGTGCGGCAGGCCGACTCAGCGCCCCATGCCGCGACGCATGTTCAGACGCCGTCTTTCCCGGCCATAAGGTCCTATATGAATTGATGCCCTGACAAGGGGCTTGGCCTCGATAGCCAGCGCTCCATCATTGGCAGGCAAACGGCATGGCTCTGGCAGAGGCGGATGGGTGACCGGCCGATTGATGTCGATGGAGCTGGGGCGCACCAGAGCCGGGTAATTGACAGCCGCCGGGACGATGTGCGGCGCCGGCAACGCATGAGGCGAAGCATCGGCCGTGTCGGCACCGAAGGATACACCGGCGAAATCCCCTTCCCGCCAGCGCAGACGAACCTTGTGCACGCGAATGTCGTGGGCACAGATGAAGAGATCGAATCGTTCCGGCAACGGCACATGCTGCCGGACCGCGATCCTGGCCCCGCCGGTCGAAAGATCCCTGACCTCACAGTGGAACATGATTTCCGGGCCAACTACGATCTTTGCCTGCTGGACGACACGCAGTCGCCTCGCATGACGAAGTTCAACTCTGCCAGAGCCTGGCGCGCTTGGACCTGGGGCCTTCATCACGACAACCGACGGAATGGTTAAGATTAGGTTAACTATCCATCAGAACTTCAGCAGCCATCAAGCTTCCAGGCCAGGGTTCCACCATAACTATTAAGTATTAACCGACGATGCAAACGTTATCACATGAAGATCCCGTCTACACGTAGTCATGCTGCCGCGTGTGTCGTGCTTCTCCCCTCATGAACAGCGTGGCAGGCGACGCCATCTATCAGGGCCGGCGCCTGGGCGATGCAGCGCTCGTTCGCTAACGGGCAGCGCGGATTGAAGGTGCAGCCGGACGGCGGATTGATGGGATTGGGAATCTCGCCGCTCACCGGGATCCGCTGGCGGCCGGTCATGCCCACATCCGGCACTGCATCGAGTAGCATCCGCGTATAGGGATGCTTCGGATGGGTGAAGAGTTCGCGCCCTTCCGAAATCTCGACGATCCGGCCGAGATACATCACACCGATGCGGCTCGCCATGTGGCGAACGACGGCCAGATTGTGGCTGATGAACAGATAGGTGAGACCGAGGCGGTCCTGAAGATCGCGCATGAGGTTGAGGATCTGAGCCTGCACCGAGACATCGAGGGCCGAGGTGGGTTCGTCGCAGACGATGAACTCGGCGTCCGACGCGAGCGCCCGCGCAATGGCGATGCGCTGTCTTTGACCGCCCGAGAACTCATGCGGATATTTCTTGCCGTCGGCGGGATGAAGACCCACGAAGGACAGAAGCTCCCCAACTCGCGCGTTGATGTCCTTCTCGCCCTCGATGAGGCGGAAGGCTCGAATCGGTTCGGCAATGATCCGGCTCACCTGCCAGCGGGGATTGAGGCTGGCGTAGGGATCCTGAAAGATCATCTGGATCCGTCGCCGCAGGCGCTGGCGCTCGGCGGAGTCGGCGCGGTTCGTCATGGAGATCCCGTCGATCGTGACCTCGCCGCTCGTCGGCGGCAACAGTCCGACCACCATCCGGGCGACAGTGGACTTGCCCGAGCCCGACTCGCCCACGAGGGCGAAGGTCTCCCCCTTGGCGATGTCGAAGGAAACACCGTCGACCGCCTTCAGGTACTGCCTCTCGCCGCCCTCCAGGACCCGGTTGAGCCAGGGCTTGGAAACGTCGAAAACCCGACGCAGATCCTTGACTTCGACGTAAGAGTGCTCTGTCACGCGACGGCCTCCGAGCGGGCGGGGGTTTGATCGTAGAGGTGGCAGGCCACCCGGTGGTCGCTGTGCTGAATGGGCTCCGGCCGCTCCACGCGGCAGCGATCAAAAACGTAGGGGCAGCGTGGATTGAAAGGGCATCCGGGTGGAATGGCCGAAAGGCGCGGCATCGATCCGGGAATCTGCACGAGGCGGTCCGTGTCACTCTCAAGGGAGGGAATGGCACCCATGAGGCCCTTGGCGTATGGGTGCAGCGGATTCTGCACCACCTCCCGCACGGGCCCGATCTCGGCGATGCGGCCCGCATACATGACGGCGACACGATCTGCCGTCTCGGCGATGACGCCCATGTCATGTGTCACGAGCATGATCGCCGTGCCGTGCTCCCGTCCGAGACGCTTCAGAAGCGAGATGATCTGCGCCTGCACCGACACGTCGAGCGCCGTAGTGGGTTCGTCCGCGATGATGAGCTCCGGCTCGGCGCAAAGCGCGAGGGCGATAACGACGCGCTGACGCATGCCGCCAGAGAATTCGTGCGGATAGCTGTCGATCCGCCTGTCGGGAGCCGGAATGCCGACCTCGGCCAGGAGATCGATGGCCCGCTTCCGGGCCGCCGACGCGGAGAGGTTCGTGTGGGTTCGGATCGTCTCGATCAGCTGCTCGCTGACCCGGTAGAGCGGGTTGAGGCTCGTCAACGGATCCTGGAAGATCATGCCGATGCGCTTGCCCCGTACCTTCCGCATCTCGTCCGGCGGCAGGTTGTCGATGCGCATGCCCGATAGCAGGATCTCGCCCCCCGCGATCCGTCCGGGCGGATCGATGAGGCCGATGACGGCCGAACCGGTGACGGACTTGCCGGCACCGGACTCGCCGACGACGCCGAGCACCTCGCCCTTGCCGATATCGAAGGAGATGCCGTCGATGGCTTTCAGGATGCCACGCCGGGAGACGAACTCGACGCGCAGGTCGCGGACGGAGAGGACAGGCTGGGAAGCGGACATGCTTTTCTCCTCTCTCACCGCAGTCTCGGGTTCAGTGCGTCCCGCAGCCAATCGCCCAGGAGATTGATCGCGAGGACGAGGAGCGCGAGCGCGAAGCCCGGGAAGGCCACGATCCACCACTCGCCGGAGAAAAGGTAGTTGTTGCCGATGCGGATCAGGGTTCCGAGAGACGGCATGGTTTCGGGCATGCCCGTGCCGAGGAACGACAGGGTCGCCTCGGTTATGATCGCCAGCGCGAGGTTGATGGTGGCGATGACGAGCACCGGACCCAGCACGTTGGGCAGGACATGGCGGAACATGATCACTGGCGCCGGCAGGCCGATGAGCCGGGCGGCGGCGATGTAGTCCTTGTTCTTCTCCACCATCACTGACCCGCGCACGGTACGGGCATACTGAACCCAGAAGCTGAGGCCGATGGAGAAGACCAGGACCGCGAGCGTGGTCGTCGGATCGAGCTGGCCTCCGAGGACGGATTTCACCACCCCGTCCACGAGGAGCGCGATCAGGATGGCCGGGAAGGTCAGCTGCACGTCGGCGACGCGCATGATGATCGCGTCGACGGTCCCGCCGACATAGCCGGCGATCAGGCCCAGCGCGATGCCGAGGGTGGCCGAGAATGCGACACCCAGAAAGCCGACCGTGAGGGAGATCCGCAGGCCGTAGAGGATTGCCGAGAAGATGTCGCGCCCCTGCTCGTCCGTGCCGAGCAGGAAGGGAGCCTGCCCTTCCGCATTCCACAGGGGTGGCAGCCTGCTGTTCATGAGCTCGAGCTGGGCCGGATCGAACGGATCCTGCGGCGCCAGAACGCCGGCGAAGACCGCTGCGGCAACGAAGGCCACCGTCAGGAAGGCGGCCGCCATGGTGAGCTTCGACCGCTTGAAGCTCGCCCAGACGTCGCTATCGAGAAAGCGGCCGGTCCAGGAAGTCGGTTCGGACTGCGCTGCTGGCGCCGCTTGGATCACTTCCGACAAGGTTCCCTCCTCAGGTCGGCTGCCGGATGGTCGTTCTCAGGCGCGGGTCCACCACCGTGTAGAGAATGTCGACCGCCAGGTTGATCACGACGAAGATCAGCGCCACCAGCATGAGGTAGGCCGCCATGATCGGAATGTCGACGTTCTGCACGGCCTGGACGAACAGAAGGCCCATGCCGGGCCACTGGAACACGGTCTCCGTGATGATCGCGAAGGCGACGACGGAGCCGAACTGCAGGCCGACGATGGTGATGACCGGCACCAGGGTGTTCTTGAGCGCGTGCCCGAAATGGATCGAGCGGGTCGTGAGCCCCCTGGCCCGAGCGAACTTAATGTAGTCGGTGCGGAGCACCTCCAGCATCTCCGCCCGGACGATGCGCATGATCAGCGTCATCTGGAACAGCCCCAGCGTGATCGACGGCATGATGAGGGCTTTGAGGCCCGAGGTGGTGAAGAGACCGCTCGACCACCAGCCGATCCGCACGGTGTCGCCGCGTCCGTAGGAGGGCAGCCATCCGAGGGTCACGGAGAACAGGTAGATGAGAAGAATGCCGATGAGGAAGGTCGGCAGCGAGATCCCGACCAGCGAGATGGTCTGAAATACCTTTGCCAGGATACTGTCGCGCTTCAACCCCGAATAGACCCCCATCAGCACCCCGAACAGGGTAGCGAAGATCGTGGCGCAGAAGGCAAGCTCGAGTGTTGCCGGCATGCGCTCGGCCAGGAGATCCGAGACGGGCTGGCGGAACTGGTAGGACACGCCGAAATCGCCCTGGGCTGCCTTCGCCAGATAGCGAATGAACTGGACCGGGACCGGATCGTCGAGACCCAGCGAGCGGCGAACCTGCTCCCGTTCCGCCGCGGGCGTGTCGAGAGAAACGATCTGGTTCACCGGATCGCCGGCGAAACGAAACATCGCGAAGGCGATGATCCCAACGGCCAGAAGAACACCGATGGCCTGAAGGGCGCGTCGGACGATGAAAGCAAGCATCAAATATTCTCTTGATCGCCATGCGTCATGCGGATTCCCCGCGTGACGCATCTTCGAATAAATTGTCCCGGGCAGCGTGCTGCCCGGGACGAGCGATCAGGTGCGGATCACTCCGTCTTCTGCGCCCAGTAGAGCAGAACCGAGTTGTCCGCGCGCTGGCTGAGCTTGACCTTGTTCGACACGCCCCAGGCGAGCGCCTGCTGATGCAGCGGGATGTAGCCGTACTCGTCGAAGGTGATCTGGAAAGCTTCCTTGATCATCTGATCGCGCTTGGCCTTGTCGCTCTCCACCAGGATCTTGTCCGTCAGCTCGTCGTGCTTCTTGTTGCAGAAGTTGCCGAGGTTGGACTCGCCCCGCGAGGATTGCGGATTGTCCCGGCAGCCTTCGATGTCGTGCAGCACGTTGTGGGCATCGAAGGTGCCCGGGGTCCAGCCGAGCAGGTAAAACGAGGTGTTGTAGTTGCCGGACTTCAGCACCTTGGCGAAGTACTGAGCCTTCGGCTGGGCCATCAGGTTCACCTTGACACCGGCGCGGGCCAGCATGCTGACGACGGCTTGGCAGATCGCCTCGTCGTTGACGTAGCGGTCGTTCGGGCAGTCCATGCCGACTTCGAACCCGTTGGGGTATCCGGCCTCCGCCAGCAGCTTCTTGGCCCCCTCGAGGTCGTATTTGGGACGCACGAAGTCCTTCGAGTGCGTGAAGAGTTCAGGGGCGATCATGAGGGCCGAAGGCGTGGCCATGCCGCGCATCACGCGGGACTTGATGGTCTCGATGTCGATGGCCTTGTAGAAGGCCTCGCGAACCCGTTTATCCTTGAAAGGATTCTTGCCCTTCACGTTCGAGAACAGCAGCTCGTCGCGGGTCTGGTCCATGCCGAGGAAGATCGTGCGCAGCTCGGGGCCGGAGAGGACCTTGGCGTTGGCGCTGCTGTTGACCCGCTGGATGTCCTGCAGCGGAACCGGCTCGATCACGTCCACCTCGCCCGAAAGCAGAGCCGCGACGCGGGTTGCATCCGATCCGATCGGCGTGAACACGATCTCGTCGAGATTGTGCTCGGCCTTGTCCCACCAGTCCTTGTTGACTTTGAAGACGGTCTTCACACCGGGCTGATGGCTCTCGATTTTGAACGGCCCGGTGCCGTTGGCGTTGAGCGCCGCGTAGCTCGGCGTGGTCGCGGCCGCCGGCGTCGGCGCCGTGGCGTTGTTCGCCTCAGCCCATTCCTTGTCCAAGATGTACCAGGTATCCCACTGGGAGTTCAGGATCGGGTTCGGGGTCTTGAGCTTCACGTCGACCGTGTAGTCGTCGACCTTCACGAATTCCGCGTTCGTGGGCACGCGGGTCTGGAAGTTGGAGCCCTGCGCCCGCACCCGGTTCGCCGAGAAGATCACGTCGTCGGCGGTGAACGGGTTTCCGTTGTGGAACTTGACATTCTTGCGGAGGAAGAAGCGCCAGGTCAGGCCGTCTTCGCTGATCTCCCAGCGCTCAGCGAGGCTGGGCTGGATCGCCAGATCCTTGCCGCGCCGGGTCAGGCCTTCGTAGACGTGGCCGAGGTGGGCGTTGGTGGTGGTCTCGTTCACCGTATAGGGATCGAGCGACTTGAGGTCGCCCTGGTTGGCATATCGAAGCGTCACGGCAAGGGCCGGAAGGGCAGAGCCGACCAGAAGGGCGGCGGCCGTAACGGCGAGTATCTTTGTGCGGATCGTCATTTCGGTTCGTTCTCCACTGGAAGTCCCGCGTCGTTGCGCGGGTTTATTATTGTCGGAAGGCCGCAGGTTCTCCGCGCCTCTTCCTTCGAAGGCAAGGTTAGGCAGGAAAAGGCCCCATGGTCTAGTCCCGACATGGATTATCCATGTCGGGAATTAGGCGCAGAGGTCGTCCATCAGGCGTCGGAGAACCCTTTCCCCGGCCTCCAGCTCGCCGATTTCGATATATTCGTCCGGCTGATGTGCCTGGGCGATATCCCCGGGCCCGCAAACCGCCGTGGACCATCCGGCCCGCTGGAAATGCCCAGCTTCGGTGCCGTAGGAGACCACATGGGTGCCGTTGTCGCCGGTGAGCCGTCGCAACAGGCGCTCCGCCGCGCCGTCTGCCTCCGGCCGCAGCCCAGGCACTTCGGCGACGAGTTCGACCGCCACGCCCGTCTCGGGAGCGACGGCCTTCATCCGGGGCTCGATCACGTCACGGATATAGGCCTTGTACCGCTCCATGTACTCGACCGGATCCTCGGTCGGTATGGCGCGGATGTCGCTGTAGAACCAAGCGGAGGAGGAGACTACGTTGGCGGCGCTGCCGCCGGCGATCACCCCGCAGTGGAGCGTGGTGTACGGCGGCTCGAATGGATTGGCCGGATCGGCACGGCGCCGGTTCTCCTCCATCACGTCCTCGTGCCAGGTGACGAGACGGGCCGCGTTCATGACGGCGCTCACGCCCTGGTCGATACGGCTCGAATGGACGGCATAGCCTGTCACCTGGGTCCGGAGCTGGACGGACGCCTTGTGCCCCGTCACCACCGCATGGCGGGTGGGTTCGCCGACGATCACGGCAGAAGGCGTCGGGATGGCCTCGGCCATGGCCCGCACCATGGAGGGGACGCCTCGGCAGGCGATCTCCTCGTCATAGGAGAGGGCGATATGGACCGGTCGCTTCAGCGGGGCCTTCACCATGTCCGGCACGAGGGCCAGGGCGAGCGCATCGAACCCCTTCATGTCGGCTGTGCCGCGGCCATAGAGCCGTCCGTTCCTCTCGACCAGCGTCCAGGGGTCGCTTGCCCAGGCCTGCCCTTCGACCGGTACCACGTCGGTGTGCCCAGACAGCACGACGCCGCCCTCGACCCGCGGCCCGATTGTGGCGAAGAGATTGGCCTTGTCGCCCTCCGGGCTCATGATGAGGTGGCCCTCGACCCCGTTCTCTTGCAGCCAATCCCGGCAGAAATGGATGATGTCAAGATTGCTGCTGGTCGAGACGCTCGGGAAGGCAATCAGGCGGGCGAGCATCTCGCGGGAGGACAGGGACATCGGGCGGACCTCGGCACTCGGCAAACATGGACGGCGGGCAGCATCCGATCCGGACGACCACCCGGTCAAGCTCCAATTCACGGCATAGGCTGCACAAGATTTGTCGGTTGACGGGAGCCGTGCAGGAACCAATGATCGGCGCCCTTGCAGATCCCCGCTATGATGCGCAACGCTGTTCTTACCCCCCAGGCCGCGCCGCCCGCCGGCGCCTATTCCCAAGCCATCCGCGCCGGTGACCTGGTCTTCGTGTCGGGGCAATTGCCGCTGGACATTCAAGGTGCCGTCGTCGGCGCCGGCGACATCAAGGCGCAGACCCGTGCGGTCCTTGACAACATCGCCGCCATACTGGAGGCAGCCGGCAGCTCGCTCCATCAAGTGGTCAAGACCACCATCTTCCTGACGAATCTCGATGACTTCGCCGGGATGAACGAGGTTTACGCCGCCGCTTTCACCCCGCCCTACCCCGCTCGCTCGACCGTCGAGATCGGCCGCCTCCCGCGCGGCATGCTTCTCGAGATCGAGTGCATCGCTCTTGCCGAACGGAACGCCGCATGACCACCTTTGACGTGACATTGTCCGACATCGAAGCCGCCCGCACCCGCATCGCCGGAAAGGTGCGGCGCACTCCTGCCTTCGACAGCCCGGACGCGTCGGCACTCCTCGGGCGCCGTACCGCGCTCAAGGTCGAGGCGCTTCAGATGGCCGGCTCCTTCAAGGTGCGCGGCGTCTTCAACAAGATCCTGACCATCAGCGACGAGGAACGCCGGCGCGGCGTTGTGACCACCTCCGGCGGCAACCACGCCATTGCGGTTGCGAAGGTCGCCGGAGCCCTCGGGATCGACGCCCTCGTGCTGATGCCGAAGGTGACGCCGCGCTTCAACATCGGCCTGACCGAGAGGCTGGGTGCCCGCGTGGAACTGTGCGAGGATGCGGCGGAGGCCTTTGCCAAGGCCGAGGCCTACCAGAGCAGGGGCAAGCTGTTCATTCACCCTTACGACGACCCGGCCATCATCGCCGGGCACGGCACCCTCGGTCTCGAATTTCTCGACGATGTCCCGGATCTTACCCACGTCTTCGTCTCGATCGGCGGCGGCGGGTTCATGTCGGGCGTCGCCGCAGCCCTGAAGGGCAGGCGCCCCAGCATCACCATCTACGGTGTCGAGACCGTGGGAGCGCCGACCATGACGGAAGCGCTCAAGGCGGATGAGCCGGTCACGATCCGTCCCACGTCGATCGCGCGCACCCTCGGCGCCCCCTTCGCCACTGCGCGTACCCTGTCGGGCGCCAAGACGTTCCTGAAGGAGATCGTCCTTGTGGAAGACCAGCCGGTCGTCGACGACGTGAGCTGGCTCCTCCAAACGGAGAAGGTGCTCTGCGAGCCGGCCGCCGCCTGCGTTCTGACTGCTGCGCGGCGCCTTGCACCCTCCCTGCCGGAGGATGCAGTAGTGGGCCTCGTCCTGTGCGGCTCCAACGTATCGCTCCAGGACCTCGACGCCTGGCGCGGCGCAAGCGCGATGCCGCAGGCCCGGCCGGCCTGAGATCAGCGGGAATAGAGATAGGCGGCGATGTCGCGCGCTTCCCGCGGCGACACTCCTGTCACCGGCATGGCGGTCTTCGGGTCGAACTCGCCCGGGTTGACGCTCCAGCGGATGAGATTGTCCGACGTATTGGTCGCCACGCCACCGAGATAGACCCGGCGCGACACGAGTTCGAGATTCGGCCCGACACGCCGGATGAAGAGACGGGAGGTCAACGGCCAAGCTTGACGTTGGCTCCTCCGTCCGGCACCGCCTCGGTTACCTGCGGCGGCGCAGAGGGATTGCTTGTGTGGCAAGGGCCGCTCCCAGACCGAGCGCGAGGCCGGCGAGGCCCAGACCCAGGAAACGGCCCCGCGATCCCGGCGAGCGTTGCCTGTCCCGCAGGTCGCCGCTGACGCCCGTTCCCTGCCCAATCGGCCGCAGCACGGCACCTTCGGTGCGGGGCGCCGGCGGTCCGCTCCGAAGGTAACGGCGGATTGCCGCTCCCGTGAGGTACTCGGTCAGGCCGGGCGCCAGGGCGTAAGCCACCTGCCCGGCTCGGGCCGGCCAGCCGACGGCCACCTCTCCCCTCGGACGTCCGACGAGGCCGACGATCGTCTCCGCGACATCCTCGGGCGCATAGATCACGCCCTTGGGCGAGAGAGCGCGGCCCGACACGTTGGCGCCATGGATGAAGCCGGGAGTGTCGATGATCGAGGGGAAGACCCCGCAGACGTGAATGTCCTCCCGGTCTTTCAACTCCTGCCGCAGGCTGGCCGTGAAGCCCCGCAGGCCGAACTTGCTGGCCGTATACGCCGCGGCGAAGGGTGCCGGGGCCCAACCACCCATCGAAATGTTGTTGATCAGCACCCCGTGTCCCTGTCGGAGAAAGATCGGCAGCACGGCCGCGGCACCGTGCATCGCACCGAGCAGATTGATCTCGATCACCTGCCGGTTCAGCTCGATCCCGGCCTCGATGAAGGGGCCGAACACCCCCGTTCCGGCGTTGTTGACCCAGACGTCGATCCCGCCGAAAGCGTCCATCGCCGCCTCCGCGAGGGACTCGACCGCCGCCGGGTCCGTCACGTCCGTCGGGACCGCAATCGCTTGTCCGCCAATGCCTTCGCACTCCTGGACTACGTCCCGGAGAACGTCCCCACGCCTCGCAGCAAGAACCAGCCGGGCGCCGTTCTCGGCAAAGAGCCGGGCAGTCGCGCGGCCGATCCCGCTGGAAGCTCCGGTGATGACGACGATCTTTCCGGAAACGGGATTGCGGGACCGAAAGGTCGAAATGGCCATGGGAGGTTCTCATCCGGGGCGGGCTGCGCTTCAACCGGAAAGCCGGAACGCCCACAGGATGTTCCCAAGCCCATAACGTCGCAGGCCCTTGCCGCCGTCATCGGGGAGGCGGACGCCTGCCGGGCCGTTGATCTGAATCAATGCCGCCCCACCCCATGACACCTAGAGCCTGTCATTGAGAGCGAAGCTTTCTGCCTTGCTCGTCCGTAAGAAGGTTCTGGCCAATGGCTCACGCGGCAGCAGCCCCTCAAAAAAGTATGACATTCGGCGAAGCAGGCTCCGCCTTCGTCTTTGCAGTTATGGCTTTCCTAAGCCTCATCATCGCCGCGAAGGCACACACCCCGGAATATGCCTTCCACGCCTACATCTTCACGGCCGCCTTCGCGGCTGCCGCCTTCATGATCGTGGACCGATACTGCGACCGGCCCGCGGAGCTGCCTCCGCTCACCGTCAAGGGCAAGCCCAACTACAACATGGGACCCGTGAAGTTCGCGACCATCGCCTCCGTCTTCTGGGGCATCGCCGGCTTCACCATCGGCCTTCTCATCGCCCTGCAGCTGGCGTTTCCGGCACTCAATTTCGACACCTCGTGGCTGTCCTTCGGCCGGATGCGGCCCCTGCACACTTCGGCCGTGATCTTCGCCTTCGGCGGCAACGTGCTGATCGCCAGCTCGTTCTACGTGGTGCAGCGCACCTGCCGCGCGCGACTCGCAGGCGACATCGCGCCCTGGTTCGTGGTGCTGGGCTACAACCTCTTCATCGTCATCGCCGGCACGGGATACCTGCTCGGCGTGACCCAGGGCAAGGAATATGCCGAGCCCGAGTGGTATGCGGACCTGTGGCTGACCGTCGTCTGGGTCGCGTATCTCGCGGTCTTCCTCGGCACCGTCGCCCGCCGCAAGGAGCCCCACATCTATGTGGCGAACTGGTTCTACCTGGCCTTCATCCTGACCATCGCCGTCCTTCATCTCGGCAACAACGCGACCATCCCGGTCTCGATCTTCTCGCCGAAGAGCTACATCGTCTGGTCGGGCGTTCAGGACGCGCTCGTGCAGTGGTGGTACGGGCATAACGCGGTGGGCTTCTTCCTGACCGCCGGCTTTCTGGCGATCATGTACTACTTCATCCCGAAGCGGGCCGAGCGTCCGGTCTACTCCTACCGGCTCTCGATCATCCACTTCTGGGCCCTGATCTTCATGTACATCTGGGCCGGCCCGCACCACCTGCACTACACCGCCTTGCCCGACTGGGCGCAGACGCTCGGCATGGTGTTCTCGATCATGCTGTGGATGCCCTCCTGGGGCGGCATGATCAACGGCCTGATGACCTTGTCGGGGGCCTGGGACAAGCATCGCACGGATCCGGTCCTGCGCATGATGGTGGTGTCGGTCGCCTTCTACGGCATGTCGACCTTCGAAGGCCCGCTCATGTCGGTGAAGGCGGTCAACTCCCTCTCGCACTACACGGACTGGACCATCGGCCACGTCCATTCCGGCGCCCTCGGCTGGGTCGCCTACGTGTCCTTCGGCGCGATCTACTGCCTCGTTCCTTGGCTGTGGAACAAGAAGGAACTCTACTCGACCAAGGCCGTCTCCTGGCACTTCTGGATCTCGACCCTCGGCATCGTCCTGTACATCTCGTCGATGTGGGTCGCGGGCATCCTCCAGGGCCTCATGTGGCGCGCTTACACCGGCCTCGGCTTCCTCGAGTACTCGTTCATCGAGACCGTCGAGGCCATGCACCCCTTCTATGTCATCCGTGCGCTCGGCGGCGCTCTCTTCGTTGCCGGCAGCCTGATCATGGCCTGGAACGTCTGGAAGACGATCACCATGGGCCAGGCCGCCGAGGAGATTCCGCAAGCCACCCAGCCGGCGCTCATCGCGGCGGAGTAAAGGAATCGATCATGTCACTCTGGGCTCGTCACAAGATCTTCGAGACCAACTCGATCATCCTCTTCATCGGCGTGCTGATCGTCATATCGATCGGCGGCCTCGTGGAGATCGTCCCCCTCTTCTACCTGAAGAGCACCATCGAGAAGGTGGAGGGCATAAGACCCTACACCCCCCTCGAGCTCGCAGGCCGCAACATCTATGTCCGTGAGGGCTGCTACAACTGCCACAGCCAGATGGTGCGTCCGCTGCGCGACGAGGTGGAGCGCTACGGCCACTACTCCCTCGCGGCCGAAAGCATGTACGACCGTCCGTTCCAGTGGGGCTCCAAGCGCACCGGTCCGGACCTCGCCCGCCTCGGCAACAAGTATTCGGACGACTGGCACCGGGATCACCTGAACGATCCCCGCGCCGTGGTCCCCGGGTCGATCATGCCGAGCTACCCCTGGCTCGCGAAGACCGAGCTGGACGCCTCGAAGATCGCCGACGAGATGAAGGTGCAGGCCACTCTCGGAGTGCCCTATACGGCCGAGATGATCGCGAAGGCTGCGAGCGACGTCCGGACGCAGGCCAGCGCCGACGATCCGAACGCGGTCGATCTCTCCAAGCGGTATCCGAAGGCGCAGTCGCGCAGCTTCGACGGCAACCCGCAGAAGGTGACGGAAGCGGATGCCCTGATCGCCTACCTGCAGATGCTCGGCACCCAGGTCGACTTCAAGCTCTACGACAACAAGGCAAACGTGCGCTGAGGAGCCAAGATCATGCCAGCCGCATACAAGTTCTTCGCCGAATTCGCCCAAACCTGGGGGCTCCTCTACTTCGTCGCCGTCTTCTTGGTGGTGCTCGTCTATGCCCTCGCTCCCTCGCGCAAGGATCGCTTCGAAGCGGCCTCGCGCATGCCTCTCCAGGAGGATTGATCCTATGGCCCATGAAACTCACGAACAGGTCGACGCCGTCACAGGCGTCACCACCACCGGGCATAGCTGGGACGAGATCCAGGAACTCAACAATCCGCTGCCGCGCTGGTGGCTCTGGACCTTCTACGCCACCGTCGTCTGGGCGCTGGCCTACTGCGTCGTCTACCCGGCTTGGCCCTTGGTCTCGTCCTATACCAAGGGCGTCATCGGCTGGCACTCGCGCGAGGCGGTCGAGGTCGATCTCGCGGCCCTCAAGGACATGCGCTCCGGCATGACCGCGAAGCTGGCCGAGAACTCCCTCGAAGAGATCAAGCAGAACCCGGAGCTGTTCGCCTTCGCGCGGGCGCAGGGCAAGGCAGCCTTCGGCGACAACTGCGCCCCCTGCCATGGTGCGGGCGGCGGCGGAGCCAAGGGCTACCCGAACCTGAACGACGACGATTGGCTCTGGGGCGGCTCGCTCGCGGAAGTCGAGCAGACGATCCGCCACGGCGCCCGCTCGACCAGCGACCAGGGACACCAGGGCTCCATGCCGGCCTTCGGCCGCGACGGGATGCTCAAGCGGGAGGAACTCTCGCACGTGGCCGATTACGTCCGTTCCCTGTCGGGCCTGCCGACGGAGAAGGGCGCCGACCTCGCGGCGGGGGCCAAGGTCTTCGCGGAGAACTGCGCGGCCTGCCACGGCGACAAGGGCCAAGGCAGCAAGGAGCTAGGCGCGCCGAACCTCTCGGACAAGATCTGGCTCTTCGGATCTGACAAGGCCGCGATCATGGAAGGTCTCGTGAACGGCCGAGGCGGGGTCATGCCGGCCTGGCACGGACGCCTCGACGATACGACCATCAAGGCCCTGACCCTCTACGTTCACTCCTTGGGCGGTGACCGGCGCCCCTAAAGGAGGCCTGGAAAGGTCCTGCTCTCGACGGAATTTGGCGGCTGGCGTTTCTCCCTCCAGCCGTCCTTGATTTGGGTCAAGGCGCCTACCAGTGCCTTGTCCTATTCCAGCGTCATCCCTGATCGAGTGACCCGCGACGGATTCGATGGCTGACGCCCCTCTCTCCTCCCCTCTCGCCCCGTCCGTGCCGGCTTCCGCCGACGAGGCGCCGCTCTACGTTCCGCGCAAGAAGATCTACCCGCAGGCCGTGAAAGGCCGCCTCCGCACGATCAAGTGGATCGTTCTCGCCGTCACCCTTGGGATCTACTACCTGCTGCCGTTCATCCGGTGGGATCGCGGCCCGAATGCCCCGGACCAGGCCATCCTGGTCGATCTGAGCAACGGCCGCTTCTACTTCTTCGTCATCGAGATCTGGCCGCAGGAAGTCTATTACATCACGGGCCTTCTCGTGCTGGCGGCCCTCGCCCTATTCCTCATGAACGCCGTCGCCGGCCGCGTCTGGTGCGGGTATCTGTGCCCGCAGACCGTGTGGACCGACCTGTTCTATGCCGTCGAGCGCCTGGTAGAGGGAGATCGCCGGGAGCGGATGAAGAAGGAAAAGGAAAAGCCGACCCTCAAAACTTTGAGTCAAAAGGCCCTGAAGCACGCGATCTGGCTCATGATCGCTTGGTGGACCGGCGGCGCCTGGGTGCTCTATTTCGCGGATGCGCCGACGCTCGTGAAGGATCTGGCGACGTTCCAGGCTCCGCTCCTGGCCTATATCTGGATCGGTATTCTCACCTTCACGACCTACACGCTGGCAGGCTTCATGCGGGAGCAGGTCTGCACCTATATGTGCCCCTGGCCGCGGATCCAGGCTGCGCTGACCGACGAATACGCCCTCAACGTCACATACCGGTACGACCGCGGGGAGCCGCGCGGGTCGATGAAGAAGAACGAGGTTCTTCGGAAGCAGGGCCTTCCGGCCGGCGACTGCGTCGACTGCAGCCAATGCGTCAATGTCTGCCCGACAGGCGTCGACATCCGCAAGGGCCTGCAGCTCGACTGCATACAGTGCGGCCTGTGCATCGACGCTTGCAACTCGGTCATGGAGAAGATCGGCCGTCCCACAGGCCTCATCGCCTACGACACCGACATGAACGTGCAGGCCCGCATCGATGGCCGGCCGGAGGTCCGCCGCATCGTTCGTCCGCGCACCCTCCTCTACTCCGGCCTCATCCTGCTGGTGAGCGCACTGATGCTCGTGACCCTCGCCATGCGGCAGCAGATCGACCTCAGCGTCATGCACGACCGCAATCCGGTCTTCGTCCGCCTGTCGGACGGATCGATCCGGAACGCCTATACGGTGCGCGTGTCGAACAAATCCCTGGACGAGCGCGAATACGTCCTCAATGTCGACGGGCTGGCCGCAGCGAAGCTCGACGTGGTGGGCGGCCATATCGACGAGGTGGGCAGGGCGATCCTGATCGTCGGGCCGGACCAGACCCTGGAAGCGCGCGTCCTTGTCACCACCGACGTGCCGGAACTTTCCCCATCCACGGATATCCGCTTCACCCTGACCGACCTCGCGAGCGGCGAGACCGCCCGCGCCAACGACCACTTCAAGGCGCCTTGAGAGGATGAATTCAATGCCAAATGCAACAGCAACGGGTCGCGCCCCCCGAATCCTGACCGGACGCTTCGTCCTGTTCTGCCTGCTCGCCTTCTTCGGCACGGTCCTGGCCATGAACGTGGTGATGGTCCGGGTGGCTTTGTCGAGCTTCAGCGGCGTGGAGACGGAAAGCGCATACAAGGCCGGCCTCAACTTCAAGAATGATCTGGCCGCCGCGCACGCGCAGGACGAACGGCACTGGAAGGTCGACGCCGTTCTCCAGAACGAGAATGGCGCCACCATCGTGACGATCACCTCCCGCGATCCGGAGTCCCGCCCCCTGGCAGGCTACGTTGCCGCCGCCCGCCTGACCCATCCCACGGACCGACGCCGGGACGAGGTTCTCGACCTGACCGAGATCGCTCCTGGCCGGTATCAGGGCCAGACCGCGGCCTCGAAGGGCCAGTGGGACCTCGTCATCGAGCTCAAGCGTGACGCCGAGACCGTCTTCCGGTCGAAGAGCCGCGTGATTCTCTGAGGATGGTGCGATGAGCGAGACGCTCGATCTGTCCGTCTTCGTCAAGCGCCAGGACGACGGCAAGGCGCACCTCGACCTTGCGGTCGAAGGCATCGACTGCGCGGCCTGCATCGACGAGATCGAGGACGGCCTGCAGCGCCTTCCGGGGGTCGTCGATGCGCGACTCAACTACACGAACCATCGTCTTGCGGTGGAATGGCGCGACGGTGAGGTCACGCCCGCGGCCGTCGTCGAGGAGTTACGCCGGCTCGGCTACAAGGCACACCCCTTCCAATCCCGCCTCGTGGAGGAAGAGGAGACCCGCCGTGCGCAGTGGCTGCTGAAATGTCTCGCCGTCGCCGGCTTCGCCTCCATGAACATCATGCTGCTGGCTGTCTCCGTCTGGTCCGGCAACGTCACCGACATCACCCAGGAGACCCGCGACTTCTTCCATTGGCTCGCGGCCCTGATCGCCCTGCCGACGGTGGCCTATGCCGGCCAGCCCTTCATCCAGAGCGCGCTCGGCGCCCTGCGCAACCGGCGCACCAACATGGACGTGCCGATCGTGATCGGCATCATGCTCGCCCTCGTCATGTCGGTGGTCGAGACCGTCAATCACGCGGAGCACACCTATTTCGATTCGGTGGTCATGCTCCTGTTCTTCCTGCTCTGCGGCCGTTATCTGGACCAGGCCATGCGGCGCAAGACGCGGGCGGTTGCAGGAAACCTTGCTGCCCTGAAGGCGGAGGTCGCTCATCGCCTCTGCGATAACGGCGAGGTCGTGCCCGTGCCGACGGCCGCGCTAAACCCCGGCGACAAGGTGCTCGTCCGCCCTGGCGAGCGGATCGCCGTCGACGGGACCGTGCTGGCGGGATCGTCAGAAATCGACGAAAGCCTCGTGACCGGCGAAACCACACGCCGCAAGGCCCGGGAGGGCAGCCGGATCTATGCCGGCAGCCTCAACTACAACGGCACCATGACCCTCGAGGTCACGGCAGCCGGCAAGGGAACGCTCCTCGACGAGATCGAGCGCCTGCTCGACAACGCCGCCTCCGCCAAGTCGCGCTACGTGCAGCTCGCCGATCGGGTGGCACGCGCCTATGCGCCGGTCGTGCACGTGGCTGCGGCGCTCACGGCTCTCGTCTGGATCGCCATGGGCGCAACTGTCCACGATTCCATCATCACGGCTATTGCGGTCCTCATCATCACCTGCCCCTGCGCCCTCGCGCTCGCCGTTCCGGTGGTTCAGGTGGTCGCCTCGGGTGCGCTGTTCCGGGCAGGCGTCTTCCTCAATGCCGGCGATGCCCTGGAGCGCCTGGCGGCGGTCGACACGGTGGTCTTCGACAAGACCGGCACGCTGACCCTGCCCGACATGCGTGTGGTCAATGCCGGTGACATGTCGCCCGCAACCCTCGAGGCCGCCGCGCGTCTCGGCCTGTCGAGCCACCATCCGCTCGCCGCCGCCGTTGCCCGGGAAGCCCGCGACCGCCGTCCCTTCGATGGCGCCGTCGAGGAGCCCGGCCGGGGAGTGCGCGCCATGGTGGACGGCGTGGAAATGCGCCTCGGCAGCCCCGCCTTCTGCGGCGTCGAGAACCTTGCGCGGGAAGCTACCCACGGCGGCACGGATTCCTCGCTCATCGCCTTCTCGTGGGGAGAAAATCGCGCGATCCTGCTGGTGCGACAGGCCCTTCGTCCCGATGCGGCGGCCGTCGTGAACAGCCTGCGCAAGCGCGGTCTCGCCTGCCGCATCCTGTCGGGCGACCGGCCCGAGGCCGTGGCGCCTATCGCGGAAACCCTTGGCATCGAGGTGTGGCGCGGGGGCTGCAACCCCGCCGACAAGATCGAGGAGCTGGAGGCCCTCAAAGCCGAAGGTCGCAAGGTGCTGATGGTCGGAGACGGCCTCAACGACGCGCCGGCCCTGGCCGCCGCCCACGTGTCGCTGTCTCCGATCTCTGCCGCCGACCTAACGCAGGCTCATGCGGATGCGGTCTTCCTCGGGGAGCGTCTCGCACCGGTCCTCAGGACCGTCGAGATCGCGGGGCGGGCGAACCACCTCATGCGGCAGAACCTCAGGATCGCCCTCGTCTACAACCTCATCGCAGTGCCGCTCGCGTTCCTGGGCTACGTCACTCCCCTCGTCGCGGCGCTCGCGATGTCGGGCTCCTCGACCATCGTGACGCTGAACGCCCTGCGGGCGCGGGAACGCAACGCCCCGGCGGAGCCCGCCGCCGCGCATCCCGCACTCGCCGTACAAGGAGCATGAACCATGAACGTCCTGATCTATCTCGTGCCCACAGCGCTGCTGCTCGGCCTCACCGGTCTTGCGGCCTTCCTGTGGTCGCTCAAGAGCGGCCAGTATGACGACGTGCAGGGTGCGGCCGTCCGTGTCCTGTCCGACGACGATCTGCGGCAGTGACCGTCTCAACCGCCATACCGCGGGCCGGGCGGCTCGACTGCATCTGCGAGCCCGGAGCCCTCGACGGGAGCGCGCCGGACCGCGGCGGCCTTGCGCTCCTGGCCGCCGGCTTCGCGCTGTCGATCCTGTCACAGGTGCTCACCTTGAGCATCCTGCCCCTGGCGGGCCTCGCCCTCGCGCCGTCTCGCGGACTGGCGACGCTGCCCTTCACGGCATTCTACGCCGGCGCAGCCCTGGCGAGCCTGCCGGCCTCGCTCCTGCTCGATTCCTTCGGTCGCCGCGCTGCCTTCTCGCTCGGCGCCAGCCTCGGCGTCGCGGGTGGTCTCATCCTCGTATGGGCCCTCCTGAAAATGCACTTCGGCGCCCTGATGCTCGGCGCCTTCTGGCTCGGCATCGCCAATGGCTTTAGTCTCTTCTATCGCCATGCAGCCGTGCCGATGGGAGGCGCCGGCAAGAGGTCGATCCTGATCGTCTTCGGAGCCGCCACGCTTGCGGCGCTCGCGGCGCCGACCATCGCAGCCGAAGCGGAGGCGCTCGCGACGCCGCATGAGTTCGTGGGAATTGCGGCAGCGGCGGCCTTGGCGCACGTGGTGGCGCTCGCCTGCACGTCCGCCCTGCGCTATCGCCGCCTGCGCGCGCCTCTCGAGGAGGACGTCCAGAATCCGGATCCACGCGCGATCATTGTTCCGACCCTGGTCGGCGCGGTGGCCTGGGCCGTCATGACCGGCCTGATGGGAGCGACGCCGATCGCCATGGTCGGTTGCGGCCTCTCGGAAGCCGTTTCGGGAACGGTCGCCTGGCACGTGATGGCCATGTACGCTCCGTCCCTGTTCCTTGCCGTCGCCCCGATTGCCGCCAAGCCGGTCGGCACAGTAGCTCTCGGCTGCCTACTCCTTGCGTCCGCCATCCTGCTCTTCGCGCTGAGCCAAAGCCTTGCGGCGTTCACGGCATCGGCGATCCTTCTCGGGATCGGCTGGTCCCTGGTGACGCTCGGCACGACCCTGTGGGTTCATAAGGACGGCACGCCGTCCCGCTGGCTTCTCGGGGTGCATGACAGCGCGCTGTTGGGTGGGGCTCTCGTCGGCGCCTTGAACGTCGGCTCGCTCATCGGGATGTGAACGATCCGGATCGGACCGGAGCCGCCTCAGCCGGGCATGCCGCCATCGGCAAGCCGTGCCTCCACCGTGCAGACCACACCGGTGGGAGCGTAGTCGATTGCCACCCTACCCCCGAGATCATGCGCCAAGCTGCGCTCGATCAGGCGCGAGCCGAACCCCTGGCGCGCGGGTGGACCGACGGAAGGGCCGCCCTGCTCCTCCCACCTCAGAAGCAGGTGGGGCTGCGCATCGACCTGGCCGATGCTCCACGTGATCCGGATCCGTCCCACCTCGTTCGACAGAGCTCCGTACTTTACCGCATTGGTGGCCAGCTCGTGGAGGGCCATGGCGAGAGCGAGGGCCATCCTGGGCGAAAGCCTCACGTCCGACCCTCGCAGCTGGATGCGGGCTTCGCCATAGGTCCTGTACGGCTCCATGGCGCGGACGACGATCTGGCGGAGGGAGGCACCCTCCCAATTCTCGCTGGTCAGCACGTCATGGGCCCGCGAGAGAGCCAGCAGGCGCCGCTCGATGGCCTCGCGGCCCTGCGCGACCGACGGCGCGTTCCTGAGCGTCTGCGAGGCGATGGACTGGACCGTCGCCAAGGTGTTCTTCACCCGGTGGTTCAGCTCGTTGATCAGGAGTTGCTGGTGCTCTCCAGCGAGCTTGCGCTCGTGGATGTTCTCGGTTGTCCCGTACCATTTGACAATCCGCCCGTCCGTGTCGCGACGAGGGAACGCCTGCGAGCGCATCCAGCGGTATTCGCCGCTTCTCAAGCGAACCCGATGCTCGATGTCGTAGGGAACACCCGCGGCAACGGAACGCGTCCATGCTTTAATCGTAGGGCCGAGATCGTCCGGGTGAATGGCCTCACCCCAGGTAGAGCCGAGGCCGGTCGTTCCCGTCAGGTCGAACCACCGTCTCGCTACGTGGTCGAGCTGACCGTCCGGGGCTGCCGTCCATGGAACCTGCGGATTCAACTCCACAGTATGGCGATAGTGATCCTCGCTCTCCCGAAGCGCCTCCTCGGCCTGCTTCATCTCGGTGATGTCGAGCTCGACACCGTCCCACACGACCTGCCCGTCGGGCAGGCGTCGCGGGGCGGAAGCGCGGTGGAACCAACGGACCTCCCCGGACGGGAGCCGCATCGGAAACTCGACGCTGATATAAGCGTCCTCCTCACCGGCATCCTCGCGGACCTTCTCCAGAACGGGCCGGTACTCCTCCAAGACCTGCCGGTCCAGCACGGTGGGATCTGCGAGCACCGCCTCCACACTGAGGCCATGGAGTCGCTCGACGGCCTGGCTCACGTAGGTGAAGCGCACGGTCCCATCAGCGTCTCGGACCGCCTGATAAACCATCCCGTTCGGAAGGTTGTCCGCAAGGGTGCGAAGCCGTTCCTCGCTTTCCCGCAGCCGCTCCTCTGCCAGCTTGCGCTCGGTCACGTCGCGGTAGAAGATCGCGAGCTGGTCGTCCGACGGATAGGCACGCATCTCGACCCAGACCTTCCGACCGTCCGGATAGACGTAGCTATGCTCGAGGCTGACGGGCACCCGCTCGGACATCGCCCGCTTGTAGAGCCGCCCGGTCTCGCTGTTCTCCGAATTCGGCCATGCTTCCCAATGCGATCGGCCGATGATCTCCGAACGAGGCCGCCGCTCGAGGCGGAGCCCTGCCTCGTTGATCTGCAGAACCCGGAAGTCCCGGTCGAGCAGCACGAACCCCTCGGTAATGTTCTCGAGAACGCGCGAGACCTGCGCCTCCGCGGCCCGACGGGCCTCTTCGGAGCGCGCCCGCTCGACCGCCGACCAGGTCCGCTCGGCCACGTCCTCGATCAGCCTGACTTCATGATCAGTCCAGCGGCGCGGCACCCTGCTGTGAACGTAGAGCGCAGCCGTGAGGCGACCGTCCTTGATCAGGCTGACCGTGACCACTGCGGCCGTTTCAATGAACGCGAATGCCGCGAGACGATCTGGGGTGTTGCAGCGTGGATCCGTTCTCACGTCATTCACGACGAGAGTCTCGCCGCGTCGGATGATCTCATGGACCTCGATGCCGAACCCCGCGAGATCATGCGTGCCGGCACTGTGTGCGACCGTTCCGTCGGTCCAGTTCCGTGGGGTAGTGAAGAAGCGCGCCGTCTCGTCTACGTCACCGTAGCCGACCCGGCTTACGGCGAGGTGACGTCCGAGCGCCTCTTCGGCCGCAGCGATGATGTCAAGGGGATCCGAGAGGAGGCGAAGGCGGCTTTCCAGTTCGAGCTGGAAGGCCCGGCGCCTCTCGGCTACGACCTTGTCGGTGGTCTCGTTGCAGGTGCAGAATGCTCCGACGACGGTGCCGTCCTCCCCATAGACCGGACTGTAGGCGAAGGTGAAATAGGTCGCCTCGGGATAGCCATCCCTCTCCAGCACGACGGGAAGATCCTCGAAGTAGCTCGCCTCACCTTGGAAGGCGCTGTCGATGATGGCGTCGATCTCTCCGCCGATCTCCGGCCATACTTCAGAAAAGGGGCGTCCCAGGGCGTCCGGATGCCTCTTGCCGAGTATGGGAATGTAGGCGTCGTTGTAGAGGATCACCCGCGCCGAGCCCCACAGGACGAACATGGGGAACTTGGAATGGAGCAGGAGGCTCAGAACGTTGTTCAGGCTCCGCGGCCAGGATTGCTGAGGCCCGAGATGCGACACCGACCAGTCATGGTGCCGGATTCGGTCTCCCATTTCCCCGCCGCCGATGATGAGGTCGCGCATGGTGAAAGCTCTGCCTATCGCCATGGTCGCGACCGCTCTGGGTGCCCGGCTCCGTAGATGCCGCAGTCCCTGCCCCATCCGGAGGCTCGCAGGCGACCGCCGGGGTAGGCGATATACCTGCCGCTGCGGCCGCTGCGGCCTTTCCGGGCACTGGGAAGCAGGTCGTCATGTCTTAGAGACAAGGGGATGGTCTCGAACACGTGTAGGGAGCAGGCTGATCTACGTTCTGCCGGAACGTTGTCAAGGTTGTCTGCTGGGGCATTAAGTCCCGGCCGACAGTAAAATCGCCCTGAATTAACTCGGCCCTGCTGCGGCTGACGCAGTTGGACGAGAAGGAAACGGTCATCGGAGCCGGCATATGCCCGGACATTTGTCAGTGGCCGTGCCAAGTTGGGCTTAACTTATGTAAATGTCCTTCCTGCGCCCTCGTTTAGTTTCGGGAAGGATGGGATTATGGCTCCGCTTCCACATATCATGTGCCAGCATTTGCCCCCTTGTATTTCGTGAGTAACTCGTGCCGAATCCGGTCATGATTGACGATGATTTCGACGGTCCACAGACGCCGGAAGGCCATACGGAGCCTAAGGCCGAGCCTCAGGTTAATCACCGCATCCAGGAGGTCATTGGCCAAGGGTTGCGGTCCATGTACGAGAGCCTGAAGGCGGAGCCCATACCTGACCATCTCCTTGAACTCCTCAAGAAGCTCGATCAGCCGCAGCGAGACGAAAGCCAATGACGCTAACGCCCGAGCTGCGCGACGACATCCTGAAGTCCGTTCCAAGCCTGCGCGCTTTCGCGATTTCCCTGACCGGGAACATCGATCAGGCGGACGATCTCGTGCAGGAGGCGATTCTGCGGGGCTTGAGCAATCTTCACCGTTTCGAGCCCGGCACCAACATTCAGGCGTGGCTCTTCACCATCCTGCGCAACCAGTTCCATACGAACTACCGTAAGGGCAAGCGCGAGGTCGAAGATCCGGACGGCATCATGGCGAGCCGCCTGAGCAGCCCACCCGAGCAGGGGGGCCGCCTCGACATTCAGGATCTCCAGTCGGCTCTCGCGCAACTGCCCTTCGACCAGCGCGAGGCGCTCCTTCTCGTAGCCGCCGAGGGGTTCAGCTATGAGGAGGCTGCGCAGATCTGCGGTGCACGGGTCGGTACGATCAAGAGCAGGATCAACCGCGCACGCACGCGCCTGTCCGAGATTCTCGGGATCGAGGAGGCGGAGGATATCGGCGCGGACCGCATCACCCGGGCAGCAATTCAGAAAGAGGAAGGCCTCTGACCGGTCCGGAGGCCGCGGGTTCCGCCGTCAAGCCGCCGGACGCCGGCTCAACATCTTCATTGGCCATAGTCGAGATCCGACTGACGGCACCGATAACCGATGAAGCATTGTGCGGCATCGGCGGTTCTGACCCAGACGGGCTCGGTCGTCTGGTCGCGCAGGCAGAAGCCGGGCGCGCTCACGAAGCGGTCGTAGGTGGCCGCCCCCGTGTGAAGGACGACGGCACCGCGCGCTCTGACCAGACCGGCGGCCTGATCGCAATTCATGGACAGCGTCGTACCGGCGGACTGGGCCATCGCCGCAGTCCCAGTGCCGACCGACAGAAGGATCGAGAGAAGGGCTTTCATGGGTCCGTCCACCTCCGCGGGCGGAACGGCCGAGCATTGCTCTTGTTCCATGAGCCAACCGGCGCCGGAGAACGCTGCGTCAGTCTCCCGCGGGACCAAGCACCTGAGACAGCGCCTTCAGCAGTTCCTGATGAGCTGCCGGCTTCTCCAGCCATCTCACGTTCCGGAGCTCAGGAGCTGCCTCCTGCTGCCTGTCCCCCGAATATACTAGGAAGGGAATGCCACGCCTCTGAAGCTCCCGCGCGATCGTCGTGCAGGGTCCATCCCTCAGCATCACATCGAGAATGGCGACGTCGGGCTCATTGTCCTTCAACCAGGACAGCGCCTCGGCACAGCTGCCCGCAGGCCCCGCGATCCCATAGCCGGCGGCGACGAGGGCATCCTGCAGATCGAAGCCGATGAGAGCCTCGTCTTCCGTCAAAAGGATCGTTCGCCGGTTTTTGTCCATGGAGTAGGGCATCCCTGCCGGCCGGAATTACGAATTCAGCAGATCGGCGCGATCCGAGCTGCTGACGGGGTTGCAAGTGGCCGTGGGAGCTACAATCAAGCTTTCTGCGCAGCCCGAATTCACTTATGTTAACCCGGAGCGGGAACCTTCGAATATTAATCACTCTTCGTCCAGAACGTCCGCAGGCCCGCTGGCACAGGCAAACCTGCCCTACAGGCTTATTCGCTGGCTAAGGCGGGTCGACGCCAGGCTGTACCCTCAATTAACAAAGTTTATTGCCGCCTCATGTAACAGCGAGGAGAAGCCATCCCAACAGCCATGCTTGCCGCCTCCATGCCGGCATGTGCTGGCTTGGGAAATATCGCATGATCGATCCGCTCATCTGGAAGCTCGAACATTATGACCAGCTATCGTCCGAAGAGAGGCGGGTCTTGGCGAGCGCTGTGTCACGGGTCAGGGAGGTGCGAGCCGACGAGGATATCGTGCCGGAAGGAACTCGGCCGACGGAGAGCAGCATCCTTCTGGAAGGCTTTGCGGCACGGTACAAGATTCTGATGAACGGCCGGCGTCAGATCACCGCCCTTCACGTCATCGGAGACTTCGTGGATCTGCATAGCTTCATCTCGAAAAAGATGGACCACGGCGTGATCGCTCTGACGTCGTGCCAAGTTGCCGTCGTTCCGCACGACAATCTCCGCCGGATCTCCGAGAGCC
The DNA here is from genome assembly GCA_035645535.1 of Microvirga sp. GTDB lineage: Bacteria > Pseudomonadota > Alphaproteobacteria > Rhizobiales > Beijerinckiaceae > Microvirga. The sequence continues at coordinate 13,485 of DASQMJ010000019.1, read as the reverse complement.
ACCCGCACCTTGCTCGTTTGCTGTGGCTCAACACTCTCGTCGATGGCGCTACGCACCGGGAATGGCTCGTCGCCATGGGTCGGCGCCCTGCCCTTGGCCACTTTGCCCATCTCATCTGCGAGCTCTTTGTCCGGCTTGAGGCGGTGCGGCAGACGGATGGATACAGCTTCCAGGTCCCCGTGACCCAGGCGGAGCTCGGCGATACGCTCGGTCTCTCGACAGTCCACGTCAATCGTGTGGCCCAGGAACTGCGCCTGGAAAAGCTTATCTCCTGGCAGGGGGAGACGGTGACGATTCTGGATTGGGAGCGTCTCAAACAGGTCGCGGACTTCGACGCCACTTACCTGCATTTCGAGAATGAACCCCGCTAACGCGGCCTAGCGCCGGAAGCCTGGGAAAGCGAAGGTTTTTGACGCCTGCACCGGGCTCGATGGGCCGTGGACAAGCCCCTGACCGCCAAGCAGACATCCTCGACGGGGGTGCCTCCTCCCCCCTCCCTCAGCACCATGTGAGACCCTGAGGTCCTCCCTCGCAGGGATGAGAGCGGCACCCCTCCCCCGAAATAGCAGCGCCCTCGGTCGTGCAAGCTCTAGGCAAGCCTGGTATTGTATGGTTATATTGTTTACATAAGGTAAGTTACCAATCAAGAATCAAACTGGGGCAGTAAGATGAGCGACACGGTGGATGCCGTCGAGGCAGTTGCGAGGGCCTTCTACGACCTTCAGGATGATGCCCGCGGATGGGAGCGGGAGCCGGAGGTTCTGAAGGAGCCCTTCCGAGAATATGCCAGGACTGCCATTGCCCTTCTCCACGAGATGGAGGACCACCGGCAGGTAGCCGTCAGTCAACACATCTGATCGTCCGCCCTTCGGGCGCCTCCAGAATTGCAGTTCTGCTTGGGACAGGCTCCGGCGATTAGGCTTTCGTTAAGCATAGAGATGCATCATGGTCGAATCCTGCCGCTAGCGCACGGTGCGAAAAGCGGCAGGCGATGAACAAGCGGGGATGGCGCGGATGTACCGCCATCCCTGTTTGCTTTTGGCGAGCCATCAGACCTCAGACCACATGGAAATCGGCTGCGGCCATTTTGAGATCCTTCGTGAGTGTCGCAAAATGGACCGCTGCCCCTCGCTCCGAGCCGTCCGCGTCATAGAACAGGGCTCCGGTGCTCTTATTGTAGATGATGCGGTCGCTCGCATCATGCGCGGACGTGCCGGTCCAGAACGCTGCCGACGACAGGCTGCCGGTCTTGGTCAGCTTGGTGAAAACTGCGTTCTCCAGCCGGATGGTGTCGTCGACTACAGAGAAATCGACGATCTGGTCCCGATTGGCGCTCGTGCTCGGCTTCGTGTCGAACATGAAGCTGTCCCGGCCGGCACCACCGGCGAGGACATCATTTCCGGATCCTCCCTTGAGGACGTCGTCACCTTCGCGGCCTTGGAGCCGGTCGCCTCCGCTCCCGCCGACGAGTTGGTTGGCGACGGCATTGCCCACGATCTGGTCCGCGCCCGCCCCGCCTGTCGCATTCTCTATCAGGGAGCGTCTATCTCCATGATAGAGCAGAGCGTTAGCGATATTCCCGCGGGCGTAGTGGCCGCTCCCGAGATGAGCAAGCTGCGCGCTCGACAATGTGGACCACTCTCCCGGGCGCAGATCGATCTTCAGGTTCGTTGCGTAGTTCGACAGGTCGTAGGTGTCGATACCGCCGCCGTCCCAGACGGTCCGAAAGATCCTGTTTCCAGCGAGCATCCCTTGGCCCACCCCATTGACGAAAGCTTGACCGGTTGCCGCATCCCACCGGTAGACCGTGTTGCCGCCTTGGGTGTCGAAATTGGCCCCGTACATGTGCTGCAAGGCCGCGATATCGTACATCATGAGTGTCTGGGCATAGCCGGAAGCCTCGTTTTCCACATGCAGGCCGTCCGCCCCCACATAGGACCTGTAGGTGGTGACGGAATATTCCATGGAATCGTGGCTGCCTGTCATCGCCCCGGCGGCGCCTGCCTCATGCCCATGCTTCAGGCCGACCGAATGGGCAATCTCATGCATGAAGGTGTAGAACGCGTAATTCCCCGGCTTTGGAGCATCGTACAAGCCGCTCGAATTCCCGAACCAACTGTCGCCGCTCTCCTGACCGGCGCCGGGAATATAGGTCCATGCCGACTCCGGCTTGTCTGACATGGCCATGCGCAGCGTAGCATGGGACGTTTCCGTCTCAACCAACTCGCTGAAAGCCAGGTCGGTGACGGCGGAGATCATCTCCAGAGCCTTACGCGCAGCAGCCATTTGATCCGGGTTGAGCGTCTCGAACCCGTTCTGCGGCTCGCCCAATCCGTAGCCGCCGCCATAAAAAGAAGCATGCTGGGGGAAACTGTAAGTGAGATTCAGGGCGTCCCAACGCGCCCCCGATAAAACGCCGTCGATATTCTGATTGCCCGTAAAGCCTACTGTGTTGAAGCTCGTCATCACTATCCCTCAATATGCAATGGAGGGATTATTAGGCTTAAGCTTGGGATCTCTAGTAGCTCTTTGGAGGTATTGAGGAGAATAAATTAAGGATAGCTTTTATGAAAATTTTCGAAAACTGGCATGATTAACATATATCCAAGAATTCTTACCTTCTATTCAACAGCCTACGGCCTCTCGTTGCCCTGTGTCAGACCGCATTCCGCCAGTCACCAAGTGAATATCATCTAGACCGACTCATCCAGCGCAATCGGTAATCTCCGTCGTATTTGTACGAAGTGATCCCCATGACCTGATCGGCGAGAAAGGTTCCGTTACGTAATGCGATTCGCAGCCGGAGGGGATATGCCGACAAAGTCTACCCACGACACCGCCGTCAACGAAAGCGCCGTGAACTATCGCACGTATTCGTCCAACATTCAGGTCATGATGCAGGAGCTTCTGCGGACATTGGCAAACATCGATTTTCAGCACGAGATCGAAATGGAGAAGCTGAAGCAGAGCGCCACTGACGAAGAACTGAAGAAATACATCAAGGAGAAGCTGCTTGCGCGGCATCGCGAGCGCCGGGAGCCCTATATCAATCTCTTGGCCGAGCTTCGGCAGCATCAGCATCGCATGTCCTTCGCCGCATAAGACGGCGATCATCGGCAGCTTTCCAGGAAACGCCCACCCGTCACCAGCCGTGCGCCACGACTACCAAACGGCTGGTGACGGAGCTGCATGCTGGTCACGCGCTCGATAGGGGCCATCCCACCACCTCCCTAATCGATCCAAGCCGCACTCGCGGCCTTTTGCCGTTTGGCCCTGCCGAGCTTGAGACGCGAGCAACCGGCAAGGTGCCCACAGCAACCACGCTGCACACCGAATCCCCACCTCTGCCCAGGAAATCAGCACGAAACCATTTGCAAATTGGTTCCGGCCTGAGTTAGCCTTGTTTCACGAAAGCGCTGAATTTTGTAACATTTGTGCACATTTCGGCGAACCAATAGCAAGATTGGATCACCGGCAGCATCGGAAATGACCCTTAGTGAGCGCCTCTCCGACAGTTCCAACTTCGCCCTCGTGCAATTGCGAGCCCTCCTCGACGAGGGCCGCATCGCGGAGGACCAGAGGCTTCCGCCGGAGCGGGTTCTTGCCGCGCAGATCGGCATCGGGCGCCGGGCGCTGCGGCGTGCACTCGAAGTGCTCGAGGCGGAGGGTCGGATCTGGCGCCACCAGGGCAAGGGCACCTTCGTCGGGCCGCGTCCCGTGCATCCGCATATGGGCTTGGAGGAGCTGTCGAGCCGCACCAGCCCCCTCGAGGTGATGGACGTGCGCCTCGAGATCGAACCGGTTCTCGCACGGTTCGCCGCTCTGCGGGCCTCCAACGGCGATGTCGAGCGCCTCCTGCATCTTGCCCAGAAGACCGCCTCGAGTTCCGATGCGGACGGGTACGAGTTGTGGGACAGCGCACTGCACCGGGCAATTGCCGAGGCGGCGGGGAACAGCCTGTTTCTGGCGATCTTCGACATGGTGGATCGCGTCCGTCAGGACGCCAATTGGCAGACCCTGCGCGAACGCGCGCGATCCAAGGAACGGCTTCTGTCTTACGTCGAGCAGCACCGGCGCGTCATCGCCGCGATATCGCAGCGCGAGGCGCACGCAGCGGAGCGCGCCATGCGCGAGCACCTTGAGCAGGTGCGCGCGAGTCTCTTGGGCGTGATGACCCAGCCGTTGACGGACACATCGACGATGACCTTCAACGACAACAAGAATGAGCTCCGACATGGCACATGAAGCAACGCTCCACCACGAGTCGAAGGCGGCGGGCCGAGGCTCGCCCTCGCTTGCGGGCGGGACGCCGCTGCTGAGCGTCCAAGGTCTCTCCATCCGGTTCGATGGAGCTCCGAAGCACATCAACCTCGTCGACGATGTTTCCTTCTCCGTCGCCAAGGGCAAGACCCTCTGCCTCGTCGGGGAGTCCGGCTGCGGCAAGAGCGTGACCTCTCTTGCCCTCATGGGCCTTTTGCCGACACCGCCTGCCCGCATCGTCAGCGGTTCGGCTCTGTTCGACGGCCGGGATCTCCTCACCATGCCGGAGCGCGACCGGGCGGATCTGCGCGGCGACCGGATGGCGATGATCTTTCAGGAGCCGATGACGTCCCTGAACCCCGCATTCACCGTCGGCGACCAGATCGCGGAGGGCATCGTCCGGCACCGGAAGGTCTCGAAAGCGGAAGCTATGGAGCGCGCGCTCGAAATGTTGAAGAGGGTGCGCATCCCGGCTCCGGAGAAGCGCCTGCGCACATACCCGCACGAGATGTCGGGCGGCATGCGTCAGCGCGTGATGATCGCCATGGCGCTCGCCAACGACCCGCAACTCCTGATCGCAGACGAGCCTACCACCGCCCTCGACGTCACCATCCAGGCCCAGATCCTCACGCTGATCCGGCGCCTCCAGGAAGAGACGGGCACGGCCATGATCCTCATAACGCACGATCTTGGCGTCGTGGCCGAGGTGGCTGACGAGGTGGCGGTCATGTATGCCGGGCATGTGGTCGAGAGCGGGCCGGTGGACGCGATCTTCGAGGACCCGCAGCATCCCTACACGATCGGCCTTATGGGCTCCGTCCCCTCCCTCGGGCGTCGGCAGGGACGGCTTGCCACCATCCGCGGCACGGTCCCGCCCGTCGAGCTGATGCCCAAGGGCTGCCGCTTCACATCGCGCTGCCCATTCTCCGACGCCCGCTGCGCCAACGAGCCGCCTCCGCTCGGAGAAATCAGGCCGGGTCACAGGGCCCGCTGCTGGTACGCGCCCCTCGAACAGCACCGTGGAGCAGCCTGATGAGCGAGACTGCCACGAACGATCTCATTCTCGAAGGCGTCGACCTGGTGAAGCACTTCGGCGGCGGAGGGCTCTTTTCCTCGCCTACCATCGTGCGTGCGGTGGACGGCGTTTCGCTCGGCATCCGGCGGGGCGAGACGTTCGCCATCGTTGGCGAATCCGGCTGCGGCAAGTCCACCCTGGGCCGCCTCCTGCTGCGGCTCATCGAGCCGACCGACGGCGACGTGCGCTACGAGGGGCGGTCCATCCTTAAATTGAGCAAGGGCGAGCTTCGCGCCCTGCGCCGCGAACTGCAGATCATCTTCCAGGACCCGTTCGCCTCGCTCAATCCTCGGATGAACGTGGGCGACATCATCGCCGAGCCGATATGGCTGCACGGCCTCGCCAGCGGCAGGGAGAAGCGTGAGCGCGTGGCGGAGCTGATGCGGACGGTCGGCCTGCTGCCCACCCATGTCGACCGCTATCCGCACGAGTTCTCGGGCGGACAGCGCCAGCGCATCGGAATCGCCCGGGCGCTGGCGGGCGACCCGAAACTGATAGTGGGCGACGAACCTGTTTCCGCTCTCGACGTGTCCATCCAGGCCCAGATCGTCAATCTCCTCGAAGATCTGAAGGAGCGGTTCGGCCTGACCCTCGTCATCGTGGCTCACGATCTGGCAGTCATCCGGCACATGAGCGACCGTGTTGCGGTCATGTATCTCGGCGAGATCATGGAGGTGTCGGAAACGGACGCGCTCTTCGACAATCCGCTCCATCCCTACACGCAGGCTCTCCTCGCCGCGATCCCCATTCCGAGCCCAGCGAACCGCAAGCCGAAGGCCCTGCTCCAGGGGGATGTTCCCAGCCCGGCTGCGCCGCCTTCCGGCTGCCGCTTCCACACTCGCTGCCCTCATGCCCGGCCGGTCTGCCGCGACCAGCATCCCGCTCTCGAGCAGGCACCGGACGGCCGACGGGTGGCCTGCCACTTCTGGCGCGAAATCCAGGGAGCGGGCGCTGGCTCGATCAGCGCCCCGCCTCCGAGCCAGGCGCTGTCCAAGCGCCTGGCGCTCTACAAAACTTGGCGCGAGCGGCAGGACCGAGCCGCCGCGATGAGCCCTTGATCCAGAGACGAGTGGAGGAGAAACAATGAAGAAGCTACCCCTGATAGCCCTGGCCGCAGGACTCCTGATGAGCACCTCGGTCTCGGCCCAAACCCTGCGCATCGGGCTGAATGAAGATCCCGACGTGCTCGACCCGCATCGTGCCCGCACCTTCGTCGGACGCATCGTATTCACGTCGCTGTGCAACAAGCTCGTCGACATCACGCCCGACCTGAAGTTCACACCGGAGCTGGCGACCGAGTGGAGCTGGAGCGACGACGGCAAGGCCCTGACCTTCAAGCTGCGCCCGGGCGTGACCTTCCATGACGGCGAGAAGATGGACGCCGCCGCCGTGAAGGCCAACATCGAGCGGGCCAAAACCCTGCCCGACAGTTTGCGCAAGAGCGAACTGACCTCCGTCGACACCGTCGAGGTCGTGGACGACCTGACGGTGAAGATCAATCTGTCCCGCCCGGACGCGACGCTTCTCTCCCAGCTCTCCGACCGTGCCGGCATGATCCTTTCGCCGAAGGCGATGGCCTCGGCCGACTTCGGTCAGAAGCCGGTCTGCTCGGGTCCTTACAAGTTCGTCGAGCGCGTGCAGAACGACCGCATCGTCTTGGAGCGCTTCAAGGAGCACTGGAACGCCAAGGAGTACAACTTCGAACGGATCGTCTTCCAGCCCATCCCGGACACGACCGTACGCCTTGCAAACCTGCAATCCGGCAACCTCGATCTGATCGAGCGCCTCGCGCCGAGCGACGCCAACGCGGTGAAGAGCGATGCCAACCTCGTATTCGCTCCGGTCTCCGGCATCGGTTACCAGGGACTGACCATCAACACCAAAAACGGGGATCGCGCCAAGACTCCTCTCGGCCAGGACAAGCGGGTGCGCCAGGCGCTCGAATACGCCATTGACCGCGACGTGATCAACGAGGTCGTGGGTCATGGCATCTTCCCGCCGGCAGGACAGCCCTTCCCGCAGGCCAGCCCCTACAACAACCCGAAATTCGCCGCCAACAAGCGCGACGTGGAGAAGGCCAAGCAGCTCCTGAAGGAAGCCGGCGTCGAGCGGGTGAAGTTTGAGCTCACCTTCGGCACCAGCACCACGACGCAGCAGATCGCCGAGATCATCCAGGCGATGGCGGCCGAGGCAGGCTTCGACATCTCGCTCCGGCCGACGGAATTTGCGGCCATGCAGAAGGAAGCGCAGGCCGGCAACTTCGATGTGAACGTGATCGGCTGGTCGGGCCGTGTCGATCCGGATGGCAACATCCACCCGTTCGTGACCTGCAAGGGTGCCCTGAACGACGGCAGGTACTGCAATCCGGAAGTGGACAAGCTCCTGGATGAGGCGCGCGTCACCAACGACGAGGCCAAGCGCAAGCAGCTCTACGACGCCGCGCAGGAGATCCTGCAGCAGGAACTGCCGATCATCTACACCTACTACCAGCCCTGGCCCTTCGTGCACACGAAGAAGCTGCAGGGATTCAAACCGTATCCGGACGGCATGATCCGCCTCAAGGGCGTGAAGTTCGCTTCCTGAGCGACCTAAGCACCGCGTGCCCGGCCTGAGCCGGGCACGCCCTCCATTCCACGACGCGGGTGATTTGAGCTGATGCTCCGCTATATCGGACGACGAATTCTGATCGCCATCCCGACCCTCATCATCGTGTCGGTGCTGGTCTTTGCCTTGCAGAAGCTCCTGCCGGGAGATCCCGTCCTCACCATGGCCGGGGAGGAGCGCGATCCGCAGGTTCTCGCATTCCTGAGGGAGAAGTACCGCCTGGACGACCCGATACCGGTTCAGTATTTCGCCTGGATCAGTGCCGCCCTGACAGGAAATCTCGGCATCTCCCTTCGTACCGACATCCCCGTGCTCGAGCTGATCCTCAGCAAGCTCCCGGTTACCCTCGAGCTTGCCACCATGGCCATGATCGTGGCCCTGGCCATCGGCATCCCGGCCGGCATCATCTCGGCGGTCAAGAAGGGGACCACCGTCGACTACGCAGCGAACGTGATTGCGCTCTCCGGCCTGTCCATTCCCAATTTCTGGCTCGGCATAATGCTGATCATGCTGGTCTCGGTGCGCTGGAAACTCCTACCGGCCTCCGGCTACGTGCCGCCGACCGAGGATCTGTGGCTCAACATCAAGACGATGCTCATGCCCGCCTTCGTGCTCGGTACGGGCTTGGCCGCGAGCCTGATGCGCCACACCCGCAGCGCCATGCTGGGCGTCCTTCGCTCCGACTACATCCGCACCGCCCGTGCCAAGGGTCTCCTGTCGCGCAAAGTTATTCTCAAGCATGCCCTTCGCAATGCGCTGGTGCCGATCGTGACACTCTCCACCCTTCTCTTCGGGGAACTGCTCGCCGGAGCGGTGCTCACCGAACAGATCTTCACCATCCCAGGCTTCGGCAAGCTCATCGTCGACGCCGTCTTCAACCGCGACTACGCGGTGGTGCAGGGCGTCGTGCTCTGCACGGCTGTCGGTTTCATCTTCATGAACCTGCTCGCCGACGTGCTCTACGTCCTCGTCAACCCACGCCTGAGGCACGCCGCATGACCGCCTCCATTGCCGTTGCCGACGAAGTCGCCCTGCCGAAGAAGCGCAGCCGCGTCCTCGCCAAGTTCCTGAAGAACAAGAGCGCAGTCATCGGCGCCGCCATCGTGCTGTTCTTCGTCCTCGCGGCGATCGTCGGGCCCTACCTGGCGCCCTTCGACCCGGTCAAGCCTAGCTTCACCAGCATCCGCAAGGCACCGTCGGTCATGTTCTGGTTTGGCACCGATGAACTCGGCCGCGACATCTTCTCCCGCATGCTCTGGGGTGCGCGCGCCTCGATCATGGCGGGCGTGGTGTCGGTGGCCATCGCCATTGTCCTCGGGGTGCCGTTCGGTCTCGTGGCCGGCTATTTCGGCGGCTGGATCGATGCGGCCATCTCCCGCGCGACCGATGCCATGCTGGCGATCCCATTCCTGATCTTCGCCATTGCGCTCGCCGCCTTCCTGGGTCCCAGCCTCACCAACGCGATGATTGCCATCGGACTCTCGGCGATGCCGATCTTCATCCGCCTGACGCGCGGGCAGGTGCTCACCGTGAAGGCGGAGGATTACGTGGAGGGGGCCCGCGCCATCGGCCTTCCCGACTTCTGGATCCTCGTCCGGTACGTCCTGCCGAACGTGTTGCCGCCGATCCTCGTGCAGGGAACCCTCACCATCGCGACCGCGATCATCGCCGAGGCGAGCCTGTCGTTCCTCGGACTCGGCCAGCAACCCCCGAACCCCTCCTGGGGCTCCATGCTGAACACGGCCAAGAACTTCATGGATCAGGCGCCCTGGATGTCGATCTTCCCCGGCTCCGCCATCTTCCTCATCGTGCTCGGCTTCAACCTCCTCGGCGACGGATTGCGCGACGCGCTCGATCCCCGCGAACAATAAGAACCTCAACCCGGAAGAAACGCATGTTTACCACACGGCCTGAAATCCTCGGCACCTTCGGCGTCGTCACCTCCACCCACTGGCTGGCTTCGGCGGCCGGTATGGCGATGCTGGAGCGTGGTGGCAACGCCTTCGACGCCGCTGTCGCCACCGCCTTCGTACTGCAGGTCGTCGAGCCGCATCTCGTCGGCCCGTCGGGCGAGGTTCCGGCCGTCTTCTACTCCGCCAAGACCAGGAAGGTGGAGGTGCTCTGCGGCCAAGGCTCAGCCCCGAGGGGAGCGACCATCGAGCACTACAAGAACGAAGGTCTGACCCTGATCCCCGGCAACGGCCTGCTCGCCACCGTCATTCCGGGCGCCTTCGATGCCTGGATGCTGCTGCTACGCGACCACGGCACCATGTCCCTCCGGGACGTGCTGGAACCGGCCATCTACTACGCCGAGCAGGGACATCCGCTGCTGCCCCGCGTCGCCAACACCATCAAAGACCTGAAAACCTTCTTCGAGACGGAATGGCCCACCTCCGCGGCCGTGTTCCTGCCGGGCGGCGAGGCGCCGAAGCCCCGCCAGCTCTTCCGAAACCCGCAGCTCGCGGAGACTTGGAAGCGCCTTATCCGAGAAGCAGAATCCAAGGGGGGCGTCCGAGAGGCGCAGATCGAGGCCGCGCGCAACGCCTTCTACAAGGGCTTCGTGGCCGAGGCCATCGACGCCTTCGTGCGCAAGACCGAGGCCATGGACCAGAGCGGAACCCGCCATCGCGGCGTGCTCACCGGCGACGACATGGCATCATGGTCGGCAAGCTACGACGTGCCGCAGACCTACGAGTACCATAACTTCCGCGTGAACAAGATCCGGCCCTGGGGCCAAGGTCCTGTCTTCCTCCAGACGCTCGCGCTCCTCAAGGGCTTCGATCTTGCCGCCATGGGTCCCACGAGCGGAGATTTCATCCATACGGTCGTGGAGGCCATGAAGCTCGCGTTCGCGGACCGTGAGGCCTATTACGGCGATCCGGATTTCGTGAAGGTCCCGATCGAGACCCTGCTCTCCGACGCCTACAACGACGAGCGGCGCAGGCTGATCTCCGACAAGGCCTCGCTGGAGCTGCGCCCGGGTCGTGTCGAAGGCTACGAGCTGCAGGTCGAGCGCACCCTGAAGGCACTCCGCGAACTCTCGACGACGGACCGCAAGGTTGCGGGCGGCGAGCCCACCCTCGCCTCCATGCGCTCGGCGCGGCGGGGAGACACCGTCCATATCGACGTGGTGGACCGGCACGGCAACATGATCGCCGCCATGCCGTCGGGCGGCTGGCTGCAATCCTCGCCGGTCATTCCGGAACTCGGCTTCATGCTGAATTCCCGCGCCCAGATGTTCTGGCTCGAGCCCGGCCTGCCGGCGAGCCTGGAACCCGGCAAGCGCCCGCGCACGACCCTCACGCCGACGCTGGCAGAGAAGGACGGCGAGCCCTACATGGTCTTCGGCTCCCCCGGCGGCGACCAGCAGGAGCAGTGGCAGCTTCTCCTCTTCCTGCGGCACGCCCACCATGGTCTCAACCTGCAGGAATCGATCGACCTGCCAATGGCGCACACGGCACACTTCCCGTCCTCGTTCTATCCGCGCGAGCAGAAGCCCGGCCATGTTATGGCGGAGGAGAGCTTCGGCGAGGAGGTGCTGAACGATCTCCGCTCGCGGGGACACGATGTCGAGGTCGCGCCGGCCTGGACGGTCGGCCGCCTCGTCGCCGCTAGCCGCGACAAGGACGGATTGCTGCACGGCGCAGCCACGCCGCGCCTCATGCAGGCCTACGCCGTTGGGCGCTAAGGAGAGGGCGGCATGACCTGGTCGATCATCGCCAAGGATCCCGCAACCGGTGCCTTCGGGGTTGCGGTCACCACCAAGTTCTTCGCCGTGGGGGCGCTCTGCCCCCATGGCGCGGCACGGATCGGAGCACTGGCGACCCAGGCTCTGGTCAACCCACTCTATGGCTATGACGGCCTCCGGCTTCTGGCGGAGGGCCGCAGCGCGGAGGAGATCGTGGAGATCCTCACGGCGGGCGACCCGGGACGGGACGTCCGTCAGCTCCACGTCATCGACCGCGACGGACGCACGGCGGCCCATACGGGCGGCGATTGCGTGGACTGGTGCGGGCATCTGACCGACGACGGCGTCTCTGTGGCCGGCAACATGCTGACCGGCCCGACCGTGATCGAGGCGACCCTCGACACCTACAGGCGCCGCACGGATCTCGATTTCGCGGAGCGCCTGATGCGCGCGCTGGCTGCCGGGCAGGCGGAAGGCGGGGACAAGCGCGGCAAGCAATCCGCGGCCATTAGGATCTGGCGCACGGAACCTTACCCGATCCTCGACCTGCGAGTAGACGATCATCCCGAGCCGCTGCAGGAGCTGCGCCGCCTCTACGATGTCGCGCATGAGCGCTTCCTCGCCTTCATGGACGCCATGGCCACGCGCGCGAATCCGGCCGGCATCACGGACCGGAGCTGGATCGACAAACGGGCGCGGGAGATTCAGGAGCGCGCCCAGGCGGCCGGCGCCGCCTAGGCTCTTCCCACCGCCTCCTGCAAGCGGGAGGCTTTTCAATATGAGCGGCCCGTTCCGGCCGCAGGACGGTTTTTGATGTTTGGCATTCCCGTGTTCGATCTGGTGTGGCTGGCGGTGGCGCTCTTGATGGCGGGCGCGATCACCGGCCTGTTGGCCGGCGTGTTTGGCGTCGGCGGCGGCGCGGTGGCGGTGCCGATCCTCTACGAGCTCTTCCGTCTCGTCGGCGTGCCGGAAGAGGTGAGGATGCCCCTGTGCGTCGGCACCTCGCTCGCCATCATCATCCCGACCTCGATCCGCTCCTTCAACGCCCATCGTGCCAAGGGAGCGGTGGACATGTCGATCCTGCGGGTGTGGGCCGTGCCGGTCGTAGTGGGCGTAATCATGGGCAGCTTCATCGCCCGCTATGCTCCGGCGGATCTGTTCAAAGCAGTGTTCGTCGGCGTCGCCGGCGTCTCGGCGATCCGGCTCTTGTTCGGCAAGGACACCTGGCGGTTCGGCCTCGACATGCCGTCGAAGCCGATCATGATCGTCTATGGCTGGATCATCGGTGTGCTCTCAGCCCTCATGGGCATCGGCGGCGGGCAGCTGTCGAACCTGTTCATGACCTTCTACAACCGCCCGATCCACCAGGCGGTGGCTACGTCCTCAGGCCTTGGCATCCTGATCTCCATTCCGGGCGCGCTCGGCTACATCTATGCCGGCTGGCCCCGCGCTGCCGAGTTTCCAAACGTGATGGCGCTGCAGCCGCCGCTGGCCCTGGGCTACATATCGCTCGTTGGATTCGCGCTGTTCATCCCGACCAGCGCCTGGCTGGCACCTGTCGGCGCTCGCCTGGCACACCGACTCTCCAAGCGCCGTCTCGAGATCGCCTTCGGCATCTTCCTCCTCCTCGTCTGCGCAAGGTTCGCCGCCAGCCTGGTCGCCTGAAACAAGAAAGGCCCGGTCGCAACGACAGGGCCTTCCATTCACGAGGCTCTCTGCCTCAATCCTCGTCGAACCCATCCGGGCCGATCAGGATCTCGCGCTTGCCGGCATGGTTCGCCGGGCCGACCACGCCCTCCTTCTCCATGCGCTCCATGATGGAGGCGGCGCGGTTGTAGCCGATCTGCAGGCGACGCTG